>CAVZRY010000031.1:0-5869 GCA_963777805.1 uncultured Microthrixaceae bacterium | reverse complement strand
ATCGTGAGTCGGTGGTCGCTGGCGGCGACCACGGGGTCGGCCAGGCCGTGGGCCTCGGAGCCGACGAGCACGGCGACGGGACCGGCGAGGTCGAGGGACTCGGGGGCCACTCCGCCGGTGGCGACGGTGGCCACCAGGCGGCGGCCGCCGCCTGCAGCAGCCCGAGGGCCGCGGCGGTGTCGGCGGCCTCGGCCACGGGCAGGCGCAGCACCGAGCCGGCCGCGGCCCGCACCGCCTTGGGGCCGAAGGGTCGGTGCTGGAGCCGGCGAACACCACGCCGGCGGCGCCGGCGGCCTCGGCCGTCCGCACGAGCGTGCCGGCGTTGCCCGGGTCGGCGACGTCGACGAGCACGAGCACCGGGCCGGTGCGCGGTCGGGGTCGGCCACCAGCTCGGACAGGTCGACGGGCCGGCGAGGGCGCCACCGCGAGCAGGCCCTGGGGGGTGACGGTGTCGGCCACCTTGGCCAGGACGCCGGGGCCGAGCGACCACACCGGGGTGCCGGCGGCCGCCGCGGCCTCCACGGCCTCGCGGAGCGCGCGTGCCGGGCTCGGCGGCGGCCCAGGCCTCGGCGTCGACGAAGACCTCGTCGAGCACGGCCCGGCGGCGAGCGCCTCGGCCACCGGCATCGGGCCCTCGATCACGAACGCGCCCGGCGTCCAGACGCGCCCTACGGCGCCCCGAGAGGCGCCGTAGGGAGGTCAGACGAGGGTTGTTCGCCGACAGCGGTGTCGGCTCGACGCCCACGAGGGTCGTCGAGAGCGGTGAGGTTCAGGCGCTGGTCGACGCGGCGTTGGCCGCCTCGACCAGGGCGGTGAACGCCGCCGGGTCGGTGACGGCGAGGTCGGCGAGGACCTTGCGGTCGACCTCGACACCGGCGGCCTTCAGGCCGGCGATGAACCGGCGAGTAGCTCATGCCGTTGAGGCGGCACGCCGCGTTGATGCGCTGGATCCAGAGCTGCCGGAAGTCGCCCTTGCGGGCGCGACGATCGCGGTAGGCGTACTGGAGCGAGTGCATGACCTGCTCGTTGGCGGCGCGGTACGAACGGCTCTTGTTGCCGTAGTACCCCTTCGCACGCTCGAGCGTGGTCTTGCGGTGCTTCTTGCTGGCGACAGCGCGCTTGACCCGGGCCATCGGGGTCTCCTTTCGTGGATGGTGCTGAAGCGGTTCGGGATCGTCGGCGCCGGTGGCGCCGCCGGGGTCGATCAGATGCCGAGCTGGCGACGCACGCGGGCGGCGTCGCCGGGGGCGAGCTCGAAATCACCCGAGAGGCGCCGCTTGCGGGCCGGCGACTTCTTCTCGAGGATGTGGTTGAGGTTCGCCTTGCGACGGGTGATCTTGCCCGAGCCGGTGATCTTGAAGCGCTTCTTGGCGCCGCTGTGGGTCTTCATCTTGGGCATGGGGTTCTCCGATGCCGGTACCCGCACAGGACCTGCGTGCGGGTGGGGGTGTTCGGTTGGGGTCAGGCCTCGGTGGTGTCGGTGGCCTCGGCCGGAGCCTCGACCACCTCGGCCGGAGCCTCGGTCGCCTCGGACGGGGCCTCTGGTGCCTCGGCGACCGGGTGGTGGCCGGGGCGTCGGTGACCGCGCTGGTCGGCGGGGCGCCTTCCTCGGTCTCGGCCTGGCGCCGCTTCTCGGCTGCGGCCTGGGCCTTCTTGTCGGGTCCGAGGACCATCGTCATGTTGCGACCGTCGAGTCGGGGGTACACCTCGACACGACCCTGGTCGACGACGGCCTCGGCCACCTGGTCGAGGATCTTGCGACCCAGCTCCGGGTGCTGCATCTCACGGCCACGGAACATGATCGTGACCTTGACCTTGTGCCCCTCCGACAGGAAGTGCTCCACCTTCTTGGTCTTGGTCCCGAAGTCGCCGGCGCCGATCTTGGGCCGGTACTTCATCTCCTTGACCACGACGTTGGTGGACTTCTTGCGGGATTCCTTCGCTCGCTGCGCGGCCTCGTACTTGTACTTGCCGTAATCCATGATCCGGCAGACAGGTGGGTTGGCCTTGTCGGCGACCTCGACGAGGTCGAGTTCGAGCTCCCGGGCCATGTTCAGGGCTTCGGGAAGGGGCTTGATTCCGATCTGGGCGCCATCGGCTCCGACCAACCGCACCTCGCGGGCGCGGATGCGGTCGTTGATCCGTGGCTCGTTGTTGGCGGCCGTTACTATGGCCGGTCACTCCTCATTCGTGCCAGGTCCTCCCTCGGCATTGCTGCTGTGCGTCCTGCTGGGTGGGCGGTCGCAGTCGAGGTGGCCAGAGGCCGAAAAGCAACGACGGCGGACGCCGGTGGGAGCCGACGACCGCCGCGGACCAGAGCCGAGACGAGCCCGCACGTGGCGGCCTCGACGTCGGTTCCGGCTCGTGAGAGCCTTCGACCCGGGCGCACCGTTTCGCCCTGGAGACTGCCGTCGAGACGACAGGTTCGCAGTGGTGAGGTGGCCGGGTGGGGGCTGAGCCCCGCTTCCGTTCAGTTGTGAGCGCTCTACGATAGCGATTCAGCCCGCCAGAAGCGAGCGCCGGGCCCGAGGGGGCCGGCGGCGACGTGGCGGTGGGCCCCGATCCGAGAGCTTCGAGGAGACCTGATGAGCCTGTGGACGCCGGGTGGCGAGGTACCAGTCGAGCGCGGGGGCGGCGCCCCCGACAGCGGTGTGGCCGGTCGGGTCGGCGGCCCCGACCTCGATGCGCTCAGCCCCGAGGAGCGGGCCCAGGCCGAGGCGATGATCGCCCAGATGGCCGACGTCCAGCGCCAGATCCTCTCGGCCCCGGCGGCGCAGTTCGTGACCAACCACGTCGTCGGCTTCTACGAGCTCGCCGCCATCCACCTCGGGCAGCCCCAGCCCGACCTCGACGAGGCCCGCCTCGCCATCGACGCCATGTCGGCGGTGCTCGACGCCACCGAGGACCGCCTCGGCGAGGACGGCGCCGCGCTGCGCGACGCGCTCACCCAGCTCCAGATGGTCTTCGTGCAGGTCACCGCCGAGGTCAAGGCGGCGGCCGCCGCAACCGCAACCGACGATGCCGCCCCGGCGGCGGGCGACGACGACGGTGACGCTGCCGTCGACGATGCGGACACGCCCTAGGACAGCGGCCCGACCGACAGGAAGCGGCCGCGCTCGTTGACCACCACGACGAGGGCCTCACGCCCGTCGTCGCGATGCAGGTCTCCTCAGCGGGCGAGGGCGCGGCGGTCGAAGAGCACGACCCCGACGACCAGCACGACGGCCGCTGCCGCGGCCAGCACCCCCGCGTGCCACCACTCGAAACCGAGGGCCAGCGGGCTGCCGGACGTGGCGTAGAAGAAGGGCGAGGCCCAGCGCACCGGACGCAGGCCGTCGACCAGCTCCGGCAGGGTGCTGCCCAGGTAGGCGAGGGCGGCGAAGGCGCTGGTGGCGCCCAGCCCGATCGCCCGGGAACCGGTGGCCGCACCCAGCACCAGGGCCAGCCAGCCGAAGAGGATGCCGAGCAGCACGACTCCGAGGACCGTGCCGAACAGGTTGGCGTACTCGAGCTTCAGGTCGACGATCGGGTCGGCGATCGCCAGGCCGGCGATGACCACGGCGCCGATGAGCACCGCCTCCAGCGCGACCACCGCGGCGTTCTGGAGCACCACGCTCCGGCGGCGGACCGGATGGGCGAGGACGAGGTCGAGGGAGCCCCGGTCCTCGGCACCGCCGATGGCGGAGGCACCCGTCCCGATGGTCAGCACGAGGAGGAACAGGGGCACCATGAAGCCGAACAGCTCCGCAGCCAGGTACCCGGCACCGGAGGTGAAGTCGATGTCGGCGATGCCCATCATGGCCAGGACGCTCTTCGGGTACTGGCTCATGAGGTCCTGCATGCCCGAGGCGTCGCGAACCGTCGGGAACACCGCCACGATCATCGCCAGGTAGGCGGCCACACCGACCGACCACCACACCAGCGACCGGCGGCGGTCACCCAGCGCCCGGGCGAGGATCGGGGAACCTCACCGGCCCTCCCCCTCGATCTCGTCGACGGCCTCGTCGGCCGACTCGCCCCGGTACATGGCCAGGAAGACCTCGTCGAGGTCGGCCGAGCGGCTCAGCAGGTCGGTGACCTCGAGCCCGGCCAGCGCCTGCACCACGGAGGCGAAGGAGCCGCCGACGGCGAAGGTCACGACGTCACCCTCGACCCGGAGGTCGGTGACCCCGACGAGCGGCGACAGTCGTCCCGCGGCCTCGGCGCCCTGCCCCGATCCCATCGTCGCCGTGACGCGCCGCAGCCCCCGCTCACGCAGGGACTCGACCGTCTCGACCGTGACCAGGCGCCCCTCGCGGATGATGCCGACCCGGTCGGCGACGTGTTGGACCTCGTCGAGCGAGTGCGACGACAGGAACACGCTCCGGCCGGACGCGACCTGGTCGCGGAGCAGGCGCTGGAACTCGTCCTGCACGAGCGGGTCGAGGCCCGACGTCGGCTCGTCGAGGATCACCAGCTCGGGGTCGTGCTGGAACGCCTGCACGAGCCCGAGCTTCTGGCGGTTGCCCCGGGAGAGCCGGCGCACCGGCCGGTCGATCTGGGCGCTGAAGCGCTCGACCAGCTCGTCTCGCCGTACCGGTGGGCTGCCGGGCCGCAGCGAGGCGCACCAGTCGAGGACCTCGAGCCCGGTGAGGCGGTCGGGAAGCGCGAGGTCGCCGGGGAGGTAGCCGGTCCGGGCCCGGATCTCCATGGAGTCGGCGTGGCTGTCGAGGCCGAGCACCGCGACGCGTCCGCTCGTCGGGCGCAGCAGGTCGAGCAGGGTGCGGATGGTGGTGGTCTTGCCGGCCCCGTTGGGGCCGAGGAAGCCGAACACCTCACCGGCCGGGACCTCCAGGTCCAGGCCCTCGACGCCGCGCCCGTGGCGGTAGGCGACGCTGAGCGCCTCGGCCCTCACCGCGTCGGCGGTGCCGGTGGCGGCCATGGTCAGCCCGACGCCCCGGCGGGCCTCATGTCCGAGGCCTCCCAGCGCCCGAGACGGCCGGGCGTGACCCGGTAGGTGACCGCCGTGCCGACCTCGATGGTGCGGGTGCCGTCGGAGATCGCCGTGCAGTGGAACGGGTGCTCGACGCCGGCGTCGGAGCGCACCACGCCGAGCCCGCGAGGGTCGTCGAACGAGAGCACGACGCCGCGGCCGGGGCCGAGCGGGACGCCGGTGTCAGCGGTTCGGGCCATCGAGCCCGAGCCTACGACGGCCGACCGTCAGTGGACGATCTTCGAGATGGGGAGCTCGATGATGTCGGTGGCACCGGCGTCGGAGAGGGCCGGGATGAGCACGTTGATGCGGCGCTTCTCGACCACGGTCTCGACCGCGTACCCGGCACCGCCGTAGAGCTCGTTCACCGTCGGCGACTTCATCGACGGGAGGATGTCGATCACGGCGTCGAGGCGGTCGGAGGGGATGTTGAGCTTCACCAGCACCCGGCCCCGGGCCTCGAGGACGCCCTCGAGCAGGGTGCGCAGCTGGTGCATGGCGTGCGCCTTCTCCGGGTCGGCGAAGGCCGCCGGGTTGGCGATGAGCTCGGTGTAGGACACCAGGATCGTGTCGATGATCTTGAGCCCGGCCGCCCGCAGGGCCCGGCCCGTCTCGGTGATGTCGACGATGCAGTCGACGATGTCGGGGACCTTGGCCTCGGTGGCGCCGTAGGAGAGGCGGATGTCGGCGTCGATCCCCTTCTCGGCGAAGAAGCGCTTGGTGAGCTCGGGGTACTCGCTCGAGACCTTCACGCCCGGGTGCAGCTCGCTGACGCTGTTGACCGGGGAGTCCTGCGGGACCCCGACGACGATGCGCACCGGGTTCGACGTGGCCTTGGAGTACTGCAGCTCGCCCAGCGACTCGACCTGGCTGGAGGTCTCCTCCACCCAGTCCCGA
>CAVZRY010000030.1:0-4272 GCA_963777805.1 uncultured Microthrixaceae bacterium | reverse complement strand
GAGCGTCGGCGCCCGGGATGGGGGGCAACCCCACCCGGAAGACACCAGCCCCCTCCATTGGCCGTCCCCACGAGGATGCTTACGGTGACGGCGTGATCGAGGAGCTCCTGCGGCCATGGCGCCGAGCGTCGACCTGGCACCAGCTGGGCCACGTCGCCCTCGGGCCGGTCATCGGCACCATCAGCTTCACGGTGGTGTTCACCCTCCTGGTCACCTCGGTCAGCCTGCTGATCGTGTTCCCTGTTGCCCTGCCGTTCGCCTGGCTGCTCTTCGTCACCGCCCGCGGGTTCGGCCGCCTGGAGCGGTCTCGACAAGCGGTCCTGCTGGGCGTCGAGATCCTTGACCCGGTGGCGCCGCTGGCTCCCGGCTCCTGGTGGCGGCACCTCAAGGAGCGCGTCGTCTCCGGACCCCGGTGGCGGGAGGTGGGCCACGCCCTGCTGGCCCTGCCCCTCGGCCTGCTCGGCATCACGGTGGCGGCGATCACCTGGTGCGGTTCGCTCGGCCTCGTCCTGCTGCCGGCCGTGGTCGGCTCGATGCCGGACGACACGGCCAAGTTCTGGCTCTTCGAGGTCGGCTTCGGCCCCGCCGTGTTCGGCCTCGCCCTGCTGGGCCTGGCCGTGCTCCTGGTCGTGGCCCCCCGGGCCACCGAGGCCATGAGCCGACTCGACAGCCGTGTGGCCCGACGCCTGCTGGGTCCGTCGGAGCGGGATGCCCTCACCGCCCAGGTCGGGCGCATCGAGCGCCATCGGGTGGCTGCGGTCGGACGCGGCCGAGCGGAGCGCGCCGGATCGAGCGGGATCTGCACGACGGTGCCCAGCAGCGCCTGGTGGCACTGGCCATGGACCTGGGAGCGGCCCACGAGCGCATGGACCGCGATCCCGAAGCCGGTCGGGCCCTGCTCGACAGCGCGCACGAGGAGGCCAAGGCCGCCCTCGGCGAGCTGCGGGACCTGGTCCGGGGCATCCATCCCGCGATCCTCGCCGAGCGGGGCCTGGACGCCGCGCTCTCCGCGGTGGTCGCCCGCTGCCCCGTGCCCGTCGAGGTCGAGGTCGACATCGCTGACCGGCCGAAGGCGGCGGTGGAGAGCGCGGCGTACTACGTGGTGACCGAGGCCCTGACCAACGTGGCCCGCCACGCCGGGGCGACGCGGCGTGGGTCCACCTCGTCCGGTCCGGCGACCGCCTCACCGTCGAGGTCCGCGACGACGGTGTGGGCGGGGCCGATCCGGACCTCGGCACCGGACTGCGCGGCCTGCGCGACCGGGCGGCCGGCCTCGGCGGGACCTGTGACGTGATCAGTCCGGTCGGCGGGCCGACGACCCTCCTGGTGGTGCTCCCGTGCGCATCGTCATCGCCGAAGACGCGGTCCTCCTGCGGGCCGGCCTCACCCGGCTCCTGGTCGATGCCGGTGAGGACGTCGTGGCCACCGTGGGTGACGCCGACGCCCTCCTCGAGGTGGTCGAGCGCCTCCAGCCCGACCTGGCCGTGGTCGACGTGCGCATGCCGCCGACCAACACCGACGAGGGCCTCCGGGCCGCCCTGACGATCCGGGCCGGCTGGCCCCGGGTCGGCATCCTCGTGCTCTCCCAGTACGTCGAGGAGGAGTACGCCGACCGAGCTGCGTCGCCGGCAGCACCGACGGGGATCGGCTACCTGCTCAAGGACCGGGTGGCCGACGTCGGCGACTTCGTCGACGCGGTCCGACCGGGTGGCCGACGGCGGCACCGCCCTCGACCCCGAGGTCGTCGCCCAGCTGCTCGCCCGCAGCCGCCGGCGAGACCCGCTGGCCCGGCTGACGCCGCGGGAGCGCGAGGTCCTGGCGCTGATGGCCGAGGGCCGCTCGAACTCCGCCATCGCCGCGGCGCTCGTCGTCAACGACGGGACCGTCGAGAAGCACGTCACCAACATCTTCACCAAGCTGGACCTCCCGCCCGCTGAGGGCGCGCACCGCCGGGTGCTGGCGGTCCTGCGGTGGCTGGGAGAGGACCATGAGCCTCGGAGTGGACTCCCGCGTCGAGCCCGGTGCCCACCGTCTCGCCGCGGACCCGCACGGCCTGGAAGGTCGCGGCGTCGGCGGCCGCCATGCTGCTGCTGGTCTTCGGCGTCGTCCAGACCATCAGCGCCCTCGCCCACGGGGAGCGCACGATCACCCGGAGCTTCCCCGCCGCCGGTGTGGCCAGCGTCGACGTCGAGGTCAGCAGTGGTTCGATCGAGGTCGTGGCGGCGGAGGTCGACGAGATCACGGTGACGGCGACGGTGAGCGACGGCTTCCGGTCGACCGGGGCCGAGCAGGCGATCGATGGCGACCGCTTGGTCCTGACCGGGGCCTGCCCGCTCTACCTCTCGACCTTCTGTTCGGTGGACTACGTCGTCGAGGTGCCCGCCGAGGTCGCCGTCGTGGCCCGGGTCGACGACGGCCCCGTCCGGATAAGCGGCGTGGCCGGTGCGGTCGAGGTCAGCTCGGACAACAGCGGCATCGAGCTCCTGGGGCTGAGCGGTCCGGTGACCGTCCACAGCGCCAATGGGTCACTGGCGGGCGAGAGCCTGCGGAGCCCGTCGGTCGAGGCCTCGACCGAGAACGGCACGGTTGACCTCGGGTTCACCACCGCCCCGGACACGGTGTTGGCCACTAGCGACAACGGGTCGGTGGAGGTGCGCCTGCCGGCGGTGCCCGGCGACTACCGGGTGGACGCGGGGACCGACAACGGCTTGACCGAGATCGGGGTGGCGACGGATCCGGCCTCGAGTCGCTCCGTGGTGCTCCGGTCCGACAACGGTGACCTGCGGGTCCTGCCTACGGGGGCCGGGGACCGGTGAGCGCGTGGCTGGGCCCCGAGATCTGCTCGGCCCGCTGGTCGTCGCCCTCGGGGGCGCCGTTCTGGTCCTGCTGGAACTGGTGGAGCAGCCCGAGGACGGCCCGATCATCCGATCGGACGCCACTCCCCGGACGGCTCGTCGAACTGCAGCCACTGCTGCTTGCCCGGATGCCACTGCAGGTAGGCCTGCCGGGCCGGGTCCCACTGGGGCTGGTAGGCCGGGGCCTTCGCCGAGCCGGCCTCGGCAGTCGGCTCCGCTGCCCGGCGCGGTGAAGGTCTCGGTGGCGGCGGGGCTCGGCCCTGTCGCCCACGCGGAGCGCCTCACCTTCGGCCAGCGTGGTGACGGGCGAGCGCTCGTCGTCGAGGGGTTCCCAGCCGGTGGTGTCGATGCCGCCCTCGCTGGTGGGGTCGCTGCCCCAGGCCGAGCGACGCACGACGTAGGTCCCGGCGACGAGGTCGCCGAGGCGCCGGTTGGTGTCGGTGAAGAGGGCGATCAGGCCGCCGATCAGCGGGACGAAGGGCGTGCTCGGCAGGGCATCGATCGGCAGGAGCAGGGTCCGGAAGAAGGCCCGGATGATGCCGGGGCGATCGCCGTCGCCGTTGACCGCCCGGAGACCGGTGACCAGCTTGCCGACCGTCGAGCCGAGGCGCCCCTGGATGACGACCAGGAACAGGACGGTCACTGCCACTGACACCGCGGCGATGATGATGAGCTCGTTGCGATCGAAGACGAAGAGACGGTCGTCGATGCGGATGGCGCGCTGAGCGCCGACCGGGAAGGTGTCGGCGTAGGGATCGCCGGAGGCCACGTCCACGGTCGAACGGGTGGCCAGCAGCCAGAACGGCACCGCCACGGTGGCGAGGTGGAACCAGAAGTCGAGGATGTGGGCCAGGTAGCGCCGGAGCAGGACCGCCGTGGGTTGCTTCTCGCTGAGGGCGTCGGTCACCCGTCCTGTCTACCCGGTCAGTCCCCGGGAGGTGCGTCTCCCTGCTCGGTCCCCTCCAGCGGGGCCCAGCCGTGGTCGCCGTGGGTGAGCCAGCGGCCGGCCCTGGAGTGCCAGAGCACGTAGCGCTTGTGGCGGCGATCCCAGATGGGCTCGTCGACGGGCACCCCGGCGGCGGCGCGGCGACCGGGGCCGCCGACGGTCGAGGTTCCGGGTCGGGTCGGGGCGCCATGACGGCGGCTGGCTCGGGTTCGGCCTCGGGCTCGGTGATCGGCTGGGGGTCCGGCTCGATCTGGGGTGTGCCGACGGCGCCGTCCTCGGTCAGCGGCTGGTCCACCGGTCGTCCCGCGGCGGCTTGTCCACGACATAGGTCCGAGCCAGGAGGTCCCCGACGCTTTCCGTCGGTGGCGGCGGGTCAGGCGGGCCGAGCCGTAGGCCACCAGGGGCAGGCCGGGGAGGATGTCGATCACCCAGGCGACGGTGCGGACCAGCGCCCGGAAGATGCCGACCCGT
>CAVZRY010000029.1:0-25131 GCA_963777805.1 uncultured Microthrixaceae bacterium | reverse complement strand
GTCGAGCGGTGGGGAACGGCACCCGCGGGGGCAGGGACCCGTCGCGGTAGGTCTGGGCGATGAGGCGGACGAACTGGGTGACCGCGTCCTCATCGCCCGCGAACGGACCGGGGCGGTAGCCACGCGACGCCACGCCGCGCTGCACGCCCTCACACGCCGCCCAGTCCTGGCGGTTGGTGAGGTCCCAGAAGTCCACGGCGTAGGACGGGTCGAACCCGGGCTGGGCCACGGCCTC
The DNA here is from genome assembly GCA_963777805.1 of uncultured Microthrixaceae bacterium. GTDB lineage: Bacteria > Actinomycetota > Acidimicrobiia > Acidimicrobiales > DATDAH01 > DATDAH01. Next base: position 24,896 of record CAVZRY010000029.1, on the reverse strand, counting down.
GGGGGCGAAGAGCCATTGGCACTCGACGAAGGTGCGGTCCGGGCCGAGCGGTTCCATCCGATGGGTCATCACGTAGTCGGGGTGGAGGCTGATGAGCAGGTTGGGCAGGACGCCGATGTAGTGCACGCGGCGTCGCCAGGTGTCGTCGAGGCCGGGCAGCATCACCCCGTCGGTCCGGCCGTCCAGGGACATGGTCACCGCGTCATCGGCGAGGACCATCCAGCCGCCGATCCACAGGCCGTCGTGCTCGACGGAGTTGTCGCCGCTGTTGGGCGGGCTGACCACGCACAGCTCCGGGTGGATGGCCGGGCAGTGGAAGCACTCCTGGTAGTTCTCCACCGGGAGCTTCCAGTTGGCGACCATCTCGTAGCTGTGGCTGGCTCCGGCGACCAGGCGCTCCGGGGCCCACCTGGCGATCTCGGCGGACAGGCCGCCGAGGTGCTCGTCGAGCGGCGGTGCGTCACCCGACGCGTTGACGAACACCCAGCCGTGCCATTCCTCGGTGCGCACCGCCACCAGTGGGTGGTCGGCGGGATCGAAGCCCGGCGGCTCGTCGTAACGGGGGGTGAACATCAGTGTCCCGTCGAGCCCGTAGGTCCAGGCGTGGTACGGGCAGTGGATGGCGTTGCGCCGGATGGTGGTGTCCTCGGGCTGGAGCTGGTGGCCCCGGTGGCGGCACACGTTGTAGAAGCCCCGCAGGACGCCGTCGTCACCCCGGACGAGCACGACGCTGTCGTCGCCCACCCGCAGGGCCCGGCGGTCACCGGCGTCGGCCAGGTCGGCGGACCGGCCCGCGCACACCCAGCTGTCGGCGAAGAGGTGCTGTCGCTCCCAGGCCAGGACGGCCTCGGACGTGTAGGCCTCGGCGGGCAGCATCCGTCCGGGGGCGTCCGGGGCGAGGATGGCCTCGAGGCCGGCGGGGTCGACCGGCGCAGCCGAGCGGACGTCCATCGGGTCAGTCTCCTCCCCGGCGCAGCAGCCGGTTGCGCTTGGTGTCCTTCAGGATGCGTCGGGTGCAGAGCAGGCCGGGGATGCCGGTGACCCCACCGCCGCCGTGGGTGGCCGAGGAGCACTGGTAGAGGCCCTTGATCGGGGTGGTGAAGTCGGCGTAGCCGGGGGCGGGGCGCATGTGGAACAGCTGGTCGGGCGAGAGCTCGCCGTGGAAGATGTTCCCGCCGATCAGGCCGTACTCGTTCTCCATCTCGTAGGGCCCGATGACCTGGCGGTGGATGACCGACTGCTTGAAGTTGGGGGCGAGGTCGTTGTAGCCGTCGATGACGCGGTCGGCGTAGGCCTCCAGCTCGGCGTGGTCCGGCTCGGTCGACCACTCCTGGGGGACCCACTGGGTGAAGAGCGACATGACGTGGGTGCCCTCGGGGCAGAGGGACGGGTCCACGGTGGAGGGGATGACACCGTCGGAGAAGGGGAGCGTGGAGGCCTGGCCCCAGCGGGCCTCCTCGAAGGACTTCTGGAGGTGGTCGATCGAGTGGCACAGCTCGACGGAGCCGCTGAGCGTCTCCTTGTCCGGCGGACCGGGCCAGGCGTCGAAGTCGGGCAGCTCGGACAGGGCCACGTTGACCTTCACCGTGCCCGACCGGCTGCGCCAGTGCTCGAGGTCCTTCACGAAGTCGTCGGGCAGCTCGTGGCGGTCGAGGTGGCGCAGGAAGGTGATCTGGGGGTGGGTGGCGGCCACCACGATGTCGGCGTCCAGCTCGGTGCCGTCGGTGAGGGCGACGCCGATCGCCTTGCCGTTCCGGGTGCGGATGCGCTCGACCGGGGCGTTGGTGCGGATCTCGGCGCCGAAGGACCGGGCGGAGCAGGCGATGGCATCGGACACCGCTCCCATGCCGCCGATCGGGTAGCCCCACTTGCCCATGTGGCCGTCGCCGACGTCACCGATGGTGTGGTGCATCATCACGTAGGCGGTGCCGGCCTCGTCGGGGCCGGCCCAGGTGCCGATCACGGCGTTGATGGCCATGAGGCCCTGGACCTCGGGGGACTCGAACCACTCGTCGAGCACGTCTCGAATGGACATCGTGAACAGCCGGGTGGCGTCCGCCGTGCCCCGTGTGTCGAGCCCCCGCAGCCCCCAGGCCAGGCGGAGCTGTTCGAGCAGATCCTTGGGGCGGCGGGAGCCGATGCTGGGCGGGGTGGACAACAGGAGCGGGGCCAGGACGTCGGCCACCCCGCTGATCCAGGCGTGGTAGTCGCCGAGGCGGTCGGCGTCCTTGCTGGAGAACTTGGCCACCTCGTCGCGGTCCAGCTCGGGATCGTCCTCGGCCAGGAGGTACCGACCGTCGGGGAGGGCGATGAAGGTCGGGCCCATCGGGATGACGTGGTAGCCGTGGTCCGCCAGCTTCAGATCGTCGAGGATGGTCGGCGGCATGAGGCTCATCACGTAGCGAGAGCGCCGTCATCTTGAACTCGGGGCCCCACGGGGTCTCCGTGGTGGCCGCGCCGCCCACGTTGTCGCGGGCCTCGAGGACCACCGGCTTCAGGCCCGCCCGGGCCAGGTAGGCGGCGGCCACGAGGCCGTTGTGGCCACCCCCGACGACGATGGCGTCATACGTGCTGCTCACCGTGGCCTTCTCCTCTGTCCTACAATCCGGCATCGGTCTACTAACTGATCGATCAGTCAGTATAGGACGCACCCGGAGGCGGCGATGACGTTCCATCCTCGAGAGCGACCGGTCCGGCGGGGGATCGATCGGCGCACCTTCCTGCGCCGATCAGCCCTCGGCGCCGCCGCGGTGACCCTCGGTCCGTCGTTCCTCGCGGCCTGCGGCGGCGGTGACGACGCCGGCGGGGGAGGCGGCGGGGCCGTGCAGCTCTCCCGTCCGGACAACCCGGTGACGCTGCCGACCTTCGACGACATCCCGGCGATCGCCGACGGCCTCGATCCGGAGTCGGGTCCGCTGAAGATCTTCAACTACGCGGAGTACATCGCCCCGCAGACGCTGCGCGGCTTCCGTCAGGACTACGGCGTGGACGTGGAGGTCACGACCTTCACCAGCATGGACGAGGCCATCGCCCGGCTCTCGGGGGGCCAGGCCGACTTCGACCTGTTCTTCGCTACGACCGATGTCGTCGGCAAGGCCGCGACTGGACGGCTGCTGCAACCACTGAACCCCAGCTACCTCGGCAACTCGGGCAACGTCTGGGAGCAGTTGCAGGACCCCTTCTACGACCTCGGTGCGGTCTACACCCGTCCCTACTCCCTCTACACGACAGGCATCGGCTACCGGATCGACCGGGTCGCCCAGGCCCCCGACGGCTACGACAACCCCTACGACATCTTCTGGGACCCGGCGTACTCGGGGGATCTCTACCTGCTGGAGGACGACCGCGAGGTCCTCGGGATGGCGATGCTCCGCGCCGGCGAGGCCGACGTGAACACCGAGGACGCCGCCCAGGTGGACGCCGCCCTGGCCGACATCCTCGATCTGGCCGATGCCGTCAGCCCTCGGGTCGGCGTCGAGGCCTACACCGTCCTCCCGGAGGGCCGGGCGACGGTCCACCAGGCCTGGTCCGGTGACGTGGTCAACGCCCAGTACTACCTGCCGGAGGGCGAGAGCATCGAGAACATCGGCTTCTGGTACCCGGCCGAGGGCGGCGGGATGATCGGCTCGGACCAGATGACGGTGCTGGCCGGTGCGGCCAGCCCGGTGCTGGCCCACCTGTTCATCGACTACGTGCTCGACGCCGACCACGCCCACACCAACTTCGAGTGGCTCGGCTACCAGCCGCCCCAGACCAGCATCGACCCTGCGTCGGTCGTGGCCGACGGCCTGGTGCCCGCACACCTCGACACCACAGTGATCCGGCCCGAGGACTTCGAGACCGGGTACCAGCTCCTGCAGCTCTCGCTCGCCGGCGAGCGCCTCTGGGACGACGCCTGGTCGACCTTCACCGCCGGGGCCTGACCGACCGGTGAGCGACGCGGCGGCCCCAGCGGCCCGGGGACGGAGCCATCAGGAGCGGACGACTTGAGCGACCGCCGCTGGAGCGACCGGTCCCGCAACCTCTGGCCCGGCCTGGCCGCACCCGGGGTCCTCTGGCTGATCATCTTCTTCCTGGTCCCGTTCTACGCCGTGCTCGCGGTCGCCTTCGGCGGCCTCGATCCGATCTTCGGCAACGCCGTCCCCGTGTGGAACCCGCTCCAGTGGGACTTCACGGTCTTCACCGACGTGCTCGACCGGGTCGTCAACGAAGAGCTGCGGGACGTCTACCTGCGTACGTTCGCCTACATCGGGGTGGCCCTCGGCCTGTCCTTCGTGATCGGTTATCCCGTCGCCTACTACGTGTCCCGCTTCGGGGGGAAGCGCCGGGGGCTGTACCTCGGGCTGGTCCTGGCGCCCTTCTGGATCAACTACCTGATGCGGATGTTGGCCTGGATCAACCTGCTCCAGGAGGACGGCTACGTCAACGACGTGCTGACCGCACTGCACCTGACCGCCGAGCCGATCAACTGGCTCGACGGCCGGGCGGTGACCGTCGTGCTCGGTCTGGTCTACGGCTACCTGCCGTTCCTGGTGCTGCCGCTGTTCGCCGCGCTCGACCGCATCGACCGCAGCGTGATCGAGGCCTCCCGTGACCTCGGGATGGGCCGTTGCGGACCTTCCTGCGGGTGACCCTGCCCCTCTCGAAGCAGGGCCTGCTCGCCGCCGCGGTCATCACCGCCTTGCCGATGATGGGTGACTACTACACCGCCGACCTGCTCTCGGGCTCGCCCCGCACGAGCATGATCGGCAACCAGATCGAGTTCTACCTGTTCGAGGGCAGCCAGAAGAACGCGGGCGCGGCGCTGGTCGTCATCCTGTCGATCCTGCTGATGGCGGCGATGGCCTACTACCTGGTCCAGACCGACCGGGCGACCCGGGACCTCCAACGGTGATCACCCGCGTCCGGACCTGGTGGTCCAACCCCTGGCGCCGCCCCATGTTCCTGGCCGCCGGCTTCTGGCTCTACGTCCTGTGGTCGCTGGTGCCGGTGCTGATCGCCATCCAGTTCGCCTTCAACGACGGCCGTTCCCGGAGCACCTGGCAGGGGTTCTCGCTCCGCTGGTGGTTCGAGGACCCCGATCGGTCGCTCTGGCACGACCCGACGCTGCGGGACGCCATGGTCAACAGCCTCTGGCTGGCGCTGTTCACCATGCTGATCGCCACGCCGCTGGGTGTGGCCCTGGCCCTCGGCCTGGCTCGCTGGCGGGGCCGGGCGGCCCGGGGGTCGAACCTCCTGATGCTCGTGCCGCTGGCCACGCCCGAGATCGTCATGGGGACGATGCTCTTCCTGGTCTTCGACAACCTCTACACGTCCATCCCCCTCGGGCGGCCGGCCATGCTGCTGGGCCACGTCACCTTCTCGGTCTCCTACGTGGTGATCCTCGTGCGGGGTCGTCTGCTCACGATCGGGCCGGATCTGGAGGACGCCGCCCAAGACCTGGGCGCGTCGCCGCTGGGCGCGGTGCGGACCGTCCTGCTGCCCCTCCTGGGCCCGGCCATCTTCGCCAGCCTGATGATCGTCTTCGCCACCTCGATCGACGACTTCGTGATCTCGGCCTTCCTGTCCGCCGACGCGTCCAGCGAGACGATCCCGATCAAGATCTACTCCTCGGTCCGCGTCGCCCCGACCCCGGCCCTGAACGCCCTGGCCACGGTCATGCTGCTGGGCACCACCCTGGCCATCCTCCTCGCCGTCCTGGCCCTCAAGGTCTTCCGCCGCGGCGCCCAGGGCAGCGCCGTCGAGGACTTCGCCACCCTCGACCTCTGACCCCAGAACGGGAGTCCGGGTGAACGATCCGCTGGGTGCTGCTAGGAGAGCTTCACGTAGATCTGCTTGGACTCGAGGAAGGAGTCGAGGCCGTAGGGGCCGAGCTCGCGGCCGATGCCGGAGCCCTTGAAGCCGCCCCAGCTGGCCTCGGTGGGGGCGGGCTGGGAGGCGTTGATCCAGACGGTGCCGGCCCGGATGGCGCGGGCGGCCCGGAAGGCCTTGCCCACGTCCCGGGTCCAGACCGCGGCGGCCAGGCCGTACTCGGTGTCGTTGGCCGCCTTGGTGACCTGGGCGATGTCGTCGAAGGGCAGGACCGTGGCCACGGGACCGAAGATCTCCTCCCGGGCGATGGTCAGGTCCTGGGTGTCGGCCTCGAAGATGGTGGGCGGGATGAAGTAGCCGCCGGCGAGGGCGGGGTCGGTCGGGCCGTCGCCGGCGTACGCCAGGCGGGCGCCCTCGGTGGTGCCGCTGTCGATGTAGCCCTGCGACCCGGTCCCGCTGCTTGGCCGAGACCAGCGGACCCATGGTCACGTCGGGGTCGAAGCCCGAACCGATCTTGATCTCCTTGGCGGCGTCGACCATCCCGGCCAGCACCTCGTCGTACACGGGCCGCTCGACGAAGATCCGGCTGCCGGCGGAGCACACCTCACCCTGGTTGCCGAAGATGCCCCAGGCGCTGCCGGGGATGGCCTCGGCCAGGTCGGCGTCGGCGAAAACGATGTTGGGGCTCTTCCCGCCCAGCTCCAGGGTCACCCGCTTCAGCGAGTCGGCGCAGGTGCGCATGATGTGCTGGCCGATCGCCTTGGAGCCGGTGAAGCTGATCTTGTCCACCTCGGGGTGCTCCAGCAGGGGCTGGCCGGCGTCGGGGCCGAGGCCGGTCAGCACGTTGAGCACGCCGGCGGGCACCCCCGCCTCGTCCGCGGCCCGGGCCAGGCCCAGGGCGGTGAGAGGGGTCTGCTCGGCGGGCTTCAGCACGACCGTGCAGCCCGCGGCGAGGGCGGGGGCCACCTTCTGGCTGGCCATCAGCAGGGGGTAGTTCCAGGGCACGATCAGCCCGCAGACCCCGACGGGCTCCTTGACCACGAAGCTCATGGCGTCGGGGCCGATCGGCGGGATGTCGCCGCTGATCTTGGTGGCCCAGCCGGCGTAGTACTCGAACATGAACGCCGATTCCTCGATGTCCCACACGGCGTCCTCGTAGGGCTTGCCGGTGTCGTGGGTCTCGAGCCGGGCCAGCTCCTCGGTGTCCCGGCGCAGGATGGCGGCCATCTTGAAGAGCAGGTCGGCCCGGTCCCGCTCAGCGACGGCGATGCCCCAGGTGCCGTCGTCGAAGGCGCGACGGGCCGCCCGCACGGCCCGGTCGGCGTCCTCGGCCCCGCCGGCGGGGATGGTGGCCAGCACCTCACCCGTGGCCGGGTCGACGGTGTCGAAGCGGGCGCCGTCGGCGGCGTCCACCCACTGTCCGTCGATGTACATCTGTCGGGCGTCAGCCATCGGTGGGGTCTCCCTGGGGATCGGGTTCGGGTTCGGTTTCGGGCTCGTCGTCGAGGGCGGCGGCATCGGGGGCCAGCACCCGGAGGGCGTCGGCAGGCAGTGTGGCCGACACCGGCGTGCCCGGCGCCCATTCGGGGCGGCCGTCGTGGTTCGCCACCATCGCCTGCAGCGGGGCACCGTGGGGGAGGCGGAGGTGGACCTGGGTGGTGGGGCCGACGTAGACGAGGCGCTCGACCATCGCGGGCACGACGTTGTCGCCGGTCGGCTCCCCCTCGGACACCAGCACCCGCTCGGGTCGGATCACGACCTTGACCGGTCCGGTGCACTCCTGGTCGCCGGCGGTGGCCCCCAGGGCGAAGGCCCCCAGCTGGATCGTGCCCAGGCCGCCGGGTCGGCTGCAGTCGGCGTCGAGGAGGTTGGCCACGCCGAGGAAGTCGGCCACGTACGCGGTGCGGGGCTCCTCGTAGACCTCGTCGGGGGTGCCCACCTGTTCGACCCGGCCGTGGTCCATGACCGCGAGGCGGTCCGACATGGTCAGGGCCTCCTCCTGGTCGTGGGTGACGTAGACGAAGGTGATGCCGACCTCCTGCTGGAGGGTGGTCAGCTCGGTCTGCAGCGCCTTGCGCAGCTTGGCGTCCAGGGCACCGAGGGGCTCGTCCAGCAACAGCACCTTCGGTTGCAGGATCAGCGCCCGGGCGAGGGCCACCCGCTGCTGCTGGCCGCCGGAGAGCTGGGCCGGCCGCCGGTCGGCGTAGTCCTCCAGGCTGCACGAGGCGCAGGGCATCGGCCACCCGCTCCTCACGGGCGGCCTTGCTCTCGCCGTCCTTGCGCCAGCGCAGGCCGTAGGCGACGTTGCGGGCCACGGTCAGGTGGGGGAACAGGGCGTAGGACTGGAAGACGGTGTTGACCGGTCGCCGGTGGGGAGGCGTGGTGGCCAGGTCCACGTCGTCGACCAGGATCTGGCCGCTGGTGGCGGCCTCGAAGCCGGCGATGAGGCGCAGGGTGGTGGTCTTGCCACAGCCGGAGGGTCCGAGGACCGAGAAGAACTCGCCCGAGCCGATCTCCAGGTCGATGCCGTCCACCGCAGTGACGTCGCCGAAGCGCTTCACCAGGTCGACCAGGCGCACCGCCCCCCCGTGCATCCGGTCGAGTCTAGAATGACTGAGCCGTCAGTCAGTAGCGATCCGCTCCGAGGTCCTGAGATGCCCGTCCGCCCCGCCCCCCGAGCCCTCGCCGACGAGCTCGCCGCGCGTCGGGGCCGCCCGGTGACCGAGGCCCGGACCCTGCCGGGGCACTGGTACGCCGATCCGGACCACCACACCCTCGAGATGGACCGGGTGTTCGGTCGGTCCTGGGTCGGGGTGGCCGGCACCGACGAGGTCGAGAAGCCCGGGAGCTACCTCGCCACCACGGTGGCCGACGGCGTCCCGGTGGTCCTGGTGCGGGGCGACGACGGCGTCCTGCGGGCCTTCCTGAACGTGTGTCGCCATCGGGGGGCGCCTGTGGCCGAGGGCTGCGGTGCGGCGCGGGCGCTGTCCTGCCCGTACCACGCGTGGGTGTTCCGCCTGGACGGCACGCTGGCCCGGGCCACCGGTGTGGGTGAGCCCGTGGGGTTCGAGGCCGATGACTACGGCCTGGTCCCGGTGGCGGTCACGACCTTCGCCCGCAGCGTCATGGTGAACCTCGATCCGGATGCCGCGCCCTTCGATCCCGGTCCCTTGGTCGACGGTCTGGCGCCCTACCGCCTCGAGGACCTGGAACTGGGGCGCACCGACCGCTACGAGGCGGCGTTCAACTGGAAGGTCCTGGTCGAGAACTACTCGGAGAACTACCACACCCCCTTCGTGCACTCGCAGCTGATCGCGGCGGGCTACGAGTACCCGATGGAGACCACCGGTGACGTCGTCTTCGCCTGGGACCGGCCGCTGGCGCCACGGGACGCATCGGAGGAGGCCTTGGCCGAGGCCCGCCCCGGTGGCCCGGGCTGGGACGGGGTCGCCGGGGATCTGTCGCCCGAGTCGTTCAACAACGGCAGCTACCTGACCGTGTTCCCCAACACGATGGTGTCGGTCTTCGCCGGCTTCGCCGCCACCTTCCGGCTCACGCCGACGGGGCCGAGGACCACGGTGGTCGAACGGGACTACCTCTGGCACCCCTCGGTGGGCCAGGAGCGGCGCGACGCCGACTACGAGGCGACCAAGGCGGTGGTGCTGCAGGACCTGGCGATCTGCGAGGCCGTCCAGCGCACCTACGACGGTGGCCTGTCGGCCGACGGCGTCCTGTCCACCGAGCACGAGCGAGGGGTGCACCACGTGCACCAGCTGCTGTTCGCCTCGCTGAGCACGTCAGACTGACCGCCGTGGCCGCTCGCACCCGCAAGGACGTCGACGAGCGCCGGGCCCAGATCCTGGAGGCGACCCAGGAGGTCGCGTTGGCCCGTGGGTTGGCCCACCTGCGGGTGGCCGATGTGGCCACGCACCTCGGCATCAGCTCGGGCCTCGTCCACTACCACTTCTCGTCCAAGGACGAGCTGCTGGTCGAGATGCTCCGGCACATGGCGACCACCGACGTCGCCCGCCTGAGCGAGACCATGGGGGCCGAGGGAGATCCCGTCGACCGGCTGGACCGGGTCCTGCGGGAGTACCTGCCGACCTCGCGTCGGGACGAGTCCTGGGCCCTCTGGATCGACTGGTGGGACGAGGCCCTGCGCAGCGAGGCCCTGGCCACGATCTCCTCGGAGTTCGACACCGCTTGGGTCGCCATCCTCGAGTCGCTGATCGAGTCCGGGGTGGCCGAGGGCGTGTTCGACTGCAAGGACCCCCACGGGGCCTCGTGGCGGCTGTCGGCCCTCCTCGACGGCCTCGCCATCCAGGTGGTCCTGCCCCGCCGGACCCTGAGCCGGAAGCAGATGCTGGACCACGCCCGCATCGGGGCCGCCCGAGAGGTCGGCTTGGCCCGCAGTGCCTTCCCGGACTGACTCAGCCCAGGGGCAGGCCCTCGGCGGTGTGGCCCCGGAACCCGGTGACGGTGTCGGCCACGCACAGCGCGTCGAGGGCCGCCTCCTCCACGGCCTCCACCACCGCGACGAACAACGGGTCGATGGCCCGGTGGGTCACCACGGTGTGGGTCGCCGTCGGCCCCGACGGGCGCCGCTCGCCCCGCACCGAGGTCGAGAAGGCGCAGAAGATCTCCCCCGAGCCGTGGTGGGCGACGGAGCCGCCGCGGCCCAGACCCAGGCCGGCTCGCCGGGCCAGGCGTTGGCAGGCGTGGGCGTCGAGCGGCGCGTCGGTGGCCACGATCACCACACAGGAGCCCTCGGGCTCGGCCCACGCGCCGCCGAACCCGCCGGCGACCAGCCGGCGGCCCACGGGTTCGCCGGCCACCGTCAGCTCGGGCAGATCGCCGTGATTGGCCAGGAGCAGCACGCCGACGGTGGCCTCGAGCTCCTCGACCACGCGGGACGCGGAGCCGATGCCGCCCTTCACCCCGAAGCTGACCATCCCGGTGCCCGCGCCGACCACGCCCTGGGCGACCGGCTCGGTGGTGGCCGACCGGATGGCCTCCCGGCAGTCGGCCACCGTCACCGCCCGCAGGCGGGCTTCGTCCAGCCAGGAGTCGTCACACTCACCCACCGTGGGGATCAGCAGGTGATCGGCGCCCGCCTCGGGTACCGCCGCGAAGACGGCGTCGACCACGGCGTCGTAGCCCCGGCCGACCGCGCCCGTGCTGGTCAGCAGGATCGGCGTCTCGAGCTGGCCCCACTCGGCGGCCTTGAACGAGCCGGTGAGCTCGCCGGTGCCGTTCAGCACGGCGGTGCCGTAGGCCATCGGCCGCCACCAGACCTCGGCCAGGTCGCCGGGGACCACGGCGGTCACGCCGGTCCGAGTGGTCTTGCCCTCCCAGCGGGTGACGTGGCCCACCCGCACGCCGGGCACGTCGACGATCGTGTTGGTCGGCCCGGTCGGTCGAGCGCCGATCTCGATGCCCCGGGCGCGGGCCCGGGGTCGTGGTGGGGGAGGTCCGTCGCTCATGGTCCGTGATCGTGGCACGCCCCTGGCGATGCCGGTGGTGTGGGACGAGCGCCACCGCCGCCACGACGTGGGTGGCGGCATCTGGCTCGGCGTCGAGCTCCCCGCCGACGAGACACCGGCGCGCGGCGACGCGCTGCGGGCGGCCATGGCCGCCGCCGGGCGCGGTCGTCCACCCCGCCACGGACCACGGCGATGCCCCCGTCCTGGCCGTCCACTCGCCCGACTACCTGGCCTTCCTCCGGCGGGCCCACGCCGACTGGCTGGCTCGCGGGTCACGACGTCGACCCCGGCCAGCCCGACGTCATCCCCTATGTGTTCAGCCTGCCCCAGGCCACATCCGGTCGGCCCGCCCCCCGAGCGGCGGCGATCCGGGCCGAGGTCGGCCAGTACGCCGTGGACACCATGACGCCCATCGGGGCGGGCACCCATGAGGCGGCCCGGGCGGCCGTGGACGCCGCCCTCACCGCGGCCGACCTGGTCCTCGGCGGCGCCCCGGCCGCGTACGCCGCGGTCCGGCCGCCGGGCCACCACGTCGGGGCCGACTTCTACGGCGGCTCCTGCCACCTGAACAACGCGGCCTGCGCGGCCCAGCACCTCGTCGACCGGGGTGGGGCCCGGGTGGCGGTCATCGACATCGACGCCCACCACGGCAACGGCACCCAGGAGGTGTTCTGGGTCCGGGGCGACGTCTGGTTCGGCTCGGTGCACGTCGACCCCGGCGCCGGCTGGTTCCCGCACACCGTCGGGCTTCGCCGACGAGATCGGGGCCGGGGCGGGCGTCGGCGCCAACCGGAACCGGCCGCTGGCCCCCGGGACCGGTGACGGCCCCTGGATCGCCGCCGTCGACGACCTGGTGGCCGGCGCCGTCGCCCACGGCGCCGAGGCCCTCGTCGTCAGCCTCGGGGTGGACGCCGCCGCCGGTGATCCCGAGAGCCCGCTGGAGGTGAGCCGCTCCGGCTTCGCGGCCGCGGGCCGTAGCCTCGCCGCTCCGGGCCTCCCCACCGTCTTCGTGCAGGAGGGCGGCTATGACCTGGACACGCTCGGCGACCTCGTGCTCGCCGTGCTCGACGGCTTCGAGGAGTGACCGATGGCTGATCACCCGCCCTGGCTGGGCACCGTGGAACGGGGCGGGCTGCCGATCCCGCCCCGCGCCGACGTGCCGCCCCCGCCGCACTGGCGCCTGGAGGCGGTGGCGGCCACGGAGCGTCCCCGGGACCTGGCCCTCGCCCCGGACCGTCGCACCGCGGCCTTCATCTGGGACCGGGACACCTCCGATGTCTGGTCCCTCGACGCCACGACGGGGGTGACCCGTCGTCTCACCACCGGTCGGACACTGGCGGCGTGGTGGGAGGACACCCGGCCGTCGGTGTCGCCCGACGGCACCCGGGTGGCCTACGGCGACCAGGGCCGCGTGTGGGTGGTCCACCTCGACGGTGGTCCTCCCCGAGAGGTCCTGGAGGGCGGTGACCCGGTGTGGACGCCGGACGGGCTCCTGCTGGCGACGGTCGAGCGGGAGCGCTGCACCGTCCTCGTGCAGGTCGATCCCGACGACCCGTGGCCCGTGCCGGTCGCCGCCGGTGACGGGGACTGCTGGGCCCCGGACCCGTCGCCGGACGGCACCCGGGTGGCCTACGTCTTCTCGCCCCACACCGACCGCAACCGTTCGGCCATCCACGTCGTGGACCTGGACACCGGAGAGGACCGCGCCCTCACCGGTACCCCCGGGCACCACGACCGCAACCCGCTCTGGTCACCGGACGGCAACCGCCTGGCCTTCACCGCCGAACGGCCCGGGTGGCACGAGGTCTTCCTGATCGAGGCGGACGGGACCGGGGAGCGCCAGCTCACCGACGGTGGCCACAACTGGTCGGATCTGGCCTGGCACCCCGACGGCGACCGCCTGGTCGGGGTCCGGGACCGCCACGGGGTGACCGACCTGGTGATCATCGAGGTCGGCGACGGCGGCCTGGACGTCGTGGCCGAGGGCGGGCGCCTGGGCCCAGCCCCAGTGGCTGGCCGACGGTCGGATCCTGGCCTCCCACGAGTCCTTCACCCGGGCCCCCGAGCTGCGGACCGTCGAGCCGGGTCGCTCCCCGGTCACCGTGCTGGCCCCGACCCCCGCGGCGGTCACCGCGGCCCCGCACCTCACCCCGGAGCCGGTGACCTACACCTCCTTCGACGGACGGGAGATCCCCGGCTGGCTGTACCGGCCGACCGGCGCCAGCGCGGACCGTCCGGTGGCCGCGGTGGTCAACCCCCACGGCGGCCCGACCGACCGCGACGGCGACGAGTGGTACGGCGTCGCCCAGTACTTCGTCGACAAGGGCTACGCCTGGTTCCTGCCCAACTTCCGGGGGAGCACCTCCTACGGTCGGGACCACGAGTACGCCAACCACGGCGACTGGGGCATCGGCGACACCAAGGACTGCCTCGCGGCCCACGACTTCCTGTCCTCCCTCGACTGGGTCGACGGCGACCGGATCGCCATCTTCGGCGGGTCCTACGGGTCCTACATGGCCCTGTGCGCGTGCGTCGATGACCCCGAGCACCGCTATCGGGCGGCGCTCACCAAGTACGGCGACTGCGACATCTGGACCTCCTGGGCCCAGGGCGACCGGGCCGGGGTCCAGGACATGGAGCGCCAGATGCCGCACCCCGGGCTCGACCGGCAGGCCTACCTCGACGGTTCGCCGATCCACCGCATCGACCAGCTCGAGGTGCCGATCCTGGTGGCCCACGGCGTGCTCGACGAGCGGGTCAACCCGGCGCAGTCCGAGGAGCTGGTCGAGGCGCTGCGCCGCTTGGGCAAGACCTTCGAGTACGTCACCTACCCCAGCGAGGGCCACGGCTTCCTGAGCGCCGGGCCCCAGGTCGACTTCTACCGCCGGGTCGAGCGGTTCCTCGACTGGGTGCTCATGTGAGACACGGGTGTGAACGGCGCGTGACCAGATGCGGGTCGCGCCGACCCGCCCTTCGATACTGACGTAACGTTCAGTAATGGGGACTAGGTGGACACGAGTCGGGATCGTCGTCGGCCTGGTGGCCGCACTCCTGGGCTTCGGTGCGATGGGGCGCCGCGGGTCAGGAGGGGGACGGCACGACGACCTCCGCGCCCGTCCGACGAGGAGCTGACGCTCACGGTCGGGCTGACCCAGGAGATCGACTCGCCCAACGTCACGGTCGGGCTACACGGTGGCCGCCTACGAGGTCTGGAACCTCATGTACGCCACGCTGACCGACAAGGCGGCCGACGACTTCGAGACGATCCCCGGTCTGGCCGAGTCCTGGGAGGGCTCCGAGGACGGCCTCACCTGGACCTACACGCTGCGCGAGGGCCTGACGTGGTCCGACGGCGAGCCGCTGACCGCCGAGGACGTGGCCTACACGATCAACCGCTCGCGCGACGAGGAGTGGTTCAACCACTTCGCCACGACCCAGAACCTCGAGGCCACCGCCATCGACGACGTGACCCTCGAGGTCACCACCTCGGTGCCCGACCCGAAGCTGCCGACCCTCGACGTCTACATCGTCCCCCAGCACATCTACGAGGGCATCTCCGCCGACGACCTCGGCACCTACGAGGCGACCGACGGCGTGGCCTCGGGGCCGTACTCCGCTGAGCGAGCTGCGCCGGGGCCAGGACTGGACCATGAAGGCCAACCCCAACTACTGGGCCGGCGAGCCGACCGATCGACGAGGTGATCTTCCGGCTCTTCACCAACCCCGACGCGATGGTGGCGGCGCTCGAGCAGGGCGAGATCGATGCCGCCCACAACATCCCCTCCGGCTCCGTGGAGCGCCTGGAGGAGAACCCCGACATCGAGGTCGTCCAGGGCCAGCAGGGCGGGTTCGACGAGCTGGCCATGAACGGCGGCGCCGGGGGCATCGGAGACGGTCACCCGGCGTTGGAGGACGTCCGGGTCCGACAGGCCATCGCCCACGCCGTCGACAAGGAGACCATCGTCGACCGGGTCCTGAACGGCCTCGGCGAGCCGGCGGACGCGATGTCGCCGTCCCCCGACCGCGAGTGGATCCCCGAGATCCGAGGAGCCCTTCGCCTTCGACCTCGACGAGGCCAATCGGATCCTCGACGAGGCCGGCTACGAGGACACCGACGGCAACGGTGTCCGCGAGATGCCCGGTGGTGGCGAGGAGCTGACGTTCCGCTGGGCGGTCCGCACCGAAGCCGAGAACGCCCAGGCCACCTACGAGCTGGTCAGCGGGTCCCTGGCCGAGATCGGCATCGACACCGAGATCGAGACCTACAACGACACCCAGCTGGGCCCGGTGATCGGTCGGGGCGAGTACGACCTGTTCGTCTGGGGCTGGACCCCGTTCGTCGACCCCGATCCCCATGCTCTCGTACTTCACTCTGCGACCAGGTCTCGACCGATCCCGAGGACCCCCTCGACTACTACAACGACGCCAACTGGTGCGACGAGGACTACGACGCCCTCTACGAGGAGCAGAACCAGGAGCTCGACCACGACCGCGCGGGTCGAGATCGTGCACGAGATGCTGACGCCTCTTCTACGAGGAGGCGGCGTACGTCGTGCTGTACTACAGCCCCGATCTGCAGGCCTACCGCACCGATCGCTTCGAGGGCTGGCTCCGCCAGCCGGCCGAGATCGGCCCGGTGCTGTTCTCCAACACCTCGCCCACCTACGCGAACCTCCAGCCGATCAGCGACGACGGGTGGGGACAGCGCAGCGACGGTGACAGCGGCAGCAACACCGGGCTGTTCGTGGCCATCGCGGTGATCGGGATGCTGGTGATCGGGGGCGGCGCCTTCGCCCTGGGTCGCCGGGGCAGCGCGGACGACCGGGAGTAGGACGAAGGCCGGAGCGGGCGATGAGCGCGCGGTTCGTCGGGCGCAAGGTGCTCGGCGCGCTGGTGACGCTCATCTTCGTCATCGTCTTCAACTTCTTCCTGTTCCGGGTCGTCGAGAACGATCCGGTCGGGACCCTGGTGCCGCGGCCGCAACCTGACCGAGGAGCAGCAGCAGCGGCTGTCGGAGCAGTTCGGGCTCGACGAGCCCCTGCCCGAGCAGTTCCGCCGTTACGTGGTGGAGACCGCGCAGCTCAACTTCGGGCTGTCCTTCGAGACCCGGAGCCGGTGTGGGACGTCATCCGCTCGCAAGATCTGGCCCACCGTCTCGCTGGTCGGCATCTCCGCCGTGCTCTCGACGGTGATCGGCGTGTGCTCGGCATCGCACGCGGCCTGGAAGCGGGGCAGCTCGTTCGACTACGCGTCGACCACCTCCACGATGTTGCTCTACTCGATGCCGGACTTCTGGCTCGGCATGCTCCTGCTGGTGCTCCTGGCCGACAGCTGCCGTGGTTCCCGACCGGGGGCTTCAGCGATGCGGGTAGTGACGCCACCGGCTTCGCCACGCTCGCCGACCAGGCCCATCACATGTTCGCTGCCGGGGCTGACCCTGACGCTCGCCTACCTGGGCGAGTACGCCATCATCATGCGCTCGTCGCTGCTGGACACCATGCGTGAGGACTACCTCGTCCTGGCCCGGGCCAAGGGGCTGCGCGACGCCCTGGTGCGTCGTCGCCACGCGGTGCCGAACGCGCTCCTGCCGCTGGTCACCCTGTCGCCATCAACTTCGGGTTCGTGCTCGGCGGGGCGATCGCCGTCGAGTCGATCTACTCCTGGCCGGGCCTCGGCCTGGCCACCTACGAGGCGATCCGGGCCCCTGACCTGCCGATGCTGCAGGGCCTGTTCCTGGTCTTCAGCGCGGCGGTGATCCTCGTCAACCTCCTCGCCGACCTCCTCTACGCCTACCTCGACCCGCGGGTGCGCAGCGACCGATGACCGCGACCACGGCGCCCGTGAACCTCTCGCCCCGCCGGGTGGCGTGGCTGCGCCGCCGGCGAGCCCTCGGCGCGGACCTGGGCGCCAGTACCGGGCCAGCAAGCCCGGGATGATCGGGCTCAGCATCCTCGTGGCCTTCGTGGTGATGGCCCTGCTCGCCCCGCTGCTCGCCGACAGCGACGGCCTGCGTGGCCAGCAACACGGTCCAGAACCCGGCCTGGGCCTCGCCCGCCGCAGTTCGGCCCGCTCGGCACCGACCACCTCGGCCGCAGCGTGGCCGCCCAGTTCGTGTGGGGCGCCCGGATCAGCCTGCTTCGTCGGTCTGACGGCGACCGTGCTCGACGATCATCATCGGCTCGCTGGTCGGGATCATCGCCGGGTTCTTCGGCGGGCCGGCCCGAGTCGCCGTGCTCATGCGGCTCACCGAGTGGTTCCTCGTCATCCCGTTCCTGCCGCTCGCGATCGTGCTGGCCGCGATCCTCGGGCCGTCGGTCGGCAACATCATCCTCGTCATCGCGTCACGTCGTGGCCCGTCGACGGCTCGCCTGATCCGGGCCCAGGTGCTGACGCGTGAAGCAGCGCCTCTACGTCGACCGGTCCCGGGCGCTGGGCGGCGGGGAACTGGCACGTGACGACCCGCCACATCCTGCCCAACGTGGCGCCGCTGATCCTGGCCAACACCACCCTCACGGTGCCGATCGTGATCCTGACCGAGACCACCCTGGCGTTCCTCGGCCTCGGTGACCCGACCGGGCCTCCTGGGGCCAGACGCTGGACGAGGCGTTCTCCGCCGGGGCCATCGGGCGCGACGCCTGGTGGTACTACCTGCCGGCGGGCCTCGGCATCGTCGCCGTCGTCCTGGCGTTCACCCTCTGCGGCCAGGCGCTCGAGGAGATCCTGGACCCGCGACTGCGCGACAAGACCAGCTGATGGCGCCCATTCTCGAGCTGCGCGATCTGCACGTCACCTACCGGACCGGTTCGGAAGAGGTGCCCGCGGTGCGGGGCGTCAGCCTCGAGCTGGACGAGGGCGACACCCTGGGCCTGGCGGGCGAGTCGGGGTGCGGCAAGTCCACCCTCGGGGGCTGCCCTGCTGCGGCTGCTGCCCAAGAGCACGAAGGTGACGGGCCAGGTGCTGCTCGACGGCGAGGACGTGCTGGCCATGAAGCCCGGTCGGGCTCGCGGGCGGTGCGCTGGACGCGAGATGGCCATCGTGTTCCAGGGCGCGCTCCACGCGCTCAACCCCGTCCAGCGGGTCGGCGACCAGATCGACGAGGCCATCGAGCTGCACGGCGACCCGCGGATCGGCCGAGGTCAAGCGCGGGTGGGCGAGCTGCTCGAGCAGGTCGGCCTCACCGCGCATCGGCGCGCGACGACTACCCGCACCAGATGTCGGGCGGCCAGCGGCAGCGGGTGCTGATCGCCCTGGCGCTGGCGTGCGATCCGCGGCTGCTCATCGCCGACGAGCCGACGACCGCGCTCGACGTCATGGTGCAGGCCCAGGTGCTCGACCTGCTGGCCGACGCTCCAGCGCGAGCGTCGGCCTGGCGATGATCTTCATCACCCACGACCTGTCGGTGCTGGCCTACGCCTGCCGTCGGCTGGCGGTGATGTACGCCGGGCGCATCGTCGAGGAGGGCCCAGCGACCAGATCTTCGGCGCCCCGGTCGCACCCCTACACCCGAGCGCTGGCCGCGGCCTTCCCGACCATCGGCGAGCCCGGCGACCGGCACCGGCCGTCCGGCCTCGGCGGCGACCCACCCAGCCCCGCCCGGATCCCGACCGGCTGCCCGTTCCATCCGCGCTGCGCCGAGGCCCGCCCCGAGTGCTCGTCCGCCGAGGTCGAGCTGTGGGGCGCCGGCGAGGGTCGGCGGGCCGCCTGCGTCCTCGCCCCCGGCGCCCCCACCCCGTCCGAGCATTGCGTCAGTTGGTCACGCTGGGCGTGACCAACTCGCACCCGAAGCGGGCGCGCGCGATGAGTGACGCCTTGCTCGAGCTGGAGCAGCTCTGCGTGCGCTTCGGTGACGCCCGGGCCTGTCGACGGCGTGGACCTCGACATCGCCCACGGCGAGGTCGTGGCGCTCGTCGGCGAGTCGGGCTGCGGCAAGACCACCCTGGCCCGCACGATCGTCGGCTTGGAGCAGCCGTTCTCCGGGCCAGGTCCGCTTCGACGGGCGAGGCCATCCCCGTCGGCTCCCGTCGCTCCAAGGCCTACCGGCGGGCCGTGCAGATGGTCTTCCAGGACCCGACCGGCGCGCTGAACCCCCGCCAGACCATCTACGAGGCGGTGGCCGAGGGCATCCGCATCCAGCGCCTCGACGGCGTCGAGGAGGAGCGGGTGGCCGAGGCGATGTCCATCTGCGGCCTCCGCCCGCCCGAGGACTTCTTCCTGCGCTATCCCGCACGAGGTGTCGGGCGGCCAGCGCCAGCGGGTGGTCATCGCCGGGGCCATGGCCCTCGAGCCCCGTGCTGATCGTGGCCGACGAGCCCGTCTCGGCCCTGGACGCCTCGGTGCGGGGCGAGATCCTGGCGCCTGCATGCTGAAGCTGGTCCAGGAGACCGGCGTGTCCATCCTGGCCGTCACCCACGACCTCGGCCTGGCCTGGAACATCGCCGACCGGGTCGCGGTCATGTACCTCGGCCGCATCGTCGAGCTGGGCACCACCGAGCAGGTCCTCGAGGACCCCCAGCACCCGTACACGCAGGCCCTGCTGTCGGTTGTCCCCGAGACCAAGCGGATGCGCCAGCAGATCCTCACGGGCGAGCCCCCCGACCCCAAGGCCATCCCGGACGGCTGCCGCTTCCGCCCGAGGTGCCCCGTCGTCCAGTCCGGCGAAGCCGAACGCCTCGGCATCCTCGGTCGCTGCGAAGCCGACGACCCCACCCTGCTCCCCGTGGCCGACACCCACGCCGCCGCCTGCCACGCCGTCCCGCCGTCTAGCGGCTGATACCGACGCCATGACGACTGAGGCAACCGCCAGTACGCCTGACCGCGGACCTACTGCAGGTGCCGGGGGATGACTTCGTGCCAGCGCTTCCGGGCCACCAGCTCGTCGCCGTCGGTGACATCGAGATCGATCTCGACCTGGTACTCCTCCGCGGTGCTGCGGACCGAGAGTCGGGTCGAGGCGGAGACGGTGGCTTCGGGCCAGGTGATCTCGCAGCGGTAGGTGCCCTCGGCGCCGGCGTCGGCGGGGTCGACGGTGGACACGTCGGTGGCGCCGGTGAAGGTGTCGACGATGCGGGCCCCGTAGCGGCCCGAGTAGCGGTAGCCGTGCTCGTCCCGGGCGGTGCGGCGGCGGCCGAGGACGTCGTGTTCGATCCACCAGCGGACCGGCGGCTGCTCGACGTCGTCGTCCAGGTCGGGGCCGTGGTCGTCGCCCTCGCCCGGGGGGTCGACGAAGCGTGGGTACGGCAGGTCGGGGCGCTCGGCGATGGGGAGGTCGAGCTGGATGGAGGCCTGGTCGACCTCGATCACGCCCACGGTCGGAGCGGGCCAGGCGTTGGGCCAGTCGGCCCGGGAGACGGCGAGGCGGACCTCGTGGCCGGGCTCGAAGTGCCAGGTGGTGGCCTCGAGATCGATGGTGAGGTCCAGCCACTCACCGAAGGGCACCTCGGTGGGCTCGGTCGACGACTCCCGGTGGGTCAGGTTCAGGAAGCCCCGGGTGATGAGGTGGCTGGCGCCGCCGGGCAGGCCGTCGGCCAGCTTCGCCGACAGGGTCACGACCGGCTGGTCACAGCGGACCCGCAGGTGGAGGCGGGGGTGGCCGAGGACGTCGATGGGCTGGGCCGGGGCCGGCCAGCGCAGGAGCAGCGAGCGGGCCTCGTCGGCCACCTGGTCGGTGGGCTGGCCCCAGGGCAGCGAGCCGGCGCACGAGTTCCAGGCCGACTCGCCCACGTCGTGGGCGTCGGGCAGGAGCAGGGCCCCGGCCCCGTCGACCCGGAAGGAGGCCGTGGCGTGCTCGGGTGGCGGCCACGACGGCAGGGCCCACCACTCGCCGGGGTGCTCGGCCAGGTCGGGCTCGGGCTCGACCGCGTCCCGCACGTACACCTGGATCGGCGGCGCCGTGTCGACGCCGTTGTCGTCGCCCCGGAGGTGGTGGCCGAACCAGGCGATCGAGCTCCGGCACCAGGTCGAGGTGCGGGCCGGGCAGGGACGAGGCCGTGGACATGTGGCTCCACGGGCCCGCCAGCAGGCGCTTGGGGCAGGTCAGGCGCTCGAAGGTCCGGAAGGTGTTGTTGCGGTAGCCGTCGGCCCAGCCCGGCCACGATCATGGTGGCCGCCTCGATGCGGTCGTAGCCCGCGTCGGACTCGGGCGGCCGGGTGCCCTCCCGCAGCGAGCCCTTGCGCCAGTAGGGCGAGTCCACCTGCTCGGTCAGCCACCGCAGCACCCAGGGCTCGGTCTGGTCGAGCCGCCGCCGCCACTCCTCGCGCCAGCCCTCGCCGTACACCGCCGGGCACCGGGGGCAGGGCGTTGCAGGCGATCATGTAGGTCGGGTAGTCGACGAGGTCGAGCGGCCCGGAGCTGGCCGCCCACGTAGTGGACGTCGTCGGTGAAGCAGTCGTCGGTGGCGTAGATGGCACAGATCGCCTTGAGAGCCGGGGGGCGACGGGCCGCCAGCTGCAGGGAGTTGAAGCCCGAGTAGGACGTGCCGTACATGCCGACGGCGCCGGTCGACCAGGGCTGGTCGGCCAGCCAGGCGATGACCTCGGCCAGGTCGGACTGCTCCTCGGGCGGGTACTCGTCGTGTGGCGATGCCCTCCGAGGACCCGGTGCCCCGCACGTCGACCCGGGCCACGGCGAAGCCACCCTCGTCGGCCAGCCGCTGGTACTCGCCCCGGTAGGAGACGGTCAGGTCGTCCTTGCGGTAGGGCAGGGCCTCGAGGATCACCGGCCACGGGCCGTCGCCGTCGGGCAGGACCAGCGAGGTCGACAGGCGGACGCCGTCGGCCATCGCGATCCAGGTCTCCTCGGTCCGGCCCTCGAAGTCTCCGTGCACGCCGGGCGATATCTAGCATCCCCGGGGTGACGGACGGGTCTGGTCTGCAGCGGGCCCTGCCCCGGGCGGCCTACGTCGAGGACGCGGTGTGGGTCCAGGAGCGGGAGCGGATCTTCGCCCACCAGTGGTTCGCCGTGGCCCGCACCGAGGACGTCGAGGGTCCGGGCGACTACCTGGCGGTGGACGTGGCGGGGGAGTCGGTGCTCCTCGTGCGGGACAGGGACGGACGCCCTCCGGGCCTTCTACAACCTGTGCCGGCACCGGGGTTCGACGCTGGTGGACCCCGATCCCGACGGCGCGGCCTGCTCCGGCCACCTCGCCGGCGGCATCCGCTGCCCGTACCACGCCTGGACCTACGGGCTCGACGGCGCGCCTCAAGCGGGCGCCGTTCGTCGACGACGTCGACCGCGACGCCTTCGGGCTCCATCCCGTCGGCGTCGACACCTGGGGCGGGTGGGTCTTCGTCCACCTCACGCCGGACGGCCGCCGCGCCCCTGGCCGACCAGCTCGGCCCGGTCCCCGAGCGGGTGCAGCGCTACCCGCTGGCCGACCTCCGCCGGGGCGACCAGGTCGTCTACGACGTGGCCGCCAACTGGAAGGTCATCGCCGAGAACTTCAACGAGTGCTACCACTGCGGCCCGGTCCACCCGGAGCTGTGTGACCTGGTGCCGGCGTTCCGGGGCGGGCGGGACCTGGACTGGGAGGGCGGGGTGCCCCACCGCGAAGGGGCCTGGACCTTCACCGAGACCGGGACCTCGGACCGGGCGCCGTTCCCGGACCTCGACGACGACGAACGGGTCCGCCACAAGGGCGAGCTGATCTACCCCAACGTCCTGCTGTCGTTGGCCGCGGAGCACGCGGCCGCACTCGTCCTGACCCCGCTCGGGCCGGGCCGCACCCGGGTGGTCGGGCGAGTTCCTCTTCGCTCCCGACGAGATCGACCGGACCCGGGTTCGACCCGTCCGACGCCGTCACCTTCTGGGACCGCATCAACCGCCAGGACTGGCTGGCCTGCGAGCGGGTCCAGCGGGGCATGGGCTCGCGGGCCTACACCCACGGCTGGTTCGCCCCCATGGAGGACGACAGCGCCGACATCCGCCGCTGGTACGGGGGCTGATGGGCCAGAGGCGGTGACCGACACGACCGAGGTCGATGTCGTGGTCATCGGGTTGGGGGCGTTGGGGAGCGCCGCGGCCTGGGCCTGTGCCCGCCGCGGCGTCAAGGTCGTCGGCCTCGAGCAGTTCGAGCTGGGCCACGAGCGAGGCGCCAGCCAGGACCACTCCCGCATCATCCGGCTGAGCTACCACACGCCCGGCTACGTCCGGCTGGCCAAGGCCGCCTACCCGGCCTGGGACCTGCTGGCCGAGGACACGGGCGAGGTCGTGGTCGAGCGCACCGGCGGGCTCGACCTGTTCCCGGCCGACGCCGCCATCGCCATCGACGACTACACGGCGTCGATGGATGCCGAGGGCGTGCCCTACGAGGTGCTCACCGGCGCGCGAGGTCCGGGACCGGTGGCCGGTGTGGGCCGGCCTGGCCGACGACGTCACCGCCGTCTTCCAGGCCGAGACCGGCTTCGTCGCCGCCAGTCGGGCCGTGGCCGCCCTCCAGCGTGGCGCGGTGGACCACGGCGCCGACCTGCGGGACCGCTCGCCGGTGACGGGCCTGCGGGTCGAGGACGGCACCGTCGTGGTGACCACGCCTACAGGCACCGTGCGAGCGGCGCATGCGGTGGTCGCGGCCGACGCCTGGACCAACCGCGGTGCTGGCCCCGCTGGGGGCTGAGCTCCTCCTGACCGTCCTGCGGGAGCAGGTCACCTGGTTCGAGGTGGATGACGCGGCCCGGTTCACCGCCGAGCGGTACCCGGTGTGGATCTGGATGGATGACCCCTCCTGGTACGGCTTCCCGGCCATGGACGGGGCCATCAAGGCAGCGCAGGACTGCGGCGGGGCGCCGGTCGACCCCGACACCCGGACCTTCGATCCGGACCCCGCCGGCGAGGCAGCGCTCGGGGCCTTCCTGCGGGCGCAGTTGCCCGGCGTGGGCGCCGTGCGGTCCTCCAAGACCTGCCTCTACACGCTCACGCCCGACCGGGACTTCGTGCTCGACCGCCTGCCCGAGCCACCCTGAGGTGCTGGTCGCCCTCGGGGCGGCCCACAGCTTCAAGTTCGCGGCCTGGTTCGGCCTGACCCTCGCCGAACTGGCCATCGACGGGGTGGCGAGCGCCGACCTGTCGCCCTTCCGGATCGACCGGCCTGCGCTCACCGACCCCGCCTACGAGGCCGACTGGCTGGTCTGATCAGCCGGCGAAGGCGGCGATGTGCTTGGGCGTGTCGACGAAGTGGCGGAAGGCGATGACCTTGCCGTCGTCATCGAACCACCAGCCGTGGACTTCGATGTCCTCGCTGAAGGACCTGCCGGTGGTGGTGACCAGAACGTCGGCGCTGACGAAGGTCAACACCACACCGTCGCCCACCGCCATGCCCGTGGGCTCGAAGCGCTTGAACTCGAGGTTCTCGGCCACCCGCCCGAAGAAGGCGGTGGCGTGGTCGATGCCTCGGCCGGGCTCGAGCCACGGCACCCCGTGGGAATCCCGCGCCCTTCTCCCATTCCACGTCGCTCGCGCAGGTGGCCGAGGATGGTGGGGATGTCGCCCCGCCCGAACGCCTCGTAGATCTCGGTCACCGTGCCCACGTTGTCGGCCATGTGGCCCCCCTCCGGGTCCGATCGCCCGCCGTTCGGGCGCATCGCCGTCGGTTCGCCGCCGACCCCCTCAGC
>CAVZRY010000028.1:0-535311 GCA_963777805.1 uncultured Microthrixaceae bacterium | reverse complement strand
CAGAGCTCGATGCGGTATGTCGGGGCGGGTGCGGGAGTGGCGTTGGCCGTCTATGCGACGGCCGACCTGCACGGAGAGTCGGTAGGTGTTGTTGTACACCATCGTCGAGCTCAAGACTTGGCTGATGGTGGTTGGGTTGAGTGGCGTCCGTCCGGCCGAGACGGCAGCTACGTTGTCGCCTTCAGCCGCCCCACTTGGGCCCACCTGCGTGTTGGCGGGATTCCAGACGACGCACTGCGCCCCGTCAACGCCGGTGCTTGTGCTGCAAGACCAGCCCGACACCGGGAAGGTGGTGGAAAAGCCAGCGTTCGGCCAGACAGGCAGTGCGGGAGCTTCGAAGCCCGCGTTCACGATCGGCAGGCTCGTGGCTGCGTCTGCCGGTGGTGCCGCCAAGAACATCGACGCCACCACCGCTCCTAGCAATGTCAGGCCTATGACTCGGGGTAACCGAGTCCAACGATGGAACATGCTTGACTCCTTGTTCGTGGGCACGGATACCCAACGGGCCGGAAACTTAGCAGTCTGTGACCCCGGCCGGCAAGGCCGTGCTTGTGAAGCCCCACAATCTGGTTCTCGGCCATGACCCGCTCCGCCCTGGCCATGGGCCCTCAAACCGCCCCCATCAGGTCTGATGAAGGCCACCTTCTTGACATCGGGTATGAGTCCCATGGCGTGGTGGGGTTTGGGTCCACCGTGAGGTGAGCCACCGGCGTGAAGCTCGGTGTGTACCGACCAAAGTGCACACCAAGGAGAACACGCCGATGGCTCTGGACGAGTCTGCCGTTTCTGAACTGCTCGACGCGCTCCGCAGTGGGCGAGGGGACCGACCTGGTCCGCGAGCTCGCCCAGTGGGCCCTGCAGCAGCTGATCGAGGTCGAGGCCACCGAAGCGATCGGCGCGGAGGCCGTGGGAACGGGGCCCCGGTCGGGTCACCCATCGCAACGGGCACCGGCCCCGGGTCCTGTCGACCAAGGCCGGGGACCTCCAGCTCGGGATCCCGAAGCTCCGCAAGGGATCGTTCTTCCCGGAGATCCTCGAGCCCCGACGCCGGATCGATCAGGCGCTGTACGCGGTGGTGATGGAGGCCTACGTCAACGGCGTCTCGACCCGGTCGGTCGATGACCTGGTCGCCGCGATGGGGGTCGACACCGGGATCTCCAAGTCCGAGGTCTCCCGGATCTGCGAAGGCCTCGACGAACGCGTCGCCGCGTTCCGGGGCCGCACCCTGGGCCATGTCGCCTTCCCCTACGTCTATCTCGACGCCACCTACATCCATGTCCGCGACGACGCCCTGGGCCAGGTCGTGTCCCGAGCCGTGGTCATCGCGACGGGCATCACCGCGGGCGGCGACCGGGAGATCCTGGGCGTCGACATCGGTGACAGCGAGGACGAGACGTTCTGGACCCGGTTCCTGCGCTCCCTCAAGGCTCGGGGCCTGGGCGGGGTGCGCCTGGTGATCTCCGACGTGCACGCCGGGCTGCAGAGCCGCGATCCCCAAGTGCTTCGCCGGCGCCAGCTGGCAGCGCTGCCGGGTGCACTACGCCCGCAACCTGCTGGCCACGGTCCCCCAGTACCCACGCCGAGTTCGTCGCCGCCGCGTTCCGGTCGATCTTCGCGCTCGGCACCCCCGACGAAGTCGAGGCCCGCTACGACGAGGTCACCGACACCCTCACCGACCGGTTCCCCAAGGCCGCCGAGTCGATGCGCTCCGCCCGCACCGACGTGCTGGCCTTCCGGGCATTCCCCAGGGACCACTGGCGCAAGATCTGGTCGAACAACCCCCTCGAACGCCTGAACAAGGAGGTCAAGCGCCGCTCCAACGTCGTCGGGATCTTCCCCAACGACACCGCCGCCATCCGCCTGATCGGCGCCGTGCTCGCCGACCAACACGACGAATGGGCCATCGCCCGCCGCTACCTCTCAGAAGCCTCGATGGCCCAACTCAACCAGCCGCGCGACACTGACACCGACCAGCCCCAACTCGCGGGCTGACCACACCGAGGATCACACCCTCGAACCCCACCACCCCGCGGGACTCTGTCGACATCGAAATGAAACAGCTCGTCAGGACTATCAACGGAGATATACCGGCGGGGCCGATTCGACACCGCTGGCCCGACCGCTCGGTCAAAGGCGCCCACAGCCGGCCTCGTTGAGGATCGGCTGCACCGTCGAGGCCGCCGATCCCGTACGCGGCACGTGCAGCGCATGGGGGGCGGCGGAGTGGCGCCTCACGATCGTGCTTCGGTTCCGGAGGTCTTGACAGAACGCCGGAAACCTTGCAGGAGCCCGGCAGGGCCCGGTGGGACTGCCCCCGCAACTTCCTCTACCGGTACAACTCTTCGGTAGCTCCGGGTCGGCAATGGCACGCCTGGCGGTCTCGCTGAACCGACGCCACGGCGCAGCGCGATGCAAACGGTCCTCCGGGCCTGCGAGTAGCTGCCACTCCATCGACCACCGAAACGAGAGGAGCCCCGCCCGGTGAACCGGGCGGGGCTCCTCTCTTGTTACCGCTGTCTTGGCACTGCGCTTAGTACAGGGACGTCAGGTCCCGCTTCAGCAGAACTTCGGTCCGGGTCGGGGACAAGTCCCCGGGAACTGGTTCCGCACGATGACCTTGCCGCGCTGACCGCCGACGACGGTACCGAAGTTGACCCGGGCCGAGAGCGGCCCGTCGGTAGCGTCAGCCGTGGCCGACGAGGCGAAGTAAGACACGCTCTGCGCCCCACCGTTGGCCGTCTCGACCACGCGGCAGTCACTACGGAGCGCCGGCACCGTGATCTCCTGGAAGGAGTTCGTCGTGAAGGTCAGGATCCGGGTGTCGGTGATGCCACCGCCGGAGCAACGAACCTCGATCGTGAAGGGACCCGAGGACGCACGCCCACGGAGCTGCTTCTTGATCCTCAGAGTGTTGTCCGGGAGGGTCTTCGGGTTGAAGCGGTTGACGATGTTCACCTGGGCATTCTCACCATTGTTGGTGGCCCAGCCGATGTCGACGTTCCCTCCTGGGTTCTGCTGCACGTGCAGCAGAGTGCCGGGCGAGGACGGACCCGAAGCGTAGGAGACGGATACCGCCCCGGCGCTGTTGATCTCTCGCACCTCACAGTCGCGCGGGTTGCCGCCGCCACCACCAACCGGCCAGTTGACCGACTGAGTCTGGGGCAGGCCCGAACCGAACGTCATGTAGTAGTCGTTCACCGTGGGGTTGGTAGAGAGTGGCGTGTTGCAGTGGATCCGAACCAAGAAGAGCGAACCTGCAGGCACCGTGCCCGTGGTGGCCTTGTCGACGGTGATCCGGTTGAACGGCCCGGCGATGTACCGGTTCGTGACCTGGATGTTGGCCGTGTTGCCGCCATCCCCATTACGGAACCTGATGATGCTGCAGGCGTACTGGGTGGCGTCAGGGGCTTGTGAGGGGCACGGCCCGGGAGCGGAGTACACCACCACGCCCCCGACGGGGAAGGTGACGATGCTGACGCTGTCCGGAATCTTCTCAGTGTTGCCCTGCCAGGCGTGGTTTGTCTCGGTCGTCTGGCACACTGTCAAGTTGGCGGGAACGTCGAAGACGTGGCTCTCGCCGCCGTTCATGGCATACGTCGTGCTGTAGAACGGAGCGTTCGGGTTGTTCTGCGAGGGCGGACCCTGCGCTTCGTCGAAGCAGAAGATAGCAATTCGGTGCTGCGTGCCGGCCGGCGGGGTGCCGACGACATTCTTCGCCACCGTGATCCGGTTGACCGGGCCCAGGTAGGTGTTGGTCACCGTCACGAGACGCAGAACGTCCTGGCTGCTGGCCGGCAGGGTGTTGAGCCCACCGATGTTCGCCGCAGCAGGGTCGTAGGCGACGCTCACCGGGACGGGCTGAGCGACGTTCTCGTCGACGATAGGCGTGCACGCCGCCGGGTTCTGGTTGCCAGCCACGGTCAGCACATCGCCGGTGGTTGCCACGTTGACGGTCTGAGTACCTTCGCCCAGGAAGATGACGTCATAGACGCGCGCTGGCGTCACCTGGTTGGGCCCCCCGTTAACGCTGTCCTCGGCGCAGGTCACCTCCATCTGGAAGATGGCACCCGCCGGCACGGCACCGACGATGTCCTTGGTGATCTGGACCCGTCCGAAGGAGTGGGGGGTGTAGCTGTTCGCGATGAACGCATCGACCTGCTGATCGCCGCCAGCGGCGAAGTCCACGTAGTTGCTCACGTTGTTCAGAGCGTTCGCGCCATTGCCGATCACCACATTCGTGAGGTTCGGCGTCGGCGTCGTGGCCTGGATGAGCTGGTTGTCCGAGTTCTGCTCGTTGAGCTCGAAGATCCGGCAATGGCGGTAGGCGGCCGGGATGCTCAAGTTCACGGTGCCGCCGGTCGTCGGAACGTCTCCGCCGAACTGACCCACAGGAAGCGGGCCGTTGCCGTCGGGATCGTCGCACAGCGCGCCAAGCCCGAAGACATTGCCGACGCCGTCAAAGGTGCCAAGCACGAGCTTGGTGATGTTGATTCTGTTATCCGGGCCGTCGTCTGCTCCGGCCGGAGTTGGTGATGCGGCACTCAGGGCCAGGAGGGCACACAACATGCCCACCACCCCGAGAGTCGCCCACACACGCTTGTATTTCGACACTGTCTTGAAACCTCCAGTAGATGACCCGGTTACCTGACTATCCCCAGCAGCAACCGCCACTCACGCGGAGGCACCACCGACGAGATGCTGACGTTAACCACATGGCCGAGGGCGATGCAAATACCCTCGGTCTGCGCTGCCGCCACCGATCCGCAACGGTTCTGCAATCAGACCGTCGCAGTCGGCACGGCGAGGTCGGCAGCGTACGGCGGCCAGCTGGATGCACAACCTCGAGGGGAAGACGTCACGGGTGTCAGTCCCTGCCACCGCCGGCGAGGCGGAGCAGATTCCACCGCTCGCCGCTGGGGCGGGGAGCGCCCGCCCCACCCGCGCGTGGCGAAAGGCCACCGGCTGCGGCCATGCTCAGGGCATGCCCCCGACCCCGCCCGTGACCGTCGCCCAGCAGGTGTACCTGGCCCGCTACATCACCTCGGACGCCGACGGGGGCTTCGCCACCGTCGGCCTCGGCGCTCACGACCGCTGGCTCCAGGAAGGGGACCGGGGATCGTCGATCCCCGACGTCGGCATCGGCGTCGTCGTCAGCGCCAGCAGCTGGTACCCGGAGCTGGCCACGGGCGACGTGGTCCTCGAGCTGATCGAGCCCTCGGGCCGGGCGGTCCCCCTCAACGAGGTCGACGGGGCCACGGCCTTCAGCGGCGGGACCCCGGGTGAGCCCTACCGGGTGGCGTTCGCCATCCAGCACCACGACGTGCCCACCCCCGGCCCCGGGCCCCACCGCCTCCGGGTCACCACCACCCTCGGCGGGCCCGCGGGCCAGCCCCCCACAACCATCGTCAGCGAGGTCGAGCTCCACGTGCACGCCCCGGGCGCCCCCGCCGACGCCCAGCGCCACGACCCGCTCCCCACCCGGGATTCCCTCGGCTACCTGTAGCACCGGCCGCCGACCATCCCGTTCTGGTTGCGCTCCTCTGTCCTCCACGACAGGGGAGCGCAACCAGAACGACGGTGGTGTCCAGGGTGTCGGTGGCCGAGGTCAGCTGATGTCGGCCCGGTCGAGGGTCGCGAGGAGCGGGCCGTAGAGGCCGATGCGGAGGGCGGCGGTGGCCTGGTCGGCGGCACGGGCGGCGGCCAGTTCGATGGCCCGGGCCAGGACCCGGTCCTCGGCCACCGCCTCGTCGACGATGCCCGCGGTGACGGCCTCCTCGCCGCCCCAGCGGTGGGCGGTGACCACCGCGGCGTGGGTGACCGCCGGGGTGAGCTTGGCCGCGATGAGCTGGCTCATGCCCGGGGCCAGGGGCACGCCCATGTCGGCCTCGGGCAGGCACCAGTAGCCCCGGTCGGCCCGCATGACCCGGGCGTCGTGGGCCATGGCGATCATGGCCCCCGCCGCGTAGGCGTGACCGTTGAGGGCCGCGACCGTGTACCGGGGCAGGCGCAGGAGGCGGGCGAAGAGGCGCAGGGCGTCGGGGATGACCTCGCCGATGGTGCCGTCCTCGATGATCTGCTCGAGGGCGAAGCCGTTCGAATAGAACCTCCCGTTGCCCGTGGTGACCAGGGCGGCGGGGCCCTCGAAGGCCTCGACCTCGTCGACCGCGGCGTGCCACTCGGCCACCGAGTCGGCGTGGAACCGGTTGTCGTCGTCCACCATCCGCAGGACGAACACCGTCGCCTCCCCCACCGACTCCCGATCCAGTTCCACATACGCCATGGCCGCCACCCTAAACGGTGGGAGCCTCTGCCTACATGCCTACTAGCATGAGGGCATGGCCCAGATGACGATCCGACTCGACGAAGAGCTGGCGGCGGACTGCAAGCGCATCGCCGCCCAGGAGGGCCAGAGCCTCAACGGCTGGGTGGTCATGGTCCTGCGCATGTCCACCGATCCTGACCACGAGCCCACCGGGATCGAACGCACCCGCGAGCGCCTGCGCCAGGCCGGCGTCCTGGCCGAGTACCCGCGATCGACCAAGGAGCGTCCGCCGGCTGACCGGCTGGCCGCGGCGGCAGCCGCGGGAGGTCGAGGCACACCATCGGAGGTGTTGATCCGCCAGGATCGCGACGAAGGCTGGTAGGTGGCGGTCTTTGCTGACACCTCGGCCGGAGTGAAGCGCTACCTGGACGAGCCCGGGGCCGACCTCGTCCGGACGATGCCCGACCTGCTCCTCTCCGCCCTCACCCGAGTCGAGCTGCCCAGCGCGATCTGGCGAAAGGAGCGCGATGGGGTGCTGTCGCTGGACGAGGTGGGTGACGTGCTCGACGCGTTCATCGTCGACTGGCACGGCACACCCACCCAGGAGCCGGCGGTCGCCGTCATCGCCTTGGACGGTCCAGTCCTCGTTCGGGCCGCGCAGCTCACCGGGCTCCACGGACTCCGCGCCGGCGACGCCATACAGCTGGCCAGCGCCCTCACCGGCCGAAGGGCCGATCCGACGATCACGGACTTCGTCTGCTTCGATCGTCGGCTCCGAGAAGCGGCCGCCCGCGAAGGCTTCCGGCTGATGCCCGCCGAGCTCTAGCCCGGGACGGCGACCAGGACGGGGACGGCCTTCTCGGCGACGTCGAGGAGGATCCAGGGCAGGATCCCCAGCAGCAGGGTGGCGAAGACCGCCAGGCCGATGCCGAGGCCGGCGGTCCAGGGCACGACCTCCTTGGCCGGGGCCTCCGTGGCCTCGTCCTCGTCGCTCATGTACATGGCCACGACGACCCGCAGGTAGACGAAGGCCGAGATCACCGCGGTGAGCATGGCGACCACGGCCAGCCAGTAGGAGTGGGCGTCGACCGCCGCCACGATCACCTCGAACTTGGCGAAGAAGCCGGCGGTGAGCGGCACCCCGGCCTGGGCCAGGAGCAGGACGGTGAACGCCAGGGCCAGCACGGGACGGCGGACCGACAGGCCCCGGTAGTCGTCCAGGGTGGTGCGGGTGTCCCGGGAGCCGGCCACGATCGTGACGACCCCGAAGGTGCCGGCCACGATGGACGGGTAGGTGCCGAGGTAGAAGAGGACCGCGGCGGTGCCCTCGGCCGAGGCGGCCTGGACCCCGAGCAGGATGAAGCCGGCGTGGTTGATCGACGAGTACGCCAGCATCCGCTTCACGTCGGTCTGGACCGACGGCGAGCACGGCGCCGACGATCAGGGTGAGCACGGCCAGCACGTAGACGATGGGCTGCCAGTCCACGGCCCACTGGTCGAAGGTGACGACGAAGATCCGCAGCAGCGCGGCGAAGCCGGCGACCTTGACCGCCGCCGGCCATGTAGGCCACGACCGGTGACGGGCGAGCCCTGGTAGACGTCGGGGGTCCACGGGTGGAACGGCACCGCCGCCACCTTGAAGCCGAGGCCGACCAGCAGGAGCACCAGGCCCAGGAACAGCACGCCGTCGTCCAGCAGCGTGTTCTCGGCCAGGAAGGTGCCGATCTTGGACAGGTTGGTCGAGCCGGTGGCGCCGTAGACGAAGGCGATGCCGTAGAGGAAGAAGGCCGAGGAGAAGGCGCCGAGCACGAAGTACTTCATGCCCGCCTCCTGGGACTCGGCGCGATGGCGCTGCATGGCGGCCAGCACGTACACCGCGATCGACAGCACCTCGAGGCCGAGGAACACCACGATCAGGTCGTTGGCGATGGCCATCGTCACACCGCCCGCGGCCGACAGCAGCATGAGCACGAAGTACTCGGGGCCGTCGAGCTCCTCGCGGCACAGGTAGTCGTCGGCTGACCAGGGCGGCGAGGATCACCGAGACGCAGATGACCACGGTGAGGAACACGCCGAAGCCGTCGACGGCGACCGCCCCGGCCGACGGTGGTGGACGGGCCCTCGTCGCCGATGCGCTGCCAGAGGTAGACGGCGGCGCCGATGGCGGCGCCGGCCGTGACGCACGGTGAAGGCGGCGTTGAAGCCCTTGAAGAGCCGCGTCCTTGAGCAGCGACGACAGCAGGATCAGCAGCACCGCGCCCGACGGTCAGGACGACCAGGGGCAGCAGGGCCGACCAGGCGATGTCCGGGGTGTCCACCGGGTCCGGGGCGTCGAGCTGGGCGAGGAGCGGCGATCATCCGTGCTCCTCCCCTTCACCGGCGGGGGCCTCAGCGGGCCGCTGCGGGTCCCTGCGGTGGCGGTGTCGGGCTGCCGGTAGTCGCTGTACTCCTCGACGTGGACGATCAGCTCGTTCACCGACGGGCTCGATGCGGTCGAGCACCGGCTTGGGGTAGACGCCGAGGAAGACGATGAGCGGCCAGCAGCGGGGCCATGCAGGCCAGCTCCCGACCTGTTCAGGTCGGCCATCGTCGGCGTTCTCGCCCTCGGCCGGGCCGTGGAACACCCGCTGGTAGGCCCACAGCAGGTAGAGGGCGGCGAGGATCACGCCGAGGGCGGCCGACCACGGCCCACCACCGGCGGGTCAGGAAGGAGCCGATCAGGATCAGGAACTCGCCGACGAAGCCGTTGAGGCCGGGCAGGCCGATCGAGCGACAGCATCACCACGGTGAAGACGACGGCCATGACCGGCGCCGGCTTCTGCAGGCCGCCCAGCTCGGCGATCTGGCGGGTGTGGCGGCGCTCGTAGATCATGCCGACGAGCAGGAACAGCGCGCCGGTGGAGAGGCCGTGGTTGACCATCTGCAGCACGCAGCCCGGCGAGGCCCTGGGTGGTGAAGGCGAAGATGCCGAGGACGATGAAGCCGAGGTGGGCCACCGACGAGTAGGCCACGAGCCGCTTCAGGTCCTTCTGCATCGTGGCCACGACGGCGCCGTAGATGATGCCGATCACGCCGAGGGTGACCAGCACCGGGGCGAAGCAGACCGAGGCCTCGGGGAAGAGGTACAGGCCGAAGCGCAGGAAGCCGTAGGTGCCCAGCTTCAGCATGACGCCGGCCAGGATCACCGAGCCGGCCGTCGGCGCCTCGGTGTGGGCGTCGGGCAGCCAGGTGTGCAGCGGGAACAGCGGCGACCTTGACCGCGAAGGCCAGGGCGAAGGCCAGGAAGAGCCAGCGGGCGGTGGTCACCGCGAGCGCCTGGGCTGTTGGCCAGCTCGACCAGGTCGAAGGTGAGCGGGTTCGCCGGTGGCGCTGGCGGTCAGGAAGACCAGGCGTCAGGATGCCGACCAGCATGAAGGCCGAGCCGAACATCGTGTAGAGGAAGAACTTCGTCGCGGCGTAGACCCGCTCGCCGTGGCCCCAGCCGCCGATGAGGAAGTACATCGGCACGAGCACGATCTCGAAGAACACGAAGAACAGGAAGAGGTCGAGGGCGAGGAACACCCCGAGGCAGCCGGCCTCGAGCACCAGCAGCCAGGCGTAGTACGGCTTGTCGTCGTGGTCGGGGTCGGTGGCCAGCATGGCGATCGGGAAGAGGAGGCCGGTCAGCACGACCAGGAACAGCGAGATGCCGTCGACGCCGAGGTGCCAGGAGATGCCGAGGTCGGCGATCCAGGTGTGCTGGCTGACGAACTGGAAGCCCGGGCTCGCCGGTCTTGAACTCGACCAGCATCCAGCCGCCGAGGGCGGCGACGGTGACCGACGACCAGGACCGCCGTGGCCTTGACGAGCTCGGGCCGGCGCCGCGGCAGCAGGCGCGACCAGCGAGCGCGCCGACGCGCGGGCAGGAGCACCAGGGCGGTGAGGAGCGGGAAGCCGAGCGCGGCCGGATCCGCGTGGCAGGCGAGCACCGCGCGTCACAGGGCCAACCTCGGTGACGACGTAGACCAGCAGGAGCGAC
The DNA here is from genome assembly GCA_963777805.1 of uncultured Microthrixaceae bacterium. Classification (GTDB taxonomy): domain Bacteria; phylum Actinomycetota; class Acidimicrobiia; order Acidimicrobiales; family DATDAH01; genus DATDAH01. The sequence goes on along the minus strand of CAVZRY010000028.1, from coordinate 525,031 downwards.
GGTGCCGAAGGCGATGCCCAGGGCGTAGTTGCGCACGTAGCCGGTCTGCAGCCGTGCGCAGGCGGGCACCGAAGCCCTGCACCGACCGTGGCCGACGCCGTTGACCGCACCGTCGATGACGTCCTGGTCGAAGGCGGCGGCGCCCTCGAAGGCGGCCTGCGCCGGGGCCGCCCACGAAGTCGGCGATGGTCTCGTCGATGTACCAGGCCGTGGGCGCAGGATCTCGGGCTCGACGCATCGGGCAGCCGCTTGCGGCAGGTAGACCGTCACGGCGACGGCGATGCCGACCAGGGAGCCGACGATGGCGATCACGGCCAGCAGGACCTGCTCGCTGCCCGACAGGCTGAGGTGGGCCTCGGAGCCGTGCGACGACGGGCTCGAGCCAGTGCTCGAGGCCTTGCAGGTCGCTTCGAGAACGGCAGGTTGATCAGGCCGCCGACGACCGCGAAGGCCGACAGCACGACCAGCGGCACGGTCATCGTCCAGGGCGACTCGTGGGGGTGCGACCGTCGCTGGGCGGCGGCCTCGCTCGCTCGGTCGTCCTCGGCGACGGCACGGTCGTTCCAGCGGGCCTCGCCGAAGAAGATCAGGAAGACCTGGCGGCTCATGTAGAAGGCGGTGAGCAGGGCGGTGACCAGGCCGACGGCCCACAGCGCCGGGCTCTTGTCGAAGGCGTAGGCCAGGATCTCGTCCTTGGACCAGAAGCCGGCGAACGGCGGGCACGCCGGCGATGGCCAGCCAGCCGACGATGAAGGTGACCGCGGTGATCGGCATGCAGCTTGCGCAGCGCGCCCATCGCGCCGCATGTCCTGCTCGTCGTGCATGCCGTGGATGACCGAGCCGGAGCCGAGGAACAGCAGGGCCTTGAAGAAGGCGTGGGTGATCATGTGGAAGATGGCGGCCACGTAGGCGCCGGAGCCGACGGCCAGGAACATGTAGCCGAGCTGGCTGATCGTGGAGTAGGCCAGCACCTTCTTGATGTCGTTCTGGGCGACGGCGATGGTGGCGGCGAACAGCGCCGTGACCGCGCCGACCCAGGCGATCGACGTCGGGCAGCCAGTCGCTCGAGGCGGCCAGGACCGGGTTGATCCGGATCATCAGGTAGACGCCGGCGGTGACCATGGTGGCGGCGTGGATGAGCGCCGACACCGGGGTCGGGCCGGCCATGGCGTCGGGCAGCCAGACGAACAGCGGGATCTGGGCCGACTTGCCGCACGGCGCCGACGAAGAGCAGGACGGCGATGGCCGTGGCCGTGGTCGGTCGGCCATCGACGCGGCGTCGGCGTTCAGCACGTCGACGTAGTTCAGCGAGCCGACGGCGGCGAAGGTGAGGAACATGGCGACCATGAAGCCGAAGTCGCCGACGCGGTTGGTGACGAAGGCCTTCTTGCCGGCCGACGGCGTTGGCCGTCTCGGTGAACCAGAACGAGATGAGGAAGTACGAGCAGAGCGCCCACGCCCTCCCAGCCGAGGAAGGTCAGCAGCAGGTTGTCGCCGCAGCACCAGCATCAGCATCGAGAAGACGAACAGGTTCAGGTAGAGCGAAGAAGCGTGGGGAACTTCGCGGTCGCCGTGCATGTACCCGATCGAGTACAGGTGGATCAGCGTGGCCGACGCCGGTGACGAACAGGCACATCGTGATCGACAGCGGGTCGACCAGGAAGCCGACGTCGACCGTGGAGGCCGCCGACCGGGCAGCCAGGTGAAGAGGACCTGCGACGAAGGTGCGCTCCTCGGCGGGCCGGTCGAGGAGGCCGACGAAGACCGCGACGGTGGCGAGCGAACGAGCCGCGCCATCACGGCGGTGGCCGAGCCAGCCGGCGGCGGGCTCGCCGAGGCGGCGGCCCGCCGACGAGCAGGACCAGGAAGCCGGCCAGCGGCAGCGCGGGGATCAGCCAGACGAGATCGAGCATGCGCCCTCAGCCCTTCAGCACCGAGAGGTCGTCGGCGGTGGCGCCGGGGCGGCGGCGGAGGATGGCCACGATGATCGCCGAGGCCGACCACCACCTCGGCCGCGGCCACGACCAGCACGAAGAACACCGACGACCTGGCCGCCGATGTCGTCGAGCACGCGGCCGAAGGCCACGAAGGTGAGGTTGACGGCGTTGAGCATGAGCTCGACGCACATGAACATCACCAGCGGGTTGCGGCGGACGAGCAGGCCGACGGCGCCGATCGTGAACAGCATGGCCGCCGAGGACGAGGTACCAGGTGGGGGTGACCTCGATGGCGCAGCATCACGCTCGACCTCCTCGGGCCGCGTCGTCCTCGGCCGCCAGCTCGCTGCCGGGCGTCGGCTTGGCGGGCCAGCACGACGGCGCCGACCACGGCGATGGTGAGCAGCACGGCGGTGATCTCGAAGGCGAAGACGTAGTCGGTGAACAGGACCCGGGCGAGCGCGCTCGACGTTCGGCGACGCGTCGCCCGAGACGGCCGGCGGTGAGCGGCCTCGGCCCCGGTGACCGGTGTCGTCGACCGACAGCAGGACCACCAGCAGCAGGCCCAGGGTGGCCGCCCCGGCGAGGATGGCCAGCGGGCGCTGGCCGGCGAGGGGCTCGATCGCGAGGTCCTCGGCCTGGTCGACGCCGAGCAGCATGATCACGAACAGGAACAGCATGACGATGGCGCCGGCGTAGACGATGACCTGCACCGCGGCCAGGAAGTGGGCGTCCTGGGCGACGAAGAGCACGGCGACGCCGAACAGCGTCGCCACCAGGGACAGCGCGGTGTGCACCGGGTTGCGCGAAGGCGATGACGCCCAGCGGCGCCGGCCAGCACGATCGCCGCGCTGACGAGGAAGACGACGGTCTCCATCAGTGGTGCCCGCGTCGCCGTGCGTCGTGGTCGTGGTCGGCCGCGGTCGTCGGTCGACCTCGGGTCGGCGCGTCGCTCCGGCGGCCGACTGGCCCAGCTCGGGGGCGCGGACGCCGTAGCCGAGCTCGCCCGACCAGGCCGACCACGCCCTCGTAGTCGGCGTTGCCCGACGGGGCGGTGGCCCGCATCCAGGCCGAGGTGTGGTCAGGTCCTCGCCCGCGCCGCCAGTCCTCCCACGGCAGCTGCTGGGGCAGGCCGTCGTCGTCGACCAGCAGCTCGTCCTTGGTGTAGATGGCGTCCTGGCGGTTGGTGAAGGAGAACTCGAACAGCTTGGACTCGGTGATGGCCTCGGTGGGGCAGGCCTCGACGCACAGGTCGCAGTGGATGCAGCGCAGGTAGTTGATCTCGTAGACGAAGCCGAAGCGCTCGCCCGGGCGAGACCGGGTCGTCGGGGGGGTTGTCGGCGCCGCGCACGTAGATGCAGCTTGGCCGGGCAGACACCGGCGCACAGCTCGCAGCCGATGCACTTCTCCATGCCGTCCTCGTAGCGGTTGAGGACGTGGCGACCGTGCAGGCGGACGGGCTTGGGGCGCCTTCTCCTCCGGGATAGTGGGCGGTGACCCGGTCCTCGCACGAGCTTCCGGAAGGTGACCGCGAAGCCGCTGCGAGGTAGCCCATCAGCGAACACCTCCACCCCGGTCCGCGGCCTCGCGCGCCTGGCGGGCGGTGCTGATGGCCCGCGCAGGAGGCCGACGGCGACGGCCCCGACGACCACGATGCCGCCGGCGACGGCGAACCGGTTCCAGCCCTCGTCGCCGGGCGATGCGGATGACGGCCGAGGAGCATGAGCCAGCCCAGGGCCAGCGGGATGAGCAGCTTCCAGCCGAGGTCCATGAGCTGGTCGTAGCGGAAGCGGGGCAGCGTGGCCCGGAACCAGACGAACATGAACAGGAAGCAGAAGACCTTGGCGAAGAACCAGATCGGCGCCCCACATCCAGGTCGGGACCGAAGAGGGTCGGGCCGGCGGGGCCGCCGAGGAAGAGGGTGACGATGATCGCCGACATGGTGATCACGTTCATGAACTCGGCCAGGAAGAACAGGGCGAAGCGGATCGAGCTGTACTCGGTGTGGAAGCCACCGACGAGCTCCTGCTCGGCCTCGACGAGGTCGAACGGCGGGCGGTTCAGCTCGGCGGTGCCGGCGATGCAGGAAGATCACGAACGGCACGACGCCGGCGGTCCAGAGGTTCCAGCTGGGGACCTCGAAGGTGCCCAGGCTGGCGGTGACCGCCTGCACGTCGACGATGGCGTGGGTGCGACAGGCTGCCGGTCAGCAGGACGACGGTGGCCACCGACAGGCCGAGGGCGGCCTCGTAGGAGACCATCTGGGCCGAGGCCCGCACCGAGCCGAGCAGCGGGTACTTCGAGCCCGACGACCAGCCGGCCAGCATCACGCCGTAGACGGCGATGCGACGACATGGCCAGGAAGAGCAGGATCCCGATCGGCGGGTCGGCGACCTGCAGGAACGTGTCGTGGCCGAAGATCGACGACCACGCCGTTCTCGTCGCCGGAGAAGTTGCCGCCGATGGGGACGATGGCGAAGGCCAGGAACGCGGGGATGATCGACAGGTAGGGCGCCAGGTTGAAGACCCCGAGGTCGGCCTCGTCGCGGCTGAGGTCCTCCTTGAAGAACAACTTGATGCCGTCGGCGAGGGTCTGGAACAGGCCCCAGGGCCCGGCCAGGTTCGGGCCGATGCGGTTCTGCATGTCGCCGATGAGCTTGCGCTCGAACCAGATCATGAACATGACGGCCACGAGCAGGAAGACGAAGACGACCACGACCTTGAGCAGGACGATGCCGACGTCGCCCGCCGTGAGGTCACCGGTGAGGAGGGGATCCATCAGATGCGCTCCACCCGGACGTCGGTCACGGCGTCGCCGTCGCTGATCAGGTCCCCGCCCGCGCCACCCGGCTGCGTTGAACGGCACCACGGCGGTGTCCCGGGGGACCCCGGGGTCCGAGGTGGCCGACGCGGTCACCGCGCCCCGGGCGGAGGACACCTTCACCGGCGTGCCCGGGTCGATGCCCAGCTTGGCGAAGTCGTGGGGGTTCAGGCGCACGGTGGCGGGCCGGGCCAGCTTGGCGATCGTGGGGGCCTGCTGGACCATCGTGGCCTGGTCGTACATGGTGCGACCGCTGGCCAGGCGCAGGGAGTAGCTGTCGGCCGCAGGCAGGCCCGGGCCGTCGACGGCGGCCGGGGTCACCGAGGTGCCCTCCACCAGGACCCCGTCACCGCCGGCGGCGACCAGGCGGGCGCCGAGACCGGCGTGGGTGGGGGCGACGGCCTCGATCTCGGCCAGGAGGTCGTCCACCGAGGCGACGCCGAGGTCGGCGCCGAGGCGGGCGGCGAGGTCGGCGGCGATGATCCAGTCCGCCCGGGCGGTGCCGGGCGGCGGTGACCCGCTGGGTCACGGTGCTGACCCGGCCCTCGAGGTTGGTGGTCGTGCCCTCCACCTCGGCGTAGCCGGCGGCGGGCAGCACGACATCGGCCGGCGCTCACCGAAGCGGTGAGGAACAGGTCCAGGGCGATGACCGTGCCCGCGCCCTCCAGGGCCCGGCGGGCCAGGTCGCGGTCGGGGAAGTCCTGGAGCGGGTCGGCGCCGAGCAGGACGAGCACGTCGAGGCGGCCGTCGGCCGCGGCCCGCAGCATGGCCGCGGTGTCCATGCCCGACGGTGGTGGGCACCGACGGCCAGGCGGCGACGAGGGCGTCGGTCGGGCGCGGCGAGCGGGGTGCGACCGGGCAGCAGGCCGGGGGCCAGGCCCATGTCGAGGGCGCCGTGGACGTTGCCCCGGCGCAGGGTGGACAGGAAGCGGACCCGGTCCCCGAGGCCGGCCAGGGCCAGCGCGGCCCGGACGGTGTGGCTGGCGGACTCGGCCAGCGACGGGCGGCCGAGGAGGACCACGACGGGGCCGTCACCCGAGGAGGCCGGCGTCGATCGACGGACTGGACGCGCGGCGGGCGCCCCACCCGGGCCGTGCAGCTCGGTGTGGGCGGCGTACGGGGCTGAGGCCGGAGGACGCGGGGGCGATCTCGACGATGCGGACCCCGTCCTCGACCGCGGCGTGGCGCAGGCGCAGGTAGAGGACGCCCAGCTCCTCCTTGATGTCCGGGCCGAGGAGGACGACGGTGGTGCCCGGCGCGCAGGCCTCGTCGATGGTCGCCTGGGGCAGGCCGAGGACCAGGTCGGCGGGCAGGCCGTCACCCAGCTGGGCGTCGACGTTGTCGGTGCCGAGCACGCCCTTGGCCAGCTTGGCCCAGGCGTAGGCCGCCTCGTTGGTGAGGCGGGCGCCGCCGATGACCCCGATGCGGTCGGCCGGAGCGGCCTCGCAGGGCGTCGGCGGCCCGGGTCAGCGCCTCGGACCAGCGGGTCGTGGTCAGGCCGCTGCCCCCGGGCGTGCGCACCAGCGGCTCGCCGAGGCGGTCGGGGTGGTTGACCACCGAGAAGTCGAAGCGGCCCTTGTCGCAGAGCCAACCCCAGTTGACGGGGTCGACGTCGACGCCGGAGTAGCGCAGGACGTCGTCCCGGGAGGTCTGGATGGCCACCCGGCAGCCGACCGCGCACGTCGTGCAGGTCGACTCGGCCTGGGCGATGTCCCACGGCCGGGCCCGGAACCGGTAGGGGCCGGCGGTCAGGGCCCCGACGGGGCAGATCTGCACCGTGTTGCCGCTGAAGTAGGACGAGAACGGGTGGTCGGGGAAGGTGTTGACCTGGGTGGAGGACGCCGCGACCGATGAAGGAGATCAGCGGGTCGCCGGCCACGTCCTTGGCGAAGCGGGTGCAGCGGTCGCAGAGGATGCAGCGCTCCCGGTCCAGCAGGACGATGTCGTTGACCGGGATGGGCTTGGCGTAGTGGCGCTTCTCCTCGACGAACCGGCTCTCGCCCGGCCCGTAGGCCATGGTCTGGTCCTGCAGCGGGCACTCGCCGCCCTTGTCGCAGACCGGGCAGTCCAGCGGGTGGTTGATGAGGAGGAACTCGAGGACACCGTCCTGGGCCTTCTGGGTGGCCGCGCTGTGGGTGTCGACCACCATGTCGGGGGCCACTTCGATCATGCAGGCGGGCTGGAGGGCGGGGCCCCGACCGCTGTCGATGTCCACGATGCACATGCGGCACATGCCCACCGACGCCATCCGCGGGTGGTAGCAGAAGTGCGGGATGTAGGTCCCGGCCCGCTCGGCCGCGGCGATGACCAGTTCGCCCTTCTCGGCCTCGACGGTCTCGCCGTTGACCGTGATGTTCACGATCTCCCGTTCCTCAGACACCGGCACCGTCCCTGCTGCCCAGAGATCCGGGCCGGATGGCCACGGGGACGGGCACGGTGGTGGACACCGGCTCCGCCTTGGCGATGTAGGCGTCGTACTCGTCCCGGAAGCGGTCGATGGTCGACATGATGGGCGACACGGCCGACGGGCCGAGCGGGCAGATCGTGGTCATGCGGGGCGGCCAGGCCAGCCCGGGGCTGATGTTGTCGCAGACGTCCCGCAGCAGGTCGAGGTCCGACGGGCGGCCGTAGCCGTCCAGGATCCGGCGCATGATCTTGGCCAGCCAGTTCGTGCCCTCCCGGCACGGGGTGCACTTGCCGCAGGACTCGTTGGAGAAGAAGCGCACGACCCGCCAGGCGGCCCGGACGGCGTCGGTGGTCTCGTCCATGACGACCACGGCGCCCGAGCCCATCATCGAGCCCGCCTGGCCGACGGCGCCGGTCTCCAGCGGGAGATCCAGGTGCTCCTCGTAGAACCACATGGCCGACGCGCCACCGGGGATGAAGCACTTGAGGGCCCGGTCCTCGCGGATGCCGCCGCCGTACTCGGGGGCATAGAGCAGGTCCCGGTAGGTGGTGGTGCCGAACTCGACCTCGTAGATGCCCCGGCGCTGGACGTGGCCGGAGACGGCGAAGAGGCGCGTGCCCCGGCTGGTCTCGGCCCCCTTGACCGCGAAGGCCTCGCCCCCGTTGAGCACGATCCACGGGAGGTTGGAGACCGTCTCGATGTTGTTGACGATCGTGGGCTGCAGGTACAGGCCCTTGGCCGCAGGGAAGAACGGCGGCTTGAGTCGGGGCATGCCCCGGTTGCCCTCGAGGCTCTCGATGAGGGCCGTCTCCTCGCCCACGATGTAGGCGCCGGCGCCCCAGGCCAGCACCACGTCACAGGAGAAGTCCGAGCCCCCGATCGAGCGGCCGACGTAGCCCTTGGCGTAGGCGTCGTTCAGGGCCTGGGCCAGGCGCTCCTGGGCCAGGGCCATCTCGCCCCGGACATAGAGGAAGACCTGGGCCGCGCCCACCGCGTAGGCACAGATCAGGGCGCCCTCGATGATCTGGTGCGGGTCCCGCTCCATGAGGGCGCGGTCCTTGTAGGTACCGGGCTCGCTCTCGTCGCCGTTGATGACGACGTAGCGGGGCCACACGCCCGGCGGGCAGAAGCCCCACTTGACCCCGGCGGGGAAGCCGGCGCCGCCGCGGCCGAGGAGGCTGGCCGTCTTGACCTCGTCGACGATCTCGCTCGGGGGCCGGGTCAGGGCGGCCTTCAGGCCGTCGTAGCCCCCCGTGCGCTCGTAGCCCTCGATGGTGTGGGCGTCGGCCTGCTCGAAGCGGCGGCTGACGATGCGCTCGGCGGCGGGCAGGGCGGCCATCAGGCGCTCCCCTCGGCCGGGGCCGGGGCGGCCACGAGCCACACGGGCTCCTCGCCGGCCTCGGGCAGGGCGTTGCCGGCGGCCCGGTCCGGCGGGATGTGCTGGCGGATGCGGTGCAGGGTCCCGTGCGGGGGCACCTCGGCGTCGAGGCGGCCGGCCCGCAGGTCCTCCAGGAGCTGGTCCAGGTCCCCGTGCTCCAGGTTGGTGAAGTAGCGGTAGTTGACCTGCAGGCAGGGGGCCTCGGTGCAGGCCGCCTGGCACTCGACGTCCTCCAGGGTGAACAGGCCGTCGGCGGTGGTGTTGCCCGCCTTCACGTCGAGGGCCTCCTCGGCGTGCTCCAGCAGCTCCTCGCCGCCCATGAGCAGGCAGGAGATGTCGGTGCAGACGTTGACCAGGTACTTGCCGACGGGCTCGCGCTTGAGCATCTCGTAGAACGAGCAGGTGCCGAGGACCTCGGCCGGGGTGATCCCGACCAGCTCGCCGATGTGCTCCATGGCCTCGTCGGTGACGTAGCCGTCCTGCTCCTGGGCCAGGTGCAGCAGGGGGATGAGGGCCGAACGCGGGCGCGGGTACCGCGCGATGATCTCGCGGGCCAGCTCGGTGTTCTCGCGGGTGAGACGAGGCATCTAGCGGTCGACCTCACCCATGATCGGGTCCACCGAGGAGATGACGGCCACGGCGTCGGCCATGAGGCCGCCGCGCATCATGTGCGGGAGGGTCTGGAGGTTCACGAAGCTCGGGCCTCGGACCCGGAGTCGGTAGGGCTTGGCGCCGCCATCGGACACGATGTAGCAGCCCAGCTCCCCCCGGGGCGATTCCACCGCGGCGTAGGTCTCGCCCACCGGCACCTGGAAGCCCTCGGTGAAGAGCTTGAAGTGGTGGATCAGGGCCTCCATCGACTCGTCGATGCGGGCCCGGGGCGGCGGGGTGACCTTCTTGTCCTGGACGCGGTAGTCACCCTTCGGCATCCCGGCCACGATCTGGCGCACGAGCTTCATCGACTCGCGGACCTCGTTGAGGCGGATGGCGTAGCGGTCGAAGGCATCGCCGTAGCTGCCGACGACGACGTCGAAGTCCAGCTCGTCGTAGGCGAGGTAGGGCTGGTCCCGGCGCAGGTCCCAGGCGTAGCCGGTCGAGCGCAGGATCGGGCCCGGTGGCGCCGAGGGCGAGGGCCTCGTCCGCGGTGATGACCCCCACGCCCTGCAGGCGCTCACGCCAGATGGGCTGGCCGGTCATGAGGATGTCGTACTCCTCGAGCCGCGGCGGGATCAGGTCCATCAGGGCGAGGACGTTGTCCTCCCAGCCGTCGGGCAGGTCGGCGGCCACGCCGCCGGGGCGGATGTAGTTGTGGTTCATCCGCAGGCCGGTGACCGTCTCGAAGAAGCGCAGCACCTCCTCGCGCTCGCGCCAGCCGTAGAGCATCATCGACACGGCCCCGAGGTCCATGCCGTTGGTGGCCAGGAAGAGGAGGTGGCTGGAGATGCGGTTCAGCTCGGTCATCAGCATCCGGATCCAGGTGGCCCGGACGGGGACCTCGACGCCGAGGAGCTGCTCGACCGCCAGGGAGAAGGCCAGCTCGTTGAAGAGCGGCGAGGCGTAGTCCATGCGGGTGACGTTGGTGGCGCCCTGGAGGTAGGTGAGCGTCTCGCCCGTCTTCTCCATGCCGGTGTGCAGGTAGCCGATGACCGGCTTGGTCCGCAGCGACGGTCTCGCCCTGGAGCTCGAGCATGAGCCGCAGCACGCCGTGGGTCGACGGGTGCTGGGGACCCATGTTGATGATCATCGTCTCGTCGGCCTGGCCGACCTGGCCCTCGAGGGCGGCGGCCTCGGCCTCGGAGAGGCGCAGCACCGCGCCCATCTCCCGGAGGCGGTCCAGGCCCGCCTCCGCGGTCAGCCCCTGGCTCTCCTCGGAGGTCCTGGGCGATGAGATCGGCGAGCTCTTCCTCGTTCGTGGTCCCGGTGTCGCTCACGACCGCTCCTCGGCGTCCGGCGCCCTTGAACTGCACCGGGATGGCGCCCACGGCGTAGTCCTTGCGGAGCGGGATGGCCCTCCCAGTCCTCGGGCATCAGGATGCGGGTGAGGTCGGGGTGGCCCGTCGAAGGTGATGCCGAACATGTCGAACACCTCACGCTCGAGGGCGTCGGCCCCGGGGTGCAGGTCCACGATCGAGGGCACCGTGGGATCGGCCTCGGGCACCTGGATGCGCAGGCGGGTGCGGGCCTTGTGCTCGTGGCTCAGGAAGGACACCACCACCTCGAAGCGCTCCGGGGCGATGCCCGGGCGCCACCGCCCGGTCGGCGGATGGGCGAGGTAGTCGACGGCGGTGAGGTCGATGCAGTCGAGGTAGCCCTCGTCCGCGCAGGTCTCGACCAGGTCGCGGTACCGCTCGCCGGGTCGGCGTGCAGCACCGCCTGGCCCAGCGAGTCGGTGACCGGGACGCCGTGCCTCGGGGATCGGCTCCGGCTCGGGGGCCGCGTCCTCCGTCTCGTCGGTGTCCGCGGCGCCGGTGTCGTCACTCACGACCTAGTCCTTCGCGGCGGGCTGGAGGACGTTGACCACGCCGGTGGCGGTCTGGCCGTCGTGCTGGTCGACCTGGATGCCCGCGCCGCCGCCGTTGGCGTCGCGGCGCTTGGTCAGCTCGCCCGAGCGGATCTGGTCGTGCAGGGTGAGGATGGCGTGCATCAGCGTCTCGGGCCCCGGCGGGCAGCCCGGGGCGTAGACGTCGACGGGGACGACCTGGTCGACGCCCTGCACGATGGCGTAGTTGTTGAACATCCCGCCGGTGCTGGCGCACACGCCCATGGAGATGACCCACTTGGGCTCCATCATCTGGTCGTAGATCTGGCGCAGCACCGGGGCCATCTTCTGGCGACACCCGGCCGGCCACGATCATCAGGTCGGCCTGGCGGGGCGAGGCCCGGAAGACCTCCATGCCGTAGCGGGCGAGGTCGTAGTGGGCGCCGCCGGTGCCCATCATCTCGATGGCACAGCAGGCCAGGCCGAACGTGGCGGGCCATGACGCTGCGGGTCCGGGCCCACTTGACCAGCGTCCTCGAGCTGTGCCGGTGACGAAGTTGTGGTCGAGGCCCTCGAGGCCGTTGTCGAGGAAGCCGTCCTCCGCGCTCGGGCATCAGGCCGCGACCTCCTCGGCCTCGACCCTCGGGCTCCCGGCCCTCGAGGCCGACCCGGCGGACGGTGGAGGTGCTGGTGCGGTCGGGCGCCGACCTGGCCGAGTGGCCTCGACGACCCGCTTGGCCGGGCCCCAGTCGAGGGCGCCGTTGGCGACCAGGTAGACGAACGACGCGAAGACCGCGACGGCGAACACCAGCATCTCGACCAGAAGCCGAAGACGCCGAGGTCCCGGTAGATGACCGACCACGGGGTAGAAGAAGATGATCTCGATGTCGAAGACGATGAAGATCATCGCCACCAGGTAGAACCGCACCGGGAAGCGCTCGGGTGGCTCGCGGCTGGGCACGATGCCGCACTCGTAGGGCGCCTCCTTGGCCGGCGTCATCAGCCGGGCGCGAGCAGGCGCGGACGCCAGGATGCTGAGGATCGCGAAGACGAAGGCCAGCACACCGAGGGCGAGCACCGGCAGGTACTGGCCCACGGTCAGCCCTCCCGGCTTGGCGGTCGCAGAGCTCTTCGGCCAGGCTGTCCCGACGGTGCAGCTGGGCGCAGGTCAGCGGCGAACAGCCCGCCCCACATGAAGGTCAGCACGGCCGGGGCAGCCGACGGGTGCCGAGGTCACGGACCATGATCACCGAGACCACGGGCTCGTCGGGGTCCGGGCGTGGGTGACAGCGGGGCGTTGCCGGCTCGGGCTCGAAGGTCGGCTCGGACGTCTGGACCTGGATCACGACGTAGTGGGCCGGGTTGAGGACCTGCAGCGGTGTTGGTGATCCGGTTGGTCACCCGGTCGATGATGCTGTCGCTCTCGCGATCGGGCTTGCCGCCGGCCACGAACGACGTCGATCACCACGTACTCGGAGGTGGCGGTGAAGAGGCCCGTCTGCTCGTTGATCGGGCCCGGCGCCTCGGCCGCGGACTGGGTCTCGCCGATGTGCTTGTCTGGGGCAGCACGGCCCAGTCACCCTCGAGGTTGCCGAGTCTGCTCGCTGACCTCCGGCGGCAGGTCCTCCACGGCGGCGATCTCGCCAGCGTGGGGACCTCGCCCTCGGAACTGCGGCCGCGATCTCGGGGTAGTCGGCGATGATCTGTTCGGCGTCGGGCAGGTTCGTCGGGCAGGAGGGTCCGGGCCTCCTCCAGCTGGGCCTGGCTGAGGTCACCCACGTTGACCTCCTCGACGCTCCACTCCGGGAGGTCGCCGATGGCGCCGACGCCGTAGATCGACCAGAGATGCCGAGGACGGTGAGCCAGCCGAAGAGGCCGGCGGCCGCGAGCAGGAAGCCGAGGCGGGAGCCGACGTTGGTGGCCAGCAGCAGCCACCCGGAGCCGCACGAAGAACACGAGGCAGAAGGCGACGATGAGGACGCCGCGGATCTCGGGGTCGTAGGCGATCCCGGCCAGGACGGTGGCGACAGAGGGCGTCAGTCACCGAGGTTCCTGCTCGTATTCGACGATGGCTCGGATCTGTTCCTCGGTGAGCATCTCGCCGAAGCCGGGCATGCGCCCGCTGCCCTGGCCGTTCACGCCGTAGGCCTGACCCTTGACCGAGCCGTCGCAGATGAAGTCGACCTGCTCCTCGAAGCCGGCGGCCCCGCCCGGGAACTGCTGGCGGACCGTTGGTGAGGTTGGGCCCGAAGGCCCCGGTGCCGTCCGCCCTCGGGCTCGCCGTAGGACCAGCCCTGGGTGTGGCAACGCCCGCAGGAGTAGGCGCCGCCGGCGAAGCCGTCGTAGAGGCCGAGGTTGAACAGGGCCTCGCCCTCGGTCTCGAACTGGCCGCTGTCCATGGCCAGGGCCAGGCCCTCCTCGGCCTGGGCCTGGGCCTCCTCGGGCGTGATCTGGATGGAGCGCGATGTAGTCGATCAGGTTCTGATCTGCTGGTCGTTCAGCGCCCCGCCGCCCTCGATGCCCCAGGCCGGCATCGGCGAGAACGGCCGGCCGTAGACCAGGATGTCGCGGACCTCGTCCTCGTCGAAGCGCAGCAGCACGGTGTTGAGGGCCGGCGCCTGCCAGTTCACGCTGGCCACGAAGTCGCCGTTGGCGTCGGTGATCGTGAACGGCGCCGCCCCACCGGTGGCCTCCATGCCCCCGTGGCAACCGGCGCAGTTGAGGCCGCCGTCGGCGGTGGCGGCGAACATCTCCGCGCCCCGGCTCCTCGGCCACCCGGTCGAAGGTGGCCTGGTTGCCCTCGTTGCGGGCCGGCTCGCCCAGCCAGTAGAGGGGCAGGCCCACCGAGATGAGCACGATGGCCCCGAGCCCGAACGACAGGTTGCGGTTGAGCACCGGGCCCTCGAGCACCTCGTCGGGGTGGTACGGCTTGCGGTTGGGCGCCAGCACCAGCTCCGAGCCGACCTCGGGACGGTCACGACGGACGTTGATGACGATGTAGATGACGAAGGCGATCAGCGTCAGGACGACGATGACGTAGCCGATGTTGGACACGGTCGAGGCCAGGACGGCCCCCAGCAACGGGATCAGGCACTGTGGGTCGAACCCCCGAGGCAGCTGGGGCCCTCAGGCTCCTGGCCGGTGGTGTTGGTGCCGATCGGCGGGCCCTGGATGACGCACGCCGGTGTCGACCACGAGCGTGCCGCCCGTCGACCGACGCCGCGAAGCGGTCGAGGCCGCGGGGAGCCGGGCCGCCCCGCTTCTCGCCCACCCGGTTGTACTGCGAGCCGTGGCACGGGCACTCGAACCACTGGGAGCGTCTCGCAGCTCGGCACCCGGCAGCCGAGGTGCGGGCACGTCTGGTAGAGCGGCACCACGCCGGCCTCCATGCGGCCAGCTCGGCGGGCGAGTACACGGTGCGGGCCTTGGCCAGGTCGGCGGCGGGGTACTCGGTGATCCACATGCGGCCCTCGGGGCACGTAGAAGAAGCCGTTGCCCGCCGCGATGTTGGCCTTCACGTCGTCGATCTTGCCCGACGCTGATCTTGGAGCCGAAGCCGCACGCCGGCCTGGGGCCAGATGAAGGCGAGCACCGCGGCGCCGAAGCGGCGAGGGAGAACGCGGTCAGCCGACGATGGCCCGGTTGAGGAACTGGCGCCGGGTCACCCCGATGGTCTCGGCGTCCGGGGGCGTGTAGGGCTCGAGGGGGGCGGGCTCGGCGGGCGACCAGCTCGCCCGAGCGGGCCAGGACGGCCTGGCGCTCGATCTCCTGGCCGGTCGGCTCGAGCTCGGCGTCGAGGGCCACGCCCTTGTCCCGCTTGCGGGTCTCGCGGCTGAGGTGCGCCGACGGCGTCGTCGGTCTCCCGGCGGCGCGCCGGTGCCGGCCAGCAGGACGCCGGCGAGGACGACCAGCAGGGGGATGACGATGAGGAGGATCGTTCCGGTGCTCATGATGGGGACCTCACAGGTCGAAGAAGATCCCTTCTACCCAGGGGAAGACGAAGTTCTGGCCGGGGCCACGGAAGAACGAGCCGATGATGACCATCACGGCCCAGAACATGAGCTGGACCGTGAAGAGGGAGATGGCGAACTTGCGGTCCTCGGGCTTCTGGCTCGGGTTCTTGTCGATGTAGGGCGCCATCGCGTAGCCGAGCAGGACGATGGCCGGGATGGTCACGCCGGCGACCATCGGGTGGAACATCGTCAGCAGCTCCTGGAGGCCCAGGAAGTACCACGGTGCCTTCGACGGGTTCGGCGTCTGGTTGGTGTTGGCCAGCTCCAGCAGCGGGGCGTTGACGAAGATCGAGAAGACGAGCAGGAAGGCCGTGCATGCCCAGGGCGGCCACGAACTCGATCAGCAGCAGGTGGGGCCAGATGTGGACCTTGTCCTGGGGGGTGGCCTTCACGTCCTGGATGGAGCCCGCCTTGACGACAGTCAGCAGGCGCTGGGTGTGGCCGCCGGGACCGGTCGGGCGCCGGCGGCCGCCGGGGCGGTGGCCACGGCGGTGCCGCCACCGCCGGCGGCGGCCGGTGCGGCCTCGGCGCCACCGCCGGCCGCGCGCTCGCGGGCCGCCTTGGAGCGCTCGAGGAGGTGCGGAGGGGATGCCGCTGTCGGCGCCGCCCGCGTCGGACTCGCCGCCGGCGTCGCCGCCACCACGGGCGGCCTCGGCCTTGGCGCGGGCCTCTTCGGCCCGCTTGCGGAGGTGTTCGGGGATCTCGGCCATGTCGCTCAGTCGCTCCTACAGGGGCCCGCTGATGCCGCCGTCCTTGCGGACCCGCCAGAAGTGCACCGCCATGAAGATGACGATCACGAACGGCAGGAACAGCACGTGCAGCACGTACCACCGCAACAACGTCTCAGAACCGATCTCGGCGCCGCCCAACAGGGCGAACTTCACCTGGGAGCCGAACACCGGGGCGAAGCCACCCATGTTCGTGCCGACCGTGACCGCCCAGAGGGCGAGCTGGTCCCAGGGCAGCAGGTAGCCGGTGAAGGAGAGCAGGAGGGTCAGCAGCAGCAGGACCACGCCGATGACCCAGTTGAACTCCCGGGGGGGCTTGTAGGCCCCGTGGTAGAAGACCCGCGCCATGTGCAGGAAGACCGAGATCACCATGAGGTGGGCGGCCCACCGGTGCATGTTGCGCACCAGGAGGCCGAAGGCCACCGAGGTGTGCAGGGCCTGGATGTCGTCCCAGGCCTGGGTGGCGGTCGGGCGGTAGAAGAACATCAGGAAGATGCCCGTCACCGTCAGCAGGATGAAGAGGAAGAAGCTCAGCCCGCCGAGGCAGAGCGTGTAGCTGACCTTGACCGCGTGCCGCTTCACCTTCACCGGGTGGAGGTGGTACAGCACGCTGTTCATGATCACGTAGGACCGGTTCCGGGGGCTGTCGGTGTAGCCCTTCCGGAAGATCGACCCGGGTCGGAAGATCGAGCTCCAGACCTGGCTGCCCTTGAAGTCGTCGACCTTCTGGCTCACCAGCTCGCCCGGGTTGGGCCGCTTCTCCATCGCCTTTGCCACTGTGGTGGGGCTCCTTGATCTACCTGGTCAGCCGAGGCGCATGCCGTAGGCGTAACCGTGGGCGTTGGTGCGCTGATGGGCGTCGCCGGTCGGGGCGGGAGCGCCGATCTTGCCCAGGATGATGACTCCTGTGGGGCAGCGATCGACGCACAGCGCGCACCGGGTGCAGACATCGTCGTCGATCATGAAGATCACGTGGTCGCTGGGGTCGAGGCCCGGCAGCTCGGTGCCCATCGACTCGTCGATGGCGTCGGGGGTGACCATGTGGATGCACTTCCACGGGCAGATGTCCACGCAGCCCTCGCACATGATGCACTCGGACTGGTCGATGTGGATGAACTGCTTGGGCTTGACCACCTGGCCCAGCCAGGCCGCGTCCACTTCCTGCAGGACGTAGTCGGCCCGGAACTCGGGCATGGGGGGGTTGGCGTCGGTGGTGGTCATGCGTCGGCCTTGACCAGGGGACGGCCGTAGTCGGAGGTGGCGGCCTCGGCGACGGGCGCCGCGGTGCCCCGCTTCTGCCACTTGGCCCACACGATGAGCCAGGCGGCCACGTACACCACGTGGATGTTGACCACCATGATGTCCCGGAGGGCCGAGTAGGGGATGACGAAGGGCAGGTTGCTCAGGATCTCGCCGGGGCCGACGAGGAAGCGGTCGGACGCGCCAGCCCAGGTCCGAGTCGGCCCAGAGGATGAACTGGTGGGGCACGATCCCGAAGATCAGGAACAGCGTGGCGAAGACGTAGGCGGCGCCGGCCATCGACTCGCCCCAGGTGCCCTTCTTGTCGGCCGGACGACGGTGCATGTACCAGATGCCCGCTCCGAAGAGTGCGATGCTGGCCAGCACGGAGGCAAAGAACGCAACCACCTGCCTGTCACCTCCTCGGGGTCTGGGTCACCGGGACTTCGTGAAACTAATCACAATCGACCCGCCTAGGTTACCGCCCGTTGGTGGGCGCCGGTGAGTCGTGATCTGTGGTCTAGCACGGCACCCGCGACAGAAACACATCGCGAACCGGGGCCGGCCGCCGTGTGGCGAACCGGCCACCGACGCGTCGAGGGCTGCTTGGTCCCGACGCGGGGCGCGGGCCTAGAGTGACCACGCCCATCAGGACGCTCACCGGAGGCATGGTGACCGAGGTTCCCGACTATCTGCTCCAGCGCTCGCGTGAGCGCCGCGCCGCGCTCGGTCTCGGCGGCGACGAGGAGGGCGGCGCCCTGGCGCCCACCGGTGATGCCGGCGGCGCCTCTCCGGCCACGGCGTCGGCCGCATCGGCCAGCCCGGCGGTGGCCGCTCCGGCCCCCATCGCCCCGGGCGTGCCCGATCCCGAGCCGTCGGCCCCGCCGCCGAACGTGCAGGCCGCGCTGCGCCGCAAGCGGGTCCCGCTGTGGGCCCTGCCGGTGGTCGGGCTGCTCCCCCTGTGGGGCTACGTCTACGCCGGCACCCTCGAGCCCCCGACCGTCGAGGCCTCCGGGGCGCTGGTGGTCGGCGAGGGGATCTTCAACACCTGCGCCGCCTGTCACGGCGCCGACGGCGGCGGCGGGGTCGGCCCCGCGCTGACCCAGTTGGGCGATGTCTTCTCGGCCCCCGCCGACCAGATGCACTGGGTGTCCCTCGGCTCGACCGGCTGGCAGGCCGAGGTCGGTGACACCTACGGCGACACCGACAAGCCGGTCAACGGCGGCATGCCCGCCTTCGCCGAGTCCCTCACCCCCGAGGAGCTCACGTCGGTGGTCGTGTACGAGCGCACCACCTTCAGCGGGCTGGATCCCGTCGAGGAGGGCCTGATCGACGAGACCGGGAACCTGCTCGTGGTCTACAACCCCGAGACCGGCGAGCTCGACCCCGTCGCGGGCTGACGCCATGGCCCTGGATGCTGACGTCCTGGTCGTCGGCGGGGGCCGGCGGGCGCCGCGTGTGGCTACTGGCTGGCCGAGGCCGGCCACGACGTGCTCGTGCGTCGAGCGCAAGGCGTTCCCCCGGGAGAAGACCTGCGGCGACGGCCTGACCCCCCGGGCGGTGTACCAGCTCGAGGAGATGGGCCTGGCGGCCGGGCTCGAGCAGTACCACCGCTACGACGGGCCTGCGGGCCCTGGCCCACGGCATCACCCTGGAGATGCAGTGGCCCGACCACCCCCGGTTCCCCAGCCACGGCTACGTCGTGCGCCGCCGCGACCTCGACCTGATGGTGGCCGACCACGCCGTGGCCGCCGGCGCCCGCCTCCGCACCCGCTGCGAGGCCCTCACCCCCCTGATCGAAGGACGGCCTCGTCCGCGGCGCCGTGGTCAAGGACCAGGAGACCGGCGAGACCGAGGAGCTCCCCGCCCGCTACGTCGTGGTGGCCGACGGCGCCAACTCCCGCTTCGGCCGGGCCCTCGGCACCGCCCGGGACCGCAGCTACCCCCAGGGCATGGCCATCCGCGGGTACTACGAGAGCCCGATGCACGACGACCCGTGGATCGAGTCCGCCCTCGACGTGCGTCGACCGCAACGGCAACTCGCTGCCCGGCTACGGCTGGATCTTCCCCGTCGGCGACGGCACCATCAACGTCGGCGTCGGCCTGCTGTCGACCTTCCGGGACTACCGCAGCATCAACACCACCCACCTGCTCGACGAGTTCGCCGCTCACCGCCCCCGACTACTGGGAGCATCGGCCCGGAGACCACGGTCGGCGAAGCCACCGGCGGCCGCCTGCCGATGGCCGGCTCGGTCGGCCCCAAGGTCGGCCCCACCTGGATCGTCATCGGCGACGCCGCCGGCTCGATCAACCCCTTCAACGGCGAGGGCATCGACTACGCCTACGAGACCGGCCGCATGGCCGCCGACCTCCTCGACGAGTCCCTCACCACCGGCGACGCCCGGCCGCTGCTGCGCTACCCCCAGCTGCTCGAGGACGAGTACGGCCTCTACTTCAAGGTGGCCCGGCCTTCGCCAAGATCATCGGCCGCCCCGCCCTCATGCGGGAGCTCACCCGGGTCGGCATGCACAGCCAGTCCCTCATGGAATGGGTGCTGCGCATCATGGCCAACCTCCTCCGCGACGACGAGATCGGCCCCGCCGAAGCCGCCTACGCCGCGGTGGCCAGCATCGCCAAGCTCGTCCCGGAGCGCCCCGCCGCCTGAGCGATCAGGTCAGGACCGCGGCGACTCGCTCGTAGCGGGGGTCGGTGTCGCCGGCGATGCGGCCGACCCAGCGGAGGACCTCGGCGATGTCGATCGTCGTGCCGAGGGTGACCATGGCCTCGATGTCGACCCAGTCCTTGGGACGGTCGAACACGGCCTTGCACACGGTGAGGTGCTCCGGGGACAACACCCGGATGCGGGCGTCGGCGAAGGGGACCTCGACCGCGGCCGCATCCGCGGCGTGGTGGAAGGCGTCGTAGGCGAAGAAGAGGTCGAGGGGGGTGCCGTCCCAGAGGACCCGGGTCTGGCCGTCGCGGGTGATGTGCTCCGCGGCGCCGGCGGTGTCGGCGCCCAGGTCGGCCAGCGGCACCAGGACGGCGTCGACCTGGTCGGTGGGGACGAACACGTTGACGTCGATGTCGACGGTGGACCGCGGCTCGGCCCAGTAGGCCAGCGCCAGGGCGCCGCCGAAGGCGTGGGGCACCACCGCCAGGGCCCGGTCCACCGCCAGGACCTTCTCCGGCAGGGCCAGACGGGTCACGCCCGCGAGACCATCCGCGGCATCGTGCCGGCCGGCCTCACCTTCTGGGGGATGGCGTCGGCCAGGAGGAGGACGTCCACCAGGCGGGTGCCGTGCTCGACGAGGTCGGCGGGCGGCGGCAGGGCCGGCGTCTCAGGGGCGAGGCCCAGGTCGAGGCGCTCCCCCGTCGCCGCCACCAGACGGCGCAGGGTCTCGGTCGTCGGGTCCCGGTGCCCCCGCTCGTAGGCGGAGATGACGGGCTGGCTGGTGCCGGCCCGGCGCGCCACCTGGGCCTGGCTGAGGCCGCGGCGGACCCGGGCCGACCGCAGCAGGGTCGCGGCGTCCATGGACCCAGGGTACCCCGATCATATCGGATCGTCTATAAGCAGTTCCGACGGGACCGACCTGAGCATCAGTCCTCGAGCGGTACCTTCCAGCCGCCGAGGTCGGCGGCCAACGCCTCGGCCTCGTCGGGGCCCCAGGTGCCCTTGTCGTAGAGCGCCGGGTGGTCGCGGGGGCCGTCGATGAGGCGACCGACGATGCGCCACTGCTCGGCGATGGTGTCGGCCCGACCGAAGCGCCGGGGATCGCCCTCCATCGCGTCCTCCAGCAGGCGCTGGTAGGCCTCCTGGCGGTGGCCGAACACCTCCTCGTACTCCACGGCGAGGTCGACCGGCTCGCTGATCATGCGCTCCCCCGGCTCCTTGGAGAACATGTGCAGCACGACCCCGTCGGTGGGGCTGATGCGGAAGCGGATGCGGTTGGGCTCGGGGGCCGGGCCGTCGGGGTCGACGAAGAGCAGGTTGGGTGGCTCGTGGAAGGTGACGATGGCCTCGGTGGCCGACACCGGCAGCGCCTTGCCCGAGCGGATGAGCCAGGGCACGCCCGACCAGCGCCAGGAGTCGATCTGGAAGCGCAGGGCGGCGAAGGTCTCGACGTCGGAGCCGGGGGCCACCCCGGCCTCGTCGACGTAGCCCCGGTACTGGCCGCGGACCGCCTGGTCGGGGTCGAGGGTGGCGATCTGGCGGAACAGCCTTCACCTTCTCGTCCCGCAGGGCGTCCGCGCTCGCCCCCGCCGGCGGCTCCATGGCCAGGAGGGCCACGATCTGCAGGAGGTGGTTCTGGATGACGTCGCGGATGGCCCCGGCGCTGTCGTAGAAGGCGCCCCGGCCCTCCACTCCGAAGTCCTCGGCCATCGTGATCTGGACGCTGGACGACGAAGTTGCGGTTCCAGACCGGCTCCAGCAGCGAGTTGGCGAACCGGAAGACCAGGAGGTTCTCGACGGACTCCTTGCCCAGGTAGTGGTCGATGCGGAAGATGTCCTGCTCGGCGAAGGCCTGGTGCAACACGCCGTTGAGCTCCTCGGCCGACGCCAGGTCACGGCCGAAGGGCTTCTCCACGACCACTCGGGCGTTCGCCGTGCACCGCGCGGCGTGGAGCCCCTGCACCACGTCGTCGAAGAGCGCCGGCGGGATGGCCAGGTAGTACAAGGGGCGCCGGCACCCGTCGATGGCCTCGGCCAGTCGGGTGAACGTCGACGCCTCCCGGTAGTCGCCGCTCACATAGGTGATGCGGGCCGCCAGGTCGGCCCAGACGGCCTCGTCGACCTCGGTCCGGGCGGCGATCGCGTCGTGAGCGTGCTCCCGCAACTGGTCGACGGTCCAGTCCCGGGACGCCACCCCGATCACCGGCGTCGACTCGCCCAGGGTCCCGTTCTCGGCCATCTCGTAGACGGCCGGGAAGATCTTCTTGACGGCGAGGTCCCCCGTGGCCCCGAACAACACGAGGGCGTCACTGCGGGCCGGCTCGTCGCTCACCCCCCCCGTTCTACCCCGTGGTCACCAGCCGGCGTCGACGAACCCCTGGAGGGACGCCATGGCGGCGGCCAGCACCTCCTCGTCGGAGCGCTCGCTCCAGTCCCGGGCCGTGGCCCCGCCGAGCAGGGCCATCAGCACCGGCTCACCGGTGAGCGCCCGCAGGTCGTACCACTCCAGATCGAGGTCGTCGTCACCACCGACGCGGCTCCAGACCTGAGCGTGCTCGGTCCAGAACGGCTCGTCGAAGCGGAACCAGAGCTTGTCCAGGACGCCCATCCCCAACGCGGCGAGGGCGTCCTGATGGGTCGACGGCAGCGGCGGGTCGAAGGCGACCACCCCGGCCTGCAGGGCGCCCAGGGGAACCGTGACGACCACCCGATCGGCGGGGGTGAGGGCTCCGGCGACCTCGAGGCCGACGCCCTCGGCGGACCAGGTGATCATCGCCACCGGCCGGCCGAGGTGGACCGTCAGGCCGTCTGCCAGGGCGTCGGCCAGGGCCCCGTAGCCGCCCACGACCATGAGGTCATCGCCCTCGCTGCCCTCCTCGAAGCCCCACCAGGCCGAGATCTCCGCGATCGTCACCCCGTACTCGGTCTCGACCTCGGAGCGCGTGTAGCGCTCGAGCACCGCCGGGTCGACGCCGGCGGCGGCCCCGCTCTGGACCAGGGCATCGGCCACCGAGCGGTCCACGTCTTGGCGGTCGGCCCAGGCCACGGCCCGCTCCAGCGCGGCCTCGGCCGGGGCCAGCACCGCACCAGGGCGGGCCATCGGCTCGCCTTCGGGCCCGACGAGTGCCTCCCGGTAGGCAAACGGCACGGCGGCGACCCCGAGCGCGGCCAACCGGGTGTCGAGATCGGAGGCCCGGACGTCCTCCACCCAGTTGGCCCCTCGCTCCACGGGAATCGGCCAGCCCTCGGGCCGGACGGTGTCCACGCGGCCGCCGACGCGGTCGCGGGCCTCGAAGACCTCGACGGCGAGGCCGGCGTCGGCCAGGGCCCGGGCAGCCGTGAGCCCGGCCATGCCCGCACCGACCACCACGATCCGTTCGCCGGGCTGCGCCACCGCCAGCACCTCACGCGCCGCTCGGTCACCCGAACCGACCGCGCCGTGCACCGTCGCCGGCTGCTCGGACGAGGTCGCCTCCCCGGCGAAGAAGATCCGGTTGGCCAGCGGGGCCCGCAGTGCCACTCGGTCGGCGGGACGGGCACCGACCGGCAGGTAGCTGTAGGAACCGTGGGTCCAGGGGTCCGCGGTCCAGCGGGTGCGGACGTAGTCCGCCGGCGCCGGCACCCTGCCCCGGGCGCCCGCCGGTGGGGCGGCCGTCCCCATCCCGTTCCCGACGTCCCCGCCCCCATTCCCGTCCCCGCCGCAAGCCGCGGACACCACCCAGGCGGCCGCCCCCGCGGACAGGCCCAGCACCCGACGCCGGGACCAACGCTCCATCGGGCCCTCCCTCGCTCGTAACCGCTCGTTCTGGGGTTGATCGGTCACGCCGGGCGTGACCGAGCAACGCAATGCCGTGGGGGTCAGGCGCGGGCGGCCGCGACCTCCATCGCCGCGGCCGACGCGATGTCGGTGACCCGCTCCAGCTCGTCCTTGGTGTGGGCCAGGCCGGGGAACAGGACCTCGTAGGCCCCGGGGGCGAGGGCCACGCCCCGGTCGAGCATGGCGTGGAAGAAGGCGGCGTAGAGGGCCTCGTCGGTGCCCTTGGCCCCGTCGTAGTCGGTGACCTCGTCGATCCCGAAGTAGAGGCCGAGCAGCGGTCCGACGACCGGGACCCGGATGGGCAGGCCGGCCTCGGCGATCACGTCCTGCAGCCAGCCGGCCAGCATCTCGGCCCGTCCGGCCAGCATCGTGTACGCCGCGTCGTCCAGCTGACCGAGGACGGCGAGGCCGGCGGCGGTGGCCAGGGGGTTCCCCGACAGCGTCCCCGCCTGGTACACGGGCCCCTCGGGGGCGAGGACCGACATCACGTCGGCCCGTCCGCCGACCGCAGCCAGCGGCAGGCCGCCGCCGATGACCTTGCCGAAGCAGGACAGGTCGGGGGTGACGCCGAGGGCCCCCTGGGCGCCGTCGGGGCCGAGACGGAAGCCGGTGATGACCTCGTCGAAGACCAGCAGGGCGCCGGCCGCGTCGCAGGCGGCCCGCAGTCCCTCGAGGAAGCCGGGGACCGGTGGGACCAGGCCCATGTTGGCGGCGATCGGCTCGACGATCACGCAGGCCACGTCGGCACCGATCTCGGGCACCACGTTGTAGGGGGCGACCAGGGTCTCGGCGACGGCGGAGGCGGGCACGCCGGCCGAGCCGGGCAGGCCGAGGGTGGCCACCCCGCTGCCGGAGCCGGCCAGCAGGGCGTCGCCGTGGCCGTGGTAGTTGCCCGCGAACTTGACGACCCGGTCCCGGCCGGTGAAGCCCCGAGCGACCCGCAGCGCGGTCATGGTGGCCTCGGTGCCGCTGTTGACCAGGCGGACCCGGTCCACCGACGGGACCCGCTCGACGATGGCCTCGGCGAGGAGGACCTCGCCCTCGGTGGGGGCGCCGTAGGAGGTCCCCCGCTCGGCGGCCCGCTGCACGGCCTCCACCACCACGGGGTGGCTGTGGCCGAGGATCACCGCGCCGTAGGACTGGACGAAGTCGATGTAGCGGCGACCCTCGACGTCCCAGACGTGGAAGCCCTCGGCCCGGGCCACGAAGTACGGCTTGCCCCCGACCGAGCCGAAGGCCCGCACCGGGGAGTCGACCCCACCAGGGATGACGGCCCGGGCGCGGCCGAAGAGGCCCGAGTTGGTCAGATCGCTCACAGGCGGGGGGCGATCTCGCGGGCGGCGTAGGTCAGGATCATGTCGGCCCCGGCCCGGTGGATGGCGGTGAGGTGCTCGGCCAGCACGGCGTCGCCGTCGATCCAGCCCTTCTCGGCCGCGGCCTTGATCATCGCGTACTCGCCGGACACGTGGTAGGCGGCGAGCGGCACGTCGACCTCGGCCCGGGCGTGGGCGATGACGTCCAGGTAGGCCAGGGCGGGCTTGACCATGACGATGTCGGCGCCCTCCTCGACGTCGAGGCGGATCTCCTCCAGCGCCTCCCGGCCGTTGCGGGGATCCTGCTGGTAGCCCTTGCGGTCCCCGCCGTCGGCGATCTCCACGTCGACCGCCTCCCGGAACGGCCCGTAGAGGGCCGAGGCGTACTTGGCGGCGTAGGCCAGGATGGCGACGTCGACGAAGCCGGCGCCGTCGAGGGCGGCCCGGATGGCCCGGACCTGGCCGTCCATCATCCCGGAGGGAGCGACGATGTCGGCCCCGGCCTCGGCCTGGGCCACCGCCGCCAGGCCGTAGCGCTCGACGGTGGCGTCGTTGTCCACCCGGCCGTCGGTGGTGAGCACCCCGCAGTGGCCGTGATCGGTGTACTCGTCGAGGCAGAGGTCGGCGATCAGCACGAGGTCGTCACCGACGTCGTCGCGGAGGTCCTTCAGCGCCACCTGCACGATGCCGTCGGGGTTCCAGGCCTCCGAGCCCTCGCCGTCCTTGTGCTCGGGGATGCCGAAGAGCACCACCGCGGGAACCCCGAGGTCGACCAGCTCGGCCACCTCCTTGCGGAGGCTGTCCCGGGTGTGCTGGACGACGCCGGGCAGCGAGCGGATCGGCTGGGGCCCGTCGATGCCCTCCCGCACGAACAGGGGCGCGATCAGGTCGTCGACCGACAGGCGGGTCTCGGCCACCAGCCGGCGCAGGGCCGGGGTGCGCCGGAGGCGCCGCATCCGGCGCTCGGGGAACTGCACGCCCCGATCGTACGGCTCGTCGCTGCCGGTCAGGACGGGAAGGCGGTCGCTACCGTGGCCCGCCGTGACCCGTCGCGCCGCCGCCCGGAGGTCCGCGCACCCGCTCACCGTGCTCGTGGTCGCCGGCCTCGGTGCCCTCACCCTGGTGGTGACCGGGCCCACCGAGGTCGGAGCCGACCCGCCCCCCACGACGGTTCCGGCCACCAGGGTTCCGGCCACCCCGGCGCCGGCGCCGGCGACGACGATGCCGCCGGTGACCACCGTGCCCGAGGGCGCACCGGTTCTCCCCGACCTCACGGTCCGACGGCTCCCCGCCGGGCCATGGCTCGGTGCCGGGAGGCCGGCGACCCGGGTCCCGGTGACCATCGACGCCCCGGTCCGGGCCGGCCAACGGACCACCTTCGTCTTCCGGGTGCGCCATGACGGCCCCGACGCGGCCCCGATCCGGCTCGGCGGCCAGGGCGAGGACCCCCAAGCGGACGTGGTGTGGCGACTCGGGCGCCAGGACGTCACCGACGACCTCGACGGTGGGTCACTCCGGATCGTGGTCCCCGCGGGCGCCCACCGTGACCTCACCCTGAGCGTGACCCTCCCCCGAGGCGCGGCACAAGGCGCCACCCTTACCCGCACGCTCACCGCCGAGGCGCTCCACGGCGGAGCCCGCGACCGGATCCGGGCCGTGGTGACCCAGGGTCCGTCACCCGTGCGCTTCCACGACGTCGGCCCGGCCCTGGGCCTCCCCCGCCACACCCACAGCTTCGATCTCGACGCCGCCCGGGTGGACGCCGACGGCATCGACGACCTCGTGATGAGCACCCACGGCCGGGTCGACGTCCTGCTGAACCAGCAGCCCGGCCTGGCGACCGTCCAGACCTGGTCCGCGGGTGATCTCCACGCCTGTGCCGTGGGCGACGCCGACGGCGACCTCCGCTCGGACGTGTACTGCACGGTCGGCGCCGAGAACGGGACGGCGTCCAAGCGCAACCGCCTCTGGCTCCAGCAGCCCGACGGCGGCTTCGGGCCGAACCGGGCCGAGCAGTACGGCGTCGACGACCCCTTCGGGCGGGGTCGGCACCCGACCTTCGTCGACCTCGACCACCGCCCGGGCATCGACCTCTTCGTGGGCAACGAGAACCCGCGCTCGGATGACAACCGGTCGGTCAACCGGACGTTCCTGAACGCCGGCACCACCGGGTTCGTCGATGCCCGCCTGGGGATGCGCAGCGACATCGGCGGGCTCTGCGCCCAGGCCGCCGATCAGGACGACGACGGCTGGGACGACCTCCTCGTGTGCGGCGGGGCCGGTCCCGCCACCGTGGGCTGGAACCCCACGCAGAACCAGCTCCACCTGTTCCGCAACGTCCGAGGCCCCGACGGCGGTCGCCGGCTGGTCGACGTGGCGCCCCGACTCGGCATCGCACTGGAAGGCGTGCAGGGGGCCCGCCTCGCCCACCTCGACGGCGACGGCCGGATCGACCTGGTGGTCATCAAGCGGCACTCGGTCAGCATCTGGCCGGGGACACCAACCGGCGGGTTCGGGTTACCGGTGTTCCGCGAGGACCTGCAGGCCGGCCACTCGGTCGCCATCGCCGACCTCGACGGACACCGGGGCCTCGACGTGTTCGTCGTCCAGGCGTGCGGCGGCCCGCGGGGCGTCAACGTCGACGACCGGCTCTACCTCGACGCCGGGCCCGGCTGGGGCTGGGACAGGGCCCGGCTGCCGACCGGGGCCGCCGGCTGCGGCGACACGGCCGAGGCCCTCGACGTGGATGGTGACGGGGTCGACGACCTCGTGGTCGGCAACGGCCAGTGGTCAGCCGAGGGACCCGTCCAAGTGCTGACCTCCGGTCGCTACTGGGGCTGAACCCCGCCCTTCCCGACCGGCCCCGGGGTAGAACGGGGCCATGGCAGAGACACGACGTGGATGGGCGCTCCGAACGGGGCGGCAGGACGACGAGCCGTCAGGCGAAGAGCCATGAGCGCAGACGCCGAGCTCCGTGGGATCGCCGACGACTACTGGGAGGCGGTCATGGTCGCCTCCCCGGTCTACGCCACCTTCGTGGGGGACCATCGCTTCGACGACCGGATTGATGACCTCTCGGAGGCGGCCGAGGACGCGACGCTGGCGGTGATCACCGACATCGTGGCCCGGGCCGAGGCCCTGGACCCCGCGACCCTGTCCGCGGGTGGCCGGGTCACCCGGGGCCTCCTCCTGGCCGAGGCCGACAACGCCCGGGCCCGCTCCGAGCACCGCCTCGCCGAGCTGGCCTCGGACCAGAACACCGGGGCCCACGCCGACCTCCTCCAGATCGCACCCCAGACCCAGGCCTCCGACGCCGACTCGGCCGCCCGGCTGGTCGAGCGCTACCGCCAGAGCGACCGCTTCCTCGACCAGGCCGCCGAGCGCTTCCGCTCCGGCCTGGCGGGCGGGCGCACCCCCGCGCGCGATCTGCGTCGAGCGGTCCCTCAACCAGGTCGACGGCTACCTCGCCTCGTCCCTCGACGACGACCCGTTCGTCCAGCTCCCCCCGCCCGGACCCCGACGGCTGGGACGCAAGCCGCCTGGCGGAGCGAGCTGCGGGAGGTGACCGAGATGGTGATCCGGCCGGCCTTCGCCCGGTACCGGGCCGTGCTGGCCGACGAGCTCCAGCCGGTGGCTCGGCCCGATGAGCGCCCCGGCCTCTGCCACATCGACGGCGGCGACGAGACCTACGCCGCCCTGATCCGGCTGCACACGACCTCGGACCTGAGTCCCCAGGAGCTGCACGACATCGGCATGGCCGAGATCACCGAGTCCCTTCCGGCCGAGTACGCCGAGATCGGGGGCCGGGCCTTCGGCACTGCACGACCGCGGCCGAGATCTTCGAGCGCCTCCGCACCGACCCGGCCCTCCGCTACGCCACTGGCGAAGAGATCATGGCCGACGCCGCGGACGCCCTCGGCCGGGCCAAGGCGGCCATGGGCGACTGGTTCGGGCGCCTGCCCGAGGCCGACTGCGCCTCGTCGCCGTGCCCGAGTACCTGGCCGCCGACGCGCCGGCCGCGTACTACTTCCCGCCCGCGGCTGACGGCAGCCGGCCCGGCACCTACTACGTCAACACCCACGCCCCCGAGGAGAAGTCCCGCACCGAGGCCGAGAGCATCGGCTACCACGAGGCCATCCCCGGCCACCACCTGCAGCTGGCCATCGCCGCCGAGCTCACCGACCTCCCGGACTTCCAGCGCTTCGGGTTCGGCAACACCGCCTACGTGGAGGGCTGGGCCCTCTACACCGAGCGACTGGCCGAGGAGATGGGGCTCTACGGCGGTCGACCTCGACCGGCTCGGCATGCTGGCCGCCGACGCGTGGCGGGCCGGGCGCCTCGTCGTGGACACCGGCCTGCACGCCCTGGGCTGGACCCGCCAGCCAGGCCATCGACTTCCTGGTCGAGCACACCCCCCTGGACGAGGGCGAGGTGACCGTGGAGATCGACCGCTACATCGGCATGCCCGGCCAGGCCCTGGCCTACAAGATCGGCCAGCGGGAGATCCTCCGCGCTCCGGGCCGACGCCAAGGACCGGCTGGGCGACCGCTTCGACATCAAGGGCTTCCACGACGCCGTGCTCGCCCACGGCTCGGTGACCCTGCCCATCCTCGGCGACCTGGTCGACGAGTGGGTGGCCTCCGTCCCCGCCTGACCGACCCGCCACATCCCGTTCTGGTTGCGCAGGCTCGTTCTGGAGCACAAGCCTGAGCAACCAGAACGGAAGGATTCGGGGGGCTTCGGGCACCGACCGACGCCGAGCCGGTCGGCCCAGGGGGAGAGGGCGGCCGAGCGGCCCGGCGCGAGTCGGTGTCCACCCCGTCTACGGCGCCGACCCCACGGGCGGATGGGCCGATCTCAGCCCAACGGTTCCCGGGGCACGGCGAAGTACGTCTCGTAGCGCTGCATCCGGGCCCGTACCTCGTCCTCGTCGAGGCCGGTCGCCGAGAAGGTGTAGGTGTGGGTGCCGTGCTCGTCGGCCGGATGGGCGGCCAGGAAGGCCCGCATCCCCGCCTCGGCCTCGGCGGTGAAGTCGAGCCCCATCTCGGCGTAGAGGTCGGCGAGGGCGGCGAAGGGATCGGCCATCAGGTCCCGGAACAGGAAGTCCACGGCTTGGTCGGCGGGCACGGTGCCGTCCTCGCGGGCGTCGACCGACCGGTTGTTGCCCAGCTCCAGGTAGTCGACCCACTCTTCGGCCTGCTCGGGGATCGTGGTCTGGCCCGACACCATCCGCTGGAGGTGCTCGGTCAGGGACGCCACCGAGGCCAGGACCTTGAGCGGGTCCCGGTGGGTCTGCACGATCGTGGCGTCGGGGTACTCGGCGAACAGGGCCCCGAGGCACCAGGTGTGGGCCGGGGTCTTCAGCACCCAGCGCTCGCCCGGGTGACGCCACTGCAGGAGCTGGAGGAAGCGGCGGTGGTAGCGGTAGGCGGAGGCCATGTCGGCCTCGCCGATGAGCCACCGCATGTAGCTCGGGACCCGGAAGACGGTGGGGAAGGTCATGCTCCGGAAGTCCCCGGAGGTGATGACGACGTCCTCCTGGCCCCGCAGGGCGCCGGAGGGGTGCACGGCCCGGAAGCCGGGGTTGACCAGCTCGGTCATCTCTGCCGCGGCTTCGGACTCGGCGATCCGGGGGTCGGTGGCGTAGGTGGCCGTCGCCGGGGGTGGGTGGGGGTTGGCCACCTCCCAGGTGAGCGGCGCCCGCAGCCGGGGGTCCTGGGCCAGGAGGTCGAAGAGGATCGTGGTGCCCGTGCGGGGCTGGCCCAGCACCACCACCGGCGGGGGGACGGGGGCGGCGCCGATCTCGGGGTGACGGGTGTGCCAGTCGGTGACCCGCAGGCGGGACGTGAGGTCGTTGACCAGCATCGCTGCGGCGATCTGCTCGCCCATCT
The DNA here is from genome assembly GCA_963777805.1 of uncultured Microthrixaceae bacterium. Taxonomy (GTDB): domain Bacteria; phylum Actinomycetota; class Acidimicrobiia; order Acidimicrobiales; family DATDAH01; genus DATDAH01. The sequence goes on along the minus strand of CAVZRY010000028.1, from coordinate 494,337 downwards.
CGGTCAGCCGGGCCTCGGTGAGGAGGGCGTCGAGCAGGCGGTCGAGGCCCTCCCGCCACGTGTCCTCGCCGAAGTCCTCGAGGCCGGTGGCCAGGCGGGCCTGGTCGACCAGCGCCGTGGCGTTCAGGATCTCGTCGGACATCTGGTCGGCCCCCCCGGACGGTTCTGCCACAGTGTTCCAGAGAACCCGGGACCGACCGTCCGGACAGGAGCCACCATGAACCACGCGCCGGCCACCACCGCGGCCTTCGACGACCTGATCGCCGCCCTGACCGAGATCCGGGACGGCTACGTGCTCTCGGCGGAGCGGTTCACCGACCCCCTCGACGTGGTCGAGGGCTATCGCTACGTCGGTCAGGTGCTCTCGGCCATGTCGGAGCTCTACCTGGAGGCCGACCCGGACCACCCCCGCCTGGCGGTCATCGCCTCGCCCGCCCGCAAGATCCAGGGCGACAACCCCGACGCCATCTACCACTACGCCCGCCTGCGGGGTGACCGGAGCTACCGCATCTCCGGGGTGCGGGACGAGGAGTGCTACACGTCCTTCACCATCCACGGGCCGTCGCCGGACGGCGCCCTGGCCGGCCCGCTGCTGGGTGACGTCAACGACCGGGACTTCGAGGTGGCCGACGACGGCAGCTACTCGATCACCCTCAGCGCCGAGGCGGCCGACGGCAACTGGCTGGAACTGCACCCCGACGCCCACTGCGTCGTGGTCCGCACCTACTACCAGCTCGAGCGATCGGCCCAGAACGACCCCGCCATCCACGTCGACATCGACATCGAGGCCCTCGACGCCGACGGGCCCCCGGCGCCCCTGAGCGACGAGGTCCTGGCGGGCCGCCTGCGAGAGGGCTTGGCCATGCTGCGCCAGACCACCCTGGGCCAGCAGCTGCCGAACGTGGAGGTGGACATCCCCTTCGTGGCCAAGGAGACCAACACCCTGCCCACGCCCTACAGCTTCCGGGACTCGGGCCTGCCCGTACCCGGGGCGGCCGACATCCACTACTCGCTGGGCCGCTGGCTGCTGGCGCCCGACGAGGCCCTCGTCATCACCGGGACCCTCCCCCGCTGCGCGTTCGCCAATGTGATGTTGTGGAACGCCCACATGCAGACCCTCGAGTACCGGGCGCGGGGCTCCTCGCTCAACCAGGCCCAACTGGCCCTGGAGGACGACGGCAGCTTCCGCATCGTGATCGCCCACGCCGATCCCGGCCGCCCCAACTGGCTGGACTGCGAGGGCCACGAGCACGGCACGATCTTCTGGCGCCTCCTCCTGCCCGAGGAGGACCCCGGCCCGATGGACTGCACGGTCGTCCCCCTCGCCGACGCCTGAACCCGACCTCGACATCCCGTTCTGGTCATTCCCACCCGCGTCCCGACCGCGGGGGAGAGCAACCAGAACGGGGCTCGAGGGGGTCAGAGGGGGCGGACGAGGGTGCCGGGGGCCTGCCACTCGCGGCCGGCGAGGACGGCCTGCACGACGCTGACGTGGCGCTCCAGGAAGGCAGCCTCGCAGTAGCGCAGGTAGAAGGACCAGAGCCGGGCGAAGGTCTCGTCCAGGCCGAGGGCGGGCAGCTCGTCGTCGATGAGCTCCAGACGGTGGTGCCACCGGGCCAGGGTCTCCGCGTAGTGGAGGCCGAGATCCTCCAGGTCGATGAGGTCGAGCGGGCCGTTCTCGGCGGCCGTGCGGGTGATGGTCCCGACCGAGGGCAGACAACCGCCGGGGAAGACGTGGGCCTTGATGAAGTCGGTGGCCACCCGGGCCCGGTCATAGCGATCGTCGCCGATGACGATGGCCTGCAGCCCGACCAGGCCGCCGTCGCCCACCAGACGGTGGAGGGCGGCGAAGTAGCCGGGCAGGTCCCGCCAGTCGACGGCCTCGATCATCTCGATGGAGATCGCCTTGTCGTAGGTGCCCTCGAGGTGGCGGTAGTCCTCGAGACGGACGTCGACCCGGTCAGCCAGGCCGGCGTCGCGCACCCGCTGGGTGGCCTCCTCGTGCTGGGCGGCGGAGATCGTGGTCGTGGTGACCCGGCACCCGTAGTCCCGGGCGGCGTGGATGGCGAAACCGCCCCAGCCGGTGCCGATCTCCACGACGTGGTCCTCGGGGCCGAGGGCCAACTTGGCGCACAGCCGGTCCAGCTTGGCCTCCTGGGCGCTCTGCAGATCCTGGCCGGGGTGGTCGAACACGGCGGAGGAGTAGGTCATCGTCGGGTCGAGGAACGCGGCGAAGAAGTCGTTGCTGAGGTCGTAGTGCATGCGCACGTTGGTGCGGTCCCGGTCCGGGTCGGGCCGCCGGAGACGACGAACCGGATCGGCCACCGGGTTGGTCAAGCGGTACCAACGGGCGGCGGCGGCCTCCAGGGGGTTGAGGTTGCGCACGATCACCCGCAGGAGGGCAGTGAGGTCGTCGGTGTCCCACAGGCCCTGGGCGTAGCTCTCCCCCACCCCGGCGCTGCCGGACAGCCAGCGGCGGTAGGCCGCCGGGTCGTTGACGCGGATCGTGACCTCGGGCTCGGCCGGGTCTCCGAAGCGGTGCTCGCCGGCCGCGTCCTTCACCAGGACGTGGCCGGTCTGGATGCGGGCCAGCAGGCCGAGGGCGGTGCGCCGGGCGAGGGCGTCGGTGAAGGTGGACATGTCAGCCTCCTGGGCCGCGGCGGGGATGGCGGTGGAACGGGACGCCCTTGCGCCAGAGGCGCAGGGCCTGGACGTGGATGGCGAGGCTCACCCGCAGGGTCATGAGCGGGTAGCGCCACAGGACGTGACCCAGGCCGGTCCGGTCCGCGGGCCGGCGGGCGAGGTCGAGGTCGGCGGCGAAGACCACGGCCCCGTCCTCCTCGGTGCGGAGGGTGAGCCGCAGGTCCTCAGCGGGGGCCGTGGCGTCCAGGAGGTAGGTCTGGTCCATGCCCATGAACGGCGAGACGTGCATCGCCTTGGCGAAGCGGTCGGACCAGGCCGCCGGGTTCGAGCGGGTGTCGATCACGTACTCGGTGCGCTCCCCCCACGGGGTGTTGGTGACCGAGAGCACCTGGGCCACGACCTGGGTGCCGGTGGCGTCGTAGCAGTAGTAGGCGGCGAGGGGGTTGAAGCACCACCCGAAGGTGCGCAGGTGGGCCAGCAGGGCGACGGGACCCTCCGGGCGGAACCCGAGGTCGGCCTCGACGACGTCCTTGGTCGCCTCGGCCAGGTCGCGGTCCGGGTCGCCGAGGTAGTCCTCCCGCCGGAACCGCACGGGCCGACCGCGACGACGGCTCCAGAGCGGGTGGCGGTCCAGGACCTCGTCGACCTCGTCGAGCCGGAGGAAGGTCATGGCCAGGCGATAGGTGAACGCGTGGTCCACCGGCGCGAAGCGGGCGTGACGGACCTCGCCCGTGTAGACGGCGCTGGTCACCGTGCCGGTGCGCCCGAGCCGGGCGTGGGCCAGGAGGGGCGCGGTCACGCCCATCGGGACCCCAGGGGCCGGCACGCCTCGACCGCGCTGCGCACGCCGTCCTCGTGGAAGCCGTTGTGCCAGTAGGCGCCGACGTAGCTCGTGCGGTTCCGGCCGCTGATCTCGTCCCGGCGCCGGCGGGCGGCATCCGGAGGGTGGGTCATAGACGGGATGGGCGTAGTCGATGCGCGCCGAGGACGGTCGCGGGGTCGATGTCGGCGTGGCGGTTCAGGGTCACGCAGATCGGCTCGACCGCACCCAGGCGCTGCAGCCGGTTCATGTCGTAGGTGACCGCCGACCTGGTCCTGGTCACCGGCGAGACGGTGGTAGTTCCACGCCGCCCAGGCCCGGGGCGAGCGGGGCAGCATCGCCCGGTCGGTGTGGAGCGTGGCCTCGTTGGCCACGTAGCGGATGGCGCCCAACACCTCCTGCTCGGCGGGCGTCGGATCCCCCAGCAGGGCCAGGGCCTGGTCGCTGTGGCCCGCAACCACCACGTGGTCGAAGACCTCGGTGCCCGCCCGGCTCGTCACCTCCACCTTGTCCTCGGATCGGGTCACCCGCTCGACCGGGGACCCGAGGCGGACCCGGTCGCCCAACTCGGCGGTGATGGCCCGGACGTAGGTCCGAGAACCGCCGCTGACCGTCATCCACTGGGGCCGGGTGCGGAGGTCGAGCAGGCCGTGGTGGTCGAGGAAGGCCAGCAGGGGCCGGAGCGGGTACTGGTCGAAGGCCGCGGGCTCCGCCGACCAGATCGAGGCGCCGAGGGGGACGAGGTACAGGTCGACGAAGGCGGCCGAGAAGCGGTGCTCGGCGACGAAGTCGGCCAGGGTCCCGAGGTCCTCACCCTGGCCCGAGGAGCGGAGGCGGCGTTGGCCGAGCCGGCCGAAGCGAGCCACGTCGGCCAACATCCGCAGGAAGCGGGGGCGCACGGCGTTGGCCCGCTGGGCGAAGACCCCGTTCAGGTCCGTGCCCGCCCACTCCAGGCCGGTGCGCTCACAGGAGACGCTGAAGGTCATGGCGCTGGGCTGGGTGGCCACCCCGAGCTCGTCGAGCAGACGCAGGAAGTTCGGGTAGGTGCGGTCGTTGCAGACGATGAACCCGGTGTCCACGGCGTAGTCCCCGGACGGGAGGGCCACGTCGACGGTGTTGGTGTGGCCGCCGGGACGGTCGTCGGCCTCGAAGAGCACGACCTCGTGGTGGGCCGCGAGCAACCAGGCCGACACGAGGCCGGAGACGCCGGAACCGGCGACGGCGATCCGCATGGGGGCTCTCCTCCGTAGTCAGGGGGTACGAACCCTTCTCCGACACCGAGGACCGATCCGGATGCCGAATCCCCGAGTCAGCACCGTGGCCACCGATGCCGTCGTCGACCGCGAGCTCCTGCCCGACGCCGTCCTGCGGGCGGTGATCCGGCGCCGGGTGGCCGCCCGCCTCCACCGCGCCCGGCGGGGGACCCTGGCGGACCGGGCCGCGGCCCGGTCCGCCCTCCTCGCCGCCCGGGCCGCGGGGCCCGTCACCGTCCACACCGGCGAGGCCAACGACCAGCACTACGAGGTCCCCACCGAGTTCTACGAGCTGCTCCTCGGGCCCAACCTCAAGTACTCCAGCGGCTACTGGCCCGAGGGCGTCGACGACCTGGCCGCCTCGGAGACGGCCATGCTCGAGCTCACCGCCTCACGGGCCGGGCTGGCCGACGGTCAGCGGGTGCTCGACCTGGGTTGCGGCTGGGGGGCCTTCGCCCTGTGGGCCGCCGCCCGCTACCCGGACAGCGAGATCACCGCGGTCTCGAACTCCGCCACCCAGCGGACCCACATCGACAAGCAGGCCGCCGACCGGGGCCTCGACAACGTCGAGGTGATCACCGGCGACGTGGCCGACCTCACCTTCCCCGACCGCTCGTTCGACCGGGTGGTGTCGGTGGAGATGCTCGAGCACGTGGCCAACCACCGTGAGCTGCTCCGCCGGGTGGCGGGCTGGTTGGACCGTGACGGTCAGCTGTTCGTCCACGTCTTCACCCACCGGGACGCGTGGTGGGTCTTCGACCACGAGGCCCCCCAGGAGTGGATGGCCCGCTGGTTCTTCACCGGCGGGATCCTGCCGTCGGACGACCTGCTGCTGCACGAGCAGCGGGACCTGCAGGTCAGCGGTCACTGGGTGCTCGGCGGTGACCACTACCAGCGCACCCTGGAGGCGTGGCTGACCCGCCTCGACGCCCACCGGACCGAGGCCGACCGGCTGCTCGACCCCCGGGCGGTCGCCCGGTGGCGGGTCTTCCTCCTGGCCAGCGCCGAGCTGTTCGGGTTCCGGAAGGGCACCGAGTTCGGCGTCTCCCACTACCTGTTCGCCCCTGGCTGACCACCAGATCCCGTTCTGGTTGCTCTCCCTTGTCGTGGGGCACAAAGGGGAGCAACCAGAACCGCTATTCGAGGTCGCCTTTGGCGGCGCTGCGGAGGAGCCACGCCAGGGGCGGGGCGAAGAGCAGCGCGCCGACCCCCAGAGACCAGACCATGGCCTGGAGGGTGGCGGGGGCACCGGCGGCCTCGTCGATGGTGAGGTGGTCGACGAGGACCTCGGGGTACTGGCCGGCGGCCCAGCCCCAGACCACCGCGGCGACCGCGGTGACCGCCGCCACTCGGGCCAAGCGATAGCGACGGACCCCGAGCAGCACGAGGGATCCCACCCCCGCGACCGCCGACAGGACCATGAGCGGCAGGCCCCGGTCGGTCAGGTTGTCGAAGAGGTGGCGGGCGTCGGCGTGCAGCACGGCCACCCCGGCGAAGGTGGTCAGACCCGTCAGTGCGCCGCTGACCAGCGCCCGGACCCGGAACCACTCGACCAGGTCGGCCTCCTCCGCCCGGTGGGCGTCGGCGGTCAGGAACACCGCCGCCAGGTTGGCGCAGACGAGCACGGCCAGCACCCCGCCGTAGAGCGAGGTGGCGCCGGTCCAGGCCCCGAGCACGTCGATCTCCCCCGAGGGGTCGATGCGGCCCGAGGCCACGGCCCCGGCGATGGCACCGAGGAAGAAGGGGGTGATGACCGACGAGGCGGCGAAGGCGGCTCCGAGGCCGCGGCGGGCCGGGACCCCCTGGAACTGCTTGCGGAACACGAAGGCCGAGCCCCGCAGGATGATGCCGATGGCCACCGCGGTCAGCGGGAGGTAGAGGGTCGAGGCCACGGCGGCGAAGGCCGTCGGGTAGCCGCTCCAGAGGATGACCAGCACGAAGATGAGCCAGACGTGGTTGGCCTCCCAGACCGGCCCGATGGAGTGCTCGATCCGCTCCCGGCGCGCCGCGCCCTCCTCGGGGCCGCCGGCGAGCAGGTCCCAGGCCCCGGCCCCGAAGTCGGCCCCGGCGAAGATGGCGTACATCGTCACCCCCACCCACATGATCGCCAGGAGGACCTCGGCCAGGCTCACGGCGCAGGGGGGCGGGATCGGGGGCGACGGCCTCGGGTTCGAGGGCGGGCAGGGGCGAGCGGGCCAGGCGGCGCAGGACCACGATCGTGGCCACGGTCAGGACCGTGTAGACCACGAGCAGCACGGCGTAGCCGACCCAGAGGCCGGCTGCGTCGGTGACGGCGTCCTCCACCCGCATCACCTCGTAGACGATCCAGGGCTGGCGCCCGACCTCGGTCACGATCCAGCCCGCTTCGAGGGCGATGGCGGCGAGGGGCCCGGCGGCCACGGCGGCCCACCAGAACCATCGGCTCTCGGGCAGGCGGTGGCTGCGCCAGCGCCGCCACGCCCACCAGGCCCCGAGGGCCAGCAGGAAGAAGCCGATGGCCACCATCACCTGGAAGGCGATGCGCACGACGTTGACCGGCGGCCGGTCCGCCGGCGGGACCTCCTGGAGGCCGGCGATGACCCCGTCGGGGTCGTGGTCGACGAGGAGCGAGAGGCCGCAGGGCACCTGGAGGCCCCACCGGACCTCGTCGTCGACGAAGATCCCACCGAGGGTCAGCGGGGCGCAGTCCTGGGTGTCGTACAGGCCCTCGATCGCCGCCAGCTTCACCGGCTGGCGCTCGGCCAGGAAGCGGGCCGCCGAGTCGCCGACCGCGATCTGGAACGGGGTGACCAGGGCGGCGACGGCGAAGGGGATGATGAAGCCCAGGCGGTGGTGGCGGTCCCGGCGGCCCTTCAGCCAGCCCACGGCGTAGACCGCGGCCACGCCGAAGCCCGACACCATGATCGCGGCGAGCACCATGTGGGTGGTCTGGACCGGGGTGGCCGGGTTGAACATGGCCGCCCAGGGGTCGATGCCGGTGACCTCACCGGTGGCCAGGTAGTGCTCGATGTCGAAGCCCCGGGGCTGGTTCATCCAGGCGTTGGCGGTCACCACGAACCACGCGGAGGCCACGCCGGCGACCGGGATCGGCAGGCCGACCAGGAGGTGGGCCCGGGGCGAGAACCGGTCCCAGCCGTAGAGGTAGAGGCCGAGGAAGATCGCCTCGAGGAAGAAGGCGATGCCCTCGATGGTGAACGGCAGGCCCCAGACGTCGCCGAAGTCGGCCATGAGGCCGGGCCAGAGGATGCCGAGCTCGAAGCTGAGGATGGTGCCGGAGACGGCGCCGACGGCGAAGAGGACGGCCAAGGCCTGGGACCAGCGCCGGGCCAGACGGCGGGCCACCGGGTCGTCGTGGCGCAGGCTCCACCACTCGGCCAGCAGGACGAAGATCGGGAAGCCCACACCGAAGCAGGCGATGACGATGTGCCAGCCCAGCGAGAGCGCCATCTGCTGGCGGGCGGCCAACAGGTCCACGGCATCAGCGGCGAAGGTGATGGCCTGAGCATGCCCGCCCGAGTGCCGGGCCGTGGCGTCGGCGGGCTCCGACGGCGCCCTCAAGGGGCTGGGGGAACGACACCGACGCAACGACGGGGCGTGGGGACCGCTGCTGATCGTCGGGGGCCGGCGAATCTCACTCGTCGTGACCGTCCCGGATTCTGGCACCGGATTCCCGTGCCATAGCCCGGGAATCCGGTGCCAGTACGCCGGCCTCGGGCTGGTCTGGGCCGTTTGGCCACAGAGGGTGGCAGAACGGACCAGCGGGCACCGCCGACGACCGCCTGCCGGGCCTGGCCCCCGTTCTTGCATCGGTTTCTCGGTTGACCACCGACGCTCAGGGGGCGAGCAGGTCCTCCAGCAGGGGGAGGGTCACGTGCTCGAGGGAGTCGACGACGAGGCTGGCGGCGCGGAAGTCCTGACCGGCGGTGACCCGATTGGGGACCGCGACGCAGGCCAGGCCGGCGGCCTTCGCGGCGACGGTGCCGTGGTGGGAGTCCTCGAGGGCGACGGCGTGGGCCGGGTCGACCCCGAGGGCGTCGACGGCGGTGGTGTAGAGCTCGGGGTCGGGCTTGGTCATGGTGACGTGGTCCCGACACACGATCGCGGCGAAGTAGCCGATGAGGCCGCGTCGCTCGAGGTGGCCCCCGACCCAGTCGAGCGGGGAGCTGGAGGCGACGGCGAGACCCAGGCCGGCGACGCTCGCCGCCCGGATGAGGTCCTCGGCGCCGGGGAGCAGGTCCATTGCCTCGACCTCGGCGTGGTGTTGGGCCTGACGGGCGGGGATGACCGTCGCCCGGTCGATGGGCCGGCCGAGGTCGCCTTCGAGCATCTCGCTCCAGTGAACGTGCTCGGCGGTGCCCACGATCCCCTGCCACACAGCCAGGTCCAGCTCGATGCCGTGCTCGGACCACACCTCGGCCGCGGTCGAGAAGGCCGACCACTCCGTGTCGAGGATCAGGCCGTCGAAGTCGAAGACGAGGGCGGCGAGGCTCACCCGGCGTCGCTGACCTGGTCGATGAGGGCCTGCACGAGGCCGGGGATGGTGTGCTCGTCGGCCTCGACCGTGACGGTCAGCCCGGCCTCCCGGGCCGTGGCCGCCGTGACCGGGCCGATGCAGGCGACGATCGGGGGCACCCGACCCGGACCGGCGACCTCGAGGTAGCGGGTCACCGTCGAGGACGACGTGAACGTGACGATGTCGGCCGCCGCCGCGGCGTCGAGCAGGGCGGGCTCCGGGTGGGCGGGGACCGTCCGGTAGGCCTCGACCACGTCGACGTCCCAGCCCGCGGCCCGCAGTCCGTCGGGCAGGGTGTCGCGGGCGACCGCGGCGCGGGCGAGCAGGATCCGACCGCCGCCGCCGGGCGGGGCAGGGAAGGCCTCGAGCAGGCTCTCGGCCACGAAGCGCTCGGGCACGAGGTCGGCCCGGACGTTGCCCTCGGCCAGGGCCGCGGCGGTGCCGGGCCCGATGGCCGCCACCGCCACCCCACCGAGGGCACGGGCGTCGGGGAGACCGGCCAGCACCCGGCGGGCCCCGTTGGCCGAGGTCACCACCAGCCAGTCGTAGCGCTGGACGCCGCGGAGGGCTTCGGCCAGCGCCGCTCCCTCGTCCGCGGGATCCTCGATCTGGATGACCGGGAGCACCAGGGGCTCGGCACCGGCCGCCCGCAGGGCATCAGCCAGCGAGCTGGCCTGGCCCTCGGGTCGGGTGACCACCACGGTCCGGCCCAGCAGCGGGCGCTTCGAGAACCAGGCCAGGTCCTCGGCGGCCACCTCGCCCACCACGATGGTGGCGGGCGCAGCCAGGTCGTGGTCGGCGAGGGTGGCCAGCGTCGCCCGGATCGTGCGCTGCTCGGGGCGGGTGCCCCACTGCACGGCCGCCGCCGGGGTGTCCGGCGACCGTCCACCGGCGATCAGGCGCTCGGCGATGGCGGCCATCCGGGCCACGCCCATGAGGATGATGATCGTGCCGCCGACCCGGGCCACGGCGTCCCAGTCCACGGAGCCCTCGACGCCGGTGACGGGGTCCTCGTGGCCGGTGACCACGGTGAACGAGGTGGACGAGTGGCGGAGGGTCACCGGGATGCCGGCGTAGGCCGGGGCGGCGATGGCCGAGGTGATGCCGGGCACGACCTCGAACGGGACTCCGGCCTCGAGCAGGGCCCGGGCCTCCTCGCCCCCGCGGGCGAAGACGAAGGGGTCCCCGCCCTTGAGGCGCACGACCTCCCGACCGGCCCGCCCGTGCTCGACCAGCAGGGCGTTGATCTCGTCCTGGCTGGTCGAGGCGCCGCCGGGCTGCTTGGCCACGCTGATCCGATCGGCGACGGCCGGGGCCAGGTCGAGCAGGGTCGCCACCGAGAGCCGGTCGTAGACCACGACGTCGGCCCGGGCCAGCAGCTCGGCCCCCCGCACGGTCAGCAGCCCCGGATCCCCCGGTCCCGCCCCCACCAGGTAGACGGTCACCGACAACTCGCGTTCGTTCCCGGATCCTGGCTGCCCTTACGACCACGAGCCGGGTAAGGACGCGATCTCACGGAAGGAGTATCGCCGAGCCGCCGGCGTCGTCGAGGAGGAATCGGGCCACGGCCCGTCCGGCGGCCGCGGGATCGGGGCCGGTCTCAGCATGGCGGAGGACGACGTGGCCGTCGAGGGAGGCGACGACACCACGGACGGTGACCCCGTCCCCGTCGACCTCGGCGAAGGCGCCGGCCGGGATGTCACAGTCGCCGCCGAGCTCCTCGAGGAAGGCCCGCTCGGCGCGGAGGGTGCGGTGGCTGGGCTCGTGGTCGATGGCGGCCAGGAGCGCCCGGGTGGCGGCGTCGTCGGCTCGGCACTCGACGGCCAGGGTCCCCTGGCCGGCCTGGGGCAGCACGATGGTCGGGTCCAGGACCTCGGCCACCTCGTCAGCCCGCCCGAGTCGCTCCAGCGCGGCGAGGGCCACGACGACGGCCCCGTGGTCGGCCGCGGCGGCGATGCGGGTGTCCATGTTCCCCCGCAGGCCCACGAAGGTCAGGTCCGGGCGGTGGTTGGCCAGCTGCGACCGGCGGCGGGCCGAGCCGGTGGCGATCAGGGCGCCCGGGGGGAGGTCGGCCAGCGCGCGGCCGACGAGGGCGTCGCGGGGGTCAGCCCGCCGCGGGACGGCGGCGATGACCAGGCCGTCGGGGGTGGTCGAGGGCAGGTCCTTGGCCGAGTGCACCGCCAGGTCGGCCCGCCCGTCGAGGACCGCGGCCTGGACCTCCTTGACGAAGACCCCCTTGCCGCCGATCTCCGCCAGCGGTCGACTGTGGTCCCGGTCCCCGGTCGTGGTCACCACGACGGCCTCGTGCTCGAGGTCGGCGTGGACGGCGTCCAGCAGCGCCGCGACGTGGTCGGCCTGCCAGCGAGCCAGGGGGCTGCCGCGGGTCGCGGCCCGCAGCGGGGTGCTGGTCACCGATCCCGTTCTGGTTGCGGGATCGCGCGTCCACGCGCGCGATGTCGCAACCAGAACCCGGTCGTCGACGGCGGTTCGGCGCGCGCGGCGGCCGAGCGGTTACAGGTCGTAGAGCTCGCGGAGGGCCTCGGCCAGGCGCTCGCCCTTCGGGGTGCCGGCCGCGGCCTTGAGGGCCACGGTGGGCTCGTGCAGCAGCTTGGCCAGCGCCGCCTTCGTGGCGGCCTCGACGGCCTCCTGCTGCGCAGACGTCAGGTCGGCCAGGCGGGCCTGCTGGCGGGCCAGCTCGGCGACGCGGAGGTCCTCGGCCTTCTGCCGCAGGGCGGCGACCAGGGGGGCGACCTCGCGGGCGGTGCTCCGGGCCTGGAAGCGGAGGACCTCGTCCTCGACTATGGCCCGGACCGCGGTGACCTCGCGGCGCCGCTCGGCCAGACCGAGCTCGGCGTGGGCGCGCAGGTCGTCCATGTCCAGCAGGGTCACACCGGGCAGGGTGCCGGCGGCGGCGTCGACGTCGCGGGGCACGGCGATGTCCACGATCAGGAGGGGGGCGCCGGCCCGGGCCTCGACCACGGGCTCGATGTCACCGTGCTCGACGATGATCGAGGTGGCGCCGGTGGACGTGAGCAGCAGGTCCACGTCGGAGAGGGCCCGGGGCAGGTCGTCGAGGTGGATGGCGGTGGCCCCCACCCGGTCGGCGAGGTCCTTGGCCCGGTCCCAGGTGCGGTTGGCCACCTGGACGGGGTCGGCGCCGGCGTCGATCAGCGAGCGCACGAGGCCTTCGCCCATCTCCCCGGCGCCCACGACCAGCACGGAGCGGCCCTTCAGGCCACCGAGGCGCTCGGCGGCCATGGCCACCGCGGCCTGGGAGACCGAGGTGGTCTTCTCGCCGATGGCGGTCTCGGTCCGGGCCCGCTTGCCCGCCTCGAGGGCGTGGCGGAAGAGCATGTTCAGGGTGGACCCGGCGGCCTCCTCGGTGTGGGCCCGCTCCCAGGCGCGTGCGGACCTGGCCGAGGATCTCGCTCTCGCCGAGGACGGCGGAGTCGAGGCCGGCGGCCACCGAGAAGAGGTGCTGGGCGGCGGCCTCGTCGTAGTGGGCGTAGAGGTGATCGCCGAAGGCCTCGGGCGGGAGGAAGGCCAGGCCGGAGAGGAACTCGCGGATGTCGGCGTAGGCGGCGTGGAAGCGCTCGACGGAGGCGTAGACCTCGGTGCGGTTGCACGTGGAGAGGACGACGGCCTCGGACACGTGGTCGCGGCCCACCAGGTCGGCGAGGGCCTTGGGCAGGTTCGCCTCGTTCACCGTCATCCGCTCGAGCAGCTCGAGGGGGACGGTGCGGTGGTTCAGTCCGATGACGACGACAGACACGCCTGCAGGCGCTCCTTGGCTTCGGCAAGTCGGCCCTCACGGACCAGTTCCAGCATTCCCGAGTCTAGGGCCGCGTGCCAGTCGACTCCCAGGGACGAACGTCCCGTCGCCCGCAGGTCGTCCCGGGCTTCGGCCAGGAGGTCGAGCAGGGTGGCCCATTCGGGGCCGAACTCGGCCTCCAACCGCTTGCGGGTCCAGGAGGCGAGGCCGGGGCTGCGGCCTCCCGTCGACACCGTGAGCAGGAGGTCGCCACGGCGCACCCGGGCCGGGAGCGTGAAGGTGCAGTTGGCGATGTCGTCGGCTGCGTTGACCCAGACGTCGGCGGCCTCGGCGTCGGCGGCGACCTCGGCGTTCACCGCCGGGTCGCTGGTGGCGACGATGACCAGGCGGTGGTCGGCGGCCTCACCGGACCGGTAGGGGCGCTGCTCGACGCGGACGCCCGGTCGGTCGACCAGCTCCGGGACGACCTCGGGGGCCACGACGGTCACGTCGGCCTCGGCGTCGAGCAGGCCCTCGACCTTCTCGAGGGCGACGGTGCCCCCGCCGACCACGAGGACCGAGCGGCCGGCGACCAGGAGGTTGACCGGGTAGGGCCGACTCGGCAGGGCCACGAGGTCACCCGGTGAGGTCGGCCACGCCGCCCTCGCGGCGCTGCTGGTAGAAGCTGAGGATCAGGAGCTCGGAGGCCAGGTCCACCTTGCGGATGGACACCGCCTCGGGGACCGTCACCACGGCGGGGGCGAAGTTCAGGATCGAGCCGATGCCGGCGCTGACCATGCGATCGGTGACCTCCTGGGCCGCAGCCGACGGGGTGGCCAGCACCCCGATGGCGACGTGGTGCTCCTTGACGAGCGCCTCGAGGTCGTCGAGGTGGCGGACGGGGGTCTCCCCCACGGTCTGGCCCACCTTGGACGCGTCGGTGTCGACCAGGGCCACCACGGGGAAGCCCCGGGAGGTGAAGCCGCCGTAGTTGGCGAGGGCCCGACCGAGGTTCCCCGCCCCGCGATGACCACGGGCCAGTCGTGGGTCAGGCCGAGGGCCTGGCTGACCTGGCGGAGCAGGTACTCGACGTCGTAACCGACCCCACGGGTCCCGTAGGAGCCGAGGTAGGAGAGGTCCTTGCGCACCTTGGCGGCGTTGACCCCCGCCAGGTCGGCCAGGCGCTCCGAGGAGCAGGTCGACTCCTGCTCGTCGGCCAGCGTGAGGAGGGACCGGAGGTAGAGCGGGAGACGGGCGACCGTGGCTTCAGGGATGTGACGAGGCTCGTCCGACACTTGCCCCAAAGTACCCCGCTCGTGCATTCGTTCACAAAGTCTTCGGCCCGAGCCGTCACACCCGCTGACTACGATCACGGTCGGTTCGTGAGTGTCGGTGACGGCCTCGGTGCCGGTGGGATAGTGCCACCAGAAGGCGCTGTCGTCGTCGCCGGTCTTGCGCAGGTCCAGCTTGGACATGTTGTAGGACTGCTCGCCGGCCGCATCCTCGAGGACCGGACTGACGTTGTCGACCTTGCCCTGGAGGCGGGCAGCGGCTCGAGGACCTGGGCCTTGGTGGGCTCGAGCACGCAGTCGAGTCGGCGGAGCACGGTGAGGGGCAGGATCACCCGGCCGTACTCGGACTGCTTGACCCCCGCAGCAGGTCGGCCACCGACCGATGAAGGCCGCGTCATCGCTCGGATCGACTACGGCCACCCGTGTTCCCCTCGATCGTCGACACGCCGGGCGTGTCGGTGTCCCGCCGTCGTGACACTACGCCGCAGCGGCTTGCAGCGCTCGAGATCGCTCCGCGAAGAAATCTTTCGGAAGGGGTTGCGTAGCGTTTGACAACCATCTAAAGTGACGTACAGATGTTCGATCCTCTCGATTGCTCGAAGCTCGTCGAAGAGCTCACCCGGACCGACCCGGACTCCCTCGTGGACCGGGCCCGGGACCTCGCCCAGCGTCGCGCCGCCCTGGACGCGGAGGAAGCCGAACTGCTGATCACCGTGGAGGACCTGCGGGTCGGAGG
Organism: uncultured Microthrixaceae bacterium; assembly: GCA_963777805.1. GTDB lineage: Bacteria > Actinomycetota > Acidimicrobiia > Acidimicrobiales > DATDAH01 > DATDAH01. The sequence goes on along the minus strand of CAVZRY010000028.1, from coordinate 479,329 downwards.
CTCGGACTGGTTCCGGGACCCCGGGTCCTGGTTGCGGGTCAAGACCGGCGTCGCCGGCCACACCGCCCGTACCCGCCTCACCGTGGCCCGAGGGTTGGCCGTGCTCCCCACGGTCCTCGACGCGCTACGGGAGGCTCGGATCACCTTCGATCACGCCCGGCTGATCGCCGAGCAGGCCGACAGCCCGAACCGGGACAACCTGTTCGAGGACATCGACGAGATCCTCGGCTGGGCCGTCGCGAAGTCCGCCGATGACTTCCGGGACGCGCTCAACGGGTGGGCCCGGGACCTCGACGAACGCCGCGAGACCGACATGACCGACCACCAACGTCAGCTCCGCCGGCGCAAGGTGACCCGCTCCCGGACCAAGGACGGGCTGCGGCGCACCGTGCTGGACCTCGACGACGAGACCGACTCGATCGTCTACGGCGCGGTCCGCGACATCGTGGCCGAGATGCTCCGCGCCGAGAACCGGGCCCGCAAGAAGGCCGGCGACAAGGCCGAACTCTGGCCCGAGAACCGCCGCGCCACCCGCCAGATCTGGGCCGACGCCTTCGGTGAGCTGGCCCGCCGCTCCCGGGCCGCCGACGTCATCACCAAGCACAAGGCCCGCCCCACCATCCTGGCCATGACCGAGATGTCGGTCCTGTGGGACCAGCTCAAGGTCCGAGGGGCTTCTGTGAGCTCGCCGATGGGACCAAGCTCACCTCGGCTCAGATCCGGCGCATGGCCTGCGAGGCCGACATCATCCCCATGGTCATGGACACCAACGGCGTCTGCCTGGACATGGGCGACGCGTTCCGCCTCGCCACCTACAACCAGCGCCTCGCGCTACGGGCCATCCACGCCACCTGTGCGGTCGAGGGCTGTGACATGGACTTCGACTGGTGTGAGATCCACCACCTCAAGCCCTGGGAGAAGGGTGGGCTCACCGACCTCGACAACCTCGTGCCCCTCTGCTCCTACCACCACCACCTCATCCACGACTGCGACACCGAACCCGAGGTCCTCCCCAACCGGGTCCTGCGGGTCGTGCCCATCCCCCTCACCCCCGCCCCCCAACGCCGCCGCCCCCGCGACCTGTCGATGGGAACCAGTCCACCGGACCTTGTGCCGACCCGCGGCTGAGCGGGCGCCCCGGCTTCACCCTCCTGACAACCGAAACCTCCCGTGACGGCCCGCGGCCGTCGTTGCGCCGCGTCCGGGGGTCAGCCGCGGAGGGAGCGGCGCAGGAGCTTGCCGCCGGGGCCGTGGGGGAGCTCGTCCACGATCTCGATCTCGGCGGGGCACTTGTAGCGGGCCAGGTGGCCGTGGGTGTGGGCCCGCAGGTCATCGGGGGTCAGGGGGGCCGCCCGGTCCTCGAGGACCACGAAGGCCTTCACGGCCTCGCCGGTGCGGTCGCTGGGGATGCCGACGACCGCCGCCTCCTTGACGGCGGGGTGGCTGACCAGGACGTCCTCGACCTCGGCCGGGAAGACGTTGAAGCCGGACACGATGACGAGGTCCTTGGCCCGGTCCGACAGGAACACGTGGCCGGCCTCGTCGGCGAAGCCGATGTCGCCGGTGTGCAGCCAGCCGTCGTCGGTGAGCACGGCGGTGGTGGCCTCGGGGTCGTTCCAGTAGCCGACGAAGACGTTGTCGCCTCGGACGAGGATCTCCCCGGCGTCGCCGATGTAGGTGTCCTGGCCGTCGGCGTCGACGATGCGGACCTGGACCCCGGGCAGGGGTCGACCGACCGAGCCGACCGGGGCGTCGATGCCCACGCCGGTGGCCACCACCGGCGAGGTCTCGGTCAGCCCGTAGCCCTCGGCCAGGGCGATGCCGAGGCGCTCCTGCACGGCCTTGCGGATCTCCGGACCCAGGGCGGCGGCCCCGGAGGCGGCCCGCTCGACGGTGGCCACGGCGTCGGGGCTGGCCCCCTCGGCCGCCGCCAGTCCGGCCCACATGGTCGGGGGGCCGGTGAGGTCGGTGACCCCGTGCTCCACGACCGCGGCCAAGGCGGCCTCGGCGTCGAACCGGTCCATCAACACGACGGTCGACCCGGCGATCAGCCCGCCGTCCAGGACCACGTTCAGGCCGAAGATGTGGAAGAGCGGCAGCACGGCCAGGGCGACGTCATCGGGTCCTCGGCGCCGGCCCTCCGAGGCCTGCACCTGCTCGAGGTTGGCCAACAGGTTGCCGTGGGTGAGCATCGCGGCCCGGGGCGAGCCGGCCGTGCCGCTGGTGAACATCAGCACGGCGAGGTCGGCGGCCTCGCGCTCGACGGCCACCGTCGGCTCGTGCGCGACCAGCTCGGCGACGCGGTCGGGCCCGATGACGTGCTCCAGCACGGGCAGGTCGACCCGGTCCAGCGCCTCACAGACGGTGACCCCCTGGGGCCCGCAGACCACCGCACGGGCGCCGACGGCGGCCAGTTCGCCGGCCAGCTCGGGCACCGGGCTGCCGGGGTTGAGGGGCACGCCGACGAACCCCCCTCGGGCGGCGGCCAGCCAGCCGAGGACGAACTCGACGGTGTTGGCGGCCACGATGCCGATGCGGTCGCCGACGTCCAGGCCGAGGTCGGCGAAGCCGGCCTGGAGTCCGGCGACCTCTCGGCGGAGCTGCCCGTAGGTGAGGGAGCGGTCTCCGGCGACCAGCGCCACGGCCTCGTCGGGATGGCCCTCGATGATGCCCGCCACGTTCACCCCGTCAGTCTGCCCTGCCGGCCGACCTCAAGGGAACTGGGCTGGGCTCCGATGGGACAGGGTGCTGCTGTCCCCACTCGTCGACGCGCGGGTCGACACCGCCATCCGGGCCGAGGGCCTGGCCAAGTCCTTCGGGGACCAGCGGGCCGTCGACGACCTGACCCTCGACGTCGCTCCCGGCGAGGTGCTCGCCCTGCTCGGGCCCAACGGCGCGGGCAAGACCACCACCGTGCGCCTGCTCAACGGGGTCCTCGCCCCCGACGCGGGGCGAGCCACGGTGCTCGGCCTCGACCCGGCGATCGACGGTGACGCCGTGCGCCGCCGGACCGGGGTGCTGACCGAGAACGCCGGCCTCGATGACCGCCTGACCGCCCGGGAGAACCTGGTGTTCACCGCTCGCATCCGGGGCATGGCCCGCGACGAGGCCGAGCACCGGGCCGCCGAGGTGCTCGAGCAGTTCGCCATGACCGACATGGCCGATCTCCGGGTGCACGGCTTCTCCACCGGCCAGCGCAAGCGGGTGGCCCTGGCCCGGTCCCTGCTGCACGACCCCGAGATCCTCTTCCTCGACGAGCCCACCTCCGGCCTGGATCCGACGGCCACCCGCGAGGTGATCGGCCTCATCGCCCGCCTCGCCTCCGAGGAGGGGCGCACCGTCGTGCTCTGCACCCACTTCCTGGGCGAGGCCGGCCGTCTGGCGGACCGCATGGCGGTCCTGCACCGCGGCCGCCTCGTCGTGTTCGGTCGCCCCGACGAGATCGCCTCCGGCCTGTGGCCCGGACTGGACGTGGACGTGGACCTCGACGGCCCGGCCGACGCCGGCCTGGTCGAGGCCGTCCGGAGCCTGCCCGGGGTCATCGACGCCCGCCCCTCGGACCCCGGCCTGCGGGTCGTGGTCGAGGACCGTGAGGTGGTGCCCGGCCTGGCCGCGGCCCTCGGGGAGCGGGGCGTGGTGCTCTACGGCATCACCCCCCGGCCGCCGACCCTCGAGGACGTCTACTTCGCCATCGAGGCCCAGGTGGAGGGCGCCCGATGACCGCCACCGCCGTCGGCCGTCCGACCCGGGAGGCGATCGCCTGGGGCGCCATCCGGGCCATCGTCGTGCGGGACCTGACCGCGGTCCGTCGGGCCAAGGCCGTCTTCCTGCCGATGCTCTTCGTGCCCGCCCTGCTGCTGGTCGTCCTGCCCTTCGCCATCGGTCTCGCCGCCCGCAGCGTGGGCACGGTGGACGTGACGCCGTTCCTGGAGCGCCTCCCCGCCGACCTGGCGGCGCCGATCGCCACCCGGCCACCGGCCGAGCAGATGATCCTGCTCGTCAACGGCTACCTGCTGGCCCCCCTCTTCCTCATCGTCCCCCTGATGGTCTCGGCCGTCCTGGCCGCCGACGCCTTCGCCGGCGAGAAGGAGCGGCGCACCCTCGAGTCGTTGCTGCACCTGCCGGTGTCGGACCGGGACCTGTTCCTGGCCAAGCTCCTGGTGTCGTTCCTGCCCGCGCTGGCCGTGTCCTGGCTCGGCTTCGTGTGCTTCGCCGTGGTCTCCAACGGCGTCGGCTGGCCCGTGGTCCACCGGATCTTCGTGCCCACCCAGCTCTGGATGGTCATGATCCTCTGGGTCGCGCCGGCGGTGGCCGCCCTCGGGCTGGGCGTGATGGTCCGGGTCTCGGCCCGCGCTCACACCGCCCAGGAGGCCAACCAGCTCGGTGGGGCGGTGATCCTGCCCCTCATCTTCCTGGCCATGGGTCAGGCCACGGGCCTGCTCCTGGTCGACCTGCCCATCGCCATCGGCATCGGGGCCTTCGTGTGGCTGATCGCCATCTGGTTGATCGCCCGGGGCGCCCAGCGCTTCACCCGGGACCGCCTCAGCGTCTGAACCCTGGCTACCGGGCCAGGAAGAAGAGCTGCACCACCGCGGCGCCGAAGATCACGATGAGGAGCCCGGCCAGGGCGGCCAGCGTGGCGGGCCTCATCGGGGGCCCCGGTTGATGTCCACGGCCACCGGCCCGACCCCGTTGGTCGGCTCGTCGCCCTCGCCCAGCGCCTCGATCTTGACCTCGTCACCCGCGGACAGGCCCAGGTCCACCGACGCCGGATGCCGGTCCAGGGACACCGCCAGCAGTCCGTAGGAGTCGAGGACCAGACCGACCTCGGCCCCCAGCTCGGCGAACGAGGTGGCCCGGCGGGCCAGGCGGGTGCGCTCCCCCATCACGAGACGGAGGCGGTCACCGAGGTGGTCGACGTCGTCGGGGCCCACGTTCAGCTGGGCGTTGCCGAAGCGGTCCACCCACAGGACCTGGGCGGCCACGGCGTCGCCGTCGGCGAACGGCAGCGGGATCATCCCCGGCTGGAGGCTGGAGGGCTCGATCCGCGGCCCGAGCTCCTCGAGGGCCACTCCGGCGCAGAGGTGGGCGGCCACGGGGGCGAAGATGTCCCGGCCCGCGAACGTGGCGCCGGGCGAGGGCAGGTGGTAGTCGGCGTTGGTCAGCTCGACCACCCGGTCGGCGCCGCCGACCATGCCGACCGCGGCGGCCAGCAGGCCGTTGTCGGGGCCGACCAGGACCGACTCCCCACTGCCCACCTCCACGGCCACCGCCCGGCGATCCGAGCCGACCCCGGGGTCGACCACGGCGAGCACGACGCCCGGGACCAGGTACTGGGCGGCTCGGGCCAGGGCCAGGCTGCCCGCCCGGATGTCGTGGGGCGGGATCTCGTGGGTCACGTCGATGACCGCCACCTCGGGCTCGATGGCCCGGATCACCGACTTGACCACGCCGACGAACTCGTCGCCGATGCCGTAGTCGGACAGGAAGGAGACGGTGCTGTAGCGGTGCTTCATCGCGGGGACGACGGTAGGCCCGTGGGGGCCGGGTGCCGACCGGTCAGCCGGCCTGGGTGTAACGGGTGCCGAGGAACTGGTCGAGGTCCTCGGTGTTGATGCGGAACGACTTGCCCACTCGCAGGGCGCGCAGGTCCCCCGCCTCGATGAGGCGGTACACCGTCATGCTCGACACCCGAAGGAGGTCAGCGACCTCCGCGACGGTCAAGAACCGCGCGCGTCCTTCGTCCACGTTGTGCTCCCCTGACTCCGCTGCCCGGAGCCTAAACCAGGCTCGGATCAGCTGCCCAGCTCGCGGGAGCGCTCGGTGGCGGCGACCACGGCGTCGAGGAAGGCGGCCCGCACGCCCGCCTGCTCCAGGGCCCGCAGCCCGGCGGCAGTCGTGCCCCCGGGCGAGGTGACCGCGGCCCGCAGGGCCTCCGGGCCGTCATCGCCCTCGGCCAACAGCCGGGCCGAGCCCAGCAGGGTCTGCACGGCCAGCTCGGCGGCGACCGGACGGGGCAGGCCGACCAGCACCCCGGCCTCCACGAGGGCCTCGGCCACCAGGAACACGTACGCCGGTCCGGAGCCGGACAGGCCGGTGACGGCGTCCAGCAGCGGCTCGGCCACCCGCACCACGGTGCCGACCGCGGTCAGGATCTCGTCGGCCCAGTCGAGGTCGTCGTCGCCGGCGGCGGCCCCGCCGGCGATGGCGGCGGCCCCGGCCCCGACGAGGGCCGGGGTGTTGGGCATGGCCCGCACCACCGGGGTACCGGCGGGGAGGGCGCCCTCGAGGTCGGCCAGGCGGACACCGGCCGCGATGGAGAGCACCCGGCCGGCGTCGGGGCCGAGCGCGGCGCAAGCGGCGGGGATGTCGCCGGGCTTGGTGGCCAGGACGGTGCCCTCGGCGGCCCCGACGGTGTCGGTCACCTCGACGCCGGCGAAGCGTTCGACCAGTTCGGCGCGGCGGGAGGCCAGGGCCTCCACGATCCGGATCTCACCCGAAGGGGCCCAGTCGGCGGCCAGCAGGCCGGCCACGAGGGCCTCCCCCATCCGTCCCCCGCCGACCAGTTGCAGACGCACGATCGCCCTAGGGCAGGTAGGCCTGCGGGTCGTACGGCGTGCCGTTGATGCGGGTCTCGAAGTGCAGGTGGGGACCGGTGCAGCTGCCCGTGCAGCCCATGGTGCCGATCTGCTCGCCCCGGGCCACGGACTGGCCCGAGCTCACATAGATCGTGGTCTGGTGGGCGTAGAGGGTGACCATGCCGTCGCCGTGATCGATGAGGACGCAGTTGCCGTAGCCGCCGCCACAGCCTCCGATGACCGTGCCGGCGTTGGCGGCGTAGATCGGGGTCCCCGAGCTGTTGGCGATGTCGATGCCGGCGTGGATGTGGTCACCGCGGTCCTCGCCGAAGACGCCGGTGATGGTGCCCGATGCGGGCCAGACCAGGCCGGCGGCGCTGGGGGGCGTGTCGATCGAACCGCCGGGGCCGGTCGGGGCCTGGGAGGCCTGCTCGAGGGCGGCCCGGATGGCGGCCTCCTCCTCGGCCAGCGACTCGGCCTCGTCCTCGACGGCGTCGATGCGACCCTGCAGGGCGGTCTCCAGCCGCCGCTGCTCGGCCTGGGTGGCCCGGTACTCCTCGAGCCGGGCCTGCACCGCGGCCCGCTCGACCTCGACCTCCTGGGCGGCGCTCACCGAGCGGGCCTCGGCCTCGACCAGGTCGACCTCGAGGCCACCGAGGCGGTCCAGCACGTCGCTGTGGTTGGAGGCGATGGTGGACAGCACGGCCTCACGCCGGGTGGCGGTGGTCAGGTCACTGGCGTCCATGACCGCCAGCGTCGGGTCCGGGTTCATGTAGAGGTTGACGGCGTCCTGATCGGCCTGGTCGCTGAGGTCGACGATCTCGGCTCGCATGCGGGTGACGGCGGCCTGGGCGGCGCGGACCTCGGCCCGGGCCACCTCGAGGCGCTGCTCGGCCTCCCGCTTGGCGGCCTCCTGTTGGCGGACCCGGGTGTTGGTCGCCTCCAGGGCGGCCACCAGCTCGTCGTGGTCGGCCTGCAGGACGTCGAGCTGCTGGTCGAGCTCCTCCTGCTGGTCCTGGACGTCCTCGAGGTCCTCGGCGCTCTGGGCCCACACCGGCGCGGCGACGGCCAGCGCGACCATCGCCACGGCGATGGCGGTGAGACGGTGACGTCGTGGGGACATGGATCCTCGGGCTGCGGGGTATCAGGACGGGAGTGCGCCGACCCGGTGGGTGAGGGTAGCCCGCCAGGGCCACCGCAGCGGACCACCGCGTCGCGCCCCGACCGTAACACGACTGTAACCACAACCCAAGAATCGCCCGCTGACCCGGTGTGCCGCACACGGACACCCCCGCTTCCCCGACGGGATGACGTCGTCGGGCACACCGGGCCGCGCCCGAGCGTAGATGGAAGAACCCTGAAAATCAACGAAATTTATGGAAACTTGCTGGCGAAGCCGATCCGCAGTGCGGGCCGGAAGCACTGCTCGACGTAGGCCCAGCCCGAACCCAGCACCCGGTCCAACTCGGTGGCCAAGGCCTCGTCGTCGGCCAGGGCCTCGACGCCCGTCGAGCCGGTCAGGAACACCGCCGACTCCTCACCGATGGCGAAGCTCCAGCCCCGCAGGCCCAGGTTCCGCACCAACAGGTGCCGGTAGAAGTCGGCCTCGTTCTCCTCGGGTGCCGGCATCACGTAGGTCTCGTACCGCAGGGTGCGCTGACCCAGGGTGAACCACAGCGTGAAGGTGTCCTTCTGGTCCCCGAGCACCCGCACATACCACCGTCGGTCGGCGGGTTCGCCCCGCTCCACGGCGGCGATCATCGGGTTGGCCTCGGCCTCCCGGCGGAACCAGGCGTCGACCCGGGCCTCGAGCCCGTCCAGCGCTTCGGACGACAGCACGTCGCCGGGACCACCCTGGCTCAGCAGGACACCGGGGCCCGGGTGGCCAGGTCGGCGTAGAGCCGGCGCAGACGGGCCGCCGTGGTCGACCAGGTGAACGTGCGGCCCCGGTCGGCGGCGGCCCGGCCCATCTCCTCGGCGAGGGCGGGTGAACCCAGGACCTCGTCAACGTAGGCGGCGAAGTAGGCGGGGTCACCGCCCTCCACCAGGAAGCCGGTGCGGCCGTGTTCGACGATGGAGCGCAGCCCGCCCACGGCGGCGGCCACCACGGGGATGCCGCAGGCCGCGGCCTCGAGGGCCACGAGGCCGAAGGACTCCGAGCGGCTGGGTACCAGACAGACGTCCGCGGCCCGGTACCAGGTCGACAACAGGTGGTGGGGCACGGGATCGACCCAGTGGATCCGATCGGCCACGCCCAGGTCCTCGGCCCGATCCCGGACCCGGGCCAGCTCGGCCTCGCCCTGGGTGCCCGACGGGCCGCCGACGACCACGAGCGTGGCGTCCTGGCGCTCGATCCGGCCCAGGACCTCGACCGCCACCCCGAGGCGCTTCAGGGGTTGCACCCGGCCCACGAACAACAGGACCGGCTCGTCGCCGAGCCCGAGGGCGCCGCGGGCCCCGCGCTGGTCGCCGGGCGAGAAGAAGGCGTGGTCCACCCCGGGGGGCACGATCTCGATGCGGTCGGCGGGCGCGTCGTAGAGGACGGCCAGTTGGCTCTCCTCGGTGGTGCTGGAGGCACAGATCACATCCGAGCAGCCGATGATGGATGCCTCGGCCTCGGCCCGGCGCTCCGGCTCGGGGTCACCGTTCTCGGCCTTCACCCGGGCGAGGGTGTGGAACGTCGACACCAGGGGCAGGCCCAACCGGTGCTTGAGCTCGTGGCCGGCCAGGCCCGACAGCCAGTAGTTGGCGTGGATGACGTCCACCGGCTCGTCCCGCAGCCACCGCTCGACCCCTTCGATGAAGGCCGGGAGCACCTCGGGGAGGTCCTCCTTGGCCAGGTCGACAGGACCGGCCTCGACGTGGACCACCCGGAACCCGGGCTCGACGTCGACCACCTCGGGCACCTCGTGGTCGCTGCGGCGCACGAAGACACAGCACTCGACGCCGGCCTGGCTCAGGGCGGCGACCAGCTCGCGGACATAGACGTTCATGCCACCGCCGTCGCCCGTGCCCGGCTGGGCGAGGGGCGAGGTGTGCAGCGAGATGACGGCGGCACGGGTCACGGTGCTGGACAACGTCACGGACGGCCCGCGGATTCCCTCAGTTTCGCTACTGCCGGCCCCGCCGCCGAGGGCCGCGTCCTCGTCGCCGGCCCCGTTCTCGCGACGGAACGACGCGTAGATGTAGATGAGCGTCTTCTTCTGGTCCTCGGTCAGGTCGGGCTCCCGCCGGATCTCACTGATCAGGTCGGGGTGCTCGTCGCGCTCATCGAGGATCCCGGCCCGGACGTAGAGCTCCTCGGAGGAGATCTCCAGGGCCCGGGCGATCTGGCGGAGGATCTCCGCCGAGGGCCGGCGCAGGCCCCGTTCGATCTGGCTGAGGTAGGGGTTGGAGACCCCCGCCTGCTCGGAGAGCTTGCGCAGGGAGAGCTGGCCCAGGTTGCGCTGCTCGCGGATGAACTCGCCCAGGTCCCGCCAGCGGGACTCGATCTCGCCCTTGAGCTCGTCGGCCCCCGCCATCAGGCCAGGAGGCCGTCGACGGTGGCCTCACCGTCGCGGTAGCGCCGCACGATCTCGGCCTGGAGGGCGTCGAACACGGCCTGGACCTTCAGGCGGCGCTCCGAGACCCAATGCTCGAAGTCGACCACCCGGCTGACCGTGGCGGCCAGCGCCTCGTCGTCGAGCGAACGGAGGTCGGAGAGGGCGTCGACATCCACGATCTGGTCGAGCTGGGCCGCCAGCTCGTCCGACACCGCCCCCACGTCGAGTGAACGGGGCGAACGGGGCGCGAGGTCCGATGACCGCTGCGGGTCGGCGAGCAGGTCCGGGAGCTGGGCGATCAGGTCACTGAGGTCACCCGGATCGCCGCCCTCGCGCCGCCGCTTCAACTCGGCCCCCACGATGTCGAGTCGACCCTGCACCATGCGCCGGACGTAGGACAGGCCGCCTTCCACCTCGCGGCCCTCGTCGCGCAGGGTGCGGACGCGGTCCAGCGGCCAACCCGTGAGGCCGTCCAGGAGTTCGGGGTCGAGGAAGCGCTCGAGCGACGCAGACACGGGGCGAGCGTACGCCCCCGTCGCCCTAGGAAGCGCCGATGATCAGCTCGTAGCCGACGACGAAGAGGATGAACCAGACGACGAAGCCGGCCACGATCGTGTCCCGGTGCTTGTCGAAGAGCTGCTTGGCCAGCGGGCTGTCGTAGCCGCCCACCTTGCCCAGCGCCGTCAGCTCGATCACCGCCAGGATGATCAGGAACAGCACCAGCACCACGACCAGCGAGCTGTCGTCCACCGCCCCGTAGCGGGACGAGTAGTGGCTGGTGAAGGCCATGAACCACAGCATCGGGATCGACATCAGGGTGTTGGCCCGGGAGGCGCGGGCCGCAGGCTTGGCCCGGGCCGCCGCCGCCGGATCGGCCTCGCCGCCCTCGGCCACCTTGCGGGCCGAACCGATGATCACCTGCTGGGCCGGCCAGATGACCAGCCAGACGTTGAGGAACATCGTGATGGCGAACAGGGCGCCGATGGCGATGGACAAGCCGCTCGGGGTCGTCCAGAAGTCGTCGAAGCGCTCACCGAGGAGCTTCTGGGCCCCGAGGATCCAGATCCCCGACAGGAAGGTCAGCAGCGCCCCGAAGCGGAACCACCACAGGGCCCGCCAGGTGATGGTGCGCATCGCCTCGGACCGGGTGGCGTCGCTGACCTCGGCGAAGGCCGGGGTCTGGACGAAGTTGAAGTAGTAGAGCATCCCGATCCAGGTGATGCCGGCGAGGAAGTGGACGTAACGGCCGAGCATCTCGCCGCCGCCACCGGGGTCCATGAAGTTGCTGAAGATCTCCATCGGTCGCGGAGACTAGTTCAGATGATCTCGGTGTAGGACCACATCGCGACGACCCACACCGGACCGAGGACCAACAGCGAGTCGAGCCGACGGACCGCCGGGGCCTTCGCGTCGGAGCGGGGCAGGATGGCCGACCCCATGAGCTGGCCCAGCGGGCACAGGCCCGCGGCGATGGCCCCGAAGCTCAGCAGCGCGTTGTCCCGGAAGGGCACGAAGGTGATGACCCAGAGGGCGAAGGCGAACACGGCGATGGCGGTGACCCCCGCCAAGGGCCCCTCCACGGCGTTCTTGGAGCCGGAGCCGACCAGGTAGTCGCCCATCTCGTACACCGAGACGAAGATGATCAGCGCGGCGGCGGCACCGATGTCGACCCGATAGGAGAGGGTCGGGGCGGCGGCGGCGAGGCCGACGAACAGGCCGCACTGCAGCGTGAAGCCGACCGCGTGGAACGGGGTCCGGCGGGCCTCCGGGGTCAGGAACCCGGCCACGACGGCCACCGCGACCGCGGCCAGGACCGCGGCACCCACCGCCGAGGCCCCGGCGTGGGCCGAGAGCCCGATGCCACCACCGATGACGGCCGCGAGATGGGGGTTGGCGGGGCGACCGAGGGGCTGCCAGCAACGGGCCGCCTGATACCCGGCGAGGGCCGCGGTGGCCGAATAGACGATCGCCACCGCCCAGGCGCCGAGGAAGAGCGCCCCGGCCAGGACGAGGAACCACAGGAAGCCGAGGCGGACGTGCGGACCGTTGACGTCGTAGGTGACCGCGAAGCGCCGGGGGCGGCGCGACTGCACCTTGGCCAGACGCTTGGCCTTGCCCCGGGGCTTCGGGGGCCGCGTCGATCGGGTGTCGTCCCGCACCGGGACCTCAACCACCCGACACCGGGGGCAGCACGGCCAACTCGTCGGCGTCACCCACGGGACTGTCGGCCTCGACCGGCTCGCCGTTGACCCAGACCCGGCACTGCTGGAGGCGGGCGGCGAAGTCCGGGCCGTAGCGCTCGACGGCCGCGTCGAGGACGTCGGCGACCGTCGCGCCCGGCACCTCGTCATGGGACCGGCCCGCGGCCTCCCGCATGGACGCGAAGAGTCGCACCTGGGCCATCCGAGCAGGGTACGCAACCGACTGCCCGAGCACCGGGTCCGGTGCGCCCCGAGTTCCGAACCGGCAAGGCGTTCGGTGTCGGGCGGCCTAGCTTCCGGGACCGTGCTCCGCGTCCTGATCGTCCGCCACGGCCAGTCGGAGTGGAACGCCCTCGGGCGCTGGCAGGGCCAGGCCGACCCACCGCTGACCGAGGTCGGCCTCCACCAGGCGGCCCACGCCGCCCAGCACGTCGGCGCCGTCGACGCCGTGGTGGCCAGCAACCTCGAGCGGGCCCGGACCACCGCCGAGATCGTCGCCGAGCTGATCGGCATCGGCCCCGTGCTGGTCGACCCCGGCTTCGGCGAGCGTGACGCGGGCGAGTGGGAGGGCCTGACCAAGGACGAGATCGCCGACGCCTGGCCCGGCTACCTCGAGGACCGCCGCCGCCCGCCGGGCTTCGAGCCCGACGAGGCGTTCCAGGAGCGGATCTTTGCCGCCCTCGACCGGGTGCGGAGGCAGGTGCCCCACGGCGACGTGTTCGTGGTCGCGCACGCCGGGGTCATCTACCAGGTCGAGTCCGTGCTCGGTTCGAGCTTCGCGACCCTGCCCAACCTCGGCGGCCGGTGGGTCGAGGCCGAGGGCGAGGGCCCCTGGCGGCTCGGCGAGCGCGTGGTCCTGGTCGACCCGGACGAGATCACCGTCCCGTCGGTCCAGTAGACCGGGGCCCGCGATGGCGTACGAGACCCCGGACATCACCAGCCTGCTGACCCTCGAGCCCCACGGGCCCGACACCTTCGTCGGCACCGGCCCCGAGTACCCCTGGGGCAAGCGGGTCTACGGGGGCCAGGTGGTGGCCCAGGCCCTGCGAGCGGCCGCCCACACCGTCGAGGGCCCGTACCGGGCCCACTCGTTGCACGCCTACTTCATCCGGGGCGGCGACGCCGATGAGCCGATCCGCTTCGAGGTGGACCGCCTGCGCAACGGCCGCAGCTTCACCACCCGCCAGGTCGTCGCCCGCCAGTCCGGTGGCGCCATCCTCAACCTGTCGGCGTCCTTCCAGGTCGACGAGGACCAGGCCGACGTCCAGGCCGGCGGCCTCCCCGACGACGTCGAACTGCCCGATGAGAACGCCCGGGACGAGTCGTTCACGCCGCTCCTCGACCGCCGCTTCGCCGCCCGCCCCGGCCCCGGCGTGGCCCGCACCTGGTTGCGGGTGGAGGGCCCGGTGGAGGACGACCCCGTCCTCCACCAGTGCGCCGTCGCCTTCGCCTCCGACGACGCCCCCATGGAGGCCGCCCTCACCCACCACCCGGAATGGCGGGGCGAGGAGAGCGACTGGGAGCGGCTGATGACCGCCAGCCTGGACCACAGCATCTGGTTCCACCGCCCGGTCCGCGGCGACGAATGGCTCCTCTACGACATGGCCTCCGAAGGCATCCGCGGCGGCCGCGGCATGTCCCACGGCCGGGTCCTCACCACCGACGGCGTCCACGTCGCCAGCGTCGCCCAGGAGGTCCTCATCCGGGACGTCCACCCCGACCGCTGACCCGCCGCGCTGCTGTGCCCCCGGTGGGATTCGAACCCACGATCTCCGGATTAAAAGTCCGTTGCCCTGACCAGGCTGGGCTACGGGGGCGTCCCGAGCGTAGGGGTCCGACGCCTCAGGAGACGGTGAAGGTGGTGGTCGGCGTCTGGGTGGAGCCGACCGAGCCGTTCTGGGAGTCGATGATCTCGCCGCCGACTCGGATGTCGAGCGTGTAGGCGGTGTCGGGGCTGCCCGTGAAGTTGACCACCCAGACCTGGTACTCCCCTGGAGGCGCACCCCCGGTCGGCCAGAACACGTTCTCCACACAGTTGCTGCAACCGGACGTGGCGTCCTGGTCGAGCTGGCCACCCGAGGACGAGGTCCGCGACGAGTAGTAGATCTCCTCGCCGTCGGGATCGACGACGTGCAGGTCGAGGTCCACGCCGCCGCCCCAGCTCAGCGTGATCTGGACGTCGCCGGTGCCCAGGGGGCCGGTCGTGTCCGGAGGTGCCGTGTCCGGAGGTGTCGTGTCCGGGGGCGTCGTGTCCGGGGGCACCGTGTCCGGCGGGTTGTCGTCCCCGCCCGAGCCGGGCTGGTCCTGGCCGCCGTCGGTGCCCCGGGGGCGGGTGAAGGTGTCGCCGGTGTTCACGTCGGTGATCACGAAGATGTCGATGTCGATGTCGACGAAGGTCACCTGGATGTTGTCCTGGTCGAAGTCGTCCCACGGGTTGCCGCCGTACCGCGGCGAATCGACCTCGATGGGCTCGGTCAGCGGGTTGCCGCAGTAGCACTTGACCCGGGGGATGCCCTGGTAGTCGACGAGGACGGCGGTGCCGGCCTGGAGCACCGCCTGGAACGCCGTGGCCTCGCCGTTCGAGAACCCGTGGTTGGTCACCCTCGTGTCGCCCCGCAGGACCACAGCAGTCAGGTCGGCGATGTAGTCGGGGATCTCGTCGACGTCGATGTCGAGCACGTCGGCGAAGGCCCGGGCCTTGTCGGCGTTGTCGCCCAGGAAGTCCACGAGCTGCTCGCGGTCACAGAGCGACTCGTTGAGGGTGCCGCCGTAGAGGCCGGGCTCAGAGCCGTTGACGCTCCCCTCGACCTCGGGGCCGTCGTCGACCATGACCTCACCGGCCGCCGAGCCCGCCGAGGTGGACACGTCGTCGGTGAAGGGGTCGTCGCCCGGGAAGTCGACCGGCTCGAGGAAGATCTCGTCCGCACTCGCCTCGTCGCCGCTGAAGGCCAGGAACCCGCCCACCAGGACCAGGACCAGGACCACCGCCACCACGGGCAGGAACCAGTTCTTGTTGTCGGCGAACCAGGAACCGCCGCCGCCGCCCGGAGGCGGCTGGTAGTAGCCGCCGGGGCCCGGCGGCGGGCCGACAGGGGGGACGCCAGGAGGTGGCCCACTCGGAGGCGGCGGCACCGCCCCTCCCGGTCCTGGCGGCACCGTCGGAAAGCCCACGGCCAGAGTCCATCACATCGGGGGGTGCGGCGCTGACCGGATCGGGGGAGGGGCCTAACCTCCGGCCATGACCGCGGTCGACCTCGGGATCGCCGGCCTCGGGCCGGGCACCCCGATCGGACGCGGCGGCTTCGGGACGGTCTACCGGGCCGAGCAGCCCGCGTTCCGCCGGACGGTCGCGGTGAAGGTCCTCGACGGCACCCTCGACGAGCGGGCCCAGCGCCGTTTCGAGCGAGAGTGCCAGGCCATGGGGTCGCTCTCGGACCACCCCGGGATCGTGACCATCTTCGACGCCGGCGTCACCGGGTCGGGCGCGCCGTACCTGGTGATGGCCTTCCAGCCCGGTGGCTCGGTGGCCGACAAGCTGGCCGCCCAGGGCCGCCTGCCCTGGGCCGACGGCCTGCGCATCGGCGTCGAGGTGGCCGAAGCCCTGGCCGCGGCGCACCGCATGGAGGTGCTCCACCGGGACGTGAAGCCGGCCAACATCCTGCTGTCGGGCTACGGCCACGCCCAGCTCGGTGACTTCGGCATCGCCCGGGTCACCGGGGCCACCCAGACCCGGGGCGACCAGGTCACCGCCAGTCTCCTCTACGCCCCGCCGGAGATCCTCCACGGCGCCCCGGCGGGACCCACCAGCGACATCTACAGCCTCGGCGCCACCCTGTTCGAGTCCCTCGCCGGACGGGCCGCCTTCGCCGGCGGGTCCGATGACTCCATCGCGGCCCTGCTGGGCCGCATCGCCACCGTCCCCGTGCCCGACCTGCGCCCCGAGGGCGTGCCCGACCGCGTCGCCGCGACGGTCGAGCGGGCCATGGCCAAGGACCCGGCCGAGCGCCCCGAGTCTGCGGCCGCGATGGCCCGGGAACTGGCCGACGCGGCGCGGGCCGCCGGTGTCGACCTGGGCGGGGCCGGAACGCCGGCGCCGGGCGCCCCGGACGAGGCTCGGGCCCTGACCGTCCAGCAGTCACCCACCAGGCCCAGCGGCCTCCCCCCACCCGTGGCGGCCGGGCCGACGGTGACCCCGGGGGGCAGCGCCTTCTCGGTGACCCACGTCGTGCCCCGCAAGGGCCTTCCCGCCTGGCAGACCCCCGACCCCACCTATCCCCCCGTGGCCCGCCTCGACCCCGGCCTCGGCGTCCAACTCGTCACCTGGTGGGGCGAGTGGGCCCACATCCGCTGCAGCAACGGCTGGGAAGCCTGGGTCAACGGCCGCCTCCTGCGGCCGGCCTAAACCACCAGGGTGGCGAAGGGGGTGCCGCGGTCGGCCCACTCGGCGGCGGCACTGGCCAGGATCGCCTCGAGCACGGCGGCGTCGGCTGACGCCGTGGCCAGGAACCCGGACCAGCCGACCAGGACCACCAGGTAGCCCTCGGCGGGGCCGAGCCAGGAGAGGTCGCCGAGGTTGTCCTGGAGGGCGTCCCAGTTGCGGCCGGTGTACTCGGGGAACTGGCCGGCGTCGGCGACGGCGGCCAGCAGCCCGGCCTTGTCGATGACCTCGTTCAGGTCGACGATCACCGACACCCAGCCGTGGCCGGCGGCCATCTCGGCCAGGTCCTCCGGCACGACCCCGTCGACCGCGTGCAGGCCGGGGCCGGCGGTGCCGCTGAACACCTCGTGGAGATCAGCCAACGGGGACGTCCGGGACCACTTCCCGGAAGCTCTCGTAATGGTCATCGGTGTAGTAGGCGACCGCGAAGTCCCCGCCCACCACGATGCGCCGGGCGCCCCGGTCGTCCTCGCCCGGGGTGACCACCGTGTACTCCTTGTAGAAGCCCTCGGGCTCGGCGGGCAGCAGGCCCTCCCGGTTCTGGAAGGTCACGCCGTCCCGCTCGAAGGGGAACGGGCCGCCGGCGACGACCAGCTGCAGGGTCTCGACGGCCTCCGGGGGGAGCTCGTCGATGGTCACGTAGGGCAGGTCGCTGACCTGGGTGATCGGCGGGGCGTCGACGAGCTGCGCGGTCGTGGCACTCGGGCTGGTGCTGTTCCCGGAGGTCGAGCTGAGCACGCCGCCGACCAGGCCCAGGATCAGGACCCCGGCCATGACGACGGCCACGAGGCGGGCCCGGGTACGGCGGTTCACCGCAGGAAAGGTACCGGCAGGCTCAAGGCCGACCCCCTCGCCGCCGACGGGGGGATGATGCCTGCACAGAACGACCCGGCCGAGCTGAGCGTCGGGGGCCAGGCCCTGCTCGAGGGCGTGATGATGCGCGCCGGCGACCGCTGGGGCGCCGCCGCCCGCCAGCCGGACGGCCAGATCGTCACCACCGGCGACGCAGTCCCCACCTGGGCCCGGACCACCGACAACGTGCCGATCGTGCGCGGCGCCGTGGCCATGGTCGAGACGATCATGGTCGGGCTCAAGGCCCTCAAGTGGTCCGCCCGGGTGGCCGACCCGGCCGAGGCCGAGGAGATCAGCGACGCCAAGTTGGCCCTGACCACGGCCGCCGCGCTGCTGATCTTCGCCGCCATCTTCGCTGTGGTGCCCGCCGCCGTGTCGCGCGCGGTGGGCTTCGAGGGCTTCCAGTTCGCCCTGGCCGAGGCGTTCGTGCGCCTGGCCCTGTTCGGTGGCTACCTGTTCCTCATCGGACGCTCGCCCGGCATCCAGCGGACCTTCGCCTACCACGGCGCCGAGCACAAGGTCATCGCCGCCTGTGAGCACGGCGTGCCCCTCACCGTCGAGGAGGTCCGGCCCTTCAGCGTGCGTCACGCCCGCTGCGGCACCGACTTCCTGCTGCTGGTCGTGGTCGTGGCCATCGTGGTGTTCAGCCTGGTCGGCGATGCCTCCTGGCCCGTGCTGATCGCCACTCGGATCCTCGGCCTGCCCCTGGTCGCCGGCCTGGCCTACGAGGTGCTGAAGCTGGCCAAGCGCCGGCCCGACAGCAAGGTCGTCGCCGTCCTCACCGCTCCGGGCCTGGCCCTGCAGGCGCTGACCACCCGGCCGCCCGACGACGCCCAGATCGAGGTGGCCATCGCCGCCCTGGTCGTGGTCCGCCCCCACCTGGCCCAGCCGGAATCCGCGGTTCCCGAGCACTGATCGCCGCCGGATCGCCCACACTGTCCGGGTGGGCGACCGGGTGCTGGCCATCGACATCGGCGGGACGAAGCTGGCCTGCGGGCTGATCGACGACCGTGGCACCATCGAGACCCGCTCCAGCGTGCCGACCGGTGACGGCACCGACGGCGAGGCCCTCTTCGCCACCCTCGCGGCGCTCATCGACGTCGTCCTCGCCACCGGGGGTTCGGCGCCAGTGGCCTGCGGGGTCGGCACCGGTGGCCCGATGACCGGCGGTGGGGCGTCGGTCTCGCCCGTGAACATCGAGGCTTGGCGCGGCTTCCCCCTGCTCGACCGCTTGTGCACCCACACCGGCCTCGCCACCACCATCGACAACGACGCCAAGGCCCTGGCCCTCGGCGAGGGGTGGCTCGGCGCGGCCGTCGGCGCCCGGGACTACCTGGCCATGGTCGTGTCAACCGGCGTCGGCGGCGGGATCGTCCTCGACGGTCGGCTGCTCGACGGCCACGACGGCAACGCCGGCCACATCGGCCACGTCATCGTCGAGCCCGACGGCGAGCGCTGTGGCTGCGGTGCCCGGGGCTGCCTGGAGGCCGAGGCCTCGGGCACGGCCATCGCCCGGGCCACGGGCCGCCCGGCCGCCGAAGCCGACGACGTCGTCCGGCGTCGCACCGGCCGCCTGGTCGGCCGGGGGGTGGCCTCGGTGGCCAACCTGCTCGACCTGCCCCTCGTCGTCGTGGCCGGCTCCGTCGCCCTGGGCTACGGCGAACCGTTCTTCACCGCCGCCCAGGCGGAGATCGACGAGCGCTGCCGCATCGAGTTCAGCCGGGACACCGTGATCCGCCCCGGCGGCCTCGGCGCCGACGGCCCCCTGGTCGGCGCGGGGGCCGTGGCGTGGCGGGCGCTCGGCCACCTGACCGGGCTCCCCCGCTGAGGCCGTGACCGCCTTCCCGGAGCTCCTGCCCATGAAGGCCGTGAGCAGCACGCTGCCCCCCGAGGACGACGAGGGCTGGGCCTATGAGATCAAGTGGGACGGGATGCGGCTGCTGGCCTATGTCGACCCGGGCGGGCCGACGCCGCTGCGCCTCCAGACCACCCACGGCCTCGACGCCGCCGGGCGCTGGCCCGAGCTGGCCGACCTGGTCGACGCCGTGAGCGGGCCCGCGGTGCTCGACGGCGAGGTGGTGGCCCTGGACGAGTCCGGCCGCTCGGACTTCGGCCGGCTGCAGACGCGGCAGTTCCCCGTGACCTTCATCGTCTTCGACCTCCTCTGGTTCGACGGCAACGCGGTCGTCGGCCTCCCCTACCTCGACCGCCGGCGCCTGCTCATGGACGTCGTCGACCCCGGCGACGAGGCCACGCCCTGGCGGGTCCCGGCCCACCTCCTCGGTGCCGGCCACACGCTCTTCGAGCAGGCGAAGACCGCCGGGCTCGAGGGCCTGGTCGCCAAGCGGATCGACAGCCCCTACCTGCCGGGCAAGCGCTCCCCCGCCTGGCGCAAGGTGAAGGTCCGGCGGGGCCAGGAGATGGTCGTGGGCGGTTGGCTCCCGGGCGAAGGCAACCGCGCCGGGGCGCTGGGGGCCCTCCTCGTCGGCCACTACGACGACACCGGCCTGCGCTACGCCGGACGGGTCGGCACGGGGTTCGACGCCGCCGAGCTGGCTCGCCTCCAGCCCCGCCTCGACGAGCGGACCGTCGACCAGTCACCGTTCGTGGACGAGCTGCCCGCGCCGGTCCGCAAGACGGCTCGGTTCGTCCGCCCGGAGCTGGTCGTCCAGGTCGAGTTCGCCGAGTGGACGACCGAGGGCCGGCTCCGCCATCCCGCCTACATCGCCGAGCGGGACGACAAGGACCCCCACGAGGTCGTCCGCGAGCCGTGACCGCGCCACACTGCCTCCATGGCTGACGCGGTCCGGCTCCGGCTCCCCGCCGGCACCGCCTACGGGCGCGTCGCCCGGGTCACCACCGCCGCCATCGCCCGCCGCCACAAGTTCTCCTACCGCGAGGTGGAAGACCTCCGCCTGGCCATCGACGAGGCGATCATCGCCCTCATCGACGCCACGGATCCCACCGGCGCCGTCGACCTCCGCTACGAGATCGACGAGGGCGAGATCACCATCACCGTCGACGGCGCCCCCGGCCGCCCCCCCGAAGCCGTCAGTCGCTTCCACACCCTCGTCACCGCGTTGGTCGACCGCGCCGACCTCGACCTCGAGTCCGGCCAGGTCCGCCTCGTCAAGCGCTCCGCGCCGTGAGGTCGTAAGGCTGGGGCAACCGACAAACGAGGCACCCACGGGGGCTGGTTCGTCGGGCCGACGTCGGCGGTGCCCGCACCGTCAGCGCACCGGGCAGACCACGGCAAGCACGGGGGCGTGGGGTCGGGCTGCCGGTTCGTCGGGGGCAATCGAGCCCTCCCTGCGGCCCGAATGTCACCGGCCGTGACCGCTCCTCGTTCTGGCACCGGATCTGCCGGTCGGGACCCGTAGATCCGGTGCCAGTTCGTCGACGTCGGCTTGGACCATGCCGTTTGGTCACCGAGGGTGGCGAAGAGCGCCGCCGACGACCCGCGGCCCGACCCCACGCCCCCGTCGTTGCCTCGTTGTCGGTGTGTCCGGTGGGTCAGCCCGTGTGGCCCCAGCCGCCTTCGCCGCGGTGGGTCTCGTCGTGCTGCTCCACCGGCTCGAACCGGGCGTGCTCGACCTTCATGATCACGAGTTGGGCGATGCGCTCGCCGCGTTGGACGAGGAAGGGCTCGCTCGGATCGGTGTTGACGAGCAGGACCTGGAGCTCGCCCCGATAGCCGCTGTCGATGAGGCCGGGGGTGTTGAGGCAGGTCACGCCGTGGCGGAGGGCGAGGCCGGAGCGGGGGAGGACGAAGCCGGCGTGGCCCGCGGGGATGGCGACGGACACGCCGGTGGACACGCGGGCCCGGCCGCCGCCGGGGGCCAGCTCGACCTCCTCACGGGCCACCAGGTCGGCGCCGGCGTCGCCCTCACGGGCATAGGCGGGCACCGCGAGGTCGGGGTCGAGACGGACGATCGGGACCTCCAGCACGGCGGCGAGCGTACGGCGCCCGTACAGTCCCGACCGTGCTGGTGTGGATGGACCTCGAGATGACCGGGCTGGACCACGACAACGACGTGATCGTCGAGATCGCCACCATCGTCACCGACGACGACCTGGCCATCGTGGCCGAAGGTCCCGACCTGGTGGTCCACGCCGACGAGGAGGCCCTCGCCCGCATGGGCGACGTGGTCCGCAACATGCACACCTCCAGCGGCCTCCTCGATCAGATCCGGGCCTCGACCATGGACCTGGCCACGGCCGGGGCCGAGACCCTGGCGTTCATCCAGGAGCACGTCCCCGAGCCCCGCACCGTGCCGCTGTGCGGCAACTCGATCGGCACCGACCGCCGCTTCCTCACCCGTTGGCTGCCCGAGATCGAGGAGTACCTGCACTACCGCAGCGTCGATGTCTCCTCGGTGAAGGAGCTGGCCAAGCGCTGGTACCCCGAGGCCGTCAGCAAGGCGCCCGGCAAGCACGGCAGCCACCGGGCGCTGGACGACATCCGGGAGTCGATCGCCGAGCTGCGCTACTACCGCGAGGCTGTCTTCCGCGACCCCGTCTGAACCGCCTTGACCGGGCGGTCAAGTACCGTCGCCGGTTGATGCGCCAGGAGCAGGAGGACGCCAAGGCGGAGGTGACCGAGGTCGCCCCGGGGATCCTGCGGGCCCAGATCCCGATCCACTTCACCGGCTTGGGCCACGTCAACACCTACCTGCTCGAGGACGCCGAGGGCTGGACCGCCATCGATCCCGGCCTGCCCGGACCCGCCACGTGGAAGGCCCTCAAGGACCGTCTCGGTCAGGTGGGGGCCAAGGTCAAGGACGTCCACACCGTGGTGGTCACCCACTCCCACCCGGACCACTTCGGCAGCGCCGAGAAGCTGCGCCGGGAGGCGGACGCCTCGATGGTCGCCGCCACCGACTTCCGCACGTTCTTCGACCTCCTCGAGCCGGACCTCGTCGAGTCCCCCGAGGCCCGCAAGCCCGGTGACGATGCGGCCGCGCTGGAGCGCCTGCGGGACCGCTTCGACATGAAGACGCCGTGGGGCGGCGAGATGCCGCGGCCCCCGATGCCGGGCGCCGGGCCGGTCGGCTGGGCCAAGCGCCGGATCGCCCGCCGCTACTTCATGGCTCCCCGCCCGGATCGGCGGGTGGCCGACGACGAGCGCATCCGCCTCGGTCGCCGGGAGTTCGTGGCCGTCCACACCCCGGGCCACACCGCGGACCACCTCTGCCTCTTCGACCCCGAGGACGGCGTCCTGCTGTCCGGCGACCACGTCCTGCCGACGATCACCCCCCACATCTCCGGCCTGGGCTCGGTGTCCGACGACCCGCTGGCGGACTTCGTCGGCTCCCTGGACAAGGTGGCCCGACTCGAGGGTGTCGGCACCTGCCTCCCCGCCCACGGGCATCCGTTCACGAACCTGCAGGAGCGGGTGAACGACATCAAGGAGCACCACGTCGAGCGGCTGGAGAAGCTGTCGGAGATCTCCCACGCCGAGGGCGAGGCCGACGTCGAGACCCTGATGAAGGGCCTCTTCAGCGAGCGGGCCTGGGGCAACATGGCCGAGGCCGAGACCTACGCCCACCTCGAGCACCTGCGCATCGCGGGCAAGGCCGAGAGCCGCTGGCAGGACGGCCTGCTCTTCTACACGGTGGACTGAGCCCCGCCGGGCGTCACCTTCGTCGACGACCGCACCTGGCCGTCGACCACCCACCACTGCAGGAAGCCCCCGTCGGCCTCCGCGGTGACCAGCGTGACCGACTCGTCGCGGACCACGCCCTCCCGGTACTCGATCTCGGCCCGCAGCGGGGCCACGAGGTCGCGCCGGGCCGCCAGGTCCTCCTCCACCGGGAGCCAGTAGGCGGTGTTGTTGACGTGGGCCAGGGCGTCGAAGTCGCTGAAGCGCAGCGGCCACGGGCGTTCGGTGCCCTCGGGGCGATCCGGCAGCCGCCGGCGGGCGGTGACCGAGGTGTCGACGACCCCGGGACCCCAGACGGCGAAGAAGGTCGGGCCCAGGGGGACCGGCCGGCCCGTGGCCCGATCGACGTGGATCCAGAGCGACTGGGTCTCGACCCGCCCGCCCCGGGCGCCGACCAGCCGGGTGCGGCGCAGGGCCCAACGGCGGCCGTAGCCGGAGCACCAGGTGCTCACCTCGAGGTCCTCGCGGTGGCGGGGCCACTCGTCGACCTCGATGGTCGTGCTGCGCACCACCCAGCCCGCGTCGTCGCCCGGGGCGCCGTCCTCGGCATCGTCGGTGGCCACGTCCTGGAGGACCTTCGCGATGCCGTCGAGGCGAAGGCGACCCCGGGGGCTGACGTCGCCCAGGCGCACCCGCGTGGTGAGGGTGAACACCCGGCTCTCGGGGGCCGGCGGCGAGAGGCGCACGACGCTGAACCTACGCTTACGGGAATCGTTGACGATAAATACGTTGACGGCCCAGGGACCATCGTGCTTCGATGGCCCGGCCCAGAAGACCAGGTACAAGGACAACGCCCGATGACGAACCTCGCGACGAACCAGGTGAGCAGCCTCGCTGCCACCGTCGGCGCGCGCTCGTCTGCGTCCGCGTCGACCTGGCAGCCGTGCCCCGACCGTGACCCCGAACGCCGTCTCCACCGACAAGGCGATTCGTGTGCGGATGCACGACGGCTACGGCTTTCTCACCACCCGCCGGCTGAAGGAGCGTTCCTCCCCCTGACAGGGACAAGAGGTTCGAGAACTCCAGAAGCCGTCGGGAAGATCCCGGCGGCTTTCTTGCTTTTTCGGCCCCCGGTTCCTGACCACCCACACCGACCAGTCATCCACTCGACAAGACGAACATCATCAGAAGGGGACATTCCGATGCTCGCCGTGCTACCCGACATCTACGAGGAGCCCAAGGGCTGGGAGGCCAAGGCCCGCTGCCGCGACGGCAGTGGCGCCCTGACCCACCTGTTCTTCTCCGAAGAGCTCCAGGACATCGCCCGGGCCAAGCGCATCTGCGCCGAGTGCCCGGTCATCGAGCCCTGCCTCGCCGGCGCCCTCGAACGGCACGAGCCGTGGGGCGTCTGGGGTGGGCAGCTGATCCTCAACGGGCGGATCCTGGCCAACAAGCGGCGCCGGGGGCGCCCGCCCAAGGTCGCACGACCTGAGGACCAGCTCCCGGTGATCCCGATCCCCGAAGGCCTGCGGGAGACCGTGGGCGCGGCGATCGGGGCCGCCTGACCGCCGAACGGTGGACGGGGGTGACGTGGCCGTCGTGGGGATCCCCCCACCACGACGGACTGCGAGCCCCCGTCTGCCCGGCGGCCACTGTGCTGTCCCGCTCCGCTCGGAGCGTTGCGTCACGCAGGCGTGGTTTAGGTTGACGCCATGAGAACGACGTGGGGAAGGGGGCGGCCCTGCTGGTCGCCCTGGTGATCATCGGCTCGGCCTGCAGCTCCGACGACGGCGGCGAGGACGACCCCGGCGAGGAGAGCGCCCCCGCCGAGGACAGCACCACGACCACGCTGGCCGACGAGGCCAGCCGCCTCCGGGGTCGACCCGGCCCGGGCCCAGGCCGTGGTCGAGACCTGGCCGACGACCTCGAGGGTCGGCCGACGATAGGGCCGGACGACCAGTCCCCGGCTCCGACGCCAGCCAGGCCTACCTGGTCGAGCAGCTGGCCGAGTTCACCGAGCCGATCGACGGCGACACGCTCGACGGCTACGGCCACACGTTCGCCGTGGGCACCAACCTCCTCGGCGTGATCCCCGGCGGCGAGCTGGCCGACGAGTACGTCGTCATCGGGGCCCACTACGACCACCTCGGCTCCGACTGCATCACCGACACCCCCGGCGACGACATCTGCAACGGCGCCGCCGACAACGCCAGCCGGCGTGGCCACCGTCCTCGAGGTCGGCCGGTCCCTGGCCGGCGGCGAGGAGCCGCCCCGCCGCTCGATCATCGTCGCGCCTGTGGGACGCCGAGGAGGACGGCCTGCTCGGCGCCGAGGCCTACGTGGCCGACCCGGTCGTGCCCCTCGAGGACACCGTCGCCTACCTGAACTGGGACATCCAGGGCGCCAACCTCTCCCCCGCGCTGGCCGACGTCACCGTGATGGTCGGCGCCGAGACCGGCGGACCGAACCTGCAGGCCGCGGCCGACACCGCCACCGAGGCCTCCGGGCTGCAGACGCCGTCGCCCTGAGCCTGCTGTTCGGCCAGGGCCGCAGCGACCACGCCGTGTTCGCCGACGCCGGGGTCCCGATCGTCTTCTTCACCGACGCCAACACGCCCTGCTACCACACGTCCCAGGACGACGTCACCAACCTCGACTTCGACAAGCTGGGCCAGCAGATCCTGACCGCCGAGGCCCTCGCCCAGGAGATGGCGGCCACCGACGACCTGCCGGAGTACGACCCGACGGCGCCGCCGGCGACCTACGAGGACGCCGTCTCCATGCTCGAGGTCGTGAGCTCGGCCGAGGAGGACTTCGACCTCTTCGACGCCGCCGCCCAGGCGACCGCCGAGCAGTTCCTGATCGACCTCAACGCCATGGTCGACGCCGGCGAGGCCGCCTTCGACGACGCCGCGGTCAGCACCCTGCTGGGCGGCTCGGTGGAGATCGTCGAGGCCCTGAGCACCGGGACCTGCGACGGCTTCCTGAGCTGAGCAGAACGGGTCGGAGGACCCGGGTCCGCCACGGTGGACCCCGGGTACCGTCACGGCCATGGCCGGATCGCGGGTGCGCAGCCCGTTCGCAGTGGCGCTGGTCGCCACCGTGTTGGCGGGGTTGGTCACGGCCCTGGTGCTGAGCTTCGTGCTGGAGGACGACACGCCCCCCGAGGAGCCCGCCCAGCTGACCCTGGCCCCCGGTCCCGATGACGGCACCGTCCCCCAGAGTGATCTGCAGGGCGAGCCGGCGCCGGACTTCAGCTATGCCGCGCCTGGTGGATCCCGACGGCGACGAGGTCGACTTCGAGGCCTTCCGGGACGGCCGACCCGCGGTGATCAACTTCTTCTACAAGGACTGCCCGCCCTGTGTGGTGGAGATGCCCGCCCTCCAGGCGGCCTACGAGGAGTACGGCGACGAGGTCGCCTTCCTGGGCCTGTCTTACCAGGAGAGCGTGGAGGACGGCCTCGAGCTGGTCGAGCGCACCGGGGTGACCTACGAGATCGGGCGGGATCCCGCCGGTGAGCTCATCACCGCCTTCGCCGGCGTCGGCCTGCCCACCACCGTCTTCATCGCCGCCGACGGCACCATCAGCGCCACCCACACCGGCGACGTCCGCGGCGACCTGGACGCCGAGCTGGAGGCGTTGGTGGCGTGATCGACGCGCCGCTGGCCTTGGCCTTCACCGCGGGGATGGTGGCCACGGTGAACCCCTGCGGGTTCGCCATGCTCCCCGCCTACCTGACGTTCTTCCTGGGCCTGGAGGGGGGTGCCGCCGACGAGGACCGGCGGGCCAGCGTCGCCCGGGGCCTGGCCGTCGGCGCCGTGGTGACGCTGGGCTTCGTCGTGGTGTTCACCACCATCGGGGCCCTGATCTCCCACCTCTCGCTGGCCGTCGAGAAGTGGTTCCCCTGGCTGACCATCGCCGTCGGGGTCGGCGTGTTCGCCCTCGGCGTCGCCCTGCTGCTCGGCTTCGAGCTGCGCCTGGCCCTCCCCCATCTCGAGCGGGGCGGCCGGGAGCGCACCCTGCCCTCGATGTTCGTGTTCGGCGTCTCCTACGCCGTCGCCTCGCTGTCCTGCACCCTGCCGGTCTTCCTGACCGTCGTGGCCGGGACCTTCAGCCGGTCCAACACGCTGTCGGGCATCGCCATGTACGTGTCCTTCGCCCTCGGCATGGGCCTGGTCCTGACCGTGCTGACCGTGACCCTGGCCCTCGCCCGGCAGTCGCTGGTGCACACCCTGCGCTCCTCGCTGCCCCTGATCAACCGCATCTCAGGGGCCCTGCTGGTCATCGCCGGGGCCTACTTCACCTGGTACGGGATCTACGAGCTGCGGATCCGCAACGACCCGCTGACCGAGGACGGCCCGGTCGGCACGGTGACCGGCTGGAGCTCGGACATCTCCAACTGGGTCCAGGACATCGGCGCCGAGCGCCTCGGGCTGCTGTTGGGCATCGTGGTCTGCGTCGCCCTGCTCTACGTGCTGCTGCGTCCGGCGGCGGACACCGCCGACGAGCCCGACGAGGCCCTGCGTGCTGGCTGAGCTGCTGGCCCACGACGGGGTCGTGGAGGAGCTGGCGCTGCGGTCGACCGTCGGCTTCCTCGCCCTGCACGGCGGCTCCCTGGAGCGGGAGACCGACCGGATCGCCCGGGAGGCGGCCGCGACCGCCGGGGCCTCGCTGTACGCCCTGAGCCAGCCCGACGACCTGCGCTGGCACATCCCCTCGGTGCGGATGGACCCCGCCGACAGCCCCGCCCTGGGCCGGTTCCTCGACCACGTCGAGGTGGTCCTGTCCGTCCACGGCTACGGCCGGGACGGGATGTTCACCACCCTCCTGCTCGGCGGCGCCAACCGCACGGTGGCGGGCCACGCCGCCGGCCACCTGCGCGCCGCCCTCCCCGGCTACGAGGTGGAGGACGACCTCGACGCCATCCCCAAGCCACTGCGGGGCCTGCACCCCGACAACCCCGTCAACCGCACCCGGGGCGGCGGCGTCCAGATCGAGCTCCCCCCACGCATCCGCCTCCAGGGCCCCAACGCCGATCCCGCAGCGCGTGCCGCCCTGGTCGCGGGCCTGGCCACAGCGGCCCGCGCGCTCTGACCTAGGGCCAGAGGCGGGTGATGGTCCAGGCGCCTTCGGTGGCGGGGTCGGGCTCGTAGACGAAGCGGTCGTGGAGCCGGTTCAGGCCGTGGTTCCAGAACTCCCAGCGCTCCGGCACCAGGACGAAACCACCCCAGCCGTCGGGGCGCGGGACCTCCTGGCCCTCCCAGCGGGCGGCCTCGGCGGCGACGCCGGCCTGCACCTCGGCCCGGTCGGCGGCCGGGCGGCTCTGACGGGAGGCCCGGGAGGCGATCTGGCTGGCTCGGGGACGGGTGGCCCAGTAGGCGTCGGACTCGGCGGGGTCGGCCCGGTGCACGGGGCCTTCCATCCGCACCTGGCGGCCGATGATGATCCAGGCCAGCTCGAGGGCGCCCCAGGGGTTCTCGTCGAGGTGACGGGCCTTGGTCGACTCGTAGTTGGTGAAGAAGCGCAGGCCGTCGTGGTCGAGGCCCCGCAGGAGCACGAACCGGACCGAGGGGTGGCCGTCGGCGTCGGCGGTGGCCAGGGCGACGGCCTCGGGCTGGTGGACCCCGACGGCGACCGCGTGGTCCCACCACACCTGGCACTGGGCCACCGGGTCCGGATCGAGGTCGTCCCGGTCGAGCCCCTCGGCCATGTGCTGCTGACGGATGTGCTCGAAGTCGCCCACGCCCCGAGTCTCGCAGCCGCCGTTCAGACGCCGAAGTCGAGTTGTCGCGTCGGGGCCACCTTGGCCGGGACCGGAGCGGTCGGCTGGGCCCCCTTGCCGTAGAGGGATCGGACCGGGGTCTTGGGCGGGGCGTCGTCGCCCAGAGCCTCCCGGAACCGGGCGGCCAGCTTCTTGCGCTGGGGGGCGGGCAGGTAGGCGGTCCGATACGAGCTGCGGTACTGCTCGGCCAGATCGGGACGGTGCTCGTCGACCCACGCCAGGACGTGTTCCTTGACCCCGGGTCGCAGGTGCAGCGGCACGGGGCCGGCGGGGCGCACCCCGATGGCCTTGCAGGCGTCGGCCACCTGGGCCAGTTGCTCGGGGGCGTCGGACAGGCCGGGCAGCACCGGGGCCATGAGCACACCGCAGGGGACGCCCGCCTCGAGGAACTGCTCGACGGCCCGCAGCCGCCGTCGGGGATGGGGCGTGCCGGGCTCGGTGAGGCGCCAGACGTCCTCGTCCAGCGTCCCGACCGAGAAGTCGACCCGGACCTCGGCCCGCTTGGCCGCCTCGGCGATCAGCGGCAGGTCCCGGATGGCCAGGGTCGACTTGGTCAGGATCGAGAACGGGTTGGCGAACTCGGTCAGCACCTCGACGACCTGGCGGGTCAGGCGGAACTTGCCTTCGCAGCGCTGGTAGGGATCGGTGTTGGTCCCCATGGCGATGGCCTCGCCGGCCCAACGCCGGGGTGAGAGCTCGGCCCGCAGGACCTCGGCGGCGTTGATCTTGACCACGATGCGGGCGTCGAAGTCGGCCCCGATGTCGAGGCCCAGGTACGCATGGGTCGGCCGGGCGAAGCAGTAGACGCAGGCGTGGCTGCAGCCCCGGTACACGTTGATGCTGTGGGCGAACGCCAGCCAGGGCACGTCCACCTTGTTGATGATCGACCGGGCCCGCACCAGGGAGAACTCCATCCCCCGGTACTCCCCCCGCCCGACCTGCCGCTCCACGAGGTCCCCGAACAGCGACCCCTGCGGCCGGGGCGCGTCCTCCAGCTCCCACCGCAACTGGGGCTCGGCCGTCGCCATGCCCTCACCCTAGACGAACAGGTGTTCGAATACGTGCTCCGGCTGCCCGTCAGTGGCCGAGCAATGCCCGGACGACGTCATCGACCGCGAAATGGGTCGCGAGATCGACCCGACCGAGACGGTGAACGAGTCGCCGGCCGCTCACCGAACGTAGGAGTTCGCACTGCGCGTAGCTCGTGACCTCGAGGCCTGCGGCCGGGTCGGCATCGATCTCCACATGAAGGTCCAAGCCGCGCCGCGTGGTCGTCAACGGCACGACGATGACATACGGGAGACCGGCCGAGAACGGCTCGACCGGGCCGATGACGAGCGCTGGGCGGCGTGCCGCGGGTTCGCCCGGAAACGGATCGCCGAAGTCGACAAGCCAGAGCTCGTCAGTCGAGGCCATCGGTGACGTGGGTCTCCTCGGCCTCGGCCAGGTAGTCGAGCCACGCCTCGGGGTCCGACCGGAGCGCATCGAGCTGTGACCGGACCTGCTCGGCGAACCGCTTCCGGCGCAGGGCCTCAGCCGCCTCGCTCACCGTGTCGATCAGCGAACGGCCAGAGTCCTTGCTGAGCTCGACCAGGCGCTCGTGCGTCTCCCTGTCCACCCGGATCGTCGTCGTGGGCATGCAATCAGTCTACATATTGCAGCCTTCATTGTCGTCCCCGCTTCCTCGCGTGAGGCCAACCCGACCGCTTCTGGCACCGGATTCCCGTGCCATAGCAACCGAATCCGGTGCCAGAAGGAGAACCGGTCACGTCGGGTGAGGTTCGTCGGGCTCATACGAGGAATCCGCCCCCGACGACCGGCGGCCCGTCCCCACGCCCCCGTTCTTGCCTCGGTTTCGGGTCTCTCAGGTTCGGCGGGTGACGCACCAGGTGCCGGTGCCGGCTTCGCTGGCGGTGCCCGTCCAGCCCTCACCCATGGCCGTCACGACGTCGTCGGCGGGGAGGTGGATCGGGGTGCGGTCGCCGCTGGTGTTGACCCAGACGAGGACGCCCTGGGGGGCGAGGACCCGGGCCATCTCCTGGGGGAACAGGAGCATGTTGATGGCCAGGATGACGGTCAGGGCGCCGTCAGGGAAGGGCAGGCAGGAGCTGTCCAGTTGGACCCTCGGGGCGGCGGCGGCCGGGGGCGAGGCGGAGCATCTCCCTCGACAGGTCGGCGGCGATCAGGTTGCCGAAGTGCTCGGCCAGCAGGGGGGTGGACAGGCCGGTGCCCGAGCCCAACTCCAAGGCGGGGCCGTCGGTGGGGACGTCACCCCGGTCGAGGGCATCGAGCAGGGCGTCGTAGCGGCCCTCCACCTCACGGGTGTGCCACTCGGGGGCCAGGCCGT
Organism: uncultured Microthrixaceae bacterium; assembly: GCA_963777805.1. Lineage (GTDB taxonomy): Bacteria > Actinomycetota > Acidimicrobiia > Acidimicrobiales > DATDAH01 > DATDAH01. The sequence goes on along the minus strand of CAVZRY010000028.1, from coordinate 447,987 downwards.
CGAAGAGGTCGGCCACCTTGGCCCGGCGTTCGGGGGTCCAGCCGCCAGGCTCGAAGGCCACCTGGCGAGTCACCTGGCGCATGGGGTGGTCGGCGTTGGCGCCGGCCTCACGCTCGTGGTGCACGGGGATCACCGGGGCCAGGTGCTCGACCCCCATCAGCTCAGGCCGAGTACGTGATGATGACCAGGGTGCCGTAGGCGAAGAGGCCGCCGGTCACCGAGTAGAGCAGCGCCTTCAGGCCGGCTCGACGACCGGGCTTGGTGACGTAGTCGTCGATGCTCCAGCGCACGCCGTTCACCCCGTGGACCAGGGCCAGGGCCAGCAGGGCCCAGTCGAACAGGCGCCACAGCGGGTTGTCCCAGCGCCCGGCCACGAACTCGGCGTCGGTCTCCACCACGTCGTTGATGATGTGGGTGATGGCGAAGTGGGTCAGGGCCAGGAAGAGCAGGATCAGGCCCGAGATCCGCATGAAGTACCAGGACCAGGTCTCGAAGTTGGACTTGGGCTTGCGGGTCAGCGCCCCTCGGGTGGAGGCCTTGGGCAGACGGTCGGTCGTGGAGGCCATCAGAGGATCCGTCCGTCGATGAAGGGCCAGAGGATGACCAGCGAGCCGGGGATGCCGGCCAGCAGGGTCAGGGCGACCACACCGGTGGTCAGGGCCTTCTCGTTGGCCACCGCCCGGGGGAAGAAGTCGACGATCACGATGCGCAGGCCGTTGAGCGAGTGGAACAGCAGGGCCAGCAGCAGGCCGCACTCGAACAGCCGCAGCAGGACGTTGCCGTAGAGGGCGTGGACCTCGTCGTAGAGCTCGACGTTCGCGTTCACCAGCGACACGTCGATGATGTGCAGCAGCAGGAACATGAACACCAGGAAGCCCGTGGTGCGGTGGGCCACGAAGGCCCACTGGCCACTGCGGCCCTTGTAGACGGTGGCGTCGCCGGCCCTCATGCCTTGCCCTTCGGGTACCAGCGGTCGGCCCAGAAGGTCGTGCGGGCCACGAACAGGCTGAAGACGGTGATCAGGAGGGCGACGGAGCCCAGGGCGATGCTGAAGATCACCTGCGCCGTCGTGATGGCGAACACGCTCGGACGATACCCGCGCCCGGAGGGGTGCTCCTAAGCGGGGACGGGGATCTCGGTGGCACCCCGGAGGTAGGGGTGCAGGGGCTCGGGCAGGGCGACCGAGCCGTCCTCCCGGCGGTGGACCTCCAGCAGCGCGGCCAGCACCCGGGGGACGGCCAGGCCGGAGCCGTTGAGGGTGTGCAGCAGCTCGGTGCCCTTGCCCTCGGTCGGCCGGTACCGGAGGTTGGCCCGTCGGGCCTGGTAGTCGCTCAGCCAGGACACCGACGACGCCTCCAGCCACTGGCCGAGGCCCGGCGACCAGACCTCGAGGTCCCAGGACCGGTGGTGGGCGATGCCCATGTCGCCGGTGCAGATGTCGATCACCCGGTGGGTCAGACCGAGGTCGGCCACCAGCGCCTCGGCGCGGGCCATGATCTCGGCCTGCAGGTCCGGGGCCTGGGCCGGGGTGGTCAGGGCCAGCAGCTCGACCTTGTCGAACTCGTGGACCCGGAGCAGGCCCCGGGTGTCCCGGCCGGCCGAGCCCGCCTCCCGACGGAAGCACGGCGTGTAGGCCATGAAGCGCATGGGCAGGTCGGCCTCGTCCAGGATCTCGTCCCGGTAGAGGGAGGTCAGCGGGACCTCGGCGGTGGGGATCGCCCAGAGGTCGTCGCGCTCGAGGTGGTAGGCGTCGTCGCCGAACTTCGGCAGCTGACCGGTGCCCACCATGATCTCGGTGCGCACCACCGAAGGGGGCCGGACCTCCTCGTAGAGGTCGGCGTTGCGGTCCAGGGCCAGCTGGCACAGGGCCCGGCTCAGGGTGGCGCCCATGCCGCGGAAGGCGACGAACATCGATCCCGCCAGCTTCACCCCCCGCTCGACGTCGATGATCCGCAGGGCCTCGCCGGTCTCCCAGTGCGGGACCCGCTGGTGGTCGGCGTAGCCGTCGGGATCCGGGCCGCCCGTGCGCAGGACGGGGTTGTCGTCCTCGCTCGCCCCGTCGGGGGCATCGGGCGACGGCAGGTTGGGGACGAGCAGCAGGATCTCGCGGATCTCGTCCCCGAGCGCCTCCGCCTCCTCGGCCAGGGCGGTCTCCCGGGCCCCCAGGTCCCGGCTCTCGGCCTGCAGGGCCTCGGCCGCCTCCACCTGGCCGTCGCGGCGGAGGCCACCGACCTCCTTGGAGAGGGCCTTGACCCGGTTGCGGACGTCGTCGCGCTCCTGGGCCAGGTCCCGCTGCCGGCGGTCCAGCTCGGCCACGCGGTCGATCGGCGTGAGATCCTCGCCCCGGCGCCCCAGGGCGGCCTTGACCGCGTCGGGGTCGCTGCGGATCAGGCGGACGTCGATCACCGCAGGGAAGGTACCGCCGACCACGCCCCGAACCCGGGCCATTCGCCCCTGGGCCGGCCGTGACCGCAGTCGGTAGCGTCGCCCCGTGCTCGATGCCCCGGCCGTCCAGGTCGACGACCTGCGGATCACCTACGGCGACGTGGTCGCCGTCGACGGTGTGTCCTTCCGGGCCGATGCCGGCGAGGTGTTGGCCCTGCTGGGGCCGAACGGGGCAGGCAAGACCTCCACCATCGAGGCCCTCGAGGGCTACCGGAAGCCCGCCTCGGGCACGGTGCGGGTGCTGGGCCACGACCCGCTGGCGGACCACGCCGCCGTCGTCGGTCGCATCGGCGTGATGCTCCAGGAGGGGGGCCTCTACCCGGGCATCCGCACCGCCGAGGTCCTCGACCTCTTCGCCGCCTACTACGACGACCCGGCCGACCCCGCCGCCCTGCTCGAGCGGGTGGGCCTCGCCGACCAGGCCAAGGCCACGGCCCGCCGCCTGTCGGGAGGCCAGCAGCAGCGCCTGGCCCTCGCCTTGGCGTTGGTCGGCCGGCCCCGGGTCGCCTTCCTCGACGAGCCCACCGCGGGCCTCGACGTCGACGGTCGCCTGCTGGTGCGGGAGGTGGTCCGGGAGCAACGCGACGCCGGCGTGTGCGTCCTGCTGGCCACCCACGACCTGGCCGAGGCCGAGAAGGTGGCCGACCGGGTCGTCATCGTCGACAAGGGGCGGGTGGTGGCCGACGGCACGCCGGCCGAGCTCATGAACGCCACCGGGGCCGAGATCCGCTTCGCCGCCCCACCGGGCCTCGACGTGACCGCCCTGGGCGAGGCCCTGGACGCCCCGGTGAGCGAGGCCACCGACGGCGAGTACCTCGTGGCGGCCGAGCCCTCACCCCGCACGGTGGCGGCCCTCACCGCCTGGCTGGCCGAGCAGGACCTGGCCCTCGGTGACCTCCGGGCCGGTCGCCAACACCTGGAGGACGTCTTCGTCCGCCTCACCCGCGAGGAGGCGCCATGAGCGGGGCCACCGCGCTGCGGGCCCAGGCCCGGGCGGAGACGACGCTCTCGCTGCGCCGGGGCGAGTCGCTGCTGCTGACCCTCGGGATCCCCGTCGGGCTGCTGGTCTTCTTCTCGACCGTCGACGTCCTGCCCCTCGACGGCGACGACCCGGTCGCCTTCCTCGCGCCGGGGGTGCTCGCCCTGGCGGTGATGTCCACGGCCATGGTCAACCTGGCCATCGCCACGGGGTTCGAGCGCCAGTACCTGGTGCTCAAGCGCCTGGGGGCCACGCCCCTGGGCCGGGGGCGCCTGCTGGGGGCCAAGACCATCGCCATCGGCCTGGTGCTCGTCGTCCAGGTGGTCATCCTGTCGGTGGTCGCCCTGCTGCTGGGCTGGGAGCCCGACGTCGCCGGCATCCCCCTGGCCGTCGCCGGGGCCGTCCTGGCGACCATCGCCTTCGCCGGCCTCGGCCTGCTGATGGCGGGCACGCTCCGGGGGGAGATGACCCTGGCGCTGGCCAACGGGCTCTACCTCGTGCTGCTGCTCCTCGGGGGCATGGTGATCCCCCTCGACGAGCTGCCCACCGGGGTGCAGACCGTGGCCGAGCTCCTCCCCGCGGCGGCGCTGGCCGACGTCATGATCGGCGCCCTCACCCCGGGCGGGGACATCGCCACCCGCTCGTGGATCGTGCTCGTCGTGTGGGCGGTGGCCACGCCGATCGCCGCCGTCCGCTGGTTCCGATGGGAGTGACGCCATGACCGCTCGACCGACCCTGCCTGCCGCCCTCGTGGGTGACGGCGACCCGGTGCCCTGCGTCGACGGCGTCGACCGGCCGTACCTGAACCTCGACGCGGGGGCCTCGACCGCGGCGTTGCCGGCCGTGGCCCAGCGGGTGAACGACTTCCTGCCGACCTACTCCAGCGTCCACCGGGGCGCCGGCTACCGGTCCCGGGAGGCCACCACCGCCTACGAGCTGGCCCGCCGATCGGCCCTGACCTTCGCCGGACGCGACCCCGAGGGTGACGACATCGCCATCCTCTGCCGCAACACGACCGAGGCCATCAACCACCTCGCCTACCGCCTCCGCCTGGCCCCCGACGACGTCGTGGTCACCACCGTCGTGGAGCACCACGCCAACCTGCTGCCGTGGGCCCGGGCCTGCGAGCGCCGGTTCGTCGAGTGCGGCACCGACGGCACGTTCACCCCCGACGAGGTGGCCGCCCAGCTCGACGCCGGGCCCCGTCCCGCCCTGCTGGCGGTCACCGCGGCGTCCAACGTCACGGGATGGCGCCCGGACATCGATGCCATCATCGCCGTGGCCCACGAGCGGGATGTCCCGGTCCTGGTCGACGCCGCCCAGCTCGCGCCCCACGGCCCGATGCCCACCACCGCGGACTACCTGGCGTGGAGCGGGCACAAGATGTACGCGCCCTTCGGGACCGGCGTCCTCGTCGGCCCCCGGAGCGCCTTCGCCGACGGCGACCCGTTCCTGGCCGGCGGCGGGGCGGTCGACCTGGTCGACCTCGACGAGGTCATCTGGACCGAGCCCCCCGAACGGGAGGAAGCCGGCTCCCCGAACGTGATCGGCGCCGTCGCGCTCCATGCCGCCATCGACGAGCTGGCCGCCATCGGCTGGGACGCCGTGGCCGACCACGACGACGAGATCGCCGCTCGGCTGCGCCCGGCCCTGGCCGCGATGCCCGGGGTCCGACTGCTCGGCCCCGGCCTCGACGTGCCCACCCTGCCGACGGCGGCCTTCACCGTCGACGGTGTCCCCCACGCCCTGGTCGCCGCCCGGCTCAGCGCCGAGTTCGGCATCGGGGTCCGCCACGGCTGCTTCTGCGCCCATCCGTACCTGCTGCGCCTGCTCGGCCTGGACAGCGACGAGGTGGCGGCCTACCGCGGGGCCGTCCTGCGGGGCGACCGGCGGGAGATCCCCGGCGCGGTCCGGGCCAGTGCCGGCCTCTCCACCTCCATCGAGGACGTGGATCGCCTGGTCGACGCCGTGGCTCACATCGCGTCGGACGCGACCGCCCCGGTGACCTACGAACAGGACGCCCACACGGGCGACTTCTGGCCCCAGGGCGACCACCCCGGCTGGACCAACGCCGACCGTGGGTTCGGCGCGGCCTGCGCCCGAGGCTGACGGTCGGGCTCAGACCTCGGGGAGGGCGATGCAGACGACCGTGCGGTCGCCGTCCAGCCAGCTGTCCTCGGTCGGCAGAATCACCAGCTCCTGTTCCCCACCGCAGTGGCCTTCGACGACGCCGTCGAAGCCGCTGCCGTCCGGGAAGGGCCCCAGCGGCATCGGCACGACCGCCACGATCCGGGGCGCCGTGCTGAGGCAGGGGGTGTCCCGGCCCTGCGGGATGGTGCGGCCATGGTCCTCGACGACGTCGGTCTCCACGTAGCACTGGCCAGGGGCCATCAGACGCACGTCGGTGCCGTCCGGACCGCCCCGCAGCAGGGCGAGGGCGACCGCGCCGACGACCACCGCCAACACCAGGCCGGCGCCCAGGGCGGCGCCCCGACCCACGCGGGTCCGGGGCGGCTCGGCGGGCGTCTCGATGACCGGACGTCCCGAGAGCGTCATCGGACCCGTCTCGGCCACCGCGTCCGTCGGCTCGGCGACGGTGGCAGGGGAGGACTCGGTCACGGGTCCCCCGTCGGCCCACCACCCCCGGTTCTTGAGGCCGACGTCAGCCTTTCAGCTCACCGGCGTTCACCATGAGCGACTGGCCGGTGATCATGCGGGCCCGATCCGAGCACAGCCAGACCACGGCCTCGGCCACGTCCTCGTCCGCAGGGATCTCCGGGATCGACATGTTGGCGGTGATCTCCCCGATGACCTCCTCGGGGGGGATGCCCCGTTCGCCGGCCTGCCAGTCGACGTACATCTGCACCGGCGGGCCCCACATCCAGGTGGGGATGACGGCGTTGACCCGGATGTGGTCCGGGCCCAGTTCGTCGGCCAGGTGGTACATGGCGGACAACAGCGCGCCCTTCGAGGCGGCGTAGGCGATCTGGGGCATGGCCGACGGGGGCAGGAGCGCCGACTGGGAGCCGATGAGCACCACGGCCCCGCCGCCCGCGTCCCGCAGGGCGGGCGCCGCCGCCCGCACGAGGTTCATGGAGCCGACCACGTTGGTGTCGAAGCAGCGCCGCCAGTCCTCGTCGCTGGAGGCCGCCAGGTCCCCGAGGGCCGTGTCCACGGCGGCCACCTGGGCCACGCCGTGGAGGGCGCCGAAGCGCTCGACGGCCGCGGCCACGAGGGCCTCGCAGGCCGCCAGGTCCACGATGTCGGTGGGCACGGCCAGCACCCGCTCGCCGGAAGGGTCCAGCTCGGCGGCGGCCGCGGCGAGCTTGTCGGCGGACCGGGCGGCGACGACCACGTTGGCCCCGTCCCGCACGGCCAGGCGGGCCACCTCGCCCCCGAGACCCGGACCGACGCCCGAGACGATCACGGTCTTGTCCTGCAGGATCACGGTGCTCTCCGGGTCGGTGTCGGGATCCGGTCGGGATCCGGTCGAAAACAGGCCGGGATCAGGTCGACGAGTGCTGCTCGACCGGAGCGTTCCCGGCCGCCGCGAACGCGGCCTCGACCTCGCCGTAGGTCAGCGAGCCGTCGGTGGCTGGGCCGTCGTACCGGGCCGTGCGGGTGGCCGCCATGCGCGCCGGGTCGCCGCTCTGCTGACCGTAGGCCCAGCGGAAGAAGATGACGGCCATGACCCCCCACAGGTAGAAGCCGCCACCGAGCTTCATGATCAGGCCGGCGCTCTGCTGGTCCGAGGTGACCGACACGCCCCACAGGCGGAAGGCGGTGTCATAGACGTTGTAGACCGAGCCCTCGGCGAAGATCAGCCACGAGGCGGGGACGGTCGGCAGCAGCGACATGGCGAACAGGTAGCCGACGGCCGCGGGGCTCTGCATGCGCCACTCGCTGAAGGGCCCGAGCACGGGCATCCACATGAGCACGGCGGTGGTCACGACCAGGATGTGCACGGAGTAGTGCATCGGCCCGTTCTTCACCGCCGCGTTCACCAGCGTCGGCCAGTGGGTGAACACGACCACGGCGTTGAAGACGACACCGGCCACCAGGGGGCGGGAGAACCGGTGCAACCAGCGGTAGGCCCGCGACCCCGTGGGGACCACCAGCCGCGCCAACCAGGGCGGGGTGGCCAGCAGGAAGAACACCGGCATCACGTAGCTCAGCAGCAGGTGCTGGGTCATGTGCAGGGCGAACAGGTACTCCTCGCCCAGGTCGTGCAACGGCCAGTCCGAGGCCAGCCACAGGGTGAGGATGCCCAGGACCAGGTTGGCCTTCTGGAACCGGGTGAGGACCGGCTGGCCCTCGGGCACGACCTTGGGGCCGATGACCCGGGTGACATAGAGCGAGAGCCCCACGACGCCGAGGACGAGGAACCAGACCTCCGGGTGCGGCTGCCAACGCCAGGCGTCGACGGCGGCCGCCACGGGCATCACGCCTGCCAGAACTCGAAGGTGGTGAGGGTGACGATGTACACCACGACGGCCAGGGCCAGCCCGGCCACGAAGACCCAGGTCAGCAGCCGGTTGTCGAAGCGCAGGTGCATGAAGAAGCCCACGACCAGGGCGAACTTCACGCTCATCATCACCATCAGGGCCGGGATCAGGAAGTCCCCGATGTCGACCACGTAGGTGGCGACCTCGGCCGCGGTGATGAGGAAGAGGACGATGAAGACCTTGACGTACAGGGCGTCCGACGCGTGGCCGTGCTCCCCGGTGTCGTCGGGCTCGGTGAGGTACTGCTCGTGCTCGAGGGTCTCGGTGGTGCTCATCGTGGCCTCAGACGGTCAGGTAGACGACGGTGAAGATGATGATCCAGACGATGTCGACGAAGTGCCAGTAGAGGCCGACGATCTCGACGGTCTCGGCCTTGTCCTGACCCAGCTGTGCCCCGCAGCGACAGGCCGACCAGCGACAGCAGCATCAGGATGCCGACGGTCACGTGGACGCCGTGGAAGCCGGTCAGCGTGTAGAAGGACGACGCCGAAGATGTTGGTCGTGAAGCCGAGGCCCTCCCGGTAGAAGGAGGTGAACTCGTAGACCTGGCCGCCGATGAAGATCGCGCCGAGCAGGGCGGTGGTGGTCAGCCAGAGCCGGCTGCGGGCGCTCGTCGCCCCGGGTGATGGCCGACACGGCCAGCACCATGGTGAGCGAGCTCATCAGCAGCACGAAGGAGCGACACCGACGTGAACGGGATGTCGAAGACGTCCGTCGGGGGTCGGGCCGCTCACCGACTGCGGTCGTGCAGCAGCAGGTAGGTGGAGATCAGGCCGCCGAAGAGCAGGCACTCCGAGGACGAGGAAGACCCACATCCCGAGCTTCTCGTTGGAGAGCCCCGTGCTGGTGGAGAAGACTCGTGGCCGGTGCTCGGGTCGATCGTGACCGTCTCGGTCGCCCGCTCGTGGATGACGGTCTCGCTCATTCGCTCGTCTCCTCGGCATCGGTGGCCGCGCCATCGGGCTCGGCCTCACCGGCCTCCAGCTCGGCGGCCGGCCGTCGCCGGCCTCGAGCGCTCGGCCTCGTCGTGGCCGTGCGTGGTGCGGCGGGTTCTCGTCGTCGTCGGCGGGCTCGAGGGCCCAGCCGTAGATGCCGCCGAGCGACGAGGAGCGCCCCGGGCACGGCCCAGGCCAGGTTGAAGATGAGGCCGTAGCCGATGAGCGGGCAGGCCGACCGACGACGACCAGGGGCCAGTACGACGGCGACGGGCAGGTGGACGCCGGTGGCGCTGCCGTCCTGGGTGACGTCCTCGGTCGCCGCGATGCGCACCGTGCGGCCCGTCGTCGTCCTTGCCGTACTTGCGGTGCCAGAACTCGTCGAGCTGGGTGACCGTCGGGATCTCGTCGAAGTTGTGCTCGGGGGTGGGCGAGGCGACCATCCACTCGAGGCTGCGGGCGTCCCACGGGTCCGGACCGGCGGCCGGCTGGCTGGCGGCGTCCCGGCGGCTGCTGATGACGTTGACCAGGAACACCAGGATCGAGACGGCGATGATGAAGGCGCCGATGCTGGACACCAGGTTCCAGACGTCGAAGCCGAGGCCCTCCTCGTAGGTGTAGATGCGGCGCGGCATGCCCTGGAGGCCGAGGATGTGCATCGGCCCGAAGGTCAGGTTGAAGCCGATGAGCATCAGCCAGAAGTGGACCTTGCCGAGCCTGCTCGTTCGAGCAAGTGGCCGAAGACCTTCGGCCACCAGAAGTAGAAGCCGGCGAAGAGGCCCATGAGCGCGCCGCCGAAGAGCACGTAGTGGAAGTGGGCGACGATGTAGTAGGTGTCGGTCTGCTGGGTGTCGGCGGGGGCCACGGCGTGGGTCACGCCCGAGAGGCCGCCGATGGTGAACATGCCGACCAGGCCGATGGCGAACAGCATCGCCGTGGTGAAGCTCGAGCTTGCCGCCCCACATGGTGGCCATCCAGTTGAGGATCTTCACGCCCGGTGGGCACGGCGATGAACATCGTGGAGAGGGCGAAGGCGGCCACCGAGATGGGGCCGAGGCCGGACGGCGAACATGTGGTGGGCCCACACGCCCCAGCCCATGAAGCCGATGGCGATGCCCGAGACGACCATGAACGGGTAGCCGAAGATGGGCTTGCGGGTGAAGACCGGGATGATCTCGGACACGATGCCGAAGGCGGGCAGGATCAGGATGTAGACCTCGGGGTGACCGAAGATCCAGAAGAGGTGCTGCCACAGCAGCGGGATCGGCGCCCTGGGACACGTTGAAGAAGTTGGCGTCGAAGAGCCGGTCGAAGGTGAGCAGGACCAGGGCCACGGTGATGACCGGCAGGGCCAGAACGCAGCAGCACCTGGACCACGAAGATCATCCAGGTGAAGACCGGCATCTTCATCAGGTCCATGCCGGGCGCCCGCATGTTGAGGATCGTGACGTCAGGTTGACCGCACTGACCAGGGAGGCGATGCCGGTGATGATCAGGCCGATGGTGAAGAAGTCGAGGCCGTGGGACGGGCGAGAAGGTGACGCCGGTGTTGGGGGCGTAGGCGAACCAGCCGCCGTCGGCGCCGCCGCCGAGGAACCAGCTGGTGTTGAGGAAGATCCCGCCGACCAGGAAGCACCACAGGCTGAAGGCGTTCATCCGGGGGAAGGCGACGTCCCGGGCCCCGATCTGCAGCGGGCAGGAGGTAGTTGGCGAACGCGGCGGCCATCGGCATGACGACCAGGAAGACCATCGTCATGCCGTGCATCGTGAAGACCTGGTTGTAGGTCTCCGCCGACAGCAGGTCGCTGCCCGGGCGGGCCAGCTGGGCCCGGATCAGCAGCGCCTCGCTGCCCCCCACCAGGAAGAAGAAGAAGGCGGTGACGCCGTACATGATGCCGATCTTCTTGTGATCGACGGTGGTGACCCAGCTGCGCCAGCCGGTGGTCGTGGCCGGGCGGCGGAAGACGCCGAGCGGCTGGAAGTCGTCGTCGGCCCCGGCCCCCGAGGGCAGGGCGAGCGGGCGTTCTTCGGTGAGTGCCACGGGTATGCCTCTAGTCCAGGGTCTGTAGGTAGGCCACGAGCTGGTCGATCTGCTCCTCGGTCAGGCCCAGGTTGGGCATGCCGCGGGGCAGGGCCCCGTTGAGGGTGGCGGTGTCGGCGTACATGGGCTTCTCGCCCGGTGGATCACGCAGCCAGGCTTCGAGCTGGACCCGGTTGAACGTGCCCTCCTCGGCCAGGTGGTCATAGAAGGTGTTCAGGTCGTCGTCGTCGGCCTGGGCGTAGAGACGGAACAGCGACCCCGCGAACGTCGAACGGGTCATCAGGTGGGTCAGCTCCGGGGCCGTGCCCGACACGGTCGCCGCACCGGTGTAGTCGTCGTTGAGGCCGCGGACCTGGTGGCACGAGGTGCAGGTCGAGGTGAAGAGCGTCTCGCCGGCCACGGCGTCGCCGGTGGCGGCCTCGGCCGGCTCCACCTGGTTCGCCAACCAGGCGTCGAACTGGTCCTGGGGCAGGGCGATGACCCGCATGCGCATGTTGGCGTGGGAGAGGCCGCAGTACTCGGTGCACTGGCCCCAGTAGGTGCCGGGCTCGTCGGCCTCGAGGGTCCAGTCGTGGTGCCGGCCGGGGACGGCGTCCCGCTTGCCGTTGAGGGACGGGATCCAGAAGCTGTGGATCACGTCCATGGAGGTGATGTCGAGGTCGATCGGGGTCCCCGCCGGGATGACCATCTCGTTGGGGGTGCGGAAGTCGTACTCGCCGTCGCCGTCGACGTCGTACTGGAAGTCCCACCACCACTGCTGGCCGACCACGTCGATCTCGAGGGCGTTCTCGGGCTCCTGGTACAGGTCGAACAGGGTGGCCAGGGTGCCCACGGCGACGAAGGCCAGGATCACCGCCGGCAGGATGGTCCAGCCCAGCTCCAGCACCAGGTTGCCGTGGGTCTGGGCCGGCAGCTCCTCGCCGTCGTCGTCCTTGCGGCGACGGAAGCGGATGACCAGGAAGACGATCCCCAGCTCGACGAACAGGAAGACGACCCCGGCGATGATCATCACCGGGTTCAGCAGGTTGTCGATCGAGCGGGCGGCGGGGCCCTGAGGCTCGAGGGTGTCCAGCGGGGCGTCGGACGCACAGCCCGCGGCGACGAGCAGGACGAGCAGGCCGAGGGCCAGGGTGCGCAGGCGGGGGGACCTCACCAGGCGAGTGTGACCCACCTGCTCGGGGGCGTCCAAGTCAGCCACCCGCCTCACCCTTCGCTCTCGTGGGCGGGCTCCTCGTGGTGGAACTCACGCTCCCCTGCCACCACCCCGGCGATCCCGCCGCCCAGGACCGCGAGGGTCAGGACCAGCAGCAGGGCCGTGGCCAGGCGCTTGGTCTGCTGGGGCCGCGTGAGCACGATCACTGCACCCAGCACGATGAGGAACGCGACGATCGTGCCGATGATCCACGCCCCCGTGGAGGACACGGCGAGGAACACCCGGGAGAGGCCGAGGACCAGGAACGCGATCACGATGACGGCGGCGATCGGGATCTCGAAGGGCGCCATCAGGCGGTTGCGGATCGCCCGGTTGGCCTCCGGATCGCCGGTGGCCCGCTCGGACCAGACCTTGACCGCCCACTCGACGGTGGTGACGGCCAGAACGACGAGGCCGAACATGAAGTAGCCGGCACCCACGACGAGGCCCAGCGCGGTGATGACCAGGCCCAGCGCACCGACGATGGGCCACGGGCTGGTGGAGTTCGGGGCCGGGACCTCGGGCAGGGCCTCGAGGCCGACCAGCGCGGCCGTGGCGTCGGGGTCGGCGTCCCGGATGGCGACCGACACCAGGCCGAGGCCGAGCGCGGTCACGCCGAAGGCGGTCAGGAGGGCGTAGCTGAAGTGCTCGCCGACGCCGCCCTTGTAGCCCAGCGAGACGACCCCGACGGGGTCACCGCCGCTGGCCAGGCCGAACGCGACGGCCCCGAGGAGGCCGATCGCGGCGAGGGCGAAGAACAGGCGAGAGCCGGTACCAACCATGAGCTCCTACTTGGTCACGTAGACGGCGAGCCAGGACACGAGATAGACCGCGACGGCGGCGTCCCAGAAGACGGCGGCAGCGGCCACACCCTCGCTGTCCCGACCGGAGTACTGACCCCCCAGGGCCCGGAACGCCATCAGGGCGACGAAGACCATGCCGACCGCGATCGTGGCGATGTGGAAGCCACCCACGGCGAAGAGCAGGAGCTCCGGGACGCTGCGGGCGATGGCCGCACCCATCTGGGTGAACAGGTAGACCGCCGAGTTCACGAACGCCAGGCCGAGCACCAGGGTGAGGCCGAGGGCCACATAGGCGTTCGGGCGGTCGTCGTTGCGGATCGAGTACTGCGCCCAGTGGATGGTGACCACCGACATGAGCAGGGTGACCGCGGCCATGTTCGGCGCCGACAACGGGATGACCACACCGTCGGGCAGCCAGGGCGAGGCACTGGTGGCCCGGGTCGAGACGTAGGCCCCGATCAGGCCGGCGTAGCCCATGACCATGGCGGCGGAGGCCAGCACGGTGCCGACCAGCAGCACCCGCGGGCGGGCCGGCGGGGGCGGATCGGCGAGCGCGGGGTACAGGGGCTCGGTGGTGGTGGCGATGGCCGTCGACATCTACGCCCCTCCCTCCTCGGTGGTGACCAACGGGGTGGCCGAGGTCACCTCGGGCACCGGCTCGGTGAAGTTGCCCGGCGGCGGCGGGGACGAGGTCGACCACTCGAGGGTCTGGCCCCCCCACGGGTCCTGGGCGTCCTCGGCGGTGTCGCTGCCGATCATGGCCCGCAGCAGGGCGAGGACGAGGAGCACCGCGCCCAGCGCCAGGATCCCGGCCCCGACGGCGGCGATCAGGTTGAAGGTCTCCACCCCGTCCCGGGGCTCGAAGCCGGCGAAGGAGAAGCCGGGCTCGTCGAGCACGCCGGCGACGCCCTCGGCGGCAGCCAGGAGGACCCCGCCACCCGCCAGGAGCAGGCCGGCGAGGTAGGCCAGCGAGGCGGGGACGTGACGGCCCCAGAGCTTGGGCGCCCACCAGCACAGGGCGGCGGTGGCCCCGACGAGGGAGGCGGTGAGCACCAGGTTGAGGTGGCCGACCTCCCAGGTGGTGCCCAGCAGGTGGAAGGGCTCGATCACCCCGGCGGCCCCGGCGGCGGTGGCCGCGAGGAGGAGGAAGAGGGCCAGGACCGACAGGACGAAGGCCGGGCGCAGGGCGGGCCGGTCCTGGCGGGCGCTGTCGGCCACGCCGCCGAGCACGATCAGGAGGGCGAGGCCGATGGCGAAGGCGAACCCGACGTACACGGCCTCGGTGAGCAGCTCGCTGCGGTAGAAGGGCTGGGCCCACGCCCCGAAGGCGAAGGCGCCGAACCCGCCGATGCCGATCCAGAGCGCACCGCGGCCCCGCTGGACCACACCGGCGGACACCGGGACGACCTCGGCGGCGACGCCCAGGACCGGGATGGCCATGGCGTACACCTGGGGCTGGGCGAAGACCCAGGCCAGCCGCTGGTAGAGCTCACCGGGCTGGGCGAAGAGCAGCTGGCCGTAGCGCAGGTCGAGGTACGCGAGCACCAGGCCGGCCATGAGGACCGGCAGCGACAGGAGCCAGATCACCCCGGCCACCACCATCGACCAGGCGAAGGGCGGGACCTGCCGCAGCGACATCCGCACCGGCCGGAGGGCGAACACGGTGGTCACCACACAGACACTGGCCATCAGCAGGCCGAGCACGACCAGACCGAGGCCCAGCACCCCGAGGGCGATGGCCTCCGGATCCAGGTTCGGCGCGGCGACCGGACCGCCGTCGATGGCGTAGCTGATCAGCAGCAGCACCGCCCCGCCGATCCAGGTCCACAGCGCCGCGGCCGCAGCCCGGGGGAAGGCGATGCTGGACGCCCCGACCTGGAGGGGGACGATCGCGGTCGCCAGCCCGAGGAAGAACGGCAGCACGACCAGGAAGGTCAGGCCCACCCGGTAGAGCGAGAAGAACTGGAGGACGTTGTCGTTGCCCAGCACCTCGAGCTCGTCGACGGTGATCCGCTCGATGCCGAGCAGGACGCCGACCACGACGGTGAGGAGCAGGAAGAGCGCCGAGGCGCCGATCCACACTCGTCCGATGGTCTTGTGGTCGCCCGAGCCGATCACCGCAGGGATGCCGCGCGGCTCGCGACGGGATTCCTGGGTGGCCTCGGAGGGCGCGGAAGGGGGTGCCTCGATCACGGTCATGGCCGGTTCGGGACTTTACACAGGGGGTATCCGGCGGAGGGAATCCAGGCGGTCACGTGAGCAGCGGATCCACCGCCATGATCCCGAAGAGGAGGCTGATGTAGGTGATCGACCAGTGGAACAGGCCCATCGCCCGTTCCGGGGTGGGGTCCCCCTTGAGCCGGACGCTCTGGAACGTGAACACCCCGCCGAGCACGACGGCGGACACCGTGTAGAGCAGGCCCATGTCGGCCACGGGCACGAAGACCAGGCTGAGGGCCCAGACCACGAGGGTGTAGAGGACGATCTGGGTGCCGACCGTGTCGTCGTCGGCCACCGAGGGCAGCATCGGCACCGACGCCGCCGCGTAGTCCTCGCGGTAGCGGATGGCCAGTGCCCAGAAGTGGGGCGGGGTCCAGAAGAAGATGACGCCGAAGAGCACGACGGGCGCCCAGGCCAGGCTGCCGGTCACCGCCGTCCAGCCGATCAGCGTCGGCACCGCCCCGGCCGCCCCGCCGATGACGATGTTCTGCTTCGAGGTCCGCTTGAGCCAGAGCGTGTAGACGAAGACGTAGAAGAGGCAGGCCGACACGGCCAGCACCGCGCTGAGCAGGTTCACCGTCGACCAGAGCAGGGCGAAGGCGGCCACCTCCAGGCTCAGGGCGAAGGTGAGGGCGGCCCGGGGGGTGAGCTCGCCGGTGACCAGCGGGCGGTTCCGGGTGCGCTCCATCAGGGCGTCGATGTCGCGGTCCACCACCATGTTGATGGCGTTGGCCCCACCCGCGGCGAGGCTGCCGCCGAGCACGGTGGTGACCACCAGCAGGAGGTCCGGCACCCCCTGTTCGGCCACGAACATCACCGGCACCGTGGTCACCAGCAGGAGCTCGATGATGCGGGGCTTGGTGAGCGCGACGTAGGCGCCGAGGCGCGAACGTGTGGCCGTGAGGGTCGTGACCGCCATGAGGGACCAGAGCCTATGGTCCCCAACCCCTCGGTCCCCAATGGGGAAGCGGTACCGGGCCATCCCTAGCCTGGGACCCCGTGACGCGGCTCGAGGTGACCCCGCAGCGCTACCGGAGGGTCACGGCGATCGCGCTGCTCGCGCTCGTCTTCATCGTCGTCACCGGCGCGTCCGTGCGCCTCACCGGCTCGGGCCTCGGGTGCCCGGACTGGCCGACGTGTGACGGCAGCCAGGTCGTCTCGGAGTTCCGGGACACCCCCGAGATCATCGAGTTCGTCAACCGGATGATCACCGGCCTCGTGTCGGTCGCGGTGGCCGCCGCGGTCCTGGGCGCCCGGCGACGCCAGCCCTACCGACGGGACCTCGTGCTGCTGGCGTGGGGGCTGGTCGCCGGCGTGGTCGCCCAGATCGTCCTCGGTGGCATCACCGTGCTGCTGGAGCTCACCCCGCCCGCGGTGATGGGCCACTTCCTGCTCTCGATGGCGCTGGTGGCCGACGCCGTGGTCCTCCACCACCGGGCCGCCGAGCCCGACGGGGGGCAGCGGCGGCCCGACGTTCCCGTGTCCACCCGCCGCCTGGGCTGGGCCCTGGTCGCCCTCACCGGCCTCGTCCTCCTGGTCGGCACGGCGGTCACGGGCACGGGGCCGCACGGCGGGGACCCCGACGTCGAGCGCCTGCCGTACGCCATCCGGGAGGTGGTGCGCCTCCACAGCGGGCTGGCGTGGGTGCTCACCGCCGTGCTCCTGGTGCTCATGGTCCGCACCCGCCGGGGTGGTCTGGTGCTGGCGGCCGTCGCCGCCCAGATCACGATCGGCTACATCCAGTACTTCAACGGGGTCCCCGAGGTCCTGGTCGGCCTCCACGTGTTGGGGGCCACGCTCGTGTGGATCACGGTCCTGCAGCTGCACCTCTCCCTCTGGGTCGTCGAGCCCGCGGCGGCGCCCGACGCCGAGCCTGCCCTGGCCGCGCCGTGAGCTCGACCAGCCCGCTGGAGGTCGACGACCCGGAGGTCATCGACGTCACCGATCCGGACCGGCCCTGGATCGTCCTGGTCTGGAACGACCCGATCAACCTCATGTCGTATGTGACCTACGTCTTCCAGAAGCTGTTCGGCTACTCGCTGGAGAAGGCCACCGCCCTCATGCTCGACGTGCACGAGAAGGGCCGGGCCGTGGTCAGCAACGGATCCCGCGAGAAGGCCGAGCTCGACGTCATGCGCCTGCACGAGCACGGCCTCTGGGCCACCATGCAGCAGGAGGACGCGCCGTAGATGGCGTTCGGCTTCGGAGGCGGACCGATCCGCCGTGAACGCGACGGATCCTTCACCGTCCGCCTCAGCGAGCACGAGCAGCTGCTGCTCAAGTCCCTGCTGGCCCAGCTCCGCACCCTGCTGAAGGTGGAGGGCGGGGGTGAGATCACCGAGGACTCCGGCGTCCGTCGCCTCTTCCCCACCGCCTACCCCGGTCGCGACGACCTCGAGGCCGAGTACCAGGGCATGGTCCACGACGACCTGCTCGGCCAACGCCTGGCCGCCATCGCCTCGGTCGAGGACTCGATCGTCCTCCCGTCGGTCGACGAGGAGCAGCTGGGGACCTGGATGCGCACCTTCAACGACCTGCGCCTCGTCCTCGGCACCCGCCTCGACGTCTCCGAGGACGACACGCGGCCCCATCGACCCCGACGACCCCGACGCCCCAGCGCAGGCCGCCTACGAGTACCTCGGCTGGCTCCTGGAGAACATCGTCAACGCCCTCACCGGGGCGCTACCTCCTCCCGAGACCGACTGACCCAGGTCGTCGGGCTGGGGGAACGAAACCGACGGCAACCACGGGGGCCTGGCTCCCCTGCCCGGCTCGGTGGTGCCCCTCCAGCCGGATTTCGCCACCCTCTGTGGCGATCGAGGTCGTTCACCCCGCTCCCTCGGTTCTGGCGCCCGATCCTCCGCCCATAGGCGGCAAATCGGGCGCCAGAACGAGATGTGGTCACCACGAGTGAGATTCCGGGCCGAAGAAGGCCGCTTGCGTGCCCCCGACGACCTTCGGCGGCACCCCACGCCCCCATCCCTGCCTCGGTGTCGTTCCTCCAGCCCTACCGGCCCTCGGAGCGGCGGCGGCGGAGGTGGACGAAGGCTTTGGCGGCGCCCCACTCGAGGCCAGGGTCCTTCAGCTCGGGGGCCACGTCCTCGAACGTCGCCGGGGCCAGGCCGTAGACGTCCTCGGGGAAGGCCCGCACGGCGAAGGGGTCGCGCTGGACGGGCACCGCCCCGAGCTCGGCCAGGACGGCGGTCGCCGGGCCGACGGCCTCCCGGAGGAGGGCGAGGGGGGTCGTGGTCTGCTCGTCGATGTCGGTCGCCAGCAAGGTCCGGACCCGGGGGACCACATCGGCCTTGGCCTGGTTGGCGGCGGTCTCGGCGGCCAGGAAGAGCTCGTCACCGCCCGGCAACCGCTGGGCCGCGGCGACCCGACGCACGGCGCCGATCAGCCACGGGCCGACGGTGGCCTCGATGGCGTCGCCGAGGACGCGGGCCTTTTCGGCGAGCGCGCGCTCGGGATCGTCCTCCACGGGGTCATCCTGTCGGCCATGAGCCCCCGCCCCACCCGCATCGAGCCCGGACCCGGCCAGGAGTCGGTGTGGGACTACCCCCGACCACCCCGGGTCGAGCCGACCGCCGCCCGCGTCCGGGTCGAGCTCGGCGGCGTGACCATCGCGGACACCACCAGGGCCCTCCGGGTGTTGGAGACCAGCCAGCCGCCGGCCTTCTACCTGCCGCCCGACGACGTGGCCCTCGAGCACCTCGAGCCGGTCGCCCGGCACACCTTCTGTGAATGGAAGGGCCACGCCGACTACTGGGACGTCCGGGTCGGCGACCGAGTCGCCGCTTCCGCGGCCTGGTCCTACCCCTCCCCCACGCCGGGCTTCGTGGCCATCACCGGCCACCTCGCCTTCTACCCCCGGCTCATGGACGCCTGTTGGGTCGACGACGAGCAGGTCCAGACCAACGAGGGCGACTTCTACGGTGGCTGGATCACCTCGACCGTGGTCGGCCCGTTCAAGGGCGCGCCCGGCACCGGGCACTGGTAGGCCTCAGCCGCGCAGGCGGGCGCCGGCCTCGCCGAGGACCCGGTTGACCACGGGGGGCAGCTGCTCGGTCACACAGGTCAGGGTGACCTCGTCCTGACCGGGCCAGACCGCCACCTCGGGGTCACAGGGCAGGAACCGAGCGATGGGGAACGGGACCGCCGTGCGGCCCACGCCCTCGCCGGTGAGCACCAGCTCGCCACCCTCCATGGCCGGGGTGACGGTGACCTCGCCCGCGGTCACCGTGCCGTCGGCCGCGACGTCCACGGGGATCCCGACGGCGTCGCCGATCGTGCCCTCGCTGAGGGTGACCGTCGTCGTGGCCTGGTCGAGGTCGGTGACCTGGACGTCGCCGTTGAACGCCGACACCCGATCGAACACCAATCCTTCGACCTCGAGGTCGAAGGCGTCGATGGTCACCCCCCGCTCCTGGATGCCCTCGAGGTGCAGGGTGGCGCTGACCTCCCCGAACGCGGCCATGCGGGCCACGAAGGGGAAGGAGTCGATGGCGAAGTCGGCGTCCTCGACCTCGATCCGGCCACCGTTGCGGAACTCGTCCTCCACCCGGGCCTCGACGAAGCCCTTGGCCACCACGTCCAGGACCACCAGGACCAGCAGCAGCACGAGCAGCAGCCCGATGATGACCACCAGCTTCCTCACGGGGCCTGGTCGCCCAGGTCGAGAGCGCCGTTGAGGTTGCCCGACCGCAGCCCCTCGAGGTCCAGGGTCACGTAGCGGTAGCCGGCCGCCTGCACGGCGGCCACCACCTCGGGACGCCGGTCCAACACCGCGGCCAGGTCACCGACCGGCACCTCGATGCGGGCCAGGTCGTCGTAGTGGCGGACCCGCAGGTCGGCCAGGCCGAGCGCCCGGAGCCCGGCCTCGGCCCGCTCCACCTGGCCCAGGACCCCGACCGACACCTCGGTGCCGTAGGGCACCCGCGAGGCCAGGCACGGTGCGGCGGGCTTGTCCCACACGGCCAGGCCGAGGTCCCGCGCCGCCTCGCGGACGTCCTCCTTGGTCAGGCCGGCCTCGACCAGGGGGAACCGGGCCCCCCGCTGCCGGGCCGCCTCCTGGCCGGGACGGTGGTCCCCGAGGTCGTCGACGTTCACCCCCAGCAGCACCGTGGCCTCGGCCGCGTCGGCCAGGGGGGTGAGCGCGTCCATCAGGGCGTCCTTGCACCAGAAGCAACGATCACCGTCGTTGACCCGGTAGGCGGCGCGGGTCATCTCCTCGGTGGTCACCTCCCGCCAACGCAGGCCCCAGTCGGCGGCCAGGTCGCGGCAGGCGTCGCGCTCGGCGCCGGCCAAGGACGGCGACACCGCGGTGGCGCAGAGCACCCGTTCGGGGCCGAGGGTCTCGGTGGCGACGAAGGCGAGCAGGCCGGAGTCGACCCCGCCCGAGAACGCCACGACCGCACGGTCGTGGTCAGCCAAGGTCTCGCGGAGACGCTCGAGGACCTCAGCGCTCATGGTTCTTCGCCTGACGGCTCATCGCCTTCGGGCCTCTTCGGCCCGCCGATCGGCTTCGCCGCTCATCCATCGGTCACCTCGAGGCGGATCCGCTTGTTGGCCTTGCCCTTGGACTCGGTCTTGACCACCCGGACCCCGCCGACCTCGCCCGTCGAGGCCACGTGGGTGCCGCCGTCGGCCTGCTTGTCGAGGCCGACGATGTCCACCACCCGGATCTCGGTCACCGACTCGGGGATCATGTTCACCTTCGTCCGGATGAGGTCCTCGTCGGCGACCGCGGTGTCCCGGGGCAGGAAGCCGACCTCGATCGGGCGGTCGGCGGCGAGCTCGGCGTTGACCAGCTCCTCGACCCGGGCGCCGAAGCCCTCGGGGAGCGGGTCGAACTCGAAGTCCATCCGGGCCGCCAGCGGGGTCATGTTCCCGCCGGTCACCGCGGTGCCCCACTCGTTCCAGATGACCCCACAGAGGACGTGGAGCGCGGTGTGGGTCCGCATGAGCCCGTGACGGCGCTCCCAGTCCAGGGCGCCGGTGACCGAGTCGCCCACCGCGGGGACGGGCCCGTCGACGGTGTGCCAGGCGTCCGCACCCTGCTTGGTCACCTCGGTCACCTGCGCCTCGCCGTCGGGGCCGGCCAGGGTGCCGGTGTCGTGGGGCTGACCCCCGCCCGTGGGGTAGAAGGCGGTGCGGTCCAGACGGACCCGGTTCCCGTCGACCTCGACCACCGTCGCGGTGAACGAGCGCAGATACGCGTCGTGCAGATACAGCAGTTCGGTGCTCACCGGGCCCGGCCTCCTCGTGTCCGCAGGATTGTGCCTCTGTTACAGCTCGGTTGCGCGAAGGACACGGGCGGGCCCCACGGCCTATGCTCCCCCCGTCCGTGGCGATGACGCCACGGCATGCTGCTTTCCGAGGGGAGAGAAATGCGATTCAACGGACGTCTGTGGCGTCTGCTGGCCATGATTTTCGCTTTCACGCTCATCGCCGCTGCTTGCGGTGATGACAGTGGGGACGACACGGCCAGTGACGACACGACCGGAGACACTGCGACCGACGACACCGGGGCACCCGATGGTGGGAGCGCCGACGGGGTCCTGGCCTTCGGCGGCCTGCTGCCGCAGACAGGTGACCTTGCGTTCCTCGGGCCACCCGAGGAAGCCGGCGTGCAGCTGGCGGTCGAGGACATCAACGCTGCCGGCGGTGTGCTGGATGCCGATGTCACGTTCGATCCGGGTGACTCCGGTGACACGAACACCGACATCGCCAACCAGACCACCGACCGCCACCTGGCCAACGGAGTGGACGCCATCATCGGCGCCGCCTCGTCGGGGGTGTCGTTCACGGTCATCGACAAGATCACCGGCGCCAACGTGATCCAGTTCTCCGGGGCCAACACCTCGCCGGACTTCACGGACTACGACGACAACGGGCTGTACTTCCGTACCGCCCCGTCCGACGTGCTCCAGGGCCGGGTCCTCTCGGACCTGATCGTCGCCGATGGCAACGCCACCGTCGGGATCATGGCTCGCCAGGATCCGTACGGTGAGGGTCTCCTGCAGTACACCGCAGAGCCCCTGGCCGAGGCCGGCGCCGAGGTCCTCAACGACGGCGGGATCGTCTATGACCCCGCGGCCGAGAACTTCGACGCCGAAGTGGGCGAGATCGTCGCCGCTGACCCTGACGCCTTCGTCATGATCGGTTTCGAGGAGTCCGCGCAGATCCTGACCTCACTGTTCGAGGCGGGCTACACGCAGGGCGACAAGAACATCTACCTCGTCGACGGCAACATCGGGAACGCGCTCGCGGAGAACTTCACCGAGCCCGGCATCCTCGAGGGCATCCGGGGCACGCTGCCTTCGGCTGAGGTGTCCCAGGAGTTCAAGGACCGCCTCCTCGAGGTGGACCCGGCGCTGGAGGACTACTCCTACGCCCCCGAGAACTACGACGCCATCATCATCACCGCCCTGGCCGCTGAGGTGGCCGGGACCGACGATCCGGTCGCCGTTGCGGCCGAGATCAACGGGGTGACCCGCGACGGCACCACCTGCACCACCTTCGAGGAGTGCAAGGGGCTGATCGCTGAGGGCGAGGACATCGACTACGACGGTGTGGGTGGTCCCTACACCTTCGGTGATGCCGGTGAGCCCACGGAGGCGAGCTTCGCGATCCTCCAGTACGGCGCCGACAACACCATCGATGACAGCCTGACCGAGTACCAGTTCGCGGCGATCGAGGAGTAACCACTCCCCGGTCCGCAACGGACAACAGCGTCGGAGCCGCCCCTTCGGGGGCGGCTCCTTCGCGTTCAGGCCCGTTGCGCCCATCTCCTTTCGCGATGGGGACCTAGGGCCCTGTCGGCTCCGGTGATGCCCGGGCACAGTGTCCGGGAACCCGCGGACCGCGGGAGCCCGCATCGAGGAGCACGACCCCATGGACCTGGTCACGCTGGCCCGTTGGCAGTTCGGGATCACCACCGTCTACCACTTCCTCATGGTCCCGCTGACCATCGGCCTGGGGCTGGTGGTGGCCTGGTTCCAGACCCGCTGGTACCGCACCGGCGACGAGGCCTACCTCCGTCTCACCAAGTTCTTCGGGAAGCTCTTCCTGATCAACTTCGCCATGGGCGTGGTCACCGGCATCGTGCAGGAGTTCCAGTTCGGCATGAACTGGGCCGACTACTCCCGGTTCGTGGGCGACGTCTTCGGCGCCCCGCTGGCGATGGAAGCCCTGGTCGCCTTCTTCCTCGAGTCCACCTTCCTGGGGCTCTGGATCTTCGGGTGGGACCGGCTCTCCCCGAAGCTGCACCTGGCCACGATCTGGGCCGCGGCCATCGGCACGGCGCTGTCGGCGTACTTCATCGTCGCGGCCAACTCCTGGATGCAGCACCCCGTCGGGGTCCGCTTCAACCCCACGAGTGGCCGGGCCGAGCTGACCGACATCGGCGCCGTGCTGACCAACTCCACGACCCTGGCCGCCTACCCCCACGTGATCGGCGGGGCGCTCCTCACCGCCGCGGTGTTCGTCGGTGGCATCTCGGCCTGGCTGCTGACCCGGGAACACGAGTCGGCCCCCCGTGACGCCGACGCCCTGCACCGCGCCGTCCGCCTCGCCATCTACCTGACCTTCGCCAGCGGCATCCTCGTCGCGGTCAGCGGGCACTTCCAGACCCGGCTGATGTTCGAGCAGCAGCCGATGAAGATGGCGGCCGCCGAGGCCCTGTGTGACACCGAGACCGGGCCGGGCCTGTCGATCTTCGCCATCGGTGACGTCAGCGCAGAGTGCGACGTGCGCAGCTTCGTGATCCCCAAGGCCCTCTCGCTGCTGGCCACCGACACGACCGACGCCACCATCCCGGGGGTCCGGGACATCAACGCCGACTACCAGGAGCGGTTCGGCGACGGCGACTACCGCCCGAACCTGGTCGTGACCTACTGGAGCTTCCGGGCGATGATCGGCTTCGGCGCCCTCGCCTCCTTCGGGGCGGTCGGGGCCTGGTGGATGACCCGGGGCGGGCGCCGGCTGCCCAGGAAGCGCTGGATCCGCCGCACGGCCATCGCCATGATCCCCCTGCCGTTCCTGGCCAACGCCTTCGGCTGGATCTTCACCGAGATGGGACGCCAGCCCTGGGTCGTGGCCCCGAACCCCACGGGCATCCCCGAGGTCCGGCTCCTCACCGCGGACGCGGTGTCCCCCAGCGTGGGCCTCGCCGAGGTGCTGATCACCCTGATCGGGTTCACCGCGATCTACGGCGCGCTGATGGTGGTGGAGCTCATGCTCCTGCGCCGCTACGTCGTCGCCGGGCCCGAGGCCGTGATGGGCCCGTCCGGCGCGGCCGGCGGGGACGACCACGACAGCCACGACGACCACGACGACCACGACGACCGACCCCCGACACCCCCTCCCCCGACCGCGACGAGGCCGATGTGCTGGCCTTCGCCTACTGACCGGAGCTCGCCATGGAACTCGCCACCTTCTGGTTCATCCTCATCGGCGTCCTCTGGACGGGGTACTTCTTCCTCGAGGGCTTCGACTTCGGTGTCGGCATGTTGCTGCACCCACTCGGGCGCACCGAGGTGGACCGCCGGGTGCTCGTCAACACCATCGGGCCGGTCTGGGACGGCAACGAGGTGTGGCTGCTCACCGCGGGGGGCGCCACCTTCGCCGCCTTCCCGAACTGGTACGCCAGCCTCTTCTCCGGCTTCTACCTGGCCCTGTTCCTGATCCTCGTCGCCCTCATCCTGCGGGGCGTCGCCTTCGAGTACCGGGGCAAGGTCGACAGCGTGACCTGGCGCCGGCGCTGGGACCTGGCCATCGCCTTCGGCTCCTGGGTGCCGGCCGTGCTCTGGGGCGTGGCCTTCGCCAACATCGTGGCCGGGGTGCCCATCGACGTCGATGGCAACTTCACCGGCACCTTGTTCACGCTCCTCAACCCCTTCGGCCTCCTCGGGGGCGTGACCACCGCATCGCTGTTCCTCCTGCACGGCGCGCACTTCGTCGCCCTGAAGACCGAGGGCGACATCCAGGAGCGGGCCGAGGCCCTCGCCCGCCGCATCGCCCCCGTGACCATCGTGGCGGGCGCCACCTTCCTGATCTGGAACCAGCTGGAGCGGGGCGAGCCCTGGACCTGGCTGCCCGTCGGGCTGGCCGCGGTCGCCCTCCTCGCCGCCGTCGGCGCCAACCGGGCCGGACGCGACGGCTGGGCCTTCCTGGCCACCGGCGTCGCCATCGCCGCCGCGGTGGTCGCCCTCTTCGGCGGCGCTCTACCCCGACGTCCTGCCGTCGTCGACCGACCCCGCCTTCAACCTCACGGTGGACAACGCCAGCTCCACGCCCTACACCCTGCGGGTGATGACGTGGGTGGCGGTGATCATGACCCCGGTGGTCCTCGCCTACCAGGCCTGGTCCTACTGGGTCTTCCGGCAGCGGATCGGCGCCCGCCACATCCCACCGGTGCACGTCCCCGGACCCGTCTGACCCGTCGTGGGCCGAGCGCAGGGGGCGGCGGACCCCGGGAGCCGCGGGCCCCTCGATCCCCGGGTGCTCGGGCTGGCGCCGGCCCTGCGGACCCACCTGGTCGTCTGCGGTGCGCTCGCGGTCGTCGTGGCCGGGGCCGTCCTGGTCCAGGCCGAAGCGCTGGCCGACCAGCTCCCCCGCCTGATCGACGGCGACGGGTCGGCGACCCGGCCGCTGGTGGTCGCCCTCGTCCTGGTCGCGGCCGTGCGGGTCCTGGTCGGCGCCCTGACCGAGCGGTCGGCGACACGCGCCTTGGTGCGGACCCGGACCTCGGTCCGGGACCGGGTGCTCGACCACCTCGCCCGCCTGCGACCCGACCGTCGTGCGGCGCTCGGTCCGGCCGCCGTGGGCACGCTGACCACCTCCGCCGTGCGAGGCCGTCGAGCCGTGGGTGCGGTCCTACCTCCCGGCCCTCACCGTGGCCGCCGTCGTCCCCCTGGCGGCCGGCCTCCGGATCCTCGCCGCCGACCGCCTCTCCGCGGCGGTCATCCTGGTGGTGATCCCCCTGGTCCCGCTCTTCATGGTCCTGATCGGCCGGCCTGACCGAGGCCCGCTCGGCCCGCCAGTGGGACGGCGCTGCAGCGGCTGGCCGACCGGTTCCTCGACCTCCTCGAGGGCCTGCCCACCCTCCGCCTGTTCGGGCGGGCCGACGCCCAGGTGGAGCGGATACGCCTGGTCACCGACCGCTACCGCCAGGCGACCATGGGCACCCTGCGGATCGCCTTCCTGTCCGCCCTCGTCCTCGAGCTGCTGACCACCCTGTCGGTCGCCCTCGTCGCCGTGTCCCTCGGCCTGCGGCTGACCCAGGGCGGCCATCGACCTCCCGACGGCGCTCATCGTGCTCCTGCTGGCCCCCGAGTGCTTCCTGCCGCTCCGCCGGGTCAGTGCGTCCTTCCACGCCGCGACCGCAGGTCTGGACGCCGCGGTCGCCGTCGAGGCCGCGCTCTGGCCTCGAGACCCGCCCGGACGGGACGGCGGCGATCCCCCCGACCGGCTCACTGGTCGCCCGGGGGGTGGCCGTGACCGACGTCGACCGCGGGCCCCGCCTGGAGGTGATCGGACATCCAGGTCGCCCCGGGGGAGATGGTCGTGGTCACCGGCCCGAGTGGCGCCGGGAAGTCCACCCTGCTCGACATCCTGCGGGGTGCCCTCCCACCGGACCGGGGCACCGTCGAGTTGGGCGGGGTCGAGGTGGGCCTGTTCCCCGCCGCCGACCGGGCCGAGACCATCGGCTGGGTGCCCCAGCATCCCCTGCCCCTGGGTGCCGAGGTCGCCGCCTCGGCCGGTCTGGGATCCACCGCCGCCACCGCCGCATCGGTCGACGAGGCGCTCCGGGCGGTCGGGCTGCAGGGCCACCGGACCGACGCCCCCGAGACGCTGTCGGGCGGCGAACGGCGACGGCTGGCCGTGGCCCGCGGCCTGGTCCGGGCCGGCGCAGGTTGTCGCTTCCTGCTGCTCGACGAACCGACGGCGCAGCTCGACGACGATGCGGCCGCCCGGGTGCGCGACGGCCTGCGCGGCGCGGCCGATCAGGGGACCGGCATCGTGGTGGCCACCCACGATGCCGCCCTCGTCGCGGCGGCCGATCGAACCGTCGTCCTGCTCCCGCCCGAGCGCGTGATCGCCCCCGCACCAGGCGCCGGAGCCTGCGGTCCGGCGGCCGGCGCCCGACACCACCTCGCGATCCCCCGACACGGCCGGCGCGGACACCGGGGCCACCGGCAGTCCGGTCGAGGCCACCGGGGGGGCGCTGGCCTGGCTCTGGGGCGCCGCCGCGGGCCAACGAGTCCGGCTGCTGGGCGCCGTCGGTCTCGGGGTGCTGACCGAGACCTGCACGGTCGGCCTCGCGGCCACCGCCGCCTGGCTCATCGTCCGGGCGGCCGAGCAGCCCTCCTTCGCCGACCTGGCCGTCGCCGCCGTCGGGGTCCGGGCGTTCGCGGTGGGCAAGAGCGGGCTCCGCTACGCCGAACGGCTGGCGGCTCACGACGCCACCCTCCGCCTGCTCGCCGACCTGCGGGCCACCGTCGTGGCCCGTCTCGCCCACCTGGCCCCGACCGGCCTGCCCCGGGGTGGCCCCGGCGAGGTCCAGAGCCGCCTGGTCGCCGACATCGACCGGCTGCAGGACGGCTTCCTGCGGGTGCTGGGACCGTTGACCTCGACCCTCGTGGTCGGCTTGGCCGCCGCGGGACTGGCCGCCGTCCTCCACCCTGCCGCGGGACTGGCCCTCGGGGCCGCCGTGGTCCTCTGCGGCACGGCCCTGCCGCTGCTGGACTTCACGTCCACCCGTCGGTGGAGCCGGGCGTCAGCGAGTGCCCGGGGGCACCTGACGGCCGCGGTCATCGACCTCGCCCGGGGTGTCGAGGAGCTCGTGGCCTGCGGGGCGGAGCCCGAGGCCCGGGCCCGGGTCGCGGCGACGGCGGCCGAGGTCGACCGGCTGGACCGACGCCGGGCATGGCCCTCTGCGGTGATCCTCGGTCTGGCGGCCGCCGCACCGGCCCTGGGCACCGCCGCGGTGGTGGCGGCCACCGGCGCGGCGGGGCCCGACCTCTCCGGGCCGGTCCTGGGCGTCCTGGTCCTCCTGCCCCTCGCCGTGCTGGAGATGCTCGGGCCCCTCGCCGTGTGCGGTGAGGTCCTGGCCCGGGTCGAGGCCTCGGCGGCCCGGGTCGTGGGCCTCCTCCGGCGACCGGATCCCGTGACCGAACCGGCCCACCCCCGGGGCGTCCCGCGACGGCGCGGGCCTGGACCTCGACGCGGTCTCGGTGGGTTGGCCCGACGCGACGGCTGTCGCCACCGGCATCACCCTGCAGGTCACCGAAGGCGAGCGGGTCCTGGTCACCGGCCCCAGTGGCTCGGGCAAGTCGACGTTGGCCGCCACCCTGGTTCGCTTCCTCGAGCCCCGGGCGGGCACGGTGCGGGTGGGCGGGGTCGATGTCGCCGACCTCGGCGGTGACGGTGTCCGCCGATCCGTCACCTGGTGCCAGCAGGACCCCTGGTTCGCCGACACGACCCTGGGCGACAACCTGCGCATCGCCCGCCCCGACGCGGCCGACGACGAGTTGTGGGCCGCCCTGGAGACCGTCCACCTCGACGAGTGGGCCCGGGCGCTGCCCGAGGGCCTCTCGACCCGGTTGGAGCGGGACGCGTCGGCCATGAGCGGCGGCGAGCGGCAACGGCTGGCGCTGGCCCGGGCGCTGCTGGGCGCCCAGCGGGCCGTGGTGCTCGACGAGCCCACCGCCCACCTCGATCAGGCGACGGCCCGGGCGGTCCTCGACGACCTGCTGGCGGCCGCGGCGGACCGAGCCGTGATCGTCATGGGTCACGACGAGTCGACCAGCCGGATCACGCCCGCACACCACCTCCTGACCCGGGCCGGGAGCCCGGCGGTGTGGGCCGAGGATCAGGCCTTGGCGAGGGTGCCGAGGTAGAGCTCGATGACCTTGGGGTCATTCAGCAGGGCATCGCCGGTGTCGGTGTAGGCGTTCTGGCCCTGATCCAGGACGTAGCCCCGGTCACAGACCTGCAGACAGCGACGGGCGTTCTGTTCCACCATGATGACGGAGACGCCGGCCTGGTTGATCTTGGCGGTCCGCTCGAAGACCTCGGTCTGCAGGGCGGGGCTGAGGCCGGCCGACGGCTCGTCGAGCAGCAGCACCGAGGGGTCCATCATGAGGGCCCGGCCCATCGCCAGCATCTGGCGCTCGCCGCCGGAGAGGAGCCCGGCGCGCTGGTCGGCCCGCTCGGCCAGCCGGGGGAACATGCCGTACACCCGGTCCCGCTGGGCGGCGAAGGTCTTGGGGGCCTGGTAGACGCCCATCTCGAGGTTCTCGGCGATGGTCAGCCGGGAGAAGACGTTCTCCCGCTGCGGCACGTAGCCGATGCCGGCCCGGACCAGCACGTGGGCGTCCTCGCCGGTGACGTCCTCTCCCCGAAGGGTCACCGATCCCTCGCGAACGCTCAGGAGCCCGAAGAGGGCCTTGATGAGGGTCGACTTCCCGGCGCCGTTCGGGCCGATGATGCCGACCATCTCGCCCTCCCGGAGCTCGAGGTCACAGCCGTTGAGGATGTTGACCTCGGGCACGTAGCCGGCCACCAGGCCCCGGACCTCCAGCAGGAACTCGTCAGGCATCCTCGTCCCCTTTCGGCTCGCCGGCTGCGCCCTCGACGGCCTCCTCACGTGCGTCGACGACGTCTTCGCTGACCTCGTGGGCGTGGGTGACCGGGCTCTCGGCCGCCGATTCGCCATGATCGGTGCCCAGGTAGGCGTCGATGACCGCGGGGTTCCCGGTGACGTCGTCGTGGGTGCCCTCGGCGATCACCGTGCCCTCGGCCATGACCACCACCCAGTCGCTGATGTCGCGGACCACGTCCATGTCGTGCTCCACGAAGATCACCGACATGCCCTCGTCCCGTAGCGCCTTCACGTGCCCGAGCAGGGATTGGGTGAGGGCCGGGTTCACCCCGGCCATGGGCTCGTCGAGCATGACCAGCGCAGGCTCGGTCATGAGGGCCCGGGCCATCTCCAGCAGCTTGCGCTGGCCACCGGACAGCGTGCCCGCGTACTCGTTGGTCATGTGAGCCATGCCGAAGCGGTCGAGCAGGCCGATGGCCCGCTCCCGCAACATCTCCTCCTCGTGTCGCCAGGAGGCCGGCAGGAACGCCGCGGTGAACTTCTCGCCCTTCTGGTCGACCCCGCCCAGCATCATGTTGTCCAGCACGGTCATCTTGGAGAGCGCTTTGGTGAGCTGGAACGTGCGGACCATGCCATGGCCCGACATCAGGTGGGCCACCGAACCCCCCATGTCCACGCCGTTGAACTCCCAGGTGCCCTCGTCGGGGGTGTCGAAGCCGGTGAGCAGGTTGAACAGCGTCGTCTTGCCCGCCCCGTTGGGACCGATCAGGCCGGTGATCACCCCGCGCTGGATCTCGAGGTGGTCGACGTCGACGGCCGTCAGGCCGCCGAAGCGGCGCTGGACGTTGTCCACGACCAGGATCGAATCCGGCTTGGCCACGCCCGGGCGACCCTCCACGTCGGCCAGCACGCCCAGCGAGGCGATCGGACGATGGGACCGGGTGACCGCCAGGGCCGCGGCCATCCTCCGCCTGGGGCCCACCAGGTAGAAGGGTCCGGCGATGAACCCGAAGAAGGCGATGGCCACCAGCCAGACCGTTCGGGGCAGGTGCACCGTCTCCCAGGCCGACGGGGGTTGGGAGAACGCGTCGATGCCGGCGGTCACCCAGAAGGCGACGCCGATCGAGCCCAGGATCAGCGCGATGGCGCCGACCAGGTCAGCCATGCCGCTCACAGCTCAAGAGCCATCTCCTGCTTGTTCCCGAACAGGCCCTGGGGCCGGAAGATCATGAGCATGGCCAGGCCGGCCCCGACGAGCATGAACCGGACCTGGCCGACCTGGACGCCGTCCATGATGTTGTCGATCCCCAGGAAGCGGTTGTCCACGGCCTCCCGCAGGAAGTTGTCGGTGAGCGACAGCAGCATCCAGAAGATGATCGAGCCCACGATCGGGGTCCACACCCGGCCCAGGCCGCCGAGGATCAGCACGGTGTAGAGGAAGAAGGTGATCGGGGGCGAGTAGGCGTCGGGCTGCACCGTCTGGGAGCCGATCGACAGCACCATGCCGGCGAGGCCACCCATGACGCCACCGATGATGAGGCTCTGGACCTTGTAGCCGTAGGCGTTCTTGCCCAGCGCCCGGGCCGCGTCCTCGTCCTCCCGGATCGAGCGCACGACCCGGCCCCACGGCGCCCGCATGAGGGCGAAGGTGATCAGGGTGACGATGGCGACGATGGCCCAGCCGGTGAGGATGACCCACAGCTGGTTGCCGAAGAAGCGGAACGGCGCGATGCCGTACTCCTGCTGGGGGTCGAAGGGGTTGAAGTAGTAGAACCCGCTGGCGAAGCCGTTGATGCCGTTGGAACCACCCGAGAAGTCGCGGAGGGACACCGAACGGAAGACGGTTCGTATGATCTCGGACGCGGCGATGGTCACGATCGCCAGGTAGTCCGCTCGCAGGCGCAGGGCCGGCAGGCCGAGCAGCAGGGCCAGGATCACACAGCCGAGGACCCCCACGATGAACGCCGTGCCGGGGTGCCACCCGTAATAGGTGATCCCGATGCCGACGCCGTAGGCGCCGATGGCCATGAAGCCCACCTGGCCGAAGTTGAGCAGCCCGGTGAAGCCGAAGTGCACGTTCAGCCCCATGGCGGCGATGGCGAAGACGGCGGCCTCCCGGCTCACCCCCGCCCGCAGGGCGTTCTCGATGATGTTTCCCCAGTCCACGTGTCGCCCCTCAGCCGATCCGCTCGCGTTGCCCGAAGATGCCCTGTGGTCGCACGACGAGGATCAGGATCAGCAGGGTGAGCGCCGTGACGTTCTTGAGCTCGGGGGAGATCCACAGGGTCGAGACCTGGATGATGATGCCGACGATGAGGCTGCCGACGAAGGCGCCGAAGGCGGTACCGAGGCCACCCAGGGTCACACCGGCGAACATGAGCAGCAGCAGCTTGAAGCCGAACTGCCAGTCGACCAGCTCGCTGCTGGCGAAGAGGACCCCACCGAGCGTGGCCAGCGAGGCCCCGGCGCCCCACACCACCAGGATCACGCGGTCGACGTCGATGCCCGACGAGCGGGCCAGGTCCGGGTTGTCGGCCACGGCCCGGATGGCCTTGCCGGTCCGGGTGCGGGTCAGGACGAGGCCGACGCTGGTGAGGACGATGAGGGAGAGCCCGATCGACCACAGGTCCTTGGGCACCACGGTGATCGGGCCCCAGTCATACGGCGTCTGCACCGCGAAGTCGAGGAACGCCTTCGGGCGACCCCCGAAGATGTAGAGCACCAGGTACCGGATGACGAGGGACACGCCGATGCTGATGACCAGCATGGCGATCAGGCTCGTGCCGCGGTGGCGGAGCGGACGCCACAACGCCGCGGTCGAAGCCGGCCCCGGCACCGAACATCACGATCAGGCCGATCAGGGTGGCGAAGGGCAGCCAGATCCCGGCGTCGTTCAGGTACCAGACCAGGATCGTGCCGACCACGACCATCTCGCCGTGGGCGAAGTTGGTCAGGCCGGTCGTGCCGAAGATGAGCGACAGGCCCACCGCCATCATGGCGATGACCAGGCCGAACTTGATGCCCTCGACGGTGAGCTGCAGGAAGCGGTCGACGTCGCTCTTCGCGTTGCTGGTGCTCACCGCCCCCTCCTCCTGGAGGGCGAACAGGACCCGCTGGGTCTCCTGGGGGCTGACCTCGACCGTGCGGCTCAGCGTGTCGGGGTCCACCAGCTCGACCCCGTCGGGGAGCGTGTCGGGGTCGACGGCGACGGTGTACCCACCGGGGCCGGGCACCTCGAGCAGGAACACGCCCTCGTCGTCGGTCTCGCCCGTGCCGACCTCCTCGTCGCCGGCCGTGACGGTGAAGGCCACACCGACCGCCGGGGTCTCCACGGCGTCGTCACCCTCGCCCACGTCGTAGGTCAGGGTGGCCGACACGGAGGTGACGCGCTCGCGCGCGCTCCTCGTCCGCGGCCTGCCCGGACGTGGGCGAGGCCAGGAGGCCGATGGCACAGGTGACGAGGACCGCGGGGAACACCACCGCCCGGATACGCAACGTCCCTGTCGTCTCCCCTCGGACCCACCCCATTCGGTGGATCGCCGGAGTCTAGAGAACCCCGGGCACCACGCAAGTCTCGGGAGGGTGAACGGTCGGGCTCAGGCCAGTCCGAGGTCGGCGACCAGGTCCTCGACCGGGGTCACCAGGCCCGTGTAGAAGGGGCCGAACTCGGCGTAGACGGCCGATGCCTCGTCGAAGCGCATGGTGTAGACGACCTCCTTGAGGTCATCGGGGTGCACGGCGAAGAGGGTCACGCCCCATTCGAAGTCGTCGAGGCCGGTGGAGCCGGTCACGACCTGCAGGACCCGGCCGGCGAACTTCCGTCCGGAGGTGCCGTGCTCGAGCATCAGCTCCTTGCGGCGGTCGTAGGGCTCGGTGAACCAGTTCTGCTCCGGCACCCGCTTCTTGGACATCGGGTAGAAGCACCACGCCGTCTTGCCCTCGGGCGGGAGCTGGGGGTGCAGCCGCGGGGTCTTCATCTCCTCGGGCATGCCCTGGGCGTACTCGCTGACCTCGGTGAGGGAGACATAGGAGTCGACGACGTCGAGGCCCGCGGCCTGCAGCTCGGTCTGGAAGCGGCGCTGGCGCCGGAGCTCGTCGCCGAGGACCATGAACGCCAGATCGGCCTTGTGGCCCAGGACGGCCACCGGTACGACCTGGTCACCGGCACCCTCCGCCGCCTTCACCGCGGCGATGACCGCCTGGGCGTCGGTGGTGGGGGTCGGCTTGCAGAAGAGGTGGAGGACACCCCATCCGACCTGGGGGGAGAGCGGCTCGGCCATGGGCCCACTGTACGGGTGGGCTGGCCCGCTGACCCGGGTGTGTGTAAAGCTTGCCTTACATGCCCGCGACCGTTCGCCTCCCACAACGGCATCGGGGTGCCTGGCTCGCGCTCGTCGGCCTGGCCAGCACCGCCCTGGCCGTGGTCGTCATCGCCCACGGGGTGGACGGTGCGGCCCTGGCCGAGGCCGGCCACGCCGCCCGGGACCGCCCGGGACCCGTCGCGGTGGCGGTGGCCGCCCTGGCCTCGGCCTTCGTCGTGCGGGCCTGGGCCTGGCACCGGGTCCTGCCCGGCTTGAGCCTCGGCCAGGCCCTGGCCGGGATCCACCTGGCCTACGGCGCCAACCACGTCCTGCCCCTCCGCCTGGGTGAGCCGCTGCGGATCCTGAGCGTCGTGCGCCGAGCCGACATCGGCGTCGGTCCCGCCACCGCCTCGACGGTGACCCTGCGGGTGGCCGACCTGATCACCCTCGCCGCCATCGGAGCGGCGGCCGGCGGGGCGGTCCTCTGGTCGCTGGCCGGACCATGGTTCGCGGTGGCCCTCGGCCTGGCTGCGGTGGCCGGCGGCACCGCGTGGTGGTGGCTGCGTCGGGCCGCCCGCGGCGGCGCGGACATCCGCCTGCCGACCACGGCCGTGCTGGCCGCCACGGCCTCGGCCTGGCTGCTGGAGGCGGTCCTGGTCATGGAGGGCGCTCGCCTGGTCGGCCTCGACCTCGGCTACCAGCAGGCCCTGCTGGTCACGGCCATCACGGTGTGCTCGCAGGTGGCAGCCATCGCCCCCAGCGGCCTCGGCACCTTCGAGGCCGCGGGTACCGCAACCTTCGTGGCGCTCGGCTACGGCGCCGCGGAGGGCCTGGCCGCCACCCTGGTGGTCCACGCCATCAGCACGGCCTACTCGTTCCTGGCCGGCAGCACCGCCGTGTTCTGGCCGTCGCCGGGCCTGGCCGGACGCCTCCGGCTGCGCGCCGCGGCCCCGACGCTCGCGCCATTGCCGCCGGGCGACGGTCCGGTCCTGCTCTTCCTGCCCGCGCACGACGAGGAGGCCACCGTCGGCGGCGTCGTGGCCCGCGTGCCGTCCAAGGTCCTGGGCCGCCCCGTGGACTGCGTGGTCATCGACGACGGCTCCCGGGACGACACGGCGACCGTGGCCCGCTCCGCCGGCGCCGAGGTCATCCGCCAGGAGCGGAACCGCGGCCTGGGGGCCACGGTGCGAGCCGGCCTGGCGGAGGGCCGGCGCCGGGGCGCGGCCGCCGTGGTGTTCTGTGACGCCGACGACGAGTACGACCCGGCCGACCTCGGCGCCATGGTCGCCCCGATCCTGGACGGCGAGGCCGACTACGTCGTCGGGGACCGGTTCGGTCACGGCCACCCCGACATGCGCCCCCACCGCTGGGTCGGCAACCGCCTGCTCACCCGGCTGACCTCGTTCGTGGCCCGGCGCCCGCTGGCCGACGCCCAGTCCGGCTACCGGGCGCTGTCTCCCGCCGCCGCGGCCGAAGCCGAGATCGTCCACGACTACAACTACGCCCAGGTCCTGACCCTGGACCTGCTGGCCAAGGGCTACCGCTACGCCGAGGTGCCCATCGCCTACCGCCACCGCCGCCGCGGCCGCTCGTTCATCAGACCCGTCGGCTACCTCCGCCGGGTCGTCCCCGCCGTCTACCGCGAGCTCAACCAGGCCTGACCACCCGTTCTGGGGGCTCAGATGCGCGCTGGAGCGCGCACTACAGCCACCAGAACGAGTCAGGCGGTGGGGGTGGAGCGGTCGATGGTCACGGGGCGGTGGCCGTTGGTGAGCTCGGGGAGGCGGGCCTCGACGGGGGCGTGGTCCCGGTGGGCGGCCATGGCCACCTCGTGGTAGCGCTCCAGGACCTCCTGGGCGGTGGCATCGTGGTACACCCGGCCGTCGACCAGCGGGCCCTCGGTCCCCTCGATCACCGCGACCACGTCCTCGCCGGCCAGGGTCTTGTGCTGCTCGAGGGCGTGGGCCACCGCGAGGATCTCGTGACGGTGGAGGCGGACCAACTCGATGGTCTCCTCCAGCAGGCGGGCCAGGTTCTCCTCGATGCGCTGGCCCAGCGCGGCGTGCTGGAGCAGGTCCTTCTCGTGGTCGTCGTCGCCGGTGGGGCGACCGCCGCCGCCCACGCCGACCCGATGGGTGACGCCGTGGCTGGCGACCGTGGAGCCCATGCCCCAGAAGCCCTCCATGAGGGTGGCCAGGGTCGTGGCCCCCTCGAGGTCGGCGGACACCCCCGACGAGCTGTCGCCCGCGAAGAACATCCGCTCCCCGGCGAGCGAGGCGAGGGAGACCATGATGTCGGCCTCGTACTCGGAGCGCCACCGGGTGAACTGGTCCTCGGGCTGGATGCGAGCTGACCATGCCCAGGTAGTCGCCGCCCTTCTCGATGGTGGCCATGTCGATCTCGAGGTGCTTGCGCTCGCGGTAGGCGACGACCGCGTGGCAGGCCTCGTGCACGGCGATGGCGTGCCGCTCCCGCTCGATGTACTCGACGTCCTCGGGCGGGCCGAGGTCCTTGAGCTGCTTGGCCTCGCAGCACGTCCCGCCAGGTGATGACGTCCCGGCCGTCGCGGATGGCGATGATCAGCGCCTCGTTGACCAGGTCCTTGATCGTGGCGCCGGTGGCGTAGGGGGTGATCGTGGCCAGCTTGTCGATCTGCTCGTCGGTGAGCTCGTGGGCGACCTTGTCGAAGTAGCCCTGCGTAGGTGCGGATCCGGCCCGTCCTTGGACGGGTAGCCGACCTTGTAGATGCGGTCGATGCGGCCGGGGCGCAGCAGCGCCTCGTCCAGCGCCTCGGGCATGTTCGTGGCCATCATGACCAGGATGCGGTACTTCGGCGGCGGCTTGGGCCGCATGCCGAGCAGGCGCCGGCCGTAGCGGTTGAGGAAGCCGCGCGGCTTCTTCAGGCCCGACAGCTCGGTGAGCAGGGCCTGGAGCGTGCCCATGCCCCCGCCACCCCCGCCGCCCATCGCCCATCATGATCCCGTCGCGCGGTGCGGGCTCGTCCGCCGCGTGCGGCATCGACCGAGTGCCGGCCCGCAGCACGGCCTCGACGGGTAGGCGGGTGACAGCCAGCGCTGATGGTCGTCCCACGCGGCGGGCACCGCGGCGGCCTGACCGCCGAGCGGTCCGGGCGTCAGGCTGCCCCGGCTGCCGAGGGAGTCGGCCTCGTCGAAGAACACGATCACCCCGCCGTAGCGGAGGGCCAGCTTGCGCAGCTTCCGGAACAGCGACTTCACCTTGAGGATGCCGACGCCCATGAACATGTTGATGAAGGCACCGGGGTCGACGAACACGTACGGCTTGCCGGTCTCGCCCGCCACCGCCTCGGCCATCAGCGTCTTGCCGGTGCCCGGCGGTCCCCACAGCAGGATGCCGCCGGGGACGTAGCCGCCCTTCTCCTCGATCTCCTCGGGCTCCTCGAGGAAGACCATGTTCTCCTGGACCCGGGCGACGACCGTGGTCCTGGCCCCAGACGTCGGCGAAGCGGGTCTCGATGTCGTCCGGGAAGTAGGTGTCGACGCCGCCCCGCGACAGGAACCAGAACAGCCCGATGAACTGGAACATGACGAAGAAGAAGCCGAAGGCCAGCTGGAACACCCACGGCAGGGCACTGACCAGGCGGGCGGGCAGCTCGAAGAGCGCCGTCAGCGGCGAGACGTCGAAGACGGCCCCGAGCACGATGCTGAGCAGCGCCAGGAAGATGACGAACTTGACCACCCGGGCCACCCGGAACCGGTTCCAGTCGTCGTAGCGGGCGGCCCGGGCCTCGAAGCGACCGAACACGCCTTGGGCCCAGAAGCGGTGGTAGCCGGGCCAGGACTCGGCCAGCAGGAAGTGGGCCTGACGGATGGCTTCGAGGCCGATGAGGGCCAGCACCCACCACTTGGCCTCGAGGGTCCGGTCCAACGCCTCCTCGAAGGGCAGGATCGGGTTGTCGGCCATCTCGGACCAGACGAAGAACCAGAACAGGACGCCGAGCAGCAGCAGGATCTTGATCCGGTCCCACAGGGCCAGGGGCTTGCGGGTGGGCCGGTCGGCGTCCCGCACCCGGGACAGCACCCCGGGCTCGGGCAGGCCGGCCCGGTGGTCCGTCGCCGTCGGCGGGCCGCTGGGGATGTCGGGGCTCATCGCCTCAGTCCTCCTGCTCGATGGTCCACGAGTCGACGATGCCGTCGATCTCGTCCCGGTTGGCCTCGTAGCAGTGCGACTCGCACTTGAGGAAGAGCCGGTAGATCTCGGTGGTCAAGGGGTTGACCAGCGCGGTCTGGTCGAAGGTGACCAGGCCCCCGTCGTCCTGGGTCACGGTGAAGACGATCCGCTCTCCCCGCAGCCCCTCCTCGGTGGTCACGTCATCGATGCTGACCAACGCCACGCCACTGTCGGGCGTGGAGGCCAGGGCCAGCGGGTCGTCCTCACCGCCGAGGGCCATCGACCGGAGCGCTACGTAGTCCAAGGCGTCGCGCTCGGTGTTGGTGGCCACCGACGAGACGCTGGCCAGGCCGACGGGCTGGCTGGGGAGCACAGCCTGCAGGTTGGCCAGGTCGGGTTCGGGCGACTTGTCGAGCAGACGGA
Source organism: uncultured Microthrixaceae bacterium (assembly GCA_963777805.1). GTDB lineage: Bacteria > Actinomycetota > Acidimicrobiia > Acidimicrobiales > DATDAH01 > DATDAH01. The sequence continues at coordinate 409,386 of CAVZRY010000028.1, read as the reverse complement.
CCCACTGCTCGGACTGGAGCAGCGTCTCGGGGATGCCTTCGTCGGTGGTGTCGACCGGTACGACCGACCAGGTGTTCGGCACCCGGAAGTAGAGGCCGGCGTCGTTGTTCTCCACGTACTCGTAGTCCGAGCCCCCACAGGCGCCCACGAGCAGCGCGATGGCGACCACCACGAGCAGCGAACCCCTCCGCCGGTCCATGGGAGACCAGTGTGCCCCTTGTCGCCCGAATGCGACAGTCGGCGATCCGCCCCGGCCTAGGCCTGTTGTTCGGGGGCGTAGAGGTTCAGGTGGCCGTCCCGCGCGAAACCGGCCAGCTGGAGGCCGGCGGCCCGGGCCGTGTCCACGGCCAGCGCGGAGGGGGCGCTGACGGCGACGACGGCCGCGAAGCCGGCGGCCCAGGCCTTCTGCACGATCTCGAAGCTGGCCCGGCCGCTCACGAACAACCCCAGGCCGGTGGCCGGGAGTGCGTCCTCCAGGAGAAGGTGCCCCACGACCTTGTCCACGGCGTTGTGGCGGCCGATGTCCTCCCGCAGGACCAGGATGGTCCCGTCCCGATCGAAGGCCGCCGCGGCGTGCACGGCCCCGGTGGCCGAGAACAGCTCCTGGTCGACCGCGGCCTTCGCCGCGGCCTCCAGCAGGCGCTCCGGCGTGAACGGCTCGGTGGCGGGCAGGGGGGACAGGCGCTCGCTCAGCTCGTCGAGCGTCGTCGAGCCGCACAACCCGCAGCTGGAGGTGGTCGGGGTGAGCCGGGGCGTCGGGGTCGGCGCCCGGCCACCGGTCTCGACCGAGACGGCGTTGAACTCGGTGTCCACCGCCGATCCCGTGCCGCAGTAGCGGCACCGCAGCACCGGTGCGCCGGCCAGGAGGCCGTCCGTGAAGCAGAGCCCGACCGCCAACTCGAAGTCGTGGCCCGGGGTGCGCATGGTGGTGGCCACGAGGGTCCCGTCCAGGTCGACGGCGAGCGGCTCCTCGACGATGAGGGCGTCGGGGGTCCGGGCCAGGGTCCCGTCCCGGAACCGGTGGGTCAGCGTCGTGACCGTGCGACCCCTCATGGACCGAGGGTAGCCAGCCCGAAATCGGGCCGTTCGGCCTCTGCGGTCAGGAGCCCGCGCCTTCGATCCGGCCGTCCCGAGAACGTCGAGGGCCCGGCCTCACGGCCGGGCCCTCTCGGGACTCCTACTCGAGTTCTCCGTCCTAGAAATCCATGTCCCCGCCGCCGGGCATGCCGGGCTCGTCCTCGGGCTTGTCGGCGATGACGGCCTCGGTGGTCAGGAACAGGGCGGCGATGGACGCCGCGTTCTGCAGCGCCGACCGGGTCACCTTGGCGGCATCGATGATGCCGAGCTTCATCAGGTCGCCGTACTCGCCGGTGGCGGCGTTGAGGCCCTCGGTCGGGTTCGGGAGCTCCCGGACCTTCTCGACGACCACACCACCCTCCAGGCCGGCGTTGACCGCGATCTGGCGGAGGGGCTCGGACATGGCCCGCTGGACCAGCCGGGCCCCCGTGGCCTCGTCGTGCTCGGACTTCTCGAGCTTCTTGATGACCTTCTCGACGGCCTCGGCGGCCCGCACCAGGGTCACGCCACCACCGGTCACCACACCCTCCTCGATGGCCGCCTTCGTCGTGCTGACGGCGTCCTCGATGCGGTGCTTCTTCTCCTTGAGCTCGACCTCCGTGGCGGCGCCGACCTTCAGGACGGCGACACCCCCCGACAGCTTGGCGAGGCGCTCCTGGAGCTTCTCGCGGTCGTAATCGGAGTCGGTGTTGTCGATCTCGTTCTTGATCTGCTGGATCCGACCCTGGATGTCGTTGTCGTCACCCGAGCCCTCGACGATGGTGGTCTCGTCCTTGGTCACCACGACCTTGCGGGCCGAGCCGAGCAGGTCCAAGGTGGTGTTGTCGAGCTTCAGCCCGACCTCCTCGGAGATGACCTGGCCACCGGTGAGGATGGCGAGGTCCTGCAGCATGGCCTTGCGGCGGTCACCGAAGCCGGGGGCCTTGATGGCCACGGACTTGAACGTGCCCCGGATCTTGTTGACCACGAGGGTGGCCAGGGCCTCGCCCTCGACGTCCTCGGCGATGATGACCAGCGGCTTGCCGGCCTGCATGACCTTCTCGAGCACGGCCAGCATGTCCTTGACGGCCGAGATCTTGGAGGAGACCAGGAGGATGTAGGGATCCTCCAGCTCGGCCTCCATCCGGTCGGGGTCGGTCACGAAGTAGGGGGAGATGTAGCCCTTGTCGAAGCGCATGCCCTCGACCAGCTCCATGTCCATGCCGAAGGTCTGGGACTCCTCGACGGTGATGACCCCGTCCTTGCCCACCTTGTCGATGGCGTCGGCGATCATCTTGCCGATCTCCTCGTCGGCGGCGGAGATGGAGGCGACCTGGGCCACCTGGCCCTTGTCGTCCACCTCGACCGAGAGGTCCTTGATCGTGGCGACCGCAGACTCCACGGCGGCCTCGATCCCCTTCTTGAGGCTCATCGGGTTGGCGCCGGCGGCCACGTTGCGCAGGCCCTCGCGGACCATGGCCCAGGCCAGGACGGTGGCCGTCGTCGTGCCGTCACCGGCGACGTCGTCGGTCTTCTTGGCCACTTCCTTGACCAGCTCGGCGCCGATGCGCTCGTACGGGTCTTCGAGGTCGATCTCCTTGGCGATCGACACACCGTCGTTGGTGATCGTGGGGGCGCCCCACTTCTTCTCCAGCACGACGTTGCGGCCCTTGGGGCCGAGGGTGACGCGGACGGCGTCGGCCAGCTTGTTCATGCCGTCTTCGAGACCGCGGCGGGCCTCTTCGTCGAAGGCGATGGTCTTTGCCATTCGGGTGGTACTCCCTTTGAGGATGTTGCGTTAGCACTCTCGCATCGAGACTGCTAACAGCAAACCACGGGGACACCCGGAATCGCAACACGGCCCGGCGGGAAATCTCCGCGGGCGGACCTCAGGACCCGACGTGCTCCCGGGCCAACAGGACGTGGTCCACCGCCGCCAGCACGGCCTCGGCGTCCACCGGCTTCACCAGTTGGGCCTCCGCGTGCAGGAGCATCGCCTCGGCCGCGGCCGCCGGGTCGTCCGGCGGCGCCAGGGCCACGATGGCCGGATGGGGCCCGGGGACCTCGTCGCGCAGGGTACGCAGCAGGGCGATGCCGTGGTAGCCCTCACTCACGTCGAGCACCACGACGTCGGGGTGCCGGGACCGCAGCATGCCCACCGCGTCGCGGACGGACCCCGCGTCGACCACCACGTGGCCGGCCGCCGCCAGCGTGACGCCGAGCTGGGCCCGGAGCCGCAGGTCGCCGTCAGCGACGAGTACCCGACCGATTCCCCTCATGGACTCGGTTACGACCCCGGGACGCCCGGGGTTTACCTCAATGAGCCGAACGGCCTACTACATCGCTCCGCCTCCGGCTCCGCCGGCGTCGCCGTCGTGGAACGACCCTCCAGCTGCTCCGCTCCGCTGCGCAGCGTTACCCGCCGGCGACGGCGGGGACGATGCTGACGGTCTCGCCGTCGGGCACCGGGGTGGCCAGGCCGTCCAGGAAGCGGACGTCATCGTCGGCCACGAACACGTTGACGAAGCGGCGCAGCTTGCCGTCATCGTCCAGCAGGCGGTCCTGGAACCCGGGGTGCACCGCCTCCAGAGCGTCCAGCACGTCGGTCAGGGTGGCGCCCTCGACCGCAACGGTCGACTCGCCCCCGGTCAGGGTGCGGAGGGTGGTGGGCACGCGGACGGTGACGCTCATCTGATCTCCTCTTCCACGGCGTCCCGCAGGGCCGCCAACGACGGGTCGATCGTAACGGCGGCCCCCACGGCGACCACCGGGGCCTCCGGCCAGCGGGCCGGGCCGCCGGTGAGGACCACGACGGTGCGAACCGCGGGGTCGAGGAAGCCCGCGGCCGCGGCGTCCCGGGCCGCCGCGACGGCGACGGCCGACGCGAGGTCGACGGTGATCCCGGTGCGATCAGCCACCAGGGCGACGACCGCGTCGAGGTCGTCCTCGGCCACGGCCAGCACGGCCCCGTCGGAGGCCCGGGCCGCGGCGAGGACGTCGGGGCCGTCGGGCGGGTCCCCCATCGCCAGCACCTCGACCCGGGTGGCCGTCCGCACGGGGCCCACCTCGTCGTCGCCGGCCGCCCAGGCCGCGGCCACGGGCGCGCAGCCGGCGGGTTGACCGACCACCAAGCGGGGTCGGGTGCCGCGGGCGGCAAAGGCTCGGACGCACTGGTACGCCAGCGCCCCCGAGGCCATGGGCACGACGAACTGGGCGGGCGGCGGGCCCTGGGCCAGGACCTCCACGGCCACGGTCCCCGCGCCCGCGCCGTACCAGGGCCGGAGGTTCCCGTTCACCCAACCCCAGTCCTCCAGGACCTCCGAGCCCTCGGCGGCGACCCGGTTGGCGGCGTCGTAGTCCCCGCGGACGACCACGACGACCGCACCGTGGTCCACCAGGGCCCGACGCTCGTCGGTGCCCAAGACCTCGGGCACGACCACGACGGACCGCAGGCCGGCCTCGGTGGCTCCGGCCGCAAGGGCCCGGGCCAGGTTCCCGGTCGACGAGCAGGCCAGGACCGACGCCCCGATGTCCTGCGCCCGGGTGACCGTCGCGGCCACGACCCGGTCCTTGAACGACCCCGTCGGGTTGGCCGTCTCGTCCTTCAGCCAGAGGTCGCCGAAGCCCAGCGCGGCACCCAGGTCCGCCGCAGCCATGAGCGGCGTCGTTGGTCGGTCGAGGGACGGTGGCGCCACCAGGAGGTCGAGCGGGCCGAAGCACCGATCGCAGTACTGGACGCCGAGGGGTGGGGTCCGGTGGCCGCAGGCCCGACACACCAGGAGAGGTCCGGGGTCCGCCACGAACCCCATTCTCGGCGGGTTGGCCGTACCGTGCGACATCGATGGCTGCGGTGCGCACCTTCCACCACGCCCGCTTCGCCGCCGACGACCTGGTCGCGGCGAAGGGGAGCCGGCGGATCTCCCTGTGCCTGCCCGCCCGTGACGAGGCCACGACCGTCGGCGCGATCGTTGCCTCGGTGCAGCAGGCGCTGGTCCGCGACGCCCCGTTGGTGGACGAGATCCTCGTCCTCGACGACCACTCCACCGACGCCACGGCCCAGGTGGCGGCCGCCGCCGGGGCCCGGGTCGTGGCCGCGGCCGACGTCGCCCCGGAGTTCGGGGCCGAACCGGGCAAGGGCCAGGCCCTGTGGAAGACCGTGCTGGCCAGCACCGGCGACCTCATCGTGTGGTGCGACGCCGACCTGCGGGACTTCGACCCGGCGTTCGTCACCGGTCTGCTGGGCCCGCTCCTGACCGAGCCCGACGTCCAGTTCGTGAAGGGCTTCTACGAGCGCCCCGAGACGGGGGGCCAGCCCGGCGGGGGCCGGGTCACTGAGCTCCTGGCCCGCCCGGCCCTCGCGCTCCTCCACCCCGCCCTGGCCGCCATGGTCCAACCCCTGTCGGGCGAGTACGCAGCCCGGCGCTCCCTCGTGGAGGCCCTGCCCTTCGTCGAGGGCTACGGGGTCGACATCGGCCTGCTGCTCGACGCCCTCGCCGCCGTCGGCGTCCGGGGCCTGGCCCAGGTCGACCTGGGGTCCCGCTACCACCGCAACCGGACCCTGGCCGAGCTCTCGGTCCAGGCCACCGAGGTCCTGCACACGATCCTCGACCGGGCGGGTGTGACCGGCCTGCCCGACGCCGTCGTGCTCGACCGGCCCGCCGCCGGCCCCGCCCGGGTTCGCGTCGGCCAACGCCCGGCGCCCCTGTCCCTCGACACCTACCAGCGCCGCACCGCCTGACCCCGGCCCGCTAGAACGGGCCCATGAGCACGACGGATCTCTTCTCCCTCGACGACCGCACTGCGGTCGTCACCGGTGGCACCAGCGGGATCGGGCGCATGATCGCCGACGGCCTGGTCGACGCCGGCGCCAAGGTCTACGTGGCCTCCCGCAAGGCCGACGCCTGCGCGCGGGTGGCCGCCGAGCTGTCCGAGCGGGGCACCGCCGTGGGCATCCCGGCCGACCTCTCGACCCAGGAGGGCTGCCGGGCGCTGGCCGCCGCGGTGGCCGAGCGCGAGTCCGCCGTACACCTGCTGGTGAACAACGCCGGTGCCACCTGGGGCGCTCCGCTCGAGGAGTACCCCGACAGCGCCTTCGACAAGCTGTGGGCCGTCAACGTGAAGGGGGTCTTCCACCTGACCGTGGCCCTGCTCCCCCTGCTGCGGGCCGCCGCTTCGGCCGAGGACCCCGGCCGGGTCGTCAACATCGGCTCGGTCGACGGCATCCGGGTGCCGGTGATGGAGACCTACGCCTACTCGACCACCAAGGCCGCGGTGCACATGCTCACCCGGCACCTGGCGACCAACCTGGCCCCGGAGCACATCACGGTGAACGCGATCGCCCCCGGGCCCTTCGACAGCAAGATGATGGCCTTCGCCCTCGATGACCCCGCCACCCGCTCCGCCATCGCCGGCTCCGTCCCGCTGGGGCGGGTGGGTCAGCCCTCGGACATGGCGGGCACGGTGATCTTCCTGGCCTCGCAGGCCGGGGCCTACCTCACCGGCGCCGTGATCCCTGTCGCCGGCGGTGTCACCGCGTAGCGGTGATCGGCGGAATCCGGTCGGCCCAGGGGGCCGCCTGCTCCAGCTGGGCGGCGACCTGGAGCAGCTGGTCCTCCCGGCCGTAGGCGGCCACCAGCTGCACCCCGACCGGCAGGCCGTCCTCGGTCCAGTGCATCGGCAGGGAGATGGCGGGCTGGCCGGAGATGTTGAACGGCGCGGTGTACAGGACCACCACCGTCGACATCGCCATCCCCGCGAGGGGGTTGTCGGCCGGACTGTCGAACGCGCCGAGCGGGGTCGGCAACACCGGCATGGTGGGCAGCACCAGGACGTCGTGGTCCTCCCACCAGGCGGCCAGCTTGCGGGTCCAGGTCTGCAACTGGTCGAGGGCGTCCAGGTACTGGACCGCGGTCACGGACTGGCCGAGCTCGGCGAGCATCGCCGTCGCCGGCTCCACATCACCGTCGACCAGCGGCTCACCGACCAAGGTCTCCAGCCCGACCACCTCCTGGGCGGTCCAGGCCCCGAAGCAGGCCGTGAAGTGCCCGACCACCTCCTCGCTCTTCAGGCCGTCGGGGGTGGAGTCCTCGATCCGGTGCCCGAGACCTTCGAGCAGACCCAGCGTGGACTGCACCGCGGCCGCGCACGCCGCCTCGGTGGGGACCTCGCCGCCGGGATCGTCGACGAGCCAGCCGACGCGGAGGGCGCCGGGATCGGCGCCCACCTCCTCGACGTAGGGGCGGGCCGGGGGCGGCGCCTGGTAGGGATCGCCCGGCGCGGGGCCGCGGATGGCGTCGAGGGCCCCCGCCGTGTCGCGCACGGAACGGCTGACGACGTTGCGGGCGACCAGGCCCGCCCAGGCCTCGTTCTCCGGGGCGTTGGTGTGCCGGCCCCGGCTGGGCTTCAGGCCGACCAGGCCACAGGCACTGGCCGGGATGCGGATCGAGCCGCCCCCGTCCCCCGCGTGGGCCATCGGCACGAGCCCGGCCGCCACGGCGGCCGCGGACCCACCGCTGGAGCCCCCCGGCGAGCGGGTCGGGTCCCACGGGTTGTGGGTGGCGCCCCGGGTGGCGGGCTCGGTCGTGGGCTGGAGCCCGAACTCGGGGCAGTTGGTCCGGCCCGTGATGACCAGGCCGGCGGCCTTGTAGCGGCGGATCAGCTCGGAGTCGGCGGCCGGGGTGTAGCCGTGCTTCTGCAGGTAGCGGGTGCCGGCGTGGTACGGCTGGCCCGCCTCCTGGCTGTTGTCCAGGTCCTTGACCAGGAACGGCACGCCGCGGAACGGGCCGTCGGCCAGCTCACCGGCGGCCGCCGTCCGGGCCGCGTCGAACTGCCGGTGGATCACGGCGTTGAGCTGGGGGTCGACCGCCTCGATCCGGGCGATGGCCGCCTCGACCAGCTCGGTGGGTGACGCCTGGCCGGAGCGGACCAGATCGGCCTGCGCCGTGGCGTCGAGGCGGGCGAGGTCTGCGGGGGTTCCGGTCACGGCCCGAGACCGTACTCTTGGCCCCGTGACCGACATGGAACGACGCGGCCAGGTCCCGGAGCGACGGTCGATGCGGCCGTCCTGGCCGGTCCTGGTGGTCGGCGGCCTCGCCGTCTTCGGCGCCGTCAGCCTGGTCCAGCTGGTGATCGGCCTGGCCTTCACCGTGGGCAAGCTGGCGCTCCTCGTCGGGATCGTCGCCCTCGGCGTGGTCTTCTTCCGAGGGCCACCTGACACCTGACTGGCTTCGCTGCGCTCAGCAAGTCGGGCGCCTCCCTCGTGGAGCGTCGCCCGTGCTGCTCCGCTCCGCTGCGCAGCGTCAGTTCAGGAGCGCCGCAGGCGCTCCGTGACCACCTCTTCGATGCAGGCCAGGGTGTCGAGGCGGGAGCGCTCGCCGCCGAAGCGTTCGGTGAGGGAGACGGCCTCCAGGCCATCAGGGAGGTCCTCGATGACCTCGCCGGCGACCACCAGGACCGGTACGTCGAGCTCCCGGGCCAGGGCGACGACCCCACCCACGACCTTGCCGTCGAAGGACTGCTCGTCGAGGTAGCCCTCCCCCGTGACGACCAGGTCACAGCCCTCCAGGCGCTCGTCCAGGTCCACGGTGTCGGCCACCAGGTCGAAGCCGGGCTCCAGGCGGGCCCCGAGGGACGCCAGGCCACCGGCCAGGCCACCGGCCGCGCCGGCGCCTTCCAGGTCGGTGACATCGACGCCGCGCTCCTCGAGGTAGATCTGGGCCAGCCGTTCGAGGCGGCGACGCAACAGCTCGACCTGGGCGGGGCTGGCCCCCTTCTGGGGCCCGAAGACCTCGGCGGCGTCCACGAACCGCAGGCGGACGTCACAGGCCACCCGGAGCTCGACCCCTCGGAGTCGCGGCGCCGGCTCCAGCGCCCGCAGCGCGCCGAGTCCACCGTCAGTCGTGGCCGAGCCGCCGACACCCACGATGACCTCCCGGGCGCCGCGCTCGACCGCCGCCGCGATCAGCTCGCCGGTGCCGTAGGTGGACGCGGCGACGGCGTCGTTGCCCTCCGGGCCCCCGACCACCTCGAGCCCCGACGCCTGCGCCATCTCGATGACCGCGGTCTGACCGTCGAGGCGCCAGGCGGCCTCGACGGGGTCGCCCAGGGGCCCGGTCACCACGGTGGCCTTGTTGGCCCCCCCGAGGGCGTCGAGGGTGCCCTCGCCGCCATCGGCCAGCGGGACCTCGTCGGCCTCGGCCCCGGCGGCGATCGCGGCCCGGGCGACGGCGGCCGCCACCTCGGGCGCGGTCGCGGTCCCACGGAACTTGTCGGGCGCGGCCAGGACTCGCACGCTCCTATGGTGCCCCGCATGGCCGACCGACCCTCGGCGGGTTCCTCCGGGCGCCCGCTCGTCATGGTCTCCAACCGGGGACCGGTGGCGTTCCGTCACGACGACGACGGCCGTCTGGTCGCCCGCCGCGGCGCCGGCGGGTTGGTGTCGGGGATCGGGCCCCTGATGGCGGGGTCCGATGCCGTGTGGGTCGCTGCCGCGATGTCGGTCGCCGACCGGGAGGCGGCGGGCGACGGCATCGCCGAGGTCGAGGGCTTCCGCTTCCGCGCCCTCGCCGTGGACCCGGACCGGTACCGGGCGTTCTACGACGTGATCGCCAACGCCGCGCTCTGGTTCGCCCACCACGGCCTCTATGACCGGGCCCGCCGTCCGGTCGTGGACCGCGCCTGGTGGGCGGCCTGGGACGACTACGTGGCCGTGAACCAGACCTTCGCCGCCGGGGTGGCCGAGGTGGCCCCCGAGGCCGCGTTGGTGCTCGTCCAGGACCTGCACCTCTGCCTCCTCGCCGGCCCCCTGGCCGAGCAGCGCCCGGACCTGGACCTCGTCCACTTCAGCCACACCCCCTTCGCCGGCCCCGATGACCTCCGCGTCGTGCCCGAGGGTCCCCGCACCGCTCTGCTGGCCGGCCTGGCGGCCCATCGGGCCTGCGGCTTCCACACCGAGCGTTGGCGAGCGGGCTTCGTGGACTCCTGCGCGGCCGACGGCATCGAGCCGCCGCCCACCTTCGTCGCCCCGTTGGGCCCCGACGTCGCCGACATCGCGGCCGTGGCCGAGGGCGCGGCGTGTGCCGCCGCGCTGTCCGACATCGCCGCCACGGTCGGCGACCGCCGCTTCCTGGTCCGGGTCGACCGCATCGAGCTCTCCAAGAACCTGGTGCGCGGCTTCCTGGCCTACGAGGACCTGCTCGAGCACCGTCCCGAATGGCGTGAGCAGGTGGTGTTCGGGGCCTACGTGTACCCGTCCCGCGAGGGCCTGCCCGAGTACCTCGCCTACCGCGTCGAGGTCGAGGGCATCATCGCCCGCATCAACGAGCGGTTCGCCACGCCGGGCTGGACCCCGGTCCTCTACGACGCGTCGGACGACTTCCCCCGCTCGGTGGCCGCGTTGCGCCGGGCCGACGTCGTCCTGGTCAACCCGGTGCGCGACGGCCTGAACCTGGTGGCCAAGGAGGCCGCCGTGGTCAACGAACGGGAGGGAGTGCTGGTCCTGTCCCCCGAGGCCGGGGCGTGGGACGAGCTGGCCGACGCCGTGGTCCCCTGTGACCCCTTCGACGTCGCCGGCACCAGCGATGCGCTGCACCAGGCGCTGACCCTGGACGGTGACGCCCGCCGGGCCCTGTCCGCCCGCTGGCGGGAGCGGGCCACCACCCGCACCCCGGCGGACTGGCTGGCCGACAACCTCGCCGCCGCCCACTGACCCTCGTTCCGGCGGCTCCAGTGCGCGCTCTGGCGCGCACTGGAGCCGCCAGAACCAAATCAGTCGTTCAGAGGAGGGATTCGAGGAGGCGAACCAGGCCGTCGGGGCCGGCCACGACGAGGTCGGCCCGCTCCAGGAGCGGCAACGGTGCCTCGGGGCTGTCGACCGCGATGCGGAGGGTGGCCACCCCGCGCTCGTCCAACTCATCCAGCGCGTCGAAGCCGGGCAGGTCACCCACGTCGTCGCCGGCGAAGGCCACCGCCTGCCGGTTCTTCACCAGGTCCAGCACCGCAGTGCCCTTGTCGACCTCGATCGGCGGGTGCAGCTCCCAGGACATCCGGGCGGGCCGGGCCACGAGGCCCGACCGGTGGGCCTCGTCCTGCGCGTAGGCCGCCGCTGCGGCCTCCTGGTCCGGGGCGCTGCGGTAGTGCAACGTCAGCGACAAGCCCTTGCGCTCGACCACGACCCCGGCCGGGGCCCGGACCTCGGCCAGACCGGCGACGTCGTCGACCACCTCCCGCCAGTTGCCGGCCTGAGGGTGGTCCCGACGCTCGCCGTCCACCATCAGCTCCAGGCCGTAGAGGCCGGCCAGCACCAGGCCGGTGGGCAGCAGCGGCAGGAGGAACTCCACGGGGCGGCCGGACACGACCGCGACCAGGCCGAAGTGGTCCCGGAGACGGGCCAACAGGTCGGGCACGTCGGTGTGGGGCACCGCGGCCGCGGCGTCCTCCACGATCGGCGAGAGCGTGCCGTCGAAGTCCAGGATCAGGGCGACGGTTCCGGGGTCGGCCCGGAAGGGCGTCAACGCCTCGTCGACGGCGGTCACCGGTGGGTCAGCACGACACGCCGACCGGCGGTCAGCCCGCGACGGTCGTGCCGGTGGCGCCGGTGGCCGTGGTGGCGAGACCGCCCGGGCTGCTGCCGAGGACGACGAGGACGGCGGCCAGGCCGAGGTCCTCGGGCGCGACCGGCAACGTCGCCGGCATCTCCAGGACCGACTCCGCCGGCAGGCCGAGGTCCGCGGCGACCTGCTGGGCCTGGGCCTCGAAGCTCTCGGGGGCGGTGATGTAGTACACGGTGTCCAGCGCGGTCTCGCTCGTGGGGACGTTGGTGTCCGTCGGCGGGCCCGGGTTGTAGCCCGCGGCCACCAGCATCTCGGTCACCGACCCGGCCGCACCGGACACGCCGCTGCCGTTGGCCACCACGACCGGGATGTCGGTCGGCACGAAGCCGTCGGTCACCGGCACCGTCTCGGTGGTGTCGGTGTCCCCGGTGGCCACGTTGCCGGTGTCGGCGTCGGCCGCGTCGGCGTTGATCGGCTCGGAGTCGTCGAGGCCGCTGGACAGCAGGATGAGGCCGATGACCACGGCCACCGCGATGAGGATGATCCCGCGAGGGGCGCCGTCGTTCATGGCTGGCTCACCGTCCCGTCTTCGCAGCGAGCCCGGCGGCGCCGGTCCCGGAGGCGGCGGAGGCGGCGCACGACCAACGGGTCGTAGGCCACGGCGTCGGGGTCATCGAGGAGGTCATTGAGGATCTGGTAGTAGCGGGTGGTCGAGAGGCCGAAGTGGGCACGGATCGCACGCTCCTTGGGTCCTGGCGTCTGCCACCAGGACCGCTCGAAGTCGAGGATAGACCGCTCCCGGTCTCCGAGGTCCATATGACCAGAGTCTGACCCGCGGGTCACCGCCGTCCGCGGATGGGGGCCAGAGGACGGTGGCCCCCCGAGCCCGAGGTGGGACTCGAACCCACGACCCCCGCTTTACAAGAGCGGTGCTCTGGCCAACTGAGCTACTCGGGCGGACCGTCGGAGGGTACTCAGGTGCCCAACAACAGGGCCACGGCGCCCGTGGTGGCGGTGAGGGTGAAGGCCAGGAGGACGTACTGGGTGATGAGCGCGGGGCGGGGGTCGAGGTCGGCGATGGCCCGGTCGTGGGCCACGAGGACGGCGCCCACTCCGCCCAGTGCGATGGCCACGGCCTGGATCCAGGCGATGGTCGTGATGCTGGCGAGGGTGAAGTCGATGGTCCCGTCGGCGGTGCCGAACAGGTCCCAGCCCTCGCCGTAGGGATCCGAGGCCAGGAACCAGAACCCCTGGCCGTCCAGTACGAACAGCCCGACGTAGTGGGCCACCGTGTAGGCGGCGACGAGGGGCACCAGGACGGGTGCGAACCGCTGGGCCATCGTGTCGGGGTCACCCCCGACCAGGGACGAGGCGATCCGGGTCGTGCCCAGGTACACGAGGGCCACGATCCCCACCGCCCACAGGAGGCCGAGGGTGTTGACCGCGGTGTAGCCCCAGCCGATCCGCTGGAGGGTGAGGTCGGACCAGAACCGGGTGCGGGTCAGGCCGTCGAACACCGCGGCGCCGAGCACCACGAACAGGAGCGGCAGCGTCCCGGGGCGCACGACCAGCCGACTCAGGCCACTGAGCGGCCACCGCGCGCGCAGACCGCCCTGCCCGTCGCGGTGGAGGGGGGCCATGGCCGCCAGGACCGAGAACCAGGCCGCGAAGCCCTCGCCCGTGCGGAGCCAGGCCCGGCCCCGTCGCGCCGCGATCGTCAGCACCACCACGCCGTAGGCCAGGGCGAGGCCGCCGAGGGTCCGCGGCACCGTCGGAGCGTGGTACGCCAGTTCCAGCCAGACGAAGCCGCCGACCGCGACCACTGCCGGCCAGTGGGTCGCCGCCGCATCGGTCGTGGCGGCCGCCGGCGGCCGGCGCCGGAGCCGAGACCACGCCGAGGACCCCACCAGGGCGAGGGTCTCGAACGGGCTGAGGACGCGCCAGAGGTCGCCGAACAGGATCGAGACGAACTGGAGGCCGACCCAGAAGGTGATGAGGACGCCGATCGGCGCGATGTTCGCCGCGGGGAAGACGCTGCCGAACAGGCCGGCGGTGACGATCACGACGTAGGCCACGACCCCGATGGTCCGCAACGCCACGGCGAGGACGCGGATCACCACGGTCCCCGGGACGGCCCGTCCGGCGGCGGCGGCCTCGAGGCGGGGGCGGCGCCAGAGCGTCCCGGCGGCGAAGAAGGCGATCACCACGACCGCAGCGATGGCCCAGGCGAACTGCCATCTCGGCAACGGGAGCCCGCTCGAGCGCGCCCACGCCGTGGGCGGCGGCCGGGGAGGCCCCCGCGACGACCGCGGTGACCGCCGCCCCGAGGGCGAGTCCGACGCGGCGGGGGGTCACGCCGGGCGAGGGTAGGCAGGAACCGCCGCGGCCCGTCAGGCGGGCGGGGGTGGGGCGGGGAGGGAGAAGCCGATGTCCAACCCGCCCTCCGGCCGGTTGGCGACGTGCAGGGTCCCCCCGTGGGCCTCGACGACCTCCCGGACGATGGCCAGGCCGAGACCGGAGCCGGGGATGTCCTGGCTGCCCTCGGCCCGCCAGAACCGGTCCCACAGCCGTGCCTCGTCGGCCGCGGCCACCCCCGGGCCGTCGTCGAGGACGCGGAGCCGACCGTCGGCCAGCACGACCCGGACCCGACCGTCGGGCGGGGTCCACTTGCCGGCGTTGTCGAGAAGATTGGTCACCGCCCGCTCGAGCAGGGCGGCGTTGCCCCGCACCGACGTCGGCTCCAGCTCCAGCACCACCTCCCGGCGATGGTGGCGACGGGTCCGCTCGGCGGCCCGCTCCACGATCTCGTCCAGGCGGACCTCCCGCCAGTCCTCGGTGGCCCGCCGGGCATCGGTGGCGAGGTCCACCAGCTCGGCCACCAGCGCCGAGAGCTCCTCCACCTCGAGGACGGCGTCGTCCACGATCTGGTCGCGCTCGCCCGGAGGGAGGGCCTTGGCCCGTTGCAGGAGCTCGACGTTCGTGCGCAGGCTGGTCAAGGGCGTGCGCAGCTCGTGGCTGGCGTCGGTGACCAGCCGCTGCTGCTGCTCGCGGCGAGGTGGCCAGCGCCGCCAGCATGGCGTTGAACGCCTCCGCCAGGCGGCCCAGCTCGTCGGTCCGGTCGACCACGATCCGGGCCTGCAGCTCCTGGGTGGCGGCGACGTGCTCGGCCGTCTCGGTGAGCGCCTGCACGGGCCGCAGGGCCCGCCGGGCCACCGCGATGCCGAGCAGGGCGGCGACACCGACACCGAGCAGGGCGACCGCCAGCAGGGTCCGGCGCAGCTCGCTCAGGCTGGACTCCAGGGGATCCAGCGGCCGGGCCAGCTGCACCGCGCCGGAGCGAGCCGAGCTCCGCAGTTGCAGGGGCACCGTGATCATGCGGTACGGGCTGTCGTCCACGGTGACATCGGTGAGGACCTCGGCCCGCTCGCCTCGGGCGACCTCGAGATCGGCCTCGCTCACCGGCAGCTCGACCTGATCGGCGGGATGGCGCACCAGACCGGCCTGTCCCACGACCTGGAACAGCAGGTCATCGGCCGCGAACGGATCGGCCCGGGCCGGGAACCGCGACGTCAGGTCGACGACCAGCGCCGCCCTCGAAGCCGTGGCCCCGGCCTGGGTCTCCAGGGCCTCGTCGAGGGCCTCGCGCTGCTGGTCGGCGGCAGCCCGGTAGGTCACCACGATGACGAGCACCACGGCGACGGCCACCGCGCCGGCCACGAGGGCCGCCAGGCGGGCCCGCAGGCTCACGGGGCGCCCACGGCGTTCACCGTGCTCACGGCGTTCACGGTGCTCACGGCAGGCGGGCGACGTAGCCGACGCCCCGAACGGTGTGGATGAGTCGCTCGCCACCCCCCGCCTCGGTCTTGCGCCGCAGATAGCCCACGTAGACCTCCAGCGAGTTGGAGGTCGTCTGGAAGTCGTAGCCCCACACCCGGTCGAGGATCAGCTCCCGGGTGAGGACCTGGCCCGCGTTGCGCAGCAGCAGCTCGAGCAGGTTGAACTCGGTGCGGGTCAGCTCGACGGGAGCGCCCGCGCGGTCGACCAGGCGAGGGCCCGGCGCCAGCGTGAGGTCGCCCAGGGTCAGGACCTCGTCGGCGGAGGCCTCCGACCGGCGCAACAGGGCTCGCAGACGGGCCAACAGCTCCTCGAGGGCGAAAGGCTTGACCAGGTAGTCGTCGGCCCCGGCGTCGAGGCCCGCCACCCGGTCGGCCACGGTGTGCCGGGCGGTCAGGACCAGGATCGGCAGGTCGTCGCCGGCGGCCCGCAGCTCACGACAGACCTCGAGGCCACCGACCTCGGCCATGACGACGTCGAGCACCATGGCGTCGGGCCGCTCCACCGCCACCAGGCGCA
This sequence comes from uncultured Microthrixaceae bacterium, assembly GCA_963777805.1. Taxonomy (GTDB): domain Bacteria; phylum Actinomycetota; class Acidimicrobiia; order Acidimicrobiales; family DATDAH01; genus DATDAH01. Next base: position 393,427 of record CAVZRY010000028.1, on the reverse strand, counting down.
GCGCCTCCGAGCCGTCGCCGGCCTGGGTGACGTCATAGCCCTCGAACGCGAGGGCCCGGCCTACGGCCTGGCGGACGCCGGCGTCGTCGTCCACCACCAGGATGCGCATCGCCCGCCAGTGTGACGGACCCGAGGCGGTGGTCGCCGCCTACCCGTCTGCCGTGGCCCCGGCGCGGCCCTCGAGGCGGGCCCGCCCGGGCCGGCAGCGCCGACGCCGGTCGATGCCCTGTTCTTCGGCACAGGTCCGGGCCGCGTCCCGGAAACGCGGAGCGCTCCTCGTCGGTCATCTCGTCGCGATCGGGCCGCCCCCCGTCCGGGTCCAGCACCCCGGCGTCGGTGAGGCACTGGCGGAAGGCCATCCGCTCCTCGGCATGGGGCAGCAGGTCGCCACAGGCCTCCCGGGCGGCGGTCACCGCCGCTCGCTCCTCGTCGCTCAAGGGCTCGCGGTCCCGGCGGTGCTGCCGGATGTCGGGCAGGTCGATGCCGGCGTCCTCCGCACAGGCCACGAAGGCCTCGATGGCCGCCCGCCGGTCGGGCTCGGCCGCGGGACCCGGGTCCTCCCCCTGGGCCCCGGCGCTGAGGACACCGGCCCCCAGGGCCACCCCGAGCACGGCACTGCCGACGGCGATGAGCCAGGTGGGGACTCGACGACGGGGACGGGGGTCGTTCGGCATGGCTCCAGCGTCGACCCCCGCCCTGAAGGGGAAGCCCATCGAACCTGAAGATCGGCTGAGAATCGACGGCTCCGTCGCCGCCGGTTCAGCGACCGTTCAGTGGCCACACCCCACGGTGGGAGCATCCGATCGACAAGGAGATCAGTCATGCCCCGATTCCGCACGGTCATCATGGCCATCAGCGTCGTCACCCTCGGGGCGACGGCCTGCGGCGACGACACCTCGACCGCCGACCCCCCGGCGTCCACCGAAGCGTCGACGGAGACGACCTCGGCGGCGACCGAGACCACCGCGTTGGCCGAACCGGTGATCGACCCCGGTGACGGCGGTGCGTACGCCCCGGAGCTGGACCCGGCGGACTTCGTCGCCACCGTCGACAACCCGTACCTGCCCTTCGTGGCCGGGAGCCGCTGGAGCTACGAGGAGACCAACGGCGACGGTGAGACCGAGGACATCGAGATCGTCGTGCTCGACGAGACCCGGGAGATCGCCGGCATCACCGCCACCGTCGTCCGAGACACCGTCACCCTCGACGGCGTGCTCGTCGAGGACACCCACGACTGGTTCGCCCAGGACACCGAGGGCAACGTCTGGTACCTCGGCGAGGACGTCGACAACTACGACGAACAGGGCGAACTGGTGGATCACGACGGCTCCTTCGAGCACGGCGTCGACGGCGCGTTCGGCGGGATCGTGATGCTCGCCGACCCCCAGGCGGGTGACGCCTACCGCCAGGAGTACTTCGCCGGCGAGGCCGAGGACCTCGGTGAGGTCGTGCGCACGGGGGACACGGTCTCGGTGCCATTCGGCGACTTCGAGGACGTGATCGTGACCCGCGACTGGAACCCGCTCGAGCCTGAGGTGGTCGAAGAGAAGTGGTTCGCCCCCGGGGTCGGGCTGGTCTATGAGACCAAGGTCCAGGGTGAGACGGGCGAGGGCGTCCTGATCGACGCCGAAGTGGTGACCGGTTGACCTCGGTCCCCTGCGCCGGGCAGGCCCGCACGGCACCAGCGAGACTGGTGCCGTGCGGGTCCTGATCGTCGAGGACGAGGTCACCCTCGCCGACGGCATCCGCCGGGGCCTCGAGGCCGAGGGGTTCACCGTCGACGTCAGCCATGACGGGGTCGACGGGCTCTGGTGGGCGCCGGGAGCACACCTACGACGTGATCGTCCTCGACATCATGCTCCCGGGCCTCAACGGGTTCCGGCTGTGCCGTGTCCTGCGGGACGAGCAGGACTGGACGCCGGTGCTCATGCTCACGGCCAAGGACGGCGACCTGGACGAGGCCGAGGCCCTCGACACGGGCGCCGACGACTACCTGACCAAGCCGTTCGCCCACGTCGTCCTGGTCGCCCGCCTCCGCGCCCTGGTGCGGCGGGGCCGTCCGCCCCGACCGACCGTCCTCGCGGCCGGGGACCTGCGTCTCGACCCGGCGTCACGGCGGGTGTGGCGGGGCGAGGACGAGCTGGCCCTCACCGCCCGCGAGACCGCCCTCCTGGAGTACCTCCTCGGCCACGCCGGGACGGTGGTCTCCAAACGGGACATCCTGGGCAACGTCTGGGACGATGACTTCGAGGGCGACCCGAACATCGTCGAGGTCTACATCCGCCACCTGCGCAACAAGCTGGACCGACCCTTCGGGCGGTGCGCCATCGAGACCGTGCGGGGCGCCGGCTATCGGCTCGCCGAGGACGGTGGCTGATGGCGACCTCTCTGCGGACCCGCGGCGCGATCGGGGCCGTCCTCGTGGTGGGCGCCGCCCTGGTGGCCGGGTCGGTGGCCATGGTGCTCCTCACCCGGTCCTCGCTGACCGGCAACGTGCGGGAGGCCGCCGAGTTGCGGGCCGAGGACGTGGCCACCGCCCTCGCCGTCGGCGGCGCGGCGCCGGCCGATCTCGCCGTGGAGGACCAGGAGGACGCCTTCATCCAGGTCGTGGCCGGCGACGGGACCGTCCTGGCCTCCAGCACGAACGTCGACGGGGTCCCTGCCGTCGCCGTTCTGGACGACGAGACGTCCACGGTCATCGACGACGCCCCGGTCGGTGAGGACCGCTTCGTCGTGGTGGGCATCGCCACCGCCGACGGAGCGGCGACGGTCCTGGTCGGCCGAGCGCTCGACGGGGCCGACGAGGCCACCCGCGCTCTGCTCCGGTCCCTGGCGATCGGTGTGCCGCTGCTCCTCGTCCTCGTCGGGCTGCTCGCCTGGCGCCTCGTGGGCCGAGCGTTGGCCCCGGTCGCAGCCATGACGGCCGCGGCTCGGGAGATCACCGTCACCGACATCGACCAGCGTCTGCCCGAGCCCGCCACCACCGACGAGATCGGCGATCTCGCCCGCACGCTCAACGCCATGCTCGGCCGCTTGGCCGAGGCCCGCGATCGCCTGTCGACCTTCGTGGCCGATGCCGCCCACGAACTGCGCTCGCCCGTGAGTGCCCTGCGCCAGCACGCCGAGGTGAGCCTCGCCCATCCGGCGACGACCGACCTGGCCGAGCTGGCGGGCGTGGTGCGCGACGAGAGCCTGCGCCTGCAACGCCTGGTCGACGACCTGCTCCTCCTCGCCCGAGCTGACGCGGGCGACACGAGCACGGCGCCCGTCGCGGTCGACCTCGACGATGTCGTCGGCGCCGTGGTGGCTCGGCGGGGTCCCAGCCCATCGATCCCCGTCGACCTCACGGCCCTGTCCGGGGGCCAGGTGCAAGGTGATCCCCTCGCGCTCGACCGCCTCGTCGCCAACCTGGTCGACAACGCCGCCCGCCACGCGGCCAGGCGGGTCGTCGTCGGCCTCGCAGAAGTCGACACGGGCGCGGTCATCCTCACCGTCGAGGACGATGGTCCAGGCATACCCACCCGCGAGCGGGAGCGGGTCTTCGAGCGCTTCGTCCGCCTCGACGAGGCCCGGTCCCGGGACGACGGCGGCAGCGGTCTGGGCCTCGCGATCGTCGCGGCCGTGGCCCGGACCCACGGGGCCACGGTGACCATCGACGAGCGTCCGGGCGGCGGCACCAGGGTCCGGGTGGTGTTCCCCGGCCGTTGACGGCGTCGGCGTTTCCGGGAGGGGTCGACGCGTGGGGCAGGATGGGGCCGTGGATCTGACTCCGGGAATGAAACTCGCCAGCACCGTCTGCGCGACCGAAGTGATCGTCGTGCGGCCGCCGAGCGGCCCCGTGGACGTCGAGTGCGGCGGGGCCGCGATGGTCGCCGCCGACGAGGCCCCCGCCGAGGATGCCCGCGGGGCCCTCGACGAGGCCCACCGGGACAGCACGCTGCTCGGCAAGCGGTACCTGCACGAGGACAGCGGCCTCGAGCTGCTGTGCACCAAGCCCGGCGAGGGCTCCCTCGCCGTGGGCGGTGTGGCGTTGCCGCTCAAGGAGGCCAAGCCCCTCCCGAGCTCGGACTAGGCGGGCCGATGTCGATTCTCGGGAACCGGGTCCAGCGCGTCGAGGACCCCGAGCTGCTGACCGGCGCCGGCGACTACGTCGACGACGTCACCCTGCCCGCCGGCGCGGCCCACGTGGTCTACGTCCGGTCGCCGCTGGCCTACGCCCGCATCGAGGGGATCGACACCAGCGAGGCCGTCGGGGCCCCCGGGGTCCTGGCCGTGGTCACCGCCGCCGACCTCGACCTGGCCGACCTCGAGCCCGAGATGATGTTCCTCAACCCGGCCATGAAGCGCCCCCTCCTGGCCCGCGACGTGGTCCGCTTCGTGGGCGAGGCGGTCGCCGCCGTGGTGGCCGAGACCCGGGCCCAGGCCGTCGACGCCGCCGAGCTGGTCGTCGTGGACTACGACCCCCTCGACCCGGTGGTCGATCCCGAGCAGGCCCGCGAGCACGGCACCACGGTCTTCCCCGAGGCGACCTCACCGCTGGCCATGGAGATCCCCGGCGACCTGGTGGCCGACTTCGACGACTGCGAGGTCGTCGTGGAGCAACGCATCGTCAACCAGCGGGTGTCCGCCGCGCCGATCGAGGCCCGCGCGGCCGCGGGCTGGTGGGAGGACGGGCGGCTGATCATGTGGTCCAGCTGCCAGGGTGCCCATCCCGTCCGGGACAAGCTGGCCACCGTCTACGGCCTCGAGCCCGACCAGGTCCGGGTCGTCATCCCCCACGTGGGCGGCAGCTTCGGCGCCAAGAACGGCGAGCTGCCCGAGGAGCTCCTCATCGGGGAGCTGGCCCGCCGGGTCGATCGTCCCGTGCGCTGGGCCGAGACCCGCACCGAGTCGATGACGTCCTTCGTGCACGGCCGGGGCCAGACCCAGCAGGTGCGCATCGGCGGGAACCGGGACGGGCGCATCACGGCCTACTCGCTCTCGGTGATCCAGGACTCCGGGGCCTACCCGATGCTCGGTGCGGTCCTGCCGTTCATGACCCGGATGATGACCACCGGCGTCTACGCGATCACCAACGTCGGCTTCGACTCGGTGTCGGTCATCACCAACACCACCCCGATGCGGCCCTTCCGCGGGGCCGGGCGCCCCGAGGCCGCCGCCGCCATCGAGCGGGCCGTCGACCTGTTCGCGGCCGAGATCGGCATGGACCCCGCCGAGGTGCGGCGCCGCAACCTGCTGGCCGACGACGTCTACCCGTACACCACACCGGGCGGGGCCACCTACGACATCGGGGCCTACACCAAGGCCCTCGACATGGTCCTCGAGGCCGCCGGCTACCAGGACCTGCGGGCCGAGCAGGCCCGGCGCCGCGAGGCCGGCGACACCCGGCAGCTGGGCATCGGCCTCAGCGTCTACGTCGAGATCACCGCCCTCGGCGGCGGCGGCGAGTTCGGCTCGGTCACCGCCCTCCCCGACGGCACCGTCGAGGTCCGCACCGGGGCGACCCCGTTCGGCCAGGGCCACGACACCACCTGGAAGATGCTGGCCAGCGACAAGCTGGGCGTGCCCATGGAGGCGGTGCGGGTCATCCACGGCGACACCGACGACCTGGAGTCGAGCAGCACCACCGGCGGGTCCCGCTCGGTGCAGATCGCCGGCTCCTCGATCCTGTCGGCCTCCGGCCACCTCATCGACGAGGCCCGCGAACGGGCCGCGGAGCTCCTCGAGGCCGCCGTCGACGACGTCGTGCTGGACGTGGCCACCGGCCAGTTCCACGTGGCCGGCGTGCCCGCGGTCGGCGTGGGCTGGGCCGAGGTGGCCTCGCGGGCCGAGGACACCCTGATCGGTGTCTCCGACTACGCCGCCGAAGGGCCGACGTTCCCGTTCGGTGCCCACCTGGCCGTGGTCGAGGTCGACACCGAGACCGGCGCGGTCCGCCTCGAGCGCATGGTCGCGGTGGACGACGCCGGCACGTTGATCAATCCCCTGATCGCCGACGGCCAGATCCACGGTGGCCTGGCCCAGGGCGCGGCCCAGGCCCTCTTCGAGGAGATGGCCTACGACGAGGACGGGAACCCCCAGACGGCCAATCTGGCCGACTACTCGGTCCCCGCCGCCAGCGAGGTCCCCAGCTTCGAGCGCATCGAGATGGTCACCCCCACCCCGCTCAACGAGCTGGGGGCGAAGGGCATCGGCGAGTCCGGCAGCATCGGCTCCACCCCCGCCGTGCAGAACGCCGTGGTCGACGCCGTGGCCCACCTCGGCGTCCGCCACATCGACATGCCCTGCACCCCCGAGCGCGTCTGGCGCGCCATCCAGTCCGCCGCCGACTGAATCGGACCGAGGCCTCGTTCTGGCACCGGATCTGCGGCCTATGACCGGCAGATCCGGTGCCAGTTCATCGAGCAGTCACGGCGGGTGAGATTCGAGGGGTCCCACGCCCCATCCCTGCCATCGGTTTCGGTGGCGTGACCCCTCAGCCGCGGCGGAGGCGGGCGATCTCGTAGCAGGCGACGGCGGCGGCGGCGCTGACGTTCAGGCTGCCGAGGTTGCCGGCCAGCGGCAGGGCGGCGACCACGTCGCAGCGCTCGCGGGTGAGGCGGGCGAGGCCCGAGCCCTCGCTGCCGAGCACCAGCGCCACTGGCTCCTTGGCCACCGACAGGTCCCAGAACAGCTCGTCCGCGTCCTGGTCGAGGCCGACCACCCACACGCCCTTGGCCTTGAGGTCGGTCAGGGCCGTGGGGACCCCGGGCACCACCGCCATGGGCAGCCACTCGACGGCGCCGGCCGCGGTCTTGGTCACCGCAGGGGTGACCCGCACCGATCGGTGGCGGGGTAGGACGATGCCCGTGACCCCGGCCGCCTCGGCCGTGCGCAGGATGGCCCCCAGGTTCTGGGGGTCGTGGATGCCGTCGAGCACCAGCAGGAACGGCCGCTCGACCGAGGCCAGCGCCTCCATCTCGACCGGCTGGATGGGCGTGACCGTGGCCAGGACCCCCTGTGGTGCCTCGGAGCGGGCCTGGGCCTCGAGCGTCGTGCGCTTGATCTCCCGGATCACGACCCGCTGCTCGTGGGCCAGGTCCCGGATGTCGTCGAGGATCGGCGCGGGGTCGAGGTCGGCGGCGAACAGGATCTCGCGCACCGACCGGGGGCCCAACAGGGCTTCCCGGACGGCCTGACGACCCTCGACCTGGTCACCTCCGAGGCCGGGGGTGCCACTGCTGCCGGAGCGCTTCGGCCCGGCGGCGCGTGACGACGGGCCCTGACGGGGCGGCCCCGAGCGCCGGGGGCTGCCCCGGCCGGGCGGGCGGCCCTTGCCCCCGCCCCGGGGTGGACGGCGGGACGGCATCAGGGGGCCTCCAGGAGGGCGACGGCGAGGCAGGCGATGCCCTCACCCCGGCCGAGGGCGCCGAGGCCTTCGTGGGTGGTGGCCTTCACCGACACGGGAGCGCCGACCACGGTCGAGAGCCGCTCGGCCATCTGCGGGCGCAGGGCGCCGAGCTTCGGGCGCTCGGCCACGACGGTGGCGTCGACGTTGACCACGGTCCATCCGGACCCGGCCGCGAGGCGGACCACCTCGGCCAACAGGGTGAGGCTGTCGGCCCCCGCCCACTGCGGGTCGGTGTCCGGGAAGTGATCGCCGAGGTCGCCGAGACCGGCGGCGCCGAGCACGGCGTCGGCCACCGCGTGGCTGAGGGCGTCGGCGTCGCTGTGGCCCGCCAGGCCCGGGCCGCCCACGACGGTGACCCCACCCAGGACCAGGGGCCGGTCGGGGTCGTCGCTGAAGGCGTGGACGTCGTAGCCCTGCCCGATCCGCAGGCTCACCCGGGGGCTCCGGCGGCGAGGAGGGCGGTCGGCGATCGAGCAGGTCCTCGGGGGTGGTGATCTTGCGGTTGTGGGTCTCGCCCTCGACGAGCACGACCGTGCCGCCGGCGGCGTCGATCAAGGAGGCGTCGTCGGTCGCTTCGGGAGCCGTCGGCGTGCACGGCCCGGAGAAGGTCGGCGGCGAAGGCCTGTGGGGTCTGGACCGCGACCAGCGTGTCCCGGTCCACCAGACCCCCGCCTCGGCGGCGGATGGTGTCGGTCAGGGCGATGCCGGGCACCGCGGCGTCCGCACCCCGCCGCACCGCGCCGATGACCGCGGCGTAGAGCTCGATGGAGGCGGCCGGGCGGGCCGCGTCGTGGACCACGATCACCTCGGCGGTCGGGGGCACCGCGGCGAGGCCGGCCCGCACCGACGCCGACCGCGTCGCACCACCGACGACGGTCGTGTCGGCCGCCGGCTCGTCGGGGGCACCGTCGGCCACCACGGCCACGACGCCGTCAGCGGCTTCTGCGGCGGTGGCCAGGGACCAGTCCATGACCCGCCGGTCACCGAGCAACTCGTACTGCTTGGCCCGCCCGAAGCGGGTGCCCGAGCCCGCCGCCACCACGATGACCCAGACCGAGCTCACGTCGGACGTCCCGGCGGCGGTCGAGCGGCTGTCCATACCCGTCGGACCGTACCTGCCGGACCCGGTCGGTGACCCATGTCACTAGCCTTTGGGCCATGGTCGACCCCGAGCTGCTCGCCGACGTCCAGCTCTTCGCCGAGTTCCCCGCCGAGGCGCTGGCCAAGGTCGCCGCGGGCCGCGGAGGAGCGCGTTCTGGACCGCAACGACGTCCTCTTCGGTGAGCAGGACGAGGCGGCGGAGCTCTTCGTCGTGCTCGACGGCCGCATCGCCATCGCCAACGTGGCCGTGGACGGCCGGGAGTCGGTGGTGGCCCTCATGGAGGGCGGCGACCTCTTCGGCGAGATGCCCCTCTTCGACGGTCACGGTCGATCCGCCGCGGCCCGGGCCCTGGAGCCCTCGACGGTCGTGATCGTGCCCTACGCCGCGGTCCGGGGCGTCTTCGAGGAGGATCCCGGCCTGCTGTGGCCGGTCGTGGCCCTCCTGGCCGGTCGCATCCGCGTCACCGACGGTGCGCTGGCCGACGCCATGTTCCTCGACGTCACCGGGCGGACCGCCAAGCGGCTCCTGGACCTGGCGGGTGACAGCGACGAGTTCGAGCTGCCCGTGACCCAGGAGGAGCTGGCCGGCATGGTCGGCGCCTCCCGCGAACGGGTCAACAAAGCGATCTCCTCGTTCCTGCGCCTCGGCTGGCTCGAGCAGATCGACGGCACCTACCGCATCACCAACCGGCAACAGATGGAAATACGGGCGAGCTGACGCTCGCCGGGACTCGATCCGTAGCGGTCCAGGATCGAGGTCTCGGCGAGGCGGTTCAGGCCTTCCTTGATGGCCCGGGCCCGGGCCTCGCCCACGCCGTCCACGTTCACCAGGTCGGCGATGGTCGCCCGCATGATCTTCTGCAGGCTGCCCATGTGCTCGACGATGGCGTCGACCACGGACTCGGGCAGCCGGGGCACCTTCGACAGGAGCCGGTGGCCTCGGGGCTCGACGCTGGCGTCGAGGTCATCGGCGTCGAGGGGCAGGTGCAGGACCCCCGCCACGCTCTTGAAGTCGAGGAGGTGGTCGGTGTCCAGCGAGGCCAGGCCCGCCCATGGCCTCCTCGAGGTGCCAGCCGGCGTCCTCGTGGAAGTAGTCCTGGAGCACGAGGCGGCGGTCGTCCTCCACGCCGGAGTAGAGCTCGTCGAGGTGGAGGCGGACCAGGCGCCCGTCGTCGCCGAGCTCCACGACGAAGCCTTCGACCTCGGCGGCGATCCGCCGGACCATCTCGGTGCGCTGGAGGACCTGCACGACGTCGCGGACCGTGACCAGGTCCTCGATCTCCAGGGCGGAGAGGTTGCTGGAGACCTCGTCGAGCCGGCTGCGGTAGCGCTCGAGGGCCCGGAGCGCCTGGTTGGCACCGTCGAGCAGGCGGGGGATGGGGTCCAGGCGGTACTTCTGCTCGCCCACGTACACCGCGATGGCGGTCATCCGCTCGGAGACCGAGATGACCGGGACGTCGATGGAGCGGGCCACCCGCTCGGCCGTGCGGTGGCGGGTGCCCGTCTCCGAGGTGGGGGTGTTCGGGTTGGGGACCAGGTGCACGTTGGCCCGGGCGATGCGGCTGGCGTCGGGCGACAGGATGATGGCGCCGTCCATCTTGGCCAGCTCCGACAGGCGCTGGGGGCTGAAGGCGCCGTCGAGCAGGAACCCGCCCGAGCAGATGTTGAGGACCTGCGGACCGTCCCCGATGACGATGAGGGCGCCCATGCCGCTGGACAGGATGCGGTCGAGGCCTTCCCGCAGCGCGGTGCCGGGGGCGGTCGCGGCGAGGGCGGCACGCATCGCGTCACTGGCCGGTTCCACGGGTGAACTTTACCCCTGTGACCGATGTCCCAGCCGGGGACCCTGCTCAGGCGGCCAGGGCCCGGGCGTCGGCCTCGGTGATGAGACCGACTGCGGCAGCCGCCTCCAGGACGATCCCGACCTCGATCAAGCGGAGACCAGCCACCGGAGGGGTCCCTCGGGGGACGATCGCGTAGCGGAAGCCGAGCCGGGCGGCTTCGGCCAGCCGGTGCTCGATGCGACCCACCGGGCGGACCTCTCCGCCGAGGCCGATCTCGCCCACGGCCACGGCGTCCTCCGGCAGGGCGATGCCGTTCGACGCCGAGATCACCGCCAGCGCGATGCCCAGGTCACCGGCGGGCTCGACCAGGCGGACCCCGCCGGCGGTCAGGGCGTAGACCTCGGACTTGGCGGTGCTGACCGACACCCGGGTCTCCAGCACCGCCAGCAAGAGCGCCAGGCGGCCGCTGTCGATGCCCTGGGCCGACCGGCGGGGCGGCACGTAGCTGACCTCCGCGCAGAGGGCCTGCACCTCCACCAGGATCGGCCGGTGCCCGTCGAGGGTGGGCACGACCACCGAGCCGGGCACCCCGGGTCGCCGGCCGGCCAGGAAGAGGCCGCTGGGATCCGGCACCCCGATCAGGCCGCCCTCGGTCATCTCCAGCACCCCGAGGTCGTCGGTCGCCCCGTACCGGTGCTTGACCGCCCGCAGCAGGCGCAGGGCGTGGTGCTTGTCGCCCTCGAAGGCCAGGACCGTGTCCACGATGTGCTCGAGCGCCTTCGGGCCGGCCAGGTGCCCGTCCTTGGTGACCTGGCCCACCAGCACCACCGCACAGCCCCGGGCCCGGGCCTCCACCACCAGGCGCTGGGCCACGGCCCGGACCTGGTTGAGCGAACCGGGGGCGGAGCCCGTCTCCGGGTCGAACGCGGTCTGCACGGAGTCCACCACGACCAGGTCCGGGCGCACCGAGTCGAGGGCACCGACGAGGTCGTCCACCGAGGCCTCGGCGTGCAGCCACAGGCGGTCGGTCAGGGCGCCGAGCCGCTCGGCCCGGGCCCGCACCTGCACCCGGGACTCCTCGCTGCTGGCGTACAGCGCCGTGCGCCCCGAGGCGGCGACCGCGGCGGCGGCCTGGAGCAGCAGGGTGGACTTGCCCATGCCCGGCGCGCCCCCGATGACGGTCACCGAGCCGGGGACCAGGCCCCCACCGAGCACCCGGTCCAACTCCTCGACGCCGGTGGCCACCGGCCGCCGCTCCTCGGTCGGCACGTCGGCCACCAGCAGGGCCGGCTCGCCGGTGGACGGCGCGGCACCCACCGGGCGCCCGACGGCCCGGACGGCCTCCTCGGCCAGGGTGTTCCACTCGCCACAGGACGGGCACTGACCGGCCCACTGGGGTGACGTCCCGCCACAGGACGAGCAGCGGTGGACGGTGCGGGCTCGGCTCATGGCCGGACCCTACGGAGGGGGGGTGACAGGCTCACGGGCCCACTCTAGAACAGGTGTTCGCTCCGCCGGACCATGACGACCTCGGCGGACTTTGCCGAACCTTGACCCGGAGGTGGCGGACCGCTGGGAGACCCCTCCCTACCTTCGCTCCCATGACGGGCCGCCGACTGACCGCTGTCACCCTCCTGCTCCTCCTCGTCGTCCTCGGCGCCGGGTGCAGCCTGCTGCCGGGTGGCGACGACGAGGTCAGTGCGGCCTGTGGGCGGACGATGGACCGCGCCGAGCAGGCGGCCACGCTCCGCAGCCGGGTCATCGACCGGACCGCGGCGGTCACCGAGATGGATCCCGTCCGCACCGCGGCCGTCCTGGCCCACCGCGACGAGGTCCAGCGGGCGGTGTTCGGGCCCATCGCCCGCGGTCGCGGTGCGGGCCGATGCCCGGTCCGCGGCCTATCGACGCCTCCGGGGCGAGTGCCGCGAGGGCTCGACGGCCGTCCCGGATGCGTGTCGCGACGCGTACCGGCAGGTGACCCGCCTCGACGGCGCGGCCGCCGACGTCCTGGCCACCCGCATGGACTTCTGGTCGACCCAGGTCCGGATGGCCCAACGGGCCCTCGCCGGTGATGCCGACGGCACCCGCCAGGCCGTCGACCGGTGGGGTGACCTGCTCACCGACTACGAGCGTGGCCTGGCCCACGTCGACCGCCTGCAGATCCGCCAGCAGCAGGCCACCACGGCCTGCCGGGCCGCGCTCTGAGCCACGGGGGCGGGCCACAGCCCGCCCCCGTCGCGGTTCAGAGGCTCAGGCCGGGTCGACCCAGAGGGACATCGGGTTGATGTTGCCGCCCCCCGCCTGGACGTAGGACGGCGTGCCGTCGGGCAGGGTGATCGGCGTCTGTACGCCGTGGACGTCGTTCTGGTACGCCATCACCCAGTAGATCCAATCGCCCCAGATGTCATACACCTGGTCGGCGAACTGCCGGTTGATCGCTTCGGCGGCCGCGGTCCGCTCGGCGTCGTCCTGGGACTCGCGCATGATCTGCAGGTTCTCGTCGATCACGTCGTCCTGGAAGCGGCCGAAGTTCAGGGCGATGGACCCGATGGGGTCGGCGTTCTCGCTGTGCCACCACACCCGCTCGGTCTCGGGATCGATCCCACCGTGGTTGCGCCAGGTGAAGGCCTCGAAGTTCCCGAGCACGGCCTCCTGGATGAACGCCCCCTGCTCGGTCTGGTCGACCTCCACGTCGATGCCGACGTCGGCCAGGTTCTGGGCGATCAGCTCGACGGTGAGGGCGTTGTCGGGATCGGCGGTCGTGCGGTAGCTGAACTCGATCGGCCCGTTCTCGGCTTCGTACTCCTCGACGAACGCGGCGGCGGCCTCCGGGTCGTACTCCGGCCACCCGTTGTCCTCGACGTAGCCCATCGAGCCCGGCGCGAAGGGTCCGTTGGCCAGCTCGTACACGCCGGCGGACCGGGAGGCGTTCCGGAACTCCTGGTCGATGGCCTGCGCGACGGCCCGTCGGACCTCGACGTCCTGGAGGGGGGAGTCGGCGGCCACGTTGATCAGGGTGTAGGTGGTGCTCTGCCGATCGGTCATCTCGAAGAGCTGCAGGGAGCCGGCGTCGGCCAGGTCGCGCAGCTCCTCGACGTCCGGACCCCGGTCGGTGTGGGTGATGTCGACCTCACCGGACTGGATGGAGCGGGTACGGGTGGCGTCCTCCTCCTGGACGAGGAACTCGAGCTCGTCGAGGTAGGGGTAGGGCTGGCCGTCGGGCGCCTCGAGCCAGTAGTCCTCGTTCTTGGTCATCCGGAAGTTGTCGCCGGGGTTGTACTCGGCGAAGACGAACGGTCCGGTGCCGACCGGCTCGGTGGCCTCCGCGGTACCCGCGTCGACCGCGGCCAGCCAGGTCGGCGAGGCGACGTAGCCGGGCTGGGCGGCGAAGTAGACGGGGAAGTCGACCCAGGGGGTGTCGGTGCTGATCACGACCGACATGTCGTCGATCTTCTCGACGTTGTTCACGGCCTGGATGGCGTTGCCCACCAGCGTGCTGTTGCGCATGCGCTCGAAGTGATCGACCAGTGCGTCGGCGTCGAACGGCGTCCCGTCGTGGAAGGTGATGCCCTCCCGGGCCGTGAAGGTCCACTCGTCGAAGGTGGCGTTGGGCTCGAAGGACTCGAGCAGGAACGGGTGCGGCAACTGGTCGTCGCCGACGAAGGTCAGGGTGTCGTAGATGCCCCGGATCGCCTGATGGCAGGACGTGTCACAGATCATCTGGGCCGGGGTCCAGGGACTCGAGGTCTCGGCCTCACGGGCGTACACGAGCGAGCCGCCGCGCACGGGTTCGACGCCCTCATCGGGATCGCCCTCGGTCGCGGTGTCGTCACCCCCGCTCGCGTCGTCACCGCCGGTGTCGTCAGAACCGCCACAGGCGACGGCCAGGAGGCCGAGCACCATCAACGCGGCGAGGACGCGCCACCAACGACGTGGGTTGCTTGCAGACATCGAGTTCCCCCTGGGTCAGGTCATGGTCGGCCGTCGGCGCATGAACGTAGTGCGTGCGCCTGCCACCCGGGACCGCGGGGTCGATTCCTACTTCTTGCGGCTGTTCATCCCGCGGTCGATCAGCATCAGGATGATCGCGCCGACGATGGAGCCGATGATGCCGCTGGGCCGAAGGCTCAGGCCGTCACCCGCGATGAGGCTGGCCAGGAGGCCGCCGACGAACGAGCCGAGCAGGCCGTAGCCGATGCGCTTGCCCCAGGACTCGGTGCCGGTGATCCAACCGGCGATGAACCCGACGATGATGCCGAAACCGAGAATGGCGAAGATGAGCATCAGAGGAGTCTCGCGCGCGGCTCCCCCGGACGGGTGATGCGAGCGTCAGTCCCGGTGGGAGCCCGGGCCTGAGTCGCGCCGGATGCGGCGCCACAGCAACACGACCACCAGGAGCACCAGCGCCAAAGCAGCGCCGGCCGCCAGACCCAGGGCGAGGAGGTTGCGGTCCTCGGTGCTCGCCGCCATGGCCACCGGGTCGTCGTCGAGGGTGGTCTCCCAGGTGGAGGTCACCGCCTCGTCACCCTCGGGGAGGGTGATCGCGAAGGTGAACGAGGTCAGCTCGCTCAGCGGTGCACCCAGCTCGGCCTCGAGGGCGGCCTGGTCCTGGCCGATCGGGAACCCGTCGAGGAGCTCGGTGAGCTGCCGGTCGCTGAAGGTGGCGATCCCGCGGGACAGGTCGAGGGTGCCGGTGAAGTCGTAGGTCGTCGTGGCGAACGACCGGCCCCGCTGGAGCGCCGGGTCGAGGATGGGGCCGCGGTTGCCCCCGATCTCGTCGAGCACCACGGCCAGCTGGTCGGGATCGCCGAAGGGCTTGGTGGCGGTCAGCGCCACGCCACCCCCGTCGACCGGCTCCGGGCCGGTGACCGCCCACCCGGTGCGGCGCAGGTCCCGCACCCGCAGCTGTTCGGCCAGGTCCGGGATGCGGTCCGCCGCCTCCTGGTCGAGGATGACCTCGACGGTGACCGTGCCCGAGCCGTCGTCGGCGACGTCGACCTGCACCGCGGTGTCGACCCGGCAGCCGGTGAGCACCAGCAGCGCGAGCACGAGGGCACCCGCCCCCAGACGCGTTCTGGCGCCTGATCTGCCGGTCATGACCGGAGAATCAGGCGCCAGTTCGTCGTTCTGGACGTTCGGATCGGGCTACTCGCCGCCCTCGTCGGTGGCGCCGACGGTCTCCAGCGTGGGGGGCTCGAAGCCCTCCTTGCTGTCGAAGACGATGACCTGCTCGTTGGTCTCGGGGTCGAGCTCGGCGTCGACCAGCACGATCTCGCCGGCGTGGAACTCCTTCCACAGGATCTTCTCGGACAGCGGGTCCTCGACGTGGCGCTGGATCGCACGCCGCAGCGGACGGGCGCCCGAGCGTCGGGTCGTAGCCCTTCTTGGCGAGCAGGAGCTTGGCCTCCGTCGGTGAGCTCGAGGCCGAGACCCTGGCTCTGCGAGCTGGGTCTGCGACCCGCTTGATCATCAGGTCGACGATCTCGGTGACCTCGGCCTGGGTCAGCTCGTCGAAGACGATGACCTCGTCGATGCGGTTCAGGAACTCGGGGCGGAAGTGCCGCTTGAGCTCCTCCGTCCACCTTCGCCTTCATCTTCTCGTAGGTGACCGCGTCGTCGGCCTTGCCGAACCCGACGTGGCCTTGCGCAGGTCGGCGGTGCCGAGGTTCGACGTCATGATGATCACGGTGTTCTTGAAGTCGACCGTGCGGCCCTGCGCGTCGGTCAGGCGCCCGTCCTCCAGGATCTGGAGGAGCGTGTTGAACACGTCGGGGTGGGCCTTCTCGATCTCGTCGAAGAGCACCACCGAGAACGGCTTGCGCCGCACGGCCTCGGTGAGCTGGCCGCCTTCGTCGTAGCCGACGTAGCCCGGGGGCGAGCCGACGAGCCGCGACACCGTGTGCTTCTCCATGTACTCGGACATGTCGAGCTGGATCAGCGCGTTCTCGTCGCCGAAGAGGAACTCGGCGAGCGTCTTGGCGGTCTCGGTCTTCCCGACGCCCGGACGGGCCGAGGAAGATGAACGAGCCCGACGGGCGCTTCGGGTCCTTGAGGCCGGCCCGGGTGCGGCGGATCGCCTGCGACACCGCCTTGATGGCGTCGTCCTGGCCGACGACCCGCTTGTGCAGCTCGTCCTCCATGCGCAGGAGCTTGGCGGTCTCCTCCTCGGTGAGCTTGTAGACGGGGATGCCCGTCCAGATGCGAGGACCTCGGCGATCGACTCCTCGGTGACCTCGTTGAACAGGTCGACGCCGTCCGCCTGGATCTCGGTCTCCTTCGCGGCCTGGCTCGAGGAGCTCCTTCTCGCGGTCGCGCAGCGACGCGGCCCGCTCGAACTGCTGGGCCTCGATCGCCGCCTCCTTCTCCGTCGGACGCGTGGCGATCTCGTCCTCGAGCTCCTTGTAGTCGCCGGCGGGGCCATGCGCCGCATGCGCAGGCGGGAGCCCGCCTCGTCGATGAGGTCGATCGCCTTGTCGGGGAGGTGGCGGTCGGAGATGTAGCGGTCGGCCAGGTTGGCCGCGGCCACGATCGCCTGGTCGGTGATCGTGACCCGGTGGTGCGCCTCGTAGCGGTCGCGCAGGCCCTTGAGGATCTCGATCGTGTGGGCGACCGTGGGCTCCTCGACCTTGATCGGCTGGAAGCGCCGCTCGAGCGCGGCGTCCTTCTCGAGGTGCTTGCGGTACTCGTCGAGCGTGGTGGCGCCGATGGTCTGCAGCTCGCCGCGGGCCAGCATCGGCTTGAGGATGCTAGGCGGCGTCGATCGCGCCCTCGGCGGCACCCGCACCGACGAGCGTGTGCAGCTCGTCGATGAACAGGATGATGTCGCCGCGGGTGCGGATCTCCTTCAGCACCTTCTTCAGGCGCTCCTCGAAGTCGCCGCGGTAGCGGGAGCCGGCGACCAGCGCGCCGAGGTCGAGCGTGTAGAGCTGCTTGCCCTTGAGCGTCTCGGGCACGTCGCCGCTCGACGATGTCTGGGCGAGGCCCTCGACGATGGCGGTCTTGCCGACGCCGGGCTCGCCGATCAGCACCGGGTTGTTCTTGGTGCGGCGCGACAGCACCTGCATGACGCGCTCGATCTCCTTCTCGCGCCCGATGACCGGGTCGAGCTTCTTCTCGGCGGCGAGCTGGGTGAGGTTGCGACCGAACTGGTCGAGCACGAGCGAGCCGGACTGGCGCGCCTGCTCGGAGCTCCTGGCCGCGCGGCGGCGCCGGCCTTCTCGCCCTGCCCGGAGCCGGCGTAGCCCGAGAGGAGCTGGATGACCTGCTGGCGGACGCGCGACGAGGTCGGCGCCGAGCTTCACGAGCACCTGCGCGGCGACGCCTTCGCCCTCGCGGATCAGCCCGAGCAGGATGTGCTCGGTGCCGATGTAGTTGTGGCCGAGCTGCAGCGCCTCGCGCAGCGAGAGCTCGAGGACCTTCTTGGCGCGGGGGGTGAAGGGGATGTGGCCCGACGGCGCCGGGCCGCCGTGGCCGATGATCTCCTCGACCTGGGCGCGCACGGCCTCGAGGGAGATGCCGAGCGACTCGAGCGCCTTGGCGGCGACGCCCTCACCCTCGTGGATCAGACCGAGCAGGATGTGCTCGGTGCCGATGTAGTTGTGGTTGAGCAGGCGCGCCTCTTCCTGCGCCAGGACGACCACTCGGCGGGCTCGGTCGGTGAAGCGTTCGAACACGGTGATCCGCCCGACTGAGGGCTCCTGGATGGATCGAGTCTACCGACGCCCTGTAGGTACGCACGTCGGTCGGTCGGGCCGTCCTCCCACGGCGATTCGGAACCGACAGGACGCTCCAACCTGTGCCGGCACCGACCCGCTTCCCGGACGAGGATGTTGGCGCGCACGGCACCGTCGGCTACCGGTTGCGCGGGGTTCCGGCCTATCGTCGCTGCGCTGGCCGGGAACCCTGCTCGCCCACCTGCCCGGCATGACCGACAACCTCGACCGGGTCGAGGCGCGCCTGCGCCGAGTCGGTCCAGGCCGACGACGACTTCCTCGCCGAGGTCGCCAGCCACCTGATCAGCGCCGGGGGCAAGCGGCTCCGGCCGGCCCTGACCCTGGCCGCCGCCGCTGTCGGCCGACGGCGAGCTCGGCGGCGCCACCGAGGATCGGTCCCCGGCGGCGTGGCCGGCGAGCTGGTCCACCTCGGCTCGCTCTACCACGACGACGTGATCGACGAGGCCGACGACCCGGCGGGCCGTCGAGAGCGTCAACGCCCGCTGGAGCAACCTCGTGGCGATCCTCGCCGGCGACTTCCTGCTGGCCCGGGCGTCGGAGATCGCCGCCGTCGCTCGGCGCCGAGGTCGCCGCCCTGCTGGCCGCCACCATCGGCGAGCTGTGCGGGGGCCAGGTCCTCGAGCTGCAGCACCTCTTCGACGTCGGCCGCACCGAGGAGCGACTACCTCGCCTCGATCGAGGGCAAGACCGCCGCGCTGTTCGCCACCTCGTGCCGCATCGGCGGCATCGTCGCCGGCGTCGACCGCGACCGCATCGACGCCCTCACCCGCTTCGGCCACCCCTCGGCATGTGCTTCCAGATCGTCGACGACGTGCTCGACCTCACCGCCACTCCGAGCAGCTGGGCAAGCCCGCCGGCCACGACCTGGTCGAGGGCGTCTACACGCTGCCCACGCTCCGGGCCCTGCAGGGACCCGCCGGCGGGGACCTCGGTGCGCTGCTCGGCGGCCCCCTCGAGCCCGAGGAGGTCGACAAGGCCCTGGCCATCATCCGGGGCGACGGCGCGGTCGCTGCGGCCCTGGTCGAGGCCCGGGCCTACGTGGACGAGGGCCGCGCCGCCCTGGACGCGCTCGGCTCCTTCGCCGGTCGTGGACGCCATGGCCGACGCCAGCGACGTCCTCGTCGCCCAGATCGACGACTTCGGGTACTGATCCCTCCCTGACCGGGCCCGGACCGAGAGCCCACCGCAGTAGGACCTTCGCCCCTGGGCCGTCGCGGCCCGACGCAGGACGCTGGACCCAGCGACGCAGAGGAGGTCCGTCATGGCCACGACGATGACCACGGGCTGGGAGCGACGATCGACGAACGGTGGGCTGATGGCCCTGGCCGGCGGCGCCCTCACGGTGGTGGGCGTGTTCCTGCCCTGGGTGACGGGCGGCGGTGAGTCCTTCACCGGCTGGGAGCTCTACGACCTGCGCCAGGAGGCGGGCGACAACCCCTTCGTCATCGACGAGATGTTCGGCCCACCTTCGACCCGTTCTTCACGGGGGCGCCGGTGCTGGTGTTCGGCGCCCTGCTGGCGATCATCGGGATCGCCGTCTACGCGGCGAAGAAGCGCCCGCCGCCCGCCCGGTACCGGGTCAGCCCCGGGCTCTACTTCACCGGGGCCTTCGTGGCCGTCTGGGCCGCCGTCATGCTCGCGCTGAACGCGTTCAGCATCCTGACGCCACCCGCCTTCGTCGAGGTGTCGATGGGCATCGGTCTGGCCGTGAGCTTCGCCGGTGCGGTCCTCGCCGTGGTCGGCATCGGCCAGAGCGCGGCGAAGCGCAGCGAGTTGGCCGCGGCGCCCGCCGCCTGGCCCCCGCAGGCGCCCGTCACGGCCCAGCCCCAGCCGGTCGCCGGCGCGCCCCAGCCGCCCAACTGGTACCCGGACCCGGCCGGCCACCACCAGATGCGCTTCTGGGACGGCACCACGTGGTCCAGCCACGTGAGCGACGACGGCGTGCAGAGCGAGGACCCACTGGTCCCGACGCCATGAACCGACGCCCGGCCCTCATCGTCATGGCCCTCCTGGCCGGCCGCCTCTCGGTCGGGCCCGGCGGGAACCGAGGGCCCCGCCACGGCACCCCCACCCTCCCCGTCCGCTCCGACACCCCCTGACGGGACCACCGTCGGCTCCTTAGGCTGAGGGCTTGCCGTCCGTCCCTGCCGACCGCCATGTCGGCTGCACCATGTCCTTCGCCGTCGAGCCGGGCACGGTGCTGGCGATGCAGATCGCCCCGGCGACGACCGCCGGAGCGATCACCAGCGAACAGTTCACCGTCACCCTCGACGGGCCGGCCGGCCGAGGTGACCGACCACACCGGTGAGCACGGGGGTCGGATCCACGTCGTGCGCAGTGACGCCGGGCGCCTCCACCTCGCCTACTCGGCGACCGTCCGGCCGACCTCGACCGCCGCCGGACCGGGGACGGACCTCGACACCGAAGCGATCACCTACCTCCGCCAGAGCCGGTACTGCCCCTCGACGCCATGGTCGGCTTCGCCGGCGTCGAGCTCGGCCCTGACGCCACCGCCGACATGATCGCCGAGTGGGTCTTCCAGCGCCTGGCCTACGTGCTCGGCATGAGCGGGCCGACCACCACGGCGCTGGAGACCCTCGCGGCCAACGCCGGCGCGTGCCGGGACTTCGCCCACCTCACGATCGCCCTGTGCCGGGCCCGCGGCATCCCCGCCCGTCTGGCGGCGGTCTACGCCCCCGGCCTCACCCCGATGGACTTCCACGCCGTGGTCGAGGCCCGGGTCGACGGCTCCTGGCGGGTCCTCGACCCGACCCGTCTCGCTCCCCGCTCGTCCCTGGTCCGCATCGCCACCGGTCGCGACGCCGCCGACACCGCCTTCGCCACCACGCTCGTCGGCGATGCCGAGCTCCTGACCTTCGACGCCACCGCCACCACCGACGGCGACCTCCCCCTCGACGACCACGCGGCCCCCGTCACCCTGGCCTGAGGCTCGGGGGCGGCCGTGGGCCTCGTCGCGGCGGCGATGGTGGATGTCGTCCGGGAGGGACACCGCTGACGGGCGCCTACTCCCGTCGGAGCTGGTCGGCCACCGCCAGGTGCTCGGCCCGCCGGGTCGGCCAGGCGGCGGCCGCCAGCCCCACCACGAGGCCGACCGGCAGACACGTCAGCACCACGAGCACCGGGACCGTCAGGGCGTCGTCGACGAACAGGCTCGCGGCGAGGACCCGCCAGGCGAGGTTGCCGACGAGGATCCCCACGGGGATCCCGAAGACCACCCCCACCAGGACGAGGACGACGGCCAGGGCCACCACCGCCACGGCGCTCTCCCGGGGTCGGGTGCCGAGGGCCCGTAGGAGGGCCAGGTCCCGTCCCCGGCGCCGTACGGTCGCCGCGACCGCATGGCCGAGCAGGGCGATCCCGAGCAGGGCCGCCCCACCGGCGAGCACCAGGGGCAGGTTGCGGATCTGGGCGATGTCGCGGATGCGGGGTGGGGCCTCGACGGCTTCGACCTCGAGATCGGCCGCCAGAGCCGCGACCCGGGCGTCCACGTCGACGCCGTCGGCGAAGCGCACGATGGCCTCCCGGAAGACCCCACCGGCGGACTCGGTCGCCCGCACCTCGTCGGCCACGATCACGGTGTCCGCGTCGCTGGCCCCGGTGTCGGCACGAGCCAGCACCGTGCCGACCACCGTGGTCGGCACCGCCGCCTCGCCCACCGAGACCGTGTCCCCGATCCCGACGTCGAGGCGGGCGGCGAGCGCCGGTCCCAACGCCACCTCGGCCGGTCCGTCCGGCGCCCGGCCTTCGAGGTAGCGGAACCCGATCGAGCCCTTGAGGACCTCGCTGCTGAGCGCGTACACGCAGGCGCGCCGTCCACCAAGACATCGAAGTTCCGCGTCTCCAGCACGGCCGCGATGTCCTCGTCGGCCTGCGCCTCCTCGAGGAAGTCGTCACGGACGTCGCTGACCACGAGGTCGCCGGGAGCGCCATAGCGGGCGGGCGTGTCCACCAGTCGGGCGACCGAAGCACCGAAGGTGGCTGCGCCCACCACCGCGGCCACGGCGACGACGCCGCCGGCCATGGCCGCCCGGACGGTCAGGGACGATCGGCCCCGGTCCAACGCGAACGCGGTGCCCACCGCCGCCGACAGGGGGAGCCCCGAACGCAGGACCCGGCCGAACGGCGAGCGCACCGGTCACCCGATCCGGTCCCCGGCGACGCTCCCGCCCGCGGCGACCCCGGCGACGATGAGGACCAGCAGAAGACCCATGACCAGGGAACCGAGCCCGACCACGACCAGGTTCACCTCGACACCCGGCGAGGGCTCCAGCCGGCGGGCTGAGCCGATCGGCAGCAGAGGCGAGAGCGCCACCGCACCGGCCCCGGTCCCCACGACGGCCACCGGCACGGCGACCAAGGCGAACGGGAGGACCGATGCCACGGTGCGTTGGGCCCGGTCCATCCCGAGGGCCCCGAGCTCGGGCCGGGCCCCGATGCTCCGGGACTGGTGCCGGCCGACGGTCTGGACCAGCCCGAGCAGCCCGACCACCAGCGCGGCCGCGGCGACCAGCAGGAGCCCTCGGGCCACGACGGCGGCAGAGGTGTGGCTCCGCCGCCGGACATCCGCCGCCAGATCGAGGTCATAGGCCCCCAACTCGGCGGCATCGGCCGGGAGGTCGACGGCGGTGGCGGCGGCCACCACTCCGGCCGCGAACCGGTCGGTGGCGTCGGGCTCGTCGACCAGTCGGATCATGGCCCCGTTGCCGCCTCCACCCTGATCGCTGTACTCGCGGTGGAACGCCGGCGAGCCCAGGAGCCCCACCTCCTGGGTGTCCTCGTTCCCCGCCAAGGTGAAGGTCCCCACCACCTCGAGATCGACCCTCGGTCCGTCCGGCTCGCCGAAACCGATGTCGAAGGCCTCGAACTCCTCCTGGGTCAGCAGGCCGAGCGGCAGGACGTCGCCCACCTCGATGCCCTGGGCAGTCGCCAGAGCGTCGGCCACAGCGACCTCGTCGGCCTGGTCGTCGGCGGGGAGCCGGCCGGACTGGATCAGGGGCTGGACCAGCCCGGCGGGGCGGAGCGGCCCCGACACGACCGCCAGGTAGCTGACCGTCGGGCGATCCAGCACCTGGCCGACCACGCCCCGCACGGGCCAGGCATCCTCCACCTCCGGGAGGGCGAGCACGGCATCGAGGAACGCCGGCTCGACGAAGGTGACGAGCGAGGCATCGGGCTGGCCCGTGCGCTCGGCCAGGCGGTCGAAAGCGGTCTCCGAGCGGCGAGCCCCGGCCACCCCCGCGACGACTGCGGCACCGATCAGACCGGCGAGCAACCCGATTCCCACGAGCGCGGGCCAACGGCGACGCACCTCGGCACGAACGAGCAGCCCGATCCCTCCCACGACCGGCCAGTGGATCCGATCCGACCTCCCGGGACAACCCGGCCCACCCCCACGCGAGGGTGGTGCTGGCCCCCCTCGGTCAGGCGGCGGGGAGGCGGCGGATGACGCCGGAGGCTTCGGCGGTGACGGTGTCCAGGAAGCTGCGGACGGTCTCGTTGAAGACCTTGGCGTGCTCGAACATGAAGCCGTGGGCGCCACCCCGGACCACGGCCAGCAGGGCGCCCGGGATGACCTCGGCGATCTCCTCGGCGTCGGCCATCGGGGTGAGGACGTCCTGGCTGCCCACGATGACCAGGGTCGGCGCGGTGACCTCCGACAGCGAGTGCCGGAGGCTCTCGTCGGCCTGGAGGATGGCGTCGACCTGGGCGCCGAAGGCCTCGGGCTCGACGTTGAGGGCCAGGCCGCCGAAGAGGTTGAGGACCGGCCAGAACCGGCGCACCGAGCGGGGTCCGACCAGCCACTTGGCGTTGTCCTCCGCGAAGCTGCGCATGCCCCCGTCGAGGGCCGTGGCCTTCCACCCGGCCAGCAGCTCACGTCGCCAGGTCTCGTGACGGCAGGCCGTGCAGGCCAGGACCAGGGAGCGCACCCGTTCGGGGTGCAGCACGCCGAGGATCTGGGAGATCACGCCGCCCATGGAGGCGCCCATCACGTGGGCGGAGTCCCAGCCGGCGTCGTCCATGACAGCGACGACGTCGGCCGCCATCTCGCCGAGGTCGTAGGGCCCGGGCGGCCGGTCGGACTCCCCGACCCCTCGGTTGTCGATCAGCAGCAGCCGGTACCGCTCGCCGAGGGTGCCCCGCTGGCGGAGCCAGCCCCGGCGATCGGCGCTCAGTCCCTGGATGAGGACGAGCGGCTCACCGTCCTCCCGGCCGCACAGCTCGTAGGCGATGCGGGTCCCGTCACCAGCGATGGCATGCGGCACGCCTCCAGAACCTACACCAGCGCGAACGGCAGGTGAACAACCGCTAGCACCGTGACTCAGGACAACGGCAACGAAGCCGGGATGGGCGGCGGGAACCGATTCGAGGGGGCTCGGAGGCCCTCGATCCCACGCGCCGTGGTCAGCCCGAGGACCTCGAGGCAATACCTTGCGGTTTCCGCCAGGTATTGCCTCGAGTATCGGCGGCGGGGGTGGTCGTCGGACGATTCCGCCACGGAGAGTGGGATTCGAGTGCGGGTTCGCCCTCGACGACTCGCGGCCCGAAAGGACGCCCCCTTGGTTGCCTCGGTGTCGTTGGCGCTTACGCGGCCACCTCGCCGGGGCGGAGGTAGACGACCGGGGCCCAGTCATAGAGGCCGGCCACGACCTCTTCAGTGTGGCGCTGGGGGACGATGCCCAGGACCTCGTCGGCCCGACCACCGTCGGCCAGGCGGCCCCGGGTCAGCAGCTCGTGGAGGTGGGCGGGGATCGGCGTGCCCGCCAGACGACCGAACAGGCGGGTCGGCACCCAGCCCAGGGGCAGGACCGGCAGCGGCACCCGGCCGCCGAGGCGAGCCGCGGCATACGGGGTGATGGACCCGGGCGCCACCACGTTGACCGCGCCGTCGACCCGGCGCCGCAGCGCGGCCAGGAAGGCGGCGGCGGCGTCCTCGACGTCGACCAGGCTGAACGCCGCCGGCTCCACGGCGGTGAGCGAGAGGGCGTTGACCGGGACCACCGGCTGGCGCAGCAGCCGCACCAGGGGGCTCGGGTACTGGACTCCGACCGTCGGGGCGAAGCGGAGGTGGGCCACCGGGACCTCGGCCATGCGCCCGGCCGCGGCTGCGGCCTGCTCGACGGCGTGGAGGGTGCGACCGTAGGGCGAGGTGGGCCGGACCGGGTCCTCCTCGGTCGGGCAGCGGGGGGTCGCCGGACCCCGCCCGTAGACCTCGATGCCCGAGCGGACCAGCAGGTGCTCCAGCTTCCCGGCGGCCACCGCGGCCCCGAGGGCGGCCTCGGTGCCGGCCATCGTGCGGCGGTGGGCCACCGTGGGCTCGGCCCGGGCGTCGGGCTCCCACACGCCGAGGTGGATCACCACCGTCGGCTCGAAGTCGCGGACCGCGGCCCCGGTCCGGGCGGTGTCGCGGGGGTCGATGCGCAGGAAGTGGCTGCGGTGCAGCCGGCGGCGGGGCGGGTAGGCGTCGATGCCGAGCACGGCCTCGACGGCGGGGTCGGCCTCGACCAGCGCCGCGGTCTTGGCGCCGAAGTCGCCCCCCATGCCGGTCAACAGGACGCGCACGTCAGCTCTCCTCGTCGGGGGTCAGCG
The DNA here is from genome assembly GCA_963777805.1 of uncultured Microthrixaceae bacterium. Taxonomy (GTDB): domain Bacteria; phylum Actinomycetota; class Acidimicrobiia; order Acidimicrobiales; family DATDAH01; genus DATDAH01. Next base: position 367,811 of record CAVZRY010000028.1, on the reverse strand, counting down.
GTCGGGGGTGGTCCGCGTGCGGCGGTTCGGGCCGCAGCGTGGGGAAGGCGATCACGTCACGGATGGCCGACGAGCCGGTGAGCAGCATCACCAGGCGGTCGATGCCGATGCCCAGGCCGCCGGTGGGGGGCAGGCCGTACTCCAGGGCCCGGAGGTAGTCCTCGTCGACGACCATGGCCTCGTCGTCACCGGCCTCGCCCTGGCGCACCTGGTCCTCGAACCGGGCCCGCTGCTCGACGGGGTCGATCAGCTCGGAGAAGGCGTTGCACAGCTCCCGGCCGGCGACGATGGCCTCGAAGCGCTCGACCATCTCGGGCAGCTCCCGGTGGTCCCGCGAGAGCGGCGAGACCTCCTTCGGGTAGTCGATGACGAAGACCGGGTCCCAGAGGCCGTGCTCGACGTGCTTCTCGTAGAGCTCCAGCAGGATCTTGCCGCTGCCCCAGGACGCCTCGGGCTCGAGGCCGTGCTCCAAGGCGATGGCTCGGACGTCCTCGACCGGCATGCGCACGTCGACGCGCACGCCGAGCGCCTCCTCGACCAGGTCGGTGAGCGACGCCCGCCGCCACGGCGTCGACAGGTCGAGCTCCCGACCCCCGTACGTCGACGGTGGTGCTGCCCGTGACCTCGACCGGCGCAGTAGGCCACCAGCTCCTCGGTGAGGGCCATGATGTCGCCGTAGTCGGCGTAGGCCTGGTAGAGCTCGAGCATCGTGAACTCGGGGTTGTGGCGGGGCGAGAGGCCCTCGTTGCGGAACACCCGGCCGATCTCGAAGACCCGCTCGAAGCCGCCGACGACCAGGCGCTTCAGGTAGAGCTCGGGCGCGATCCGCAGGAACAGCTCCTGGTCGAGCGCGTTGTGGTGGGTGGTGAAGGGCTTGGCCAGTGCCCCGCCGGGGATCGGGTGGAAGATCGGGGTCTCGACCTCGATGAAGTCCCGGTCCTCCAGCCAGCGACGACACAGGGACACGATCTTGGAGCGGGCCAGCAGCGCGGCCCGGGCCTCGGGGGTGACCCAGGTGTCCACGTACCGCTGCCGGTACCGGGTGTCGGGGTCGGTGAGGCCGTGCCACTTGTCCGGGAACGGCCGCACCGGACGGGCCAGGACCTCCCAGTCGGCCACCTTCACCGACAGCTCGCCCTTGCGGGTCTTGACCACCTCGCCGGTCGCCCGCACCCAGGTGCCGAGGGGCAGGGCGATGAGCTCGGCGTAGTCAGCCGTCGCCTTCTCCAGGGAGAACAGCTGGACGTCGCCGGTGAGGTCCCGCAGGACGGCGAAGGCCAGGCGGCCGTGGGGCCGCTGGAGCATGAGCCGGCCGGCGACGGTCACCACGACCCCGGTCTCCTCGCCGTCGGCGATGACCCCGTAGGCCTCGACGATCTCGGCGGCGTGATGGGTGGGCTCGACCCGGTACGGGACCCGGGCAGGATCGGTCATGCCGCGATCACTCGACGTTCATGCCGTAGACGAGCCGGAGCCCGTGCAGGGTGAGCCAGGGCTCGACGTGCTGGATCGACTCGGCGAAGGGGGCGATGAGCGGGGACAGGCCGCCGGTGGCCACCACGTTGCACTCGCCGAGCTCGTCCTCGATGCGGGTGCAGAGGCCGTCGACCTGGGCGGCGAAGCCGTAGACGATGCCGGACTGGATCGACTCGACGGTCGTGCGCCCGAGGACCGAGCGGGGCTCGGCCATCTCCACCTGGCGCAGGGCTGCGGCCCGGCCGACCAGGGCGTCGAGGCTGATCTCCACCCCGGGGGCGATGGCGCCGCCGAGGTACTCGCCGTCGACCGACACGGCGTCACAGGTCGTCGCGGTGCCGAAGTCGACCATGATCGTCGGGCCGCCGAAGAGGTCGTAGGCGGCCACGGCGTTGGCGATCCGGTCGGCGCCGACCTCACGGGGGTGGTCGGTGCGGATGGGCACGCCGGTGCGGGTGCCCGGCTCGAGCACGACTGCGGACCGGCCGAGGTAGCGGTCGGCCATGTTGCGGAGGTTGGCCATCACCCGGGGGACCCCCGACGAGATGACGATGCCCTCGATGTCGTCCAACGCAGTTGCGGCGCTTGGCCGCCAGGAAGCCCTGGAACATGACCGCGTGCTCGTCCGCGGTCCGCTCGGCGTGGGTGGCGATGCGCCAGTGGTCGATGAGCCCGTCGTCGGCCGCCTGCGGCTCGGTGACCGACAGGTCATAGAGCCCGATCACCGTGTCGGTGTTGCCTGCGTCCACGGCCAGCAGCATCAGGCCGGTCCCTCCATCTCCACGTCGAGGCCGAGATCGAGGGCCTTGGCCGAATCGGTGAGTGCGCCGGCCGAGACGGCGTCGACGCCCGTGGTCGCGTAGGCGGCCACGGTCTCGAGGGTGATGCCGCCGGACGCCTCGATCAGGCAGCGACGGCCGGCCAGCGCCTCCCGGGCGGCGAGGACCGCCTTAGCGGCGTCCTCCGGGCCGAGGTTGTCCAGCAGGAGGGCGTCGGCGCCGGCCTCGGCGGCGGCCACCGCCCGCTCCACCGAGTCGCACTCGACGTGGATCGTGCGTCCGGGCCAGACCTCGTGCGCCTGGGCGACCGCCGTGGCGACGTCCAGCACCGCGAGGTGGTTGTCCTTGAGCATCACCCAGTCCGAGAGGTTCCCCCGATGGTTGGCCCCACCGCCGGCGCGCACCGCGGCCTTCTCGAGGGCCCGCAGCCCCGGGATCGTCTTGCGGGTGTCCCACACCAGCACGTCGGGGCCGACGGCCTCGACGAAGCGACGGGTGAGGGTGGCCACCCCCGACAGGTGGCGGGCGAAGTTCAGCGCCGTGCGCTCGGCGGTGAGGATCGGGGCAAGCGGGCCCGACACCCGGGCGGCCACCGTGCCGGGCGCCAGGTCGGCGCCGTCGGCGAGCAGCCACTCGACGCGCACCGCCTCGTCGACCTGGGCGAAGGCCTCGTCCACACAGGCCCGCCCGGCGAAGACGCCCGGGGCACGCGACGCCAGGACGGCGGTGGCCCGGGCCTCGGGCGGCACCAGCGAGGCACTCAGGTCCCCCAACGGGGTGAGGTCCTCGGCCAACGCCAGGGCGACCGCCGCCCGCACCGCATGGCGCGGCGGGTCGACGGGCCGGGACGTCACCATGACCTCAGCGTACTTGCCCGCCATTCACGCCCTCCCAGCCCGTTCTCCCGGGACAGCGGCCCTTCGGCCTCCTACCCTCGGTGGATGCCGGCACCAGGACAGATCGACGAGGACGAGCTCCCGGGCATCGGGCGCCGGTACACCTTCGGCCTGCCCGACGACGGCCAGATCTGCGTCGTCATCCACCACACGGGCCGGCGCGACCTCTATGTGACCGCCGATGTCGATGACGACGAGGGCGGCGAGTCGGTGTCGGTCGAGGACGACGTGGCCCGTCGGCTCGGGGCGGTCATCGCCGGTTCGTACTTCACCCCCGCCGCCGTCAAGCGCGTGGAGGCGGTCATCGGTGGGCTGCTTATCGACTGGGTGACGGTGCGGGAGGGCTCGGCCCTCGCCGGGAGGTCCATCGCCGATGCCGGCGTGCGGCAGGCCAGTCGGATGACCGTGGCGGCCATCGTGCGGGGGGACGCGTCCATCGTGGCACCCGAGCCCGAGGAGGTGGTGGCGGTCGGCGACCAACTGGTCGTGATGGGCCGGCCCGAGGACCTCGCCGGCTTCCTCGACCAGTTCATCAACTGAGCCATGGGCCACACCCTCGTCGCCCTGGGTGGCGCGTTCATCGCCGCGGCCGTGGTCGGCCGCCTGGGCCGCCGTCTCGGCCTGCCCACCATCCCCCTCTTCATGCTGGCCGGCATCGTCTGCGGCCCGAACACCCCCGGGATCGAGCTGGTCAGCCATCCCGAGGACTTCGCGCTCATCGCCGCCATGGGCCTCGTGCTGCTGCTCTTCTACCTGGGCCTGGAGTTCTCCCTCGGTGACCTGACCGGTGGGGGGACCCGGCTGCTGGGCAGTGGCGGGCTCTACATCGCGCTGAACGTCGGGGCCGGCCTGCTCCTGGGCCTGGCCATGGGGTGGGGTGGGGCCGAGACCCTGGTCATCGCCGGGGTCGTGGGCATCTCCTCGTCGGCCATCGTCACCAAGCTCCTGGTCGAGCTCAAGCGGCTGGCCAACCCCGAGACCAAGCTCATCCTCGGGGTGATCGTGGTCGAGGACGTGTTCCTCGCCCTCTACCTGGCCGCCCTGCAGCCCCTGTTGGACGACACCTCGGGGCCCGCCGCGGTCTGGAGCTTCACCAAAGCCGTGCTGTTCCTCCTCGCGCTGACCGCGTTCGCCCGGTGGGGCGGCGGGCTGGTCGGTCGGCTGCTGGCCCCGAGCGACGACGAGCTGCTCACGGTCGCCTTCCTCGGCATGGCCCTGCTGACGGCCGGCCTGGCGGAGGAGGTCGGGGTCTCCGACGCCATCGGGGCGTTCATGATCGGCATGGTCATCGCCGAGAGCCCGGTGGCCTCCCGGGTCGAGCGCCTCGTGCTGCCGCTGCGGGACGCGTTCGCCGCCGCGTTCTTCTTCACCTTCGGGCTCACGGTGGACCCCGGGGACGTGGCCTCCGTCGCCCTCCCCGTCGTCGCCGCCGTGGCCCTGACCCTGGTCATGGCCGTGGTCGCCGGGTGGGGCGTGGGCCGGCTCAACGGCCTGCGGCCGAAGGGGGCGGCCAACCTGGCCCTCACCCTGGTGTCCCGCGGGGAGTTCGCCCTGATCCTGGTGGCGCTGGCCATCCCCGCCGGCCTGGACCCCCGACTGGCCCCGTTCGCCGCGGGGTACGTCCTGGTCCTGGCCCTCGGCGGCCCGTTGCTGGCCGCCAACACCGGTTGGCTGGCCGCCCTCTACCGGCGGGTGCCGGTCAAGGCCCCCGAGCCCGTCGCCTGACCGGCGCTCAGGGGACGGTCGTGCCGGTGGTGGCGCCGCCCTGGATGTCGTCCAGGGTCTGGTAGATGACGCCGTCGATGCCGTCGGCGGCCCAGACGCGGCCGTCCCACAGCACCGGCCCTCGCAGCAGGGCGTTCTCCAGGGACACCTGCTCGGCCGCTTCGGGCTGGAGCGGGTCGGTCCCCACCCGCACCATGATCCCGCCGCCACCGGTGACCACGAGCTGGTCCTCGTCCAGCACGATCCCCGACGGGCGGGTGCCACCCACGACGGTGGCCGCGGTCTCCTCGCCCGACTCGATGTCGATGGCCACCACGGTGCCCTGCTCGAGCTCCCCGTCGATGTCGGTGAGCACCCAGATCGTGTCGGTCCCGACCGCGTAGCCCCGGATGGCGCGGGCGCTGTCGATGACCTGGAGCTCCTCACCGGTGTCCAGGTCGAACTCGGCCACGCCGTCCGAGCGGGCCACCCAAAGGGACCCGTCCACGATCTGGGGCTGGAAGATGCTCTGGCCGATGTCGATGGTCTCGCCGATCTCACCGGACTCGGCGTCCACCTGGGCCAGCATCCCCGAGGCGCCGCTGGTGAGCCAGATCGAGCCCCCGCCCGCCGCCAGGTCCTGGGCCGGTCCGTCGAGGGCCGCCTCGACGTCGATGCGCTCGGTGACCTCCTCGCTGACCGGGTCGAGGAGGGCGAGCGTGCTCCCGTCGTCCAGCAGCAGCCACGCCCCGTTGTCGTCCGCGCTGATCGTCGGGGCGACGCCCTCACCGACGGGCGCGGTGAAGATGACGCCCTCGTCGGCCGGGTTCACGAGGGTGACCGACTGCTCCTCGTGGTTGAGGACCCAGACCCCGTCGGCGGCCGCGGCGACGTCCAGGGGGCCTTCGCCGGTGTCGACCTTGTCGAAGCCCTGACGGGGGAAGACCAGCCGCAACCCGAAGAGCACGACCACGGCGATGAACAGCCAGAACATGAGCGTGCGCGGCAGACGGCGGAGGTAGTGGCGGGTCGGCATCATCGTGGGGGGTTTCCTTCGGAGGGGAGGCTCAGTTGAAGCCGCGGTCGTCCTGTTTGAGGGCGACGTCCACGCACAGGGCGCTGGCGACGACCAGCGAGCGCAGGGGCTCGTCCAACGGACGGTGGATCTGGACGACGAAGCTGTCCGCCGCGGTGAAGAGGGTCGTGGCCAGGCCCTCCCAGGTCTTGGTGATGCGGGCCACCTCGGTGCCCGCGTGGTCCTTGATCGAGAAGTTCCAGGCCCGCCAGTTCTCGGCGTTGATGCTGCCGAGGGTCTGGCCGCCGGACTCGAGGGCGAAGCGGATCTTGCCGATCGCGTTCTGCTGGACGACGTCGCCGAGAGGACGGCCCTGGCCGTCGGCGATCAGGATCTTGGACTTGACCAGCTTCGCCGGCCGGGTGAGGGCCATGAGCACGTTGCCCTGGACGTCGACGATCTGGAACTTGTGGGTGAGGAACTGGTCGACGTTGGCCAGGAAGCGCACGGCCTTCTTGGCGCTGCTCTGGCCCACCTGGCGCACCGCGCCGATCTGGGTGCCTTGCTGGTCGTAGACGGCGAACTCGGTGTTCAGCTCGATCAGCTTGCGCTTCTGGTTGACCACCAGGACCGGCTCGGTGAAGAGGGTGCCGCCGCCGGGCCCGGTGGCCTGGATGCCGGCCTGCCGCTGCACCTGCTTCTGGACCTTCTCGGCGGAGTGGGCGGTGGTGGGCACGTGGGTGGCGGTGAGCGGGTCGACGGACTGGCGGCCGTGATCGGCGACGTTGTCGGTCCACTGCGAGCCGTCCCAGTAACGGTGCTCGTGCTTGCCGCCCGGATCGGGGTACCAGGCGGCCGCGGGCGTCTGGGCCTCGGTCATCGTTGCGAAAGCGTAACGGTCAGGTCCCGTGGAGGAACCGTGCGCGCAGCGTCGGGGTCCGTCTCGGGGAAGTCCTCACGGGTGTGGGCCCCCCGGGTCTCCTGCCTCGCCGTGGCCGCCCGGACGATGGTCGCGGCCACGTCGGCCAGGTTGCGCACCTCGGCCCAGGCCACCCCGTCCTGGCCCGCCACCGCGGCGTGGGCCGTCGCCACGGCCTGCCCGGCTCGGCCGAGGGAGTCGACGTCGCGGCGGACCCCGGCCCCGAAGGTCATGGCCTTCTGGAGGGCGGCCCGCTCGTCGGCGGCCGACCGGGGGGTCTCGGCGGGGGGGCCGACGGGCCCGGGCGACGCATCCGGCACCGGGACCCCCGGGATGACCCCCGGGGCATCGGTGCCCAGCACCGACCGCATCGCGCCGGTGGAGGTCGGGCCGTCCTGGCCCCGCTCGATGGCCTCGACCACGCGCGGGCCGAACACCATGCCCTCCAGCAGCGAGTTCGAGGCCAGCCGGTTGGCGCCGTGGACCCCCGTACAGGTGACCTCCCCCGCGCCCCAGAGCCCGGGGAGCGCCGAGGCCCCGTCGAGGTCGGTGACCATGCCGCCGCACGTGTAGTGGGCGGCGGGGGCGATGGGCAGCCAGTCGGTGGCGGGGTCGAGGCCGAGCTCGGCCAGCGAAGCGGCGATGGTCGGGAAGCGCTCGTCGAAGTTCTCCAGCACCGTCGCGTCCAGCCAGAGGTGGTCGACGTCCTGTTCGATCATCTTCGCGGTCATCGCTCGGGAGACCTGGTCCCGGGGCAGCAGCTCGTCCACGAACTGGTTGCCGTCCTTGTCCCGCAGCAGCGCGCCGTGGCCCCGCAGGGCCTCCGACAACAGGGGCCGCGGCATCTGGGGGTGGTGCAGGGCGGTGGGGTGGAACTGGACGAACTCGATGTCGGCGAGCACGGCGCCCGCCCGTAGCGCCATGGCGATGCCGTCGCCGGTGGCCTCGGCGGGGTTGGTGGTCACCGCGAAGACCTGGCCGGCGCCGCCGGTGGCCAGGAGGGTGTGGCGGGCCCGGATCGTGACCACGGAGCCGTCGGGGGTGATCGCGGTGACGCCCCGGCACCGGCCCTCCTCCACCACCAGGTCGACCGCGAAGGTGTGCTCGTACACCTCCGCCGCGGTGGCCCGGGCCGCGGCGACGAGGGCCCGCTCCACCTCGACGCCGGTGGCCGCGCCACCGGCATGGACGATGCGGGGCTCGGAGTGGCCGCCTTCGCGGGCCAGCGCCAGCTCGCCCGCGGGCATCGAGGTCGAAGACGGCGCCGAAGGCGATCAGCTCGTGGACCCGGCGGGGGCCCTCGTCGACCAGCACCCGCACGGCGGCCGAGTCACACAGGTCGGCCCCGGCCTCGAGGGTGTCGGAGATGTGCAGGTCGAGGGAGTCGGGGTCCTCGTCGAGCACGGCGGCGACGCCCCCTTGGGCCCAACGGGTGGTGGCCTGGTCGAGGACCCCCTTGGTCAGGAGGCCCACCCGGAGGCCCATGGGGCCCGCGGCCCGTACGGCGGCGACTGAGGCCCGCCACCCCACTCCCGAGGACCAGCAGGTCCAGCTCGGCCGTCACTGCAGGAGGACGCTACGACGAGCGGGACGCGGCGGCACCGTTCGGGCGCGGAGGGTCAGGCGCCGTCCCGGCGGAAGAGGCCGTAGAGGAAGGCCTGATCGGCCCCCAGTGGCGTGCGGTGGACGACGTCGAGGAGCTCGACCGGTGAGAAGTCGGCGCCGAGGGCCTCGACGAGGTCGGCCCGGCCCTGCCGGCGCACGGGCAGGCCGCTGCACTCCTCGGGGCCCGACGGCCCGAAGGTGGCGAGGACGACGTGGCCGCCATCGGCGACGGCGGACCGCAGGGTGTCCAGGTACCGCCGCCGGTCCTCGTCCTCGACCAGGAAGTGGAAGACCGCCCGGTCGTGCCAGAGGGCGAAGGGCCGCCCGGGGTCCCATCGGGTGACGTCGGCGACCTCCCACCTGACCAGCGAGGCCCGGGCGCCCAGCCGCTGGCGGGCCTGATCGAGGGCGGCGGCGGCGACGTCGAGCACCGTGAGGTCCTGGAAGCCGTCGTGCAGGAGGAGGTCCACCAGTCGCGAGGCCCCACCACCGATGTCGACCACGGCCTGGTCGGGGCGGGTGACCTGTTCGATCAGCCGCCGCGAGACGGACGGATCGGGCTCGTACCAGCTCACCTCGTGGGGCCGTCTGCTGGACCACACCGCGTCCCAGTGCTGTCGAACCTTGTCGGCCACGGTCCCAGTGTGGGCCGACCGGCTCCGGGGCTCCAGGGGCCGAGGTCCCGAGGTCTGCCCTCAACCGGGGACGGTGAGGGCGATGTTGTCGAGCAGCCGGGGCGTGCCGAGGCGGGCGGCGGTGAGCAGCCGATAGGTCCCGGGCTCGAGCGCGCCGGGTGGCGGCTCGAGCGTGGCGGGGTCCACGAGGGCGACGTAGTCCAACTCGGCCAAGGGCTCCGCCGCGATGATCTCGCCCACCAGGGCGGTGACGGCAGCCGGGTCCCGTTCGCCGGCGAGGACCGAGGCCGCGCCGGCCTTCAGGGCCTGCTGGAGCACGGGGGCGGCCTCCCGCTCCTCGGGCGTCAGGTAGGCGTTGCGGCTGGACATGGCCAGGCCGTCGGGCTCCCGCACGATCGGGCAGCCCACGACCTCGACCGGGAAGGACAGGTCGGCGGCCATCCGTCGGACCACGGCCAGCTGCTGGAAGTCCTTCTCGCCGAAGTAGGCGCGGCACGGGCCGGCGATGGCGAAGAGCTTGGCCACGACCGTGGCCACCCCGGCGAAGTGCGTGGGCCGGGAGGCGCCCTCCATGGACTGGCTCAGGCCGCCGACGGCGACGCGTCGTCAGGACCGGCTCGGGGTACATCTCGGCGTGCTCGGGGCTGAAGAGCAGATCCACGCCGGCCCGCTGGGCCTTCGCCCGGTCCCCGTCCAGGTCCCGGGGATAGGAGGCCAGGTCCTCGCCCGGGAGCGAACTGCAGCGGGTTCACGAAGATGGTGGCCACGACGAGGTCCGTGTCCGCCCGGGCCGCCGCCATCAGCGACAGGTGCCCGTCGTGCAGGTACCCCATCGTGGGCACCAGCCCGACCGTGCCCCCCTCCCGCCGGGCCTCGTCCAGCACCCACCGGGTCTCCGCGATCGTGGTGGCGACCTTCACGGGCGTGAGTGTGTCCACGTGGGCCGCTGGGACCAACGCCGGCCGGCCCCGGGCCGGGGAAACCGACAACGAGGCAGGGATGGGCGCGTGGGTTGAGCCGAGGGTCGTCGGGGGCACGCGATTCCTGCCCCCGATCTGAAATTGCGACGATTTGTCACGCAATTTCGGCGGAGTCAGTCCGCCAGTCGCTTGGCTTGGGCGACCATCGCCTCGTAGGCCTCGCGTTCGTCGGCAGGGAGGGCGGCGAGGTGGCGCTCGACGGTGGCCCAGTCGCCGCGGGCCACCGGTCCGGTGAGGGCCGCAGCGGGGCCGAGGGCGGCGACGTTGTCGACGGTGCCCCGGACCAGGGCCAGGAAAGCTTCGAGGGGAACGCCGTCCGGAGCAACCCGCTCGACTTGGCCCAGCAGGGCGACGAGGTGGTTGGAGGCGATGACGGCGGCCGCGTGGTACCGGGTCCGGTCCTCGTCGGCCACGGTGAAGGCGTGCCCGCCGAGGTCGGCCACGACCTGCCCGACCAGTCGGTCACCGGCCACCGCGAACCAGGCCCCGTCGGCCAGTCGCGCGGCGCCGGTCTCGGCGTCGGGCAGGGCCACCAGCGGGTGCAGCGCGGCCGGACGGGGATGGCCGGCGAGGACGGCCAGGCCGAACGAGCCCGCCAAGTGGGCCACGACGGTGTCGGGGTCCGACTCGACCGCGGCCGCCACCTCCGCGATGAAGGGGTCCGGCACCGCCAGCACGAGCAGGTCGACCTCGTGCGCCGCGCCCGTCAGGTCGTCGCCCCGCCCGAGCGTCGGCTCGACCGTCCACCCGACCCGTTCGAGGGCGAGGGCCAGCGCGCCCCCCGCCCGCCCCGCCCCGACGACCCGGACCCGCATCAACTCGTTCTGGGTACAGCCCTGTGTCCTGGGCGACACAGGGCTGTACCCAGAACCGGGGTCTCGGGCGTCACGGGACGAGGACGGCCTTGCCGGTGAGCTCCCTGGCCACCAGGGCGGCGAGCACGGCGGGGCCCTCCTCGAGGGGGTAGGCCACCGGGGCCGAGGGGTGGAGGCGGCCCTCGGCCAGGAGGTCGAGGAGGCGGCGGATCAGCACAGCGTTCTCCTCGGGGTGGAAGAGCGCCCAGCCGCCCCACTCCACGCCGACGACGGACCGGTTGCGCAGGAGGATCTGGTTCGTCGGCACCTTCGGGATCCCGCCGACGAAGCCGATCACCAGGTAGCGCCCGAAGTCCCCGAGGGCCCGGATGGAGGCCTCGGCCATGTCCCCCCCGATGGGGTCGTAGATGACGTCCACGCCGGTGCCGCCCGCCAGCTCACGGGCCCGGACCTTGAGGTCCTCGGTCGTGTAGTCGATGGCCGCCTCGGCCCCGGCCGCCAACGCCGCGTCCCGCTTGGCCTCCGAGGACGCCGCCGCGAACACCCGGGCGCCCAGCGCCCGACCCACGTCGACGGCAGCCAGGCCGACGCCGCCGCCCGCGCCGAGGACCAGCAACGTCTCGCCCTCCTTCAGGCCGGCCCGCATCTCCAGGGCGAAGAGCCCGGTGCCGTAGGCCTGCACGACCGTCGCCGCCGTCGCGGTGTCCAGCCCGTCCGGGATGGCGAGGGCCTGGTCGGCCTTGACCGTCACCGCCTCGGCGAACCCACCGAAGCCACACGACGCCAGGACCCGGTCGCCGACGGCAACGGCGTCCACCCCCTCGCCCACGGCGTCAACGGTGCCCGCCACCTCGGAGCCGGGCACATAGGGGACGCGCGGGCTGAACTGGTAGCCGCCGCTGGCCATGATCGAGTCGACGAAGTTGACCCCGGCGGCCTCCACCCGGATCCGCACCTGCCCCGGCCCTGGCTCGGGCTCCGGCCGCTCCTGCACCGTCAACGACTCCGGCGGCCCGAACTCCTCCACGACGATCGCACGCATGCCCCCATCCTGCCCGCACCGCTGTCGGGGCGCGGAAATGAAGCAGAGATGGGGGCGGCGGGGGGCCTGCCCGGCTCGTCGGTGCCCTCCCATCGGTGGAATCTCACGCTCGGTGGCCAAGTCGTCCCGGTCGTCCCACCATCGCCGAACTGGCGCCCGATCTGCCGCCTATAGGCGGAGGATCGGGCGCCAGAACGAGAACTGGTCACAGCGGGTGAGATTCCGGACTCGGGAGGCCCCGCCTGCCCCCGCCGACCTGCCGCCTGTCCCCACGCCCCCATCCCTGCCTTCGGTTCTCCCCAGCCCGACGGCCTGCCGGCTCACCCGGGCCCAGCCCGACGAGCCGGACCTACAGCTCCCCCACCAGCCGCACGTCGCCCTCGGCGGCTTCCACCTGCTCGGCGCGAGACGAGGTCGGGGGCGAGGTCCCGCAGGGGGGCCAGGACGAAGCGGCGCTCCCCCATCCTCGGATGGGGCACCTCCAGGTCGGGCTCGGCGACGGTCTCGCCGTCGACCCAGAGCACGTCCACGTCCAGGGTCCGGGGGCCCCAGCGGACCTCGCGCACCCGGTCGGCGGCGGCTTCCAGCTCCCCGCACAGGCCCAGCAGGTCCCGGGCCGACAGGGCGGTGTCCAGCTCCACGACCAGGTTCAGGAAGGCGCCCTGCTCGGGACCCCCGACCGGATCGGTCTCATAGAGGGGCGACACGGCGACCAGGTCCGGCATCGCCGCCACCGCGGCGGCCAGCAACGCCCGCCGCTCCCCGAGGTTGGAGCCGAGGCCGAGGAAGGCCCGGGTCAAGCGAGCTGGGCGCGGGTGCGGGTGATGCGCACGCCACAGGTGTCGAGCTGCTGGGGCACCGGGGGGCGGAGCTTGCGCACGACGACAGTCACGGCCTCGACCCGCTCGTCGGCCATCACCGCTCCCGCCAGACGGCGAGCCAGGGCCTCGAGGAGGTCGAAGCGCTCCTCGCGGATGATGCGCTCGATCATCGCACACAGGGCGCCGTAGTCGATGGTGTCGTCCACGGCATCGGTCTCACCAGGACGGGCCAGGTCCGCCATGACGTCGAGGTCGACCTCGAGGGGCTGGACCCTCGTCAGCTCCTCGGGCAGGAGGCCGCACAGGCCCAGGACCCGCAGGCCCCGCAACTCGATCCGATCCGGCTCCCCCACGGCCAACCCCTCGGTCCCGTCGGTCAGGTCGACGCCCGGCGCCGGTCGCGCAGGGCGAGGGCCAGGGTGACCAGGCCGCGTCCGGTGGGGCCCATCTGGCGGTCGACCATGCGCTCGACCACCGAGATGGTCTGGGGGCCGTTGTCCAGCAGCCCGGACCAGATCACATAGCCGGCCATGACCCCGACCAGGCGGTCGCTGAGCTCGTCCTGGTGCAACAGCACCATCGTGCCCTCGGCCCGGAGGCGGTCCAGCTCGGGGTAGAGGTCCAGCAGGTAGGTGGCCACGTCGTCCTCGGCGGTGAAGGGACGGTGTTGCCAGGCCACGCCCAGCTCGTCGTAGTTGTGCAGGTTGTGGGGCGAGGGGATGAGCGAGATGACACAGCCGAAGCCGGATTCCCGCAGCCAGATGATCTCTTCCTGGCGCCGGACGCGACGGTGGTTCGACCCGTACCCGCCGGGCCGCTCACAGACCGCGAGCTGGTCCTTCACGATCCAGTGGAAGTTGCGCGGGACGATCCCTCGCGCCCACTTGCCCTTCGGCGTCATGATCCTCGACTCATTTCGTGATCTCTCCCTGCACGACGCGGGCAGCCTGGGCCGTGGCCCGCACGTCGTGTGCACGGATCATGCCCGCTCCCCGGGCCATCGCGTACGTAGCCGTGGCAATCGATGCCTCCAGACGGTCCTCGGCGGGGGGTGGATCGGGAGTGCCGTCACTGTCGGCGAGCAGCCGGCCGAGGCTGGATTTCCGGCTGGTGCCCACCAGGACGGGCCATCCCGTGCCCACCAGCACGTCGAGGTGGGCCAACAGGTCGAGGTTGTGCTCGAGGGTCTTGCCGAACCCGAAGCCGGGGTCGATCCAGACCTCCCGGACCCCGGCGGCCGCCGCGGCCTCCGCCCGGGACACCAGGTGGTCCCGCACCTCGGTGACCACGTCGTGGTAGTGCGGGTCGGCCTGCATGGTGCCGGGCTCGCCCTGCATGTGCATGGCCACCCAGGCCACCCCGAGGCGGGCCGCGGTCTCGTGCAGCGAGGCCGACACGTCGTTGACCATCGTGGCCCCCGCGGCCACGGCGGCCTCGGCCACGGCGGCGTGCCGGGTGTCCACCGAGACCCGGCAGGCGTCGGCCAGCGCGGCGATCACCGGCTCCACGCGGCGGATCTCCTCGTCGACCCCGACCGGCTCGGCGCCCGGCCGGGTGGACTCGCCGCCCACGTCGATCAGGTCGGCGCCCTCGGCGATGAGCTGCCGCCCGTGGGCCACGGCGGCCTCGGGGTCCAGGTATCGGCCCCCGTCGGAGAACGAGTCGGGCGTGACGTTCACCACGCCCATGACCAAGGCCCGCACGGCGGGCAGGCTACCGAGCGCTCAACCGCCGCCGGGCGTGGCGCGGGGCGGGCCGGTGATGGCGTGCATCAGGCCGGCGCGGGTGCCCACGAAGATCTGCCCCCGCCACACCGCCGGGGTGGACTCGATGCAACCCCCCAGCTCGATCTGCCACAGCTCCGGCGGCTGGACGGTGGTGTCCGACACGTCATAGGCGTGCAGGAAGCCGTTGCAGTCCCCCTGGATGAGCACGTCGTCCACGATCACCGGCGACTGCCAGGTCGGCCCCGGCAGCGAGAGCTCCCAGCGCACCGCGCCGGTGCGGCGGTCGATGCCCTTGATGGCCCCACCGTTGGTGGCCACGATCACGATGTCCCGGTACAGCGCCGGGGTGGCCCACACCCCCGCGGTGTCGGCCCCCTGGTCGTCGATGGCCCACACGACCGGCCGGTTCGGGTGCCGGGGATCCAACTTCAGTATCTGGCCCACGTCGGTGGCCCGGGCGTTGTGGCGCTCCCACTCGACCCCGACGTAGAGGAAGCCCTGCTCGTCCACGACCACGCTGGCGTCCATGTCGTCACCGGTCCAGAAGCGGAAGGTCCGCCGCGGCGGCCGCCCGTCCCGGAACCCCGTGAGGTCCCAGCCCTGGACGAGGCCCCCGCCGTTGCTGAAGTAGACGGTGTTGCCCGACACGGCGACGGAGTTCTCGATCGACACCTGGGTGTCGCCGATGTCGGCCAGGAGCTGGTCGTCCCAGCCCGGCGTGTTGAACACGAGCTGGGGCGCCACCTGGGCCAGGCCGCCCTCGCCGTAGCTGCGGTTCAGCTTGACGATGTGGAACTGGCTGTTCTCGCCGCCCTCCAGCAGGTGGTCGCCGATGACCAGCGGCGAGCCGTCCCAGTCGTTGTTCCACATGGTCGGCGACACCGCGTCGGCCGACAGCGACCACAGCTCGGTGGGCTGGGGGCGGTCGAAGGCCACCACCCGCAGGTAGTTGTCCCGGGACCCGAAGTAGACGAGCGGGTAGCCCTCCGGGTCGATGGAGACCGACCCCTTGATCAGGTCACCGGTCGGGAACGGCGGGAGGATGTCCTGGCCGGTGTCGGCGTCGACGAAGTGCAGCGCCCGGTCGTAGGCGCCGAACACGACCCACGTGCGGCCGTCCCGCTCGAAGACGGCCGGCTCCCCGGTCCAGCCCGTGCCGCACCAGGTCCGGGTGCCCTCGCCGTCGGAGGACTCCGAGCACATGGCCGAGCCCGGGTAGGTCCACTGCTGGCGGGGCTGGCGGGGAACCGGGCCCTCGCCGTAGTAGCTCCGCGTCGGGTTCCCCCGGAACGTGAGCAGGCCCTCGACGGTGGCGTTCGGGAACGGCTGGCCCGAGGACGCCGGGTCGACCCAGCCCCGGAAGGGCGGGGCGGTCGTGGTGGTGACCGGCGGTGCCGTGGTCGTGGTGGCGGCGGTCGTCGACGCCGGGGACGCTGCGGTCTCCTCGGCGGGGCCGTCGTCGTCGACCACCTGGGTCCAGGCGTAGGCCGTGCCCAGCGCCACGAGGGCGGCCACGCCGACCAGGACCAGCAGCCGTCGGCTCACCGCCGGGCCGCGACGCGGTCAGTCACGACCGATGAAGCGCATGGCCTCCGTGCGGGTGGCCACGTTCTCCCGGAACAGCCCCCGCACCGCCGAGGTCACCGTCGAAGACCCGGGCTTGCGCACCCCCCGCATGGACATGCACAGGTGCTCGGCCTCGATGACCACGAGGACGCCCTTGGGTTGCAGGGTGCGCTCGATCTCATCGGCGATCTGGGTGGTCAGCCGCTCCTGGACCTGGGGACGGCGGGCATAGGCGTCGACCAGGCGGGCCAGCTTGGACAGGCCGGTGATGCGACCGTCGTCGTTGGGGATGTAGGCCACGTGGGCCTTGCCCATGAAGGGGACGAGGTGGTGCTCGCAGGTCGACACCAGAGCGATGTCGCGGACCATGACCATCTCGTCGTGGCCGGCGTCGAAGGTCACCTGCAGGTGGTGGTCGGGCATCTCCCGGAGGCCGCAGAAGATCTCCTCGTACATGCGGGCCACCCGGGCCGGCGTGTCCTGCAGGCCGTCACGGTCGGGGTCCTCGCCGATGGCGGCCAGGATCTCGCGCACCGCGGCCTCGATGCGGGGTCGGTCGACCGGCGGCAGGTCGCCGTTCACCACCTCGTCACCCGGCACCAGCTCAGAGCTCCTCGTTGTAGGCGCAGATGTACGGCAGGTTCCGGTACTTCTCGGCCACGTCGAGGCCGTAGCCGATGACGAAGTCGGGCGGGATCTCGAAGCCCACGTACTTGAGGCTGGCCCCGTCGGCCGCCCCCTCCCGCAGGAGCAGGGCGCACACCTCGAGGCTGGCCGGGTTGCGGGACTCGAGGTTGCGCTTCAGGTAGCGCAGGGTCAGGCCGCTGTCGACGATGTCCTCCACCAGCAGGACGTCCCGGCCCTGCAGGTCGATGTCCAGGTCCTTGACGATGCGCACGACGCCCGAGGTCCGGGTGGCGGCCCCATAGGAGGAGACGGCCATGAAGTCGAACTCCACCGGGAGGGCGATGTGGCGGGACAGGTCGCTCATGAACATGAACGCCCCCTTCAGCACTCCCACGAGCAGCGGGGGGCGCCCCTGGTAGTCCTCGGTGATCTGGGCGCCGAGTGCGGCCACCCGGGCCGCCAACACGTCGGCGGCCACCACCACCCGGCCCAGGTGCGGATCCTCGACCCGCACCACCGATCCGTCGTCGTCGCCCGCGTCGCCCATGGTGCCCGGACCTTATCCGTGACGCCCGGGGCAGGACCCAGCGGGCTCAGCGCTCGAGGCGGAGGCGGCCGTCGGCCCGCAGGACCCGCCAGCCCGCTTGGACGTCGGCGCCCTTCGCCTCGTGGCGGACCACGGCCAGCACCCGGTCGATGGCGGCGGCGTCGACGGGGTACTCGGCGCCCATGCCCCGCCACAGCCAGGCCCGCAACGCCCGACGGGCCAGGGCGGGCTCGGCGACCTGCAGGGCCCGGGTGTCGGTGGGGTCGAGGTCGGCGGCCAGGCGGTCCAACAGCTCGGTCTCCTGGCCCAGGATCTCGGCCTGACGGGCCAGCACCGGCACCACGTCCCGGCCGGCCACGTCATCGAGCAGCGGCAGGACCTCGTGGCGCACTCGGGTCCGGCGGTGGGTGGGATCCCGGTTGGTCGGGTCCTGCAAGGCGTCGAGGCCCTCGGCGACACAGAGCGCGGCGGTCTCGGCCCGGCGCAGGTCCAGCAGGGGCCGCCGCTGGTCCCGACGCATCCCGGCCAGGCCCGGTCGACCTGCGCCCCGCATCAGGTTCAGGAGCATGGTCTCGGCCTGGTCATCCGCGGTGTGGCCCGTGAGCACGTCGGCGGGCAGCACCTGGTACCGGGCGGCCCGGGCCCGGGCCTGGAGGTTCGGCCCCGGCAGCACGGTGACCGCCTCACTCCGGAAGCGGGCGCCGTAGCGGGCCGCGGCGTCGGCCACCCGCTCGGCCTCCGCCCGCGAGCCGGGGCGCAGGCCGTGGTCGACGTGCACCGCGGTCACCGAGCAGCCGGCCGCGACGGCCAGGACGAGGAGGGTCAGGGAGTCCGCCCCGCCGGAGACGGCACAGGTGACCTCGGTGCCCGCGTCGGGGAAGGAGCAGCGGCCGAGCAACTCCTCCCGGAGGCCCAAGGCCGGGACCTACGCCGCAGCCCGGTCGATCCGCGCCAGCCAGCCGGCGGGATCGCGGATCTCGCGCGAGGGTCGGCAGGCGGGCCGGGTCCTCCCACACCGTGTCGAGGGCGCGGGGCCCGCCGACGGACTCGACGGCGGCGATGAACTTCTCGCCCTGCTCGTACTGGGCCAGCTTGGCCTCGAGGCCGAGGAGGCGCTGGAGCAGGCGGGCCAGACCGTTGGCCTGCTGGCGACGCTGGCGCAGGACCCGGCCGAAGCGCTCGGCCGAAGGGATCTGATCGGCCCCGGCCCGGTCCATGGTCACGTCCCCGTGGCCCTCCAGCAGGCTCATCAGGCCCGCCACCCGGTCCAGGGCCAGGCGCTGCTCCGGGGAGGCCAAGACGGCCGCCAAGCCCCCGTCCTCGAGGGGCTTGCGCCCCTCGCGCAGGTCGTCGGCCACCCGGCCGATGGCGGCGATGAAGCGCTTGGGGTCGGGATCCACGGCTCCGACCACCTCGTCGACCAGGCCCAGGTAGTGGGTCCGCAGCCAGGGGATGCCGGTGAACTGCGCCCGGTGGGTCACCTCGTGGAGCGCCAGCCAGAGCCGGAACTCCCGGGGCGGGAAGGCGAACCGCTTCTCGAGGGCCAGGACGTTGGGGCCCACGTAGTAGACGAGGTCCTGGTCCTCGGGGGACTCGTCCTCGGCCACCAGCAGGTCGTACTGGCCGAGCACCCGGGTCGACATCCACCCCAGCAGGGCCCCGACCTCGGCGCCGGCGATCTTCTGGGTGATCGGGGCCAGTGGCCCGGGACCCATGCGGTCGCCCAGCTTCTCGGTGAGGGGCCGCAGCAGCCGTTGGAAGGAGGCCAGGTTGGCGGCGATCCAGGCCGGCCGGTCGACGACCCGGGCCCGGGCCGGGCCGGCGGCGGACACCAGCCCGGTGGTCTCGGCCACCCGCTCCTCGGCGATGGCGGTGAGCTCGGCGAAGTCCGGGGTCAGCGCGGCGTAGTGATAGGAGTCGGCGAAGGGTTCGTGGCCCGAGAAGCGGGTCGAGACCCGCAGCGCCAGGGCCCAGTCGATGGCGTCAGTCACGGAGCGACGCGGACGGGGTCAGTTCTTGGGGTAGCGGGGGGAGGAGACCTTGCGCGAGGTAGCCGAAGAGGGTCGTCGCCAGGATGGCGAAGACGGTCAGGACCAGGATGGGTGCGAACCAGAAGTGCCAGACGACGCCGAGAACCATGGGCGCGGAGCATAACGGGTACGTTCTCGCACCCAGATGCGCCGGATCGGAGGGATCGCCGTTGTCCTGCTCGTGCTCGTGCTCGCGGGAGCCTGTGGTGACGACGGCGCCGAGGACGGGGCGGTGAGCGACGACACCGCCCCCGAGGTCACCACGACGACGACCGTGCCGACGCGTACGGAGATGGCCACGTTCACCCTCGACCTGGTCGACACCTCCCGCCCCACCGAGGCCGGTGCCGGGATGCCCCACCAGGACCAGCGCCTGCTCCCCACCGACGTCTACCTCCCCGCCGGGTCCGGGCCGTTCCCGTTCGTCGCCTTCGCCCACGGCCTCAACGGCCACCCCCGCAAGTTCACCCAGCTCCTGACCGCCTGGGCCGAGGCTGGCTACGCCGTGGCCGCCCCCGCCTTCCCGCTGTCCAACGACGAGGTCCCCGGCGAGGCCACCTGGACCGACCTGGGCAACCAGCCCGGCGACATCAGCTTCGTCATCGACGAGATGCTGGCCGCCAACGAGGACCCCGCGTCACCGGTGTACGGCGCCATCGACCCCGAACGCATCGGCGTGGCCGGCCTCTCCCTCGGCGGGGCCACGACCTACGGCGTCGCCTTCAACGACTGCTGCCTCGACGAGCGCCCCATCGCGGCCATGGTCCTCGACGGCGCCCGCCTGACCGTCGGCGGCGAGTTCGACTTCTCCCGGGGCCTGCCCCTGATGATCGTCCACGCGGACGAGGACTTCGCCCTCCCCTACGCCGACGCCGTCGCGGCCTACGCCGAGTCGGCGCCCCCGAAGTGGTTCGTCACCCTCCACGAGTTCGCCCACGCCTCCCCCTTCGAGAACGACCCCGACCCCGCCGACGACGTCGTCACTGCGTCGACCATCGCCTTCTGGGACCTCTACCTGGCCGGCGACGGGTCAGCCGAGCAACGACTGGTCGACGCCATCGGCCCGGCGGACCTGGCGACCCTCGAGTACGAAACCAGCTGACCGCCTCGTTCTGAGCCGGTCAGGGGGTCGCGGGGTCCTCGGAGCAGGCGGCGATGATGCGGGCCCGCAGGTCGTCGGGGACCTTGTCGGTGCACTTGGAGGCGATGACCCGGCGGAGCTCGGCCTCGAAGACGGCGATGTCGCCGCACGGCGGGCAGTCGTCCAGGTGGAAGCGGATCTTCTCCCGGACCTCGACCGTCAGCTCACCGTCGAGGTAGCTGTAGAGCTCGCTGAGGGTCTCGTCGCACTTGTCGGACATGGGGGCTCAGGTGCTGGTCGGGGTCGGTTCGGCCTCGCGGGGGACGAGGTTGTGTTGCTTGCCGTACTCGTACAACTGCTTCTGCATGGCCTTTCTTCCCCGGTGCAGCCGGCTCATCACCGTGCCGATCGGGATGTCCAGGATCTCGGCGATCTCCTTGTAGGCGAAGCCCTCGACGTCGGCCAGCAGGACGGCCATGCGGAACTGCTCGGGCAGGGCCTCCAGGGCGTCCTTGACCTCGGAGTCGGTGATGTGGTCCAGCAGCTCCTCCTCGGCGCTGCGCCCCGCCGTCGCCCCCTCGAGGCCGCCGAGGCGGCGGTAGAGGTAGAGGTCCTCGACCTCCTCGAGGTCGGTCTCGTCCGGGCGGCGCTTCTTGGCCCGGTAGCTGTTGATGTAGGTGTTGGTGAGGATCCGGTAGAGCCAGGCCTTGAGGTTGGTGCCCTCCTGGAAGCTGTGGAACGCCCGGTAGGCCTTGAGGTAGGTCTCCTGGACGAGGTCCTCGGCATCCGACGGGTTCCGCGTCATCCGCAGCGCCGCGCCGTAGAGGCCGTCCATGAGCGGCGTGGCCTGCTCGACGAAGGTGGCCTGGTCCGCCATGGGCCTGACCCTACGGGACGACGGTCGTCGGTGACACGGTCGTGGGCGGGACCGTCGTGGGCGCCGCCGTCGCGGGCGCCGTGGTCGGGACGCTGGTCGGCGGGGGCGCGGTCGTGGGCGGGGCCGGGGGTGGCGGGAGGGCCAGGAACGCGTCGGTGGCCTGCAGCCACACCGCGATCGTGGCCCGGTCCACGGTGCCATTCGCCCGGAAGACGCCGATGTCCGTCACGATCCCCTCGGCGGCCGCCCACTTCAGCGCCAGGCGGAGGCTCTGGGGGGCGTCGGGCCAGGGGTGGTCACCGAGGTAGCCGGTCGGCTGGCCCGCCGCCTTCCAGAGCCAGCTCAACAACCGGCCCCGGGTGACCTCCTCGTCGGGACGGAACGTCCCGTTCGGGTACCCGTCGAACACGGACCGGAACCGGCCCCAGCGCAGGGCGGGCGCCAACCAGCGGGGCACGTCGCTCCAGCCGTGGCCGCCGCCCACCGGGGGCGTCCCCCGGAGCCGCCAGACCATCTGCGCCGCCTGGCCCCGGGTGACCGTCGGACGGAACTGGCCGACGACGGCCCGGTAGCTGCCGTTGTCGTAGCCGGTGACGATGCCCTCACCCGCCGCCCAGGCGATGGCGTCGGCGGCCCAGAAGTCGTCCTGCACGTCCCAGAACGGCCCGCTGGTGAGATCGGGATCACACCCCCGCACGGCGCTGCTGACCAGGAGGGCCAGGCCGTCCTCGCCGGCCGGGGTCAGGTGCAGGTAGTCACCCAGGAAGTACGGCGAGGGGGCGTCGGCCAGGCGGGTCCACTCGGCGTAGTGCACGTAGGTGGCCTTCGGGTCCGCGTTGGCCACCCGATGCACCACCTCGTTGAAGGCCTCCGCCCGGTCGTTGATCATCGGATAGGCCCGGTTGCCGCCTGGCTTCTGGTCGAGCCACAGCACGCAGTCGACATGCGGGGTGACCTGCCGGAGGAACCGGCGCATGCTCGTCTCGAACTGCTGGACGGTGCTGCTCCAGAAGGCATCGCCGGTGCCCAGTTCGGCGACGACGATGTCGGGGCCGTCGGGGTCCTGCACGATGGGCAGCAGCAGCGGCAGGTGGTAGTCGGTGTAGCCCGCCCCGATGGCGTGGAAGTAGGCGATGGGGTTGGTGGGCGTGACGCGGGCGGTGATCTCGGGCTGGGCGTCCCGGCCGATGGAGTCGCCCACGAAGGCCACCGACGCCGGCGCCTCGGCGGACGCGGGACGCGGCCCACCGCCGTCTGACCAGGTCGCCGTCACCGCCAGGGCGACCACCAGGAACGCTCCGAGCCTCGCCACGTTGCCTCTCACTCGCCTCGCCGGTGCTGAGCGGGAACGGTACCGGCGAGACCCCTTCGTCGACCGTCGGCACCGTGCTACACCCGGGGTGGTGCAAACCGTCTACACCGAGGCACACCGCCTCCACCACGCCCGAGGGGAGCTGATCGACGGGGCGCTGCGTCCGCCCTTCGAGAAGCCGGAGCGGGCCGACCTCGTGCTGGCGGCGGTGCGGGCCGCCGCGCTCGGCGACGTGCTCGCGCCCACGGCCCACGGCATCGAGCCGCTGACCCGGGTCCACGACGAGCGCTTCCTGGCCTTCCTGCAGGAGGCCTGGGCCCTCTGGCTGGAGGAGCACACCGACGAGACCGACGCCCTCCCCCTGGCCTGGCCCGTGCGCCGCATGGGCCAACGGGAGCCCCAGGCCATCGACGGGCGGCTCTCCTACTTCTCCTTCGACGCCGGCTCGCCGATCATGGCCGGCACCGCCGAGGCGGTCCTGGCCTCCGCGGACGTGGCCCTCACCGGGGTCGACCTGCTCCTGGCCGGCGACCGGGCCGCGTTCTGCCTGTGTCGACCGCCAGGCCACCACGCCGCCCTCGACCTCTACGGCGGCTACTGCTTCGTCAACAACGCTTCCGCCGCGGCCCAGGCCCTGCTCGACCACGGGATGGTCCGGGTCGCGGTCGTCGACGTCGACTACCACCACGGCAACGGCACCCAGGACATCTTCTGGGAGCGGGGCGACGTGCTGGTCACCAACCTCCACGGCGATCCCCGCCAGGAGTACCCGTTCTTCACCGGTTACGCGGACGAGCGGGGCGCCGGCGCCGGCGTCGACGCCAACCGCAACTACCCGCTGCCGATGGGCACCCGGGCCCCGGCGTGGTTCACCGCCCTCGACGACGCCCTCGGCCACGTCCGGGCCTTCACCCCCGATGCCGTGGTCGTGTCCCTCGGCGTGGACACCTACAAGGACGACCCCATCTCCTGCTTCGAGCTGGAGACCTCGGACTACCCCGTGCTCGGGGCCCGCCTCGCCGACCTCGGGGTCCCCACCCTGTTCGTCATGGAGGGCGGCTACGCCGTGGAGGCCATCGGCACCAACGTCGCCGGCGTCCTCACCGGCTTCGAGGGCGCCTGACCACGTTGTGGGCATCGCCCTGTGCCGTCCACGACAGAGGAGGGCCGCGGTCGAGTGCTGGCACCGAGGCCGGTCAGAGGCCCCAGAACGCTCCCTCGAGGCCCACCTCGCGGAAGTAGGTGTGGGCCGCTTCGGGTTCCCTCCGGACGTAGCCCCGGTCGAGCCGACCGGCGTACCAGCCCTCCGCCAGGCGCCAGAGCGTCGGGAGGTCCATGACGTAGCCCCGCTCGTTGTCCGAGTCGGTCAGCCACCGGTCGACACA
Organism: uncultured Microthrixaceae bacterium; assembly: GCA_963777805.1. Taxonomy (GTDB): domain Bacteria; phylum Actinomycetota; class Acidimicrobiia; order Acidimicrobiales; family DATDAH01; genus DATDAH01. Next base: position 343,972 of record CAVZRY010000028.1, on the reverse strand, counting down.
CGCCTCTGAACAGAACAGGCGCTGGTGGCCACAGGTGTGGACGACGTCGTCCCACAGGTGGGCGGTGGGGACGAGGAAGTGGGCCACCTCGTCGCCCGCCGGTGGCGCCTCGGTGCCGACCACCCAGGACAGGGCGGCGCCACAGCCCGGGCAGGTGGTGGCCACCAGGACCTCGCCCTCGTCGGACAGGAGGTGTGGGAGGGCAAAGCTGTCCCAGGCACAACCGCCCCACCAGAGCGTGTCGCTCCCCATCACCGAGAACCCCAAGGGAATGGTCGCGAAGGGATGGGCCATCACGATGCGGCCGTCCCGGAGGACGAGGTGGCGCTCCTCGTCGAGCGCCTCCAGGCCGGCGACGATCTCATCCTCCTCGACGTCGAACACCACCGCCAACGCCGCGTTCACCGGGGCCCGACCCGTGCCGGCCAGGTGGTGGTAGACGGCCAGCCGGAGATCCTCGGTGTCCATCCGGTGAGTGTGGCAGCCGGACCGGGTTGCCGACGGCGGACCGGATTCCCAGCGAACTCCCAGCGGGCGCCCGTCGGCCTCGCAGGCCCGGTCGCGAGGGTGACCGCCATGACCTGGTACCTCGCCCGGGCCCTCGGGATCGTGGCCTACGCCCTGTCACCGGTGCCCTGACCGGCTGGTTCGCCGCAACCGCCACCGACGACGACACCGCTTCGACCACCGTCGAGAACCAGGTCAGCACCGTCGACCCGTCCTCGGACATCCCGACCGACCAGGGCCCGGTGTTCGGTGACCAAGAGCCGACCTCCCCCTCCGACGACGACAACTACTCCGGAGGCGCCCCCGACACCAAGAGCGGCGCCAGCTGAGCCCTGAGACCCGACCAGGAGGCGCGGTCAGGGAAGGACGATGACCTCGTCACGCTCGAGGGAAGGGAACAGCATCGCCCAGGCCTCCCGGGTCATCCACCACCCCCAGGCGATCATCGTCACCACGACGGCCACCCCCACCAGATCACTGACCGAATCCATGTCGCACCTCCTGATCGCGGGCGCTGGCCCTACCCGGTCACGAGGCGGCTCACCCCGCTCACCGCCGTTCCCATCGGTCGCCCGCCGACCCGCCATGAGCGGCGCCGGCCGGGATCACTCCCCACCTTCGCCCGTCCGGGCCAGGTAGGTCTGGCAGGCCGCCGTCTGGCCCTCGTCACAGATGGTCTGCAGCGTGGCGTCGGACAGCTCGGCACAGTCCTCGAACTCGCCGGCCCGACAGCCCTCCTCGAACGGCACGGTCCCGTCGCCGTCCGGGTCGCCCTCGCCCACCCGGGCCCCGGTGACCTGGCAGGCGACCGTCTGGCCCTCGTCACAGATCTCCCCGAGGGTGGCGTCGGTCAGTTGCCGGCAGCCCTCGGCGTCACCCTCCCGGCACTGGGCGGTGAACTCCTCGATGCCGGGCTGCGAGCCCACGTCGTCGGCCACCGTCGTGGTCGTCGACGGACTGGTGGTCGTCGACGGTGCGGACGCCGCAGAGATCGTCGAGGTCACCGCGGGCGCCCCTGTGTCGACCCGGTCGTCGGCGTCGTCGCCGCAACCGGTGAGGAGCAGCGCCGTCAGAGCCAGGGCCGTCATGGTCAGCTTCACCGTGCGGACCGTACCGGCCCGGGCCCCGCCCGATCGTGGGTCAGGTGACCCGGAGGGTTCGCAGGGGGGTCCAGTCCGAGGTCGCGCCATCGGTGCCGCCGGCGTCGTGGACTTCCTGCACCAGGCCCGACCCCTGCAGGTCTGGCTCGACACCCACGTCGGGGACTCCCAGCTCGAGGGCGCCTGGGGCCGGTGAGGCCCAGCCCGTCCTCAGCGGATCGATCGGACCCGGGATGCTCGGCGGCGTCAGGCGATGGGGTTGTGCCAGGTGAGCTCGGTGAAGCGGGCGAAGTCGGTGTCAGCCGAGACCATCTCCAGGCCGTGCTCGATGCACAGCGCGGCGAGCACGGCGTCGGGGATGAAGTTGGCCCGCAGGTCGAGGTCGCCGACGAGCCGTCCGAGGATCTCCCGGTGGCCCCGACCGGGCGTGGGCACCCACACGGTCGGGGCATCGAGCCAGGCATCGACGAGCGCCCAGGCTGCAGCCGGGGCCAGGGGGTCGGCCAGCGCACGGGGGTTCGTGACGATCCGCAGGAACGCGGTGAGCGACGCCCACGGCAGGCCGACCCGGCGGCTTCCGTTCAGGGTCTCCTCCATCCAGTCCCTCGCCCGCTCATGGAACGGACTGGTCTCGTCGACCGCGTACAGGAGGATGTTGGCGTCGACCAGCACCTACCGGGCGTCCGAGCCCTCGAGCAGATCCAGGGCTTCGGCGATGTTGGTGACATCGACCTTCAACCCCAGCGGGTGGGTGGCCTGCCGGAAGGGCGCTGCGGTGGGCCGGGGGAGCAGCCCGCGGCGGATGAGCTCGTTGACGGCCTCGGACACGCCGATGCCCCGCTCCTGACGGAGCTGGTCGATCACCTTGGCGGTGTCGTCGTCGAACTCGACCGTGGTCCGCATGGTTCGAGGGTAGCACGGGCGTGCGCTACGAGTCACACGCCCGTGCACGACCTCGGTCGCACGCTCAATCGGCGAGCGGAGCGGCTCCGGATGCCCCAGACCGGGGACTCACCCGCCCGGGTCAGAGCCGTGGTAGTCGATGAGCATGAGGGTGGCGTCGTCGCCGAGCACATCGTCGTTGTGCCCGAGGACCGATGCCGAGAGCCGTCGAGCGGTCTCCGCCGGCGAGACACCGTCGAGGCTGGCCCGCACGAGGAGGTCGGCCAACCGGGACAGTCCGAAGGCCTCACCTTCCGGGTCTCTCCTCTCGATCACCCCGTCGGTGTAGAAGAGCACACGATCGCCGGGCTGGAGTTGCTCGGTCGCCACGGCGCGGACCTCACCCCCCAAGCCCATGGGCAGGGACGGCGGACAGGCCAACTCGCCCGCGAAGCTCCGGTCGCGGACGAGCAGGGGCGGCGGGTGCCCGGCGTTGAGCCAGGTCAGTTCCCCTCGGTCATAGGAGAGCTCACCGATCTGACCGGTCACGAACGCCGAGCGGCCGAAGTGCTCCTCGAGGGCCGTCCCGGTCTCCAGATAGGCGACCTCGAGGGGAGCGCCCTCCCGCCGGGAGTTGCGCAGGCTGGTGATCGCCGTGACCGACAGCAGCACCGAGGAGGTGCCGTGACCCACGGCGTCGGTGATGGCGAACCCCAGGCGGTCGCCGTTCAGCGCGAAGTCGAAGGAGTCGCCCCCGATGGAGTACGCCGGCTCGAGGATGCCGCTCACCGAGACACTCGCGTTCGAGCCGGTCAGGGGCGGGAGGAGGTCCCACTGCATCTCGGCGGCGGTCGAGAGCGCTCGAGCGCGGCGGCTCCGCAGGAGCACGTCGGTGTAGCGCCGCCTGCTGATCACGACGAGCACGAGGAGGGGGACCACGGCGTCCAGAGCAGCCTCGGACTCGTCCGACCACGTTCGGAACTCCAGTTCGAGCACCCCGAGACGTTCGGTGCCGTCCACGAGGGGGGCCCACACGATCGTGGGCTCCTCGCCCGAGGAGACGACAGAGCCCAGCGCGAACGCCCTCCCCGCGAGGGTCCCGTCCACGGCCTGCGCAGGCCCCTTGGGTCCGTCCTCGCCCAGCTCCCGCAGCGACGCCAAGGCGTAGTCGGCGACCAGCAGGCGCGCCGAGCTCGCGCCCAGGACCCGGCCGGCCAGCGTCACGACGTCAGCGAGGTCGTTGGCGGCGACCTCGGCGGCCCCGGCCAAGAACCCGGCCACCGCGTCATGGGGGAAGGGAGCGGCTCCAAACGCGTCATCACTCACCATCCTCGGGCATGAACTGGTCACTTCACCTTCCACCGCACCACAGCGCATGCCGACGATCGACTCGTTCAGGGAGGCCAGCCGGGTTCAATGCGACCGTCCGACTGGTTCCACGTCGTCGGCAGGCGAGGCGACGACACGCGCTCGTCGCGCGGAGATCCAGAGCCCGAGAGGGGAATCGAACCCCTGACCTGCTCATTACGAGTGAGCCGCTCTACCGACTGAGCTACCCGGGCGGGTCCCGTCAGGTTAGAGGCCAGCCCGCGACTGCGGTCCCGGGTAGTTCAGACGAAGGCGGTCACGTCGACGTTTCGGCCGTCGGGATCCTTGAACTCGAGGTTCAGCACAATGCCAGCGATGTCCTCGATGTGGCCGTCGGTCGCACTGCGCTCGACCAGGCGGTCACGGAGTTCCTCCAGGGCGGCGACGTCCCGCCGCAAACAGCGAGAAGTGGTCGAGCGGTGCCCCCTGGTGGTAGCGCCCGTCACCCGGGGTGCTGGCCGGAGCCACCACCACTGGCGCGTCGGCGGCGTCGAGGACCTGCACGAACGAGCCGTTGGGAAAGAAGCGCAAGAGGTTTCGGTAGGACCCGGGTTCGCTGATGTCGGTGATCTCCAAGTCGGACCCCTGGGCGTAGAAGGCCGCGGTGGCCTCAACATCCGGTGCCGCCAACGCGACGTGGTTGATGCCCTGGAGCAGGGGTCCGGTCACGAGTGCCCTCCCTCGCAGCGATGAACTCCGACCGAACCTACGTCACCGGGTCAGGCGCTTCGGATATCGGTGACAACGGGCAACCTTCCCGCTCGAACGATGGGTCCTCCCTAGGATGGAACCGTGGCCAATGGCGCACTCCGGACGCTCGTCGATGCGAACCGTGAGGAGATCAAGGCCATCGTCGCGCGCCATCGCGGCAGGTCAGTCGCCCTGTTCGGGTCCGTGGCCCGGGGCGAGGAGACGCCAGCGAGCGACCTCGACTTCCTCGTCGACTTCGACACGGGCGCGTCGTTGTTCGACTTGGTCCGGATCGAGATGGACCTCACCGAACTGCTCGGGCGTGAGGTCGATGTCGTCTCGTCAGGCGGGCTCTTGCCCGAGGACGACGACGTCCGCCAGGATGCCGTTCGGCTGTGAGCCGGTCTGAGGACAAGCGGCTCAACGACATCCGACGCATGTCCGCGGTAGCCGCTGACCTCGTCGGGCGTGGACGAACGGCACTCGAAGCCGACCCCGTGCTCTGGCTCGCCATGGAGCGGGCGATCGAGGTCGCCGGAGAGGCGGCCACCAACATCAGCGACGAGACCCGGTCCCGCTACGCGGATGTCGCATGGCGAGAGCTCAGCGCAACCCGGGTCGTGTTGGCCCACGCCTACCACCGACTCGACCCCGATCTGCTCTGGGACATCGCTGCCCACGAACTGCCCCGAGTAGCACAGGCTCTGGGCCCGATCGACACCGCAGACGACGGACCGCCGGGAACGGAGAACAGCGGATGACTTCGCCCCCCACGCTCCCCGGCCCGCCGGGTCGGGCGGACCGTCGGCGTGCCCTGACCCGGGACCGGCGCTGTCCGGCGGGCCCGTCAGGCCGACCACCGCCAGGGCGGGCGCGGGCCTAGATTTCCCTCCAGGACAGGCTGGTCCTGGTCGTAGACGCACGTGTCTGCGTCACCACTCGCAGACCTGATCCGTCGGAGCACTCATGCGTCTCACGTTCGCCCGCCTCGCCGTCACCACCCTGGCGCTCACGTCGCTCGCCGTTCCCGCGGCGGCCGGGTCGGCTGGGGCGGCGCCGGAGCGGGGCCGCATCCGCGACGTGGCCCATGCCGTCCCGGGCCAGTACATCGTCACCCTGCGGGACTCGGCCGACGGTGTCCTCTCGACGGCGACCGAGCTGGCGGACGAACACGACGGCGACGTCCTGGACATCTACCGCAATGCCCTGCGCGGCTTCTCGGTCGAGATGAGCCGAGCCGAAGCCCTCGATCTCAGCCTCGAACCTGAGGTCGCCGCGGTGGAAGAGGACGCCCTGGTCACGGCCACGGCGACCCAGAGCGCTCCCCCGTGGGGCCTCGACCGAGTCGACCAGCGCGACTTGCCCCTGAACTCGTCGTACGACTACCCCAGCACCGGGGCCGGCGTGACCGCCTACGTCATCGACACCGGCATCCGCACCAGCCACGCCGATTTCGGCGGCCGAGCCCGGATCGGTGTCGACCTGGTGGGTGACGGCCAGAACGGCAACGACTGCAACGGCCACGGCACCCATGTCGCCGGCACGATCGGTGGGAGCACGTACGGCGTGGCCAAGAGCGTGTCGCTCGTCGCCGTGCGCGTCCTCGGCTGCAACGGCAGCGGCTACACCTCGTCGGTCATCGCGGGGGTCAACTGGGTAGCGGCCACCCGCCAGGGCCCGTCCGTGGCGAACATGAGCCTCGGCGGCGGCGCCTCGGCCGCGCTGGACACCGCCGTGCGCAACGCCATCGCCTCGGGTGTCACCTTCGCCGTCGCCGCCGGCAACGAGAACGCCGATGCCTGCGCCGGCTCCCCGGCCCGCACCGCGGCGAGGCCCTGACCGTGGGCGCCACGGCCAGCACCGACGCCCGAGCCTCGTTCTCCAACTACGGCACCTGCGTCGACCTCTTCGCCCCGGGCGTCAGCATCCGCTCGACCTGGAGCACCTCGAACACGGCCACCGCCACGCTCAGCGGCACGTCGATGGCGACGCCGCACGTCGCCGGGGTGGCGGCCGCGTACCTGGAGGCCAACCCGGGGGCCACCCCCGCCGTGGTGGGGGCCGCCATCGTGGCCTCGGCGACGACCGGGAAGGTGTCCGGCGCCGGCACGGGCAGCCCGAACCGGCTGCTCTACGTCGAACCGGCGCGAGACCCGCCCTCGCCGCACCTCCGCCGCCTCCTCCGCCACCTCCCCCGCCGCCTCCGGCGGTCGGGCCGGCCAACGACGCCTTCGCCTCGGCCCAGGTGATCCTCGGCACCAGCGGCTCGGTCACCGGCTCGTCGACCGCGAGCCACGAAGGAGAGCGGCGAGCCGGCCCACGCCGGCAACACCGGCGGCGCCTCGGTCTGGTACCGGTGGACCGCGCCACGCTCCGGCACGCTGGTCGTCACCACGGCCGGGTCCGGCTTCGACACCCTGCTGGCGGGCTACACGGGGTCGGCGGTCTTTGCCCTCAGCCGTCGGGCCTCCAATGACGACACGGGCGGCACGCTCCAGAGCCGCGTCCAGTTCTTCGTGAGCAGCGGGACGACCTACCGCATAGCCGTCGACGGCTACAGGGGGGCCAACGGCGCCGTGAGGCTGAACTGGAGCCTCACCTGAACCAGCCCTGCGGCGGGCTTCGAATCCGACCTCTCGACTGAGTCCGGGTTCTATGCCGTACCACTGGGGGCCTGGCCGGAATCAGGGCTCGCCGAGGGCGCCGGGATCGTCGGGGACGTCGACCGCGTACTCGGCCAGCAGCTCAACCGGCACGATCTCGAGGGTGTGCTCGTTGGTGGCGGCCAACACCACGGGCGCCGCGGCGCCGTCGTGATGGGCCCGGAGCCAGTTCGCCGCGGTGACGCACCAGCGGTCACCGGGCTGTAAGCCGGGGAACCCGTAGGCCGGCATGGGCGTGACGAGGTCGTTGCCGATGCCGCGCTGGTGCTCGAGGAACTCGGCGGTGACCGTGGCGCAGATCGTGTGGTAGCCGACGTCGTCGGGACCCCAGTCACAGCAGCCGTTTCGGTAGAAGCCGGTGACCGGGTCGTTCCCACAGGGCTCCAACTCGCCGCCGAAGACGTTGCGCTGGGTCACGATCCGAGTATGGCGCGCCCGACCTCAGGCCAGCACGGTGACCTCGTCACCGACCGCGACCCGGCCAGGGGCCACGACGTCGAGGTAGATGCCCAGGTGGTTGGCGTGGAGGGCCTCCAGGGCGGCGTACATCGGGGCCTGGCGATCGAGGCCGGGCTGGGCCCGGAGCGGCATGGCGCACCGCACGGTGGCCTGGCGGACCGCCAGCCGGGCGGTCCCGATCCGCAGCGTGGCGCCCACCCACGCGTCCTCGCCGAAGGGCTCGAGGTCGCCGTCGACCACCAGGTTGGGCCGGAATCGCCGGATGTCCCAGTCCAGGTCTCCGTGGCGCCCGGACGCCTCCCGCAGCGGTCGGCCGGGCCGCCAGGTGGGCGGCGGTCAAGTCGAGGAAGCTCCCTGGCGGCGTCGGGATCGCGAAGTACTCGGAGGCGTCGTCGGGCGGGTCGAACGTCATCTCGTAGCTGAGGTCGGTCTCCGCCGGCGCCTCGGCGAGGTGCACCTCCCGGCCGAGCCAGGCCGACAGCGCCGCATCGGCGTCGTCGGCGACGAGAACGACGCGGGACCCGTCGGGCAAGGTGATGGCCTCGTCGTCAGCCGACGCCATCAACAGCGCGGACCACCGCTTGGCACTCATCAGGCGGCCGGTCTCTCGATCGATCAACGCCCATCGCCGATCTCCTGCGAAACCCGCCGCCGTCAGGTCGAGGGTCGGCTCCGCGAGGCCCTGCATCGACTTCACGGGATACCGGAACAGGTCGGTCACGGTGATCACACCGCAGACGGTAGGGGCCGACGGGGATCAGCTCGTTCGGAAGTAGGGGTTGGCCGGCTCGGCGCGGGCGGCGAGGACGGACCCGACGGTGGGCTCGGACGCACGGCCGGCCCCGAGGGCCAGGGTGGTGGCCGCCCGGTTGTTGGCGTAGACGGCCTCCTCGTCCTCGGCCTCGGGGTTCACCCACACGGCGGCGATCAGCGCGAGGGCACCGACCCGGTCGTTCGGCACCACACCATCGGCCAGGGCATCGGCCACGCCGCCCGCCACACCGGCCTGCGCCGCGCCCCACGTGAGGTGCCCGTGACGGTCTGAGGCGATCGCGGCCTTGTTCACGAACAGGGTCATCGGCTGGACCGGCAGGCCGGGCCGGAGGACGGTCACGAAGGGCACGTGGCCCGTGCGGGGCGTCGCCAGGGCCGTCGCCCAGGCGGCGCCGACCGGGCCGTCGCGGTCACCGAGGACGGTGTTGAGGTGGGCGGCCTCGGCCCCCTCGCCCACGAAGGCCTCGCCGATCCACATGTCGCCCATCAGGCGGCTCGCCCGTAGCGCACGAGCTTCAGCAGCTCGGAGCTGTCGGTGTCGGGCTTCGTGTCGTAGGCCAACAGGGCCACGTACCGCGGCATCGGCCCCACCACCGGCGTGACCCGGTGCAGGGAGTGTCGGCCCGCGAAGAGCATCAGGGTCCCGGGCATCATCGGGTACCGGACGACCCGGTCATCGGCCCGACCGTGCAACACGGCATCGACCCCGTCGTAGTTCTCGTCCTCGGCCGAGCGCAGGTTGGTGGCCGCCTCGAACTCGCCACCGGCAGTCGACGCCTGCAGGGCGATGGACACGACGAAGTCGGTCATGTCGAAGTGCCAGCCGAGCTCGTCGCCCTCGGTCATCGACCGCGACGTTCAGGGCCCCGAGGGGATCGGCGTAGCGGTACAGCGGTCGACGATCGAGGAGCGCGCCGATGAACGCCATGAGGCCGTCCCACTCGTAGAGGGCCCGCAGCGGGCTGTCGGCAGGGAACTGGTCATAGGCCAGGGCCGAGAGCGCCGAGCGGCGTGTGGGCCCGCCGAGGGTGGCCCTCGGCGAAGGCGTCGTCGGGCCGGGCCAGGTACGGCGTCCCGCGGACATCGGAGGGGTGGGCGGTGGCCACCAAGGCGTCGACCTCGCCGACCATCGCCCTGACGGCCTCGGGGCGCAGGAAACCGGACAGGACGGTCACCCCGTCGGCGGCCAGGTCGGTCCGCGCCCGGTCCAGGAGGTCTGGGTCATCGAAGGGGTACCGATCCAGGTCGACCAGCGCGGCGGGGTCCACGTCAGGAACCGTAGGACGCGACGACCAGACTGTCGGGGTGCTGCACCACATCGTCGCCATCCAGGTCCCTGATCCCGTCCAGGCCGAGGAGCTGGCCCGCCGGATCCGAGCGCTGGCCGGGCTGATCCCGGAGATCCGTGCCTACGAGGTCGGCGTCGACGTCGTCGGCGGCCCCACGAGCTATCAGGTGGGGCTGCACTCGACCTTCGACGACGTCGAGGCCCTCGAGGCCTACCGGGCCCATCACGCCCACCAAGCCGTCCTCCAGCTCATCGCCGAGGTCAGCACCGGCCGCGTCGCCGTCGACTGGCTCGACTGACCACGACCGGAATTGCGCCGATTTGTCACGCCCAGCGTGACAAATCGGCGCCAGAACGGATCGGTCAGCCGGCGACGCGGTCGTTGTAGGAGGCGATGGCGGCGTCGGCCTCCTCCTGGAGGGTGGCCGCGGTCTCGGCCGGGTCGGCCCCGTCGAGCACGAGGGCCTCGATGGCGTCCTCGAGGGCGTTGCGGAACTCGACGTAGGCGCCGATGACCGGACCGCCGCCGCCCGGGGGCAGGTTGTCGTCGGCCAGCTGCTCGTAGGCCACCTGGTAGCCCGGGCGCTCGGCCCACAGGGCCTGGACCGCCGGGTCCTCACTGGCCTGGGCGCTGATGGGGATGTAGCCGGTGTTGACGTGCCAGAACGCCTGCTGTTCCGGCGCGGCCAACCACTGCACGAAGTCCCAACTGGCGGCGATCTGCTCGTCGCTGGACTCGTTGGCCACCAGCCAGAGGGCCGCACCGCCGGCGCTGGTCGGGCCGCCGGCGACGGGGCCGGGCAGCGGGCCGATGCCGATGTCGACATCGGTCTCCACCGTGCCGGAGTCGAGGGCGTCATAGACCGAGCCCAGGGCGCCGGAGGTGCCGATGGTGAAAGCGGCGTCACCGCTGGCCAGGGCGAAGAAGTGGTCGGCGCCCGAGGGGTTCCGGCCCACGTTGAAGATCAGGTCGTTGTCGACCATCTCCCGGATCCAGGTGAAGATGTCGACCATCGTGGCGTTGTCCACGGTGGCCGCCTCGGCCCGGGCGTCACGGCCGTTGGTGCTGTCCACCAGCTCCTGGCCCGCCATCGAGGACCACTGCTCGGGATACCAGGGCTGCACCTCGAGGGACATGGCGTGCTCGGCGGCGCCGGCCCGGACGATCGCGTCACCCATCTCGTACATCTCGTCGAGGGTGGCCGGCGGGGCGTCGGGGTCGAGGCCGGCGGCCGTGAAGTCGTTGCGGTCGTAGTAGAAGACCGGGTTCGACACGTTGAACGGCATCGGCCAGAGGGTGCCCTCGACCTCGAACTCGGCCAGGACCGAGGGGAGGAGGTCGGAGGTGTCGTAGTCGGAGGCCGCCACGCAGGCCGCGGCGGGCACCGTGCTCCCGCTGTCGATCATCGTCTGGAGGGTGGTCTCCTCCAGCTGGGCGATCTGGGGGAGCTCGCCGCTGCGCAGGCCGTTCAGATAGCGGTCGAGGGTCTCGTCGTAGGAGCCGGTGAAGACCGCGGTGACCTCGACGGCGTCCTGACTGGCGTTGTAGTCCGCCACCATCTCGTTGAGCGTCTCCTCGTTGGAGGCGGTCATGGCGTGCCAGAACTCGATCTGGACCGGCTCGGTCGCCGCCTCGAGGGCATCGGTCGGACACAGCGAGGCGTCGACCTCGGCGTCGCGGCCCTGCGCGCCCTCGCTGCTCCCACCGCCTCCACCGTCGTCGCCGCCGCCACAGGCCGCAGCGACCAGGGCGAGCACCGTGAGGAGCACCAGGATCAGGGGGGTTCGCTTCATGGACGTCATCCTTTCACTGCCCCGGCGGTGAGACCCCGCACGAGGTGACGCTGGAACACGATGAGGACCAGCGCGATGGGTAGGGCGGCGATGATGGTCCCGGCCATCACCAGGTTGAGCTCGTCCACGTTGGCCGAGTTCAGGCTCTTCAGCCCGATCTGGACCGTGCGGACATTCGGGTCTTCGGCCACCAGCAGCGGCCACAGGTACTGGTTCCAGGCGTAGAGGAAGCTGAAGACCGAGAGGCCGGCGATGGCGGGGCGGGCGAGGGGGATGGCCACGTGCCACATGAACCCGCCGTGGCCGTAGCCGTCCAAGGCGGTGGCGTCCCGCAGGTCCCCGGGCACGTTCAGGAAGGACTGGCGGATCATGAAGGTGCCGAAGGTCCAGGCGATGAAGGGCACGACGAGGCCCTGGTAGGAGTTCAACCACCCCAGGTCCGACACGATCTGGAACTGGGCCACGATGATCACCTCGGTGGGCACCATGAGGGTGGCCAGGAAGGCGTAGAAGATCCAGCGCTTGCCCGGGAAGCGGAGGAAGGCGAAGGCGTACGCGGCCAGGATCGAGGTCGACGACCTGCGCCACACAGGTCAGCGAGGACTGGATGAGGCTGTTGCGCAGGTAGATGCCGAGGTTGCCGACGTCGAACGCCTTCGTGAAGGCCGAGAAGGAGATCTCGTTGGGGATGAGGATCCCCGGCCAGGTCAGCAGCGACGAGGCGGGCTGGATGGCCACGACGATCGCGCTGTAGATCGGGAACAGCACGATGAGGGCGGCGAAGGTCAGGGCGAGGTAGCGCCCCGCCTTCCGCCACGCCGCGCCCTTCACCGACGGCGGGACGGGCGGGGCGCCCCGGTCAGCGGCCAGGACCTCGCTCACTGCTCGCCCCCGGCGTAGTGCACCCGGCGCTCGAAGAACCGGAACTGGACCAGGGAGAGGGTGAGCACGATCAGGAACAGGATCACCGCCTGGGCCGACGCCACGCCCGCGTTCCGGTTCTGGAAGGCCTCCTGGTAGATCGAGTACACGATCACCCGGGTCGAGTCGCTGGGCCCGCCCTGGGTCAGCAGGTCGATCTGGCCGAAGGACTGGAAGGCATTGATGGTCAGGATCACGCTGACGAACAGCAACGTCGGCGACAGCATCGGCAGGGTGATCTCCCGGAACTGCAGCCAGGCGCTGGCCCCGTCGACCCGGGCGGACTCATAGAGGTCGTCGGGGATCCCCTGCAGGCCGGCGATCAGGATGATGAAGGTGATGCCCAGGTTCTGCCAGACCGTCGTGGCGGCCACCGCGAACAGGGCCGTGTCGGCGTCGAGCAGCCACTGGACCGGCTCCTGGCCGATCGACTTGAGGAACTGGTTCACCACCCCGATCGACGGCTGGAACAGCACCAGCCAGATCAACGAGGCCACCGCCACCGACGTTGCCACCGTCGAGGAGAAGATCGTCCGGAAGACGGTGATGCCCTTGATGCGCTGGTGGGCCAGGGTCGCCAGGGTCACCCCGAAGACGAGGCCGAAGCCGACCGTGATGATCGCGAACATCAGGGTGATCCACAGGCTGTGGCGGAAGTCGCTGGAGGTGAGGACGTCGCCGTACTGCTCGAAGCCGGCGTACACCCGGCCGCCGAAGGGATCCTCCCGGTAGAAGCCGAGCCAGACCGTGCGGGCCAGCGGGTAGAAGATGAAGACGCTGTAGATGAGCAGGGACGGCGCCAGCAGGAGGAGGGCGAGGGGGATCTCGCTCAGCTTCTTGCGGCCGAAGCCCTCGTCGCCGCTGGTGTCGAGGGTGGGCGTGCCCTGCATCGTCATCGGACCGGACCCGTCATCCGATGCGCTCGGTCGTGGCCGGGTCGAACAGGTGCAGGTGGTCGAAGTCGGCCACGAGGGTGATGGTGTCCCCTTCGGTGGGCGCGACATCGTCGGGGTCGAGGCGGGCGATCACCGTGGTGCCGTCCTCGGCGTCACAGACCAGGTGCTGCTCGGAGCCGAGGGCCTCGACCACCCGCAGCTTCACCCGGACCCCGGGGCCGCCGGCCTCGCCGATCGACAGCCGCTCGGGCCGCACGCCGACCACGATCTCGGTGGGCAGAGCCGCGGAACGAGTCGGGGCCGGGATGGTGCCGCCGGCCACCGTGATGATCCCGTCGGCGACGGTGCCCGCCAGGGTGTTCATGGGTGGGTTGCCGATGAAGCGGGCGACGAAGAGGTTGGCCGGCGTGTCGTAGACCTCGGTCGGCGGGCCCACCTGCTGGAGCACGCCGGCGTTCATGACCGCCACCCGCTTCGCCATCGTCATGGCCTCGACCTGGTCGTGGGTGACGTAGACGAAGGTGGTGCCCAGCTCCCGCTGCAGCTCGACCAGCTCGGCCCGGGTCTGGGTCCGCAGCTTGGCGTCGAGGTTGGACAGCGGCTCGTCCATGAGGAACGCCACGGGGCGCCGGACGATGGCCCGGGCGAGGGCCACCCGCTGGCGCTGGCCGCCCGAGAGCTGACCCGGCTTGCGCTCCAGGAGGTCGGTCAGTCCCAGTTGGCCGGCGGCGGCCTCCGCCATCACCTTCCGCTCCTCCTTGGGCACCTTGCGGGGCCGGAGGGGGAACTCGATGTTCGCCCGGACGGTCTTGTGGGGGTAGAGGGCGTAGCTCTGGAACACCATGGCGATGTCCCGGTCCTTGGGCTCCACGTTGTTGACCGGCTCGCCGGCGATCTCGATGACGCCCTCGGACGGCTCCTCGAGGCCGGCCAGCATGCGCAGCAGGGTGGACTTGCCACAGCCCGAGGGGCCGAGCAGCACGAGGAAGTCGCCGTCGTCGACGTGCAGGCTGAGATCGGACACCGCCTCGACGTCGCCGAAGCGTTTCGTGACCCGATCGAAGTCGATGTGCGCCATGTGGATGCCAGGCCTCCCTCTCCGCCGCGGACCCTAGCGAGCGGAGATGGCGCGGAAGCCAACTCCCGATGTCGTGAGCAAGACTGCGGCCATGGACCTGCGCATCTTCACCGAGCCCCAGTTCGGCGCCAGCTACGGCGATCAGCTGGCCGTGGCCCAGGCCGCCGAGGGGGCCGGCTTCGACGCCTTCTTCCGTTCCGACCACTGGCAGGCCTTCGCGGGTGACGGCCTCCCCGGACCGACCGACTCGTGGCTCACGCTGGGGGCCATCGCCCGGGAGACCGAGCGCATCCGTCTCGGCACCCTCGTCAGCTCGGCCACCTTCCGCCACCCGGGGCCCCTGGCCATCACCGTGGCCCAGGTCGACGAGATGAGTGGCGGCCGGGTCGAGCTCGGCCTCGGCTCGGGCTGGTTCGACGGCGAGCACCACGCCTACGGCATCCCGTTCCCGGACCTCGGCGAGCGCTTCGACCGACTCGAGGAGCAACTGGCGGTGATCACCGGCCTGTGGGAGACGCCCGTGGGCGAGACCTTCTCCTTTCCCGGGACGCACTACCCCGTCACGGACTCACCCGCCCTCCCCAAGCCGGTCCAGTCCCCCCGCCCGCCGATCATCGTCGGCGGTCACGGCGCGAAGCGGACGCCCCGGCTGGCCGCCACCTACGCGGACGAGTTCAACCTGCCCTTCGCACCCATGGCCGACTTCACCACCCAGAAGCAGCGGGTCAGCGCCGCCTGCGAGGCCCGGGACCGCGATCCCGCGACCATGACCTGGTCGGTCGCCCTGACCACGGCGATGGGCGCCGACGAGGCCGAGTTCACCCGACGGGCCGACGCCATCCTCCACACCCCCGACCAGCTCCGCAACGACCAGCTCGGCGGCACCCCCGAGGAGCTCCGGGACCGCCTCGGCCAGTGGGCCGGACTCGGCGTCCAGCGGGTCTACCTCCAGGTCCTCGACCTCGCCGACCTCGACCACATCGCCGAACTGGGCGCGGAGCTCATCGGCCGCGTGTAGGTCGTCGGGCTGGGGGAACGACACCGACGGCAACAACGGGGCGTTGGGTCGAGCCGCGGGTCGTCGGCGGCAGAACCGCCCCCAGTCCCACTCCCCGTGACCACCTCCCGTTCTGGCGCCTGATCTTCCGGCCATAGGCGGCAGATCGGGCGCCAGTACGGGACAGCGGGGCCGAGCAGCCCGTTGTCGCCCACGGAGCGTGGGATTCCGATGCCGAGGACGACCAGAAGCCCGACCCCACGCCCCATTCCTGCCTCGTTGTCGGTCGCCCAGCCTGACGGCCTCGTGCCCACGACGACTCGCGGCGGCACCCCACGCCCCATCCGTGCGTCGGTGTCGGTTACGCGGCTCGGGGCGTGCGGGTGTCGATGCCGAGGCTGACCGCCGCGCTCACCAGGCCCAGGATCACCAGGGCCCACCAGAGCGGGTCGAAGTCGGTGACGGGATCGCCGGCCACGACGCTGCCGACGAGGACGACGGCCAGGGCGATGCCGAGGGTGCCCGACAGGCGGACGACGGTCTGGATGGCGGCCGCAGCCACACCGAAGCGGGCTTCGGCCACGCCGTGGACGGCGGCGCTCTGGAAGTTGGGGAACACCAGGCCGATGCCGATGCCGAGCAGCAGGACACCGGGGATCCAGACCGTCCAGATCTCGGGCTCCTCGCCGATGCCCAACGCCAGCCAGGTCCCGCCCAGGGCGAAGATCAGCGCCCCCGGCACCATGACGGCCCGGTGGCCGTAGCGGTCGGCCAACCGGCCGCCGACATAGGAGAAGACCGCGGCGGCCGCAGGGCCAGGGGTGACCAGCAGACCCGACTCACCGGTCGAGTAGCCCCAACCCTCGGTGAGGAAGCGGACCAGGCCGAAGAACATGGCGAAGAACGCCGCACCGAAGAGCAGGGCGACGACGTTGGCCCGGCGGAACAAGGGCGCGGCAAAGAGGTCGGGGGCGATCACCGGATCCGGGTGCCGGGTCGAACGGCGGACCAGTAGGACCGAGGCGATCACCGAGACGGCGAAGGCGGCGAGGACCGCCGGCGACGTCCAGCCCCATGACGGCCCCTCCACGATGCCGAGGGCCAGCGAGGCCACGGCCACCATGACCAGGAACGAGCCGAGGATGTCGGTGAGACCGTGGACATCGGGGTTCACCGACTCGACCAACACCCTGCGACCCCAGACCAGGACGATCACGGCCAGCGGCACGCTGAGCCAGAAGGCCCAACGCCAGCCACCCAGGCCCACGACCACCGCACCCAGCGACGGGCCCGTGGCCGCCGCCACCCCGCCCACGGCGCCCCAGGTGCCGATGGCCATCGCCCGACGCTCGGGCGGGAACTCCCGCAGCACCAGCGCCATCGCCGCCGGGGTCATGAGAGCCCCGCCGCAGGCCTGGAAGGCCCGGGTGGCGATGAGCACGCCGGGGGTCGGGGCCGCGCCACTGGCCAGCGCGCCCAAGCCGAAGATCACCACGCCCGTCAGGAACACCCGACGTCGTCCGTAGAGGTCGGCGAGCCGGCCCCCGGGCACGAGCAGGGCGGCGATCACGATCCCGTAGATGGTCAGGACCCAAGACAGCAGGGCCGTCGACGCGTCCGGGAACGCGTCCTCGATGTCAGGGAAGGCGACGAAGATCACCGACAGGTCGAGGGCGCCGGCGAAGCCGGCCATGCACGCCAGCAGCAGGACGACCCACGCCCGTTTCGGGACCTCGGGCTCGGACGGCGCGAGGTCGGCCTCGGTCACCGGAGGGGGGGCAGGGCCAGGAACAGGCCGAGGAGCAGCAGCTCCTCGCCGGGGTTGCGGACGAGGTCCTCGGCGGCGACCTGGATCGCGGCCAGGCCCGCGACGATCGGGGCCGGGTCGGTGCTGTCGGCCAGGGCGTCCCGGTAGCGGCCGGCCAGCGTGGCCAGGCCGAAGCGCAGCTCCTGGCGACGGAGGGTGCGCACCTGCCGCTTCTGGCGGGTGACCAGCTCGCCGACCAGGCCCTTGCGCAGCCCGTAGCGCTCGATCTGCTCGTCGAGGTCCTCCCGCTCTCCGAGGTGCTGGGCGTCGAGGGGGGCCTGGGCGGCGTCGATCCGAGCCCGCAGGTCCGTCACCAGGTCGACAACTGCGGCCCCGGTGCCCGCAAGCCGTTCGGGCACCCGGCGCCACGCCTCGCGTCGATCGGCCAGCTCGGGATCCGTGGCCAGCAAACGGGCCCGGGCCAGGTCGCCCCCTGCGGCCTCCGCAGCCTCGACCGCCGTCTCCGACGGGACACCCTCGGCCACCAGGCGCTCGACCAAGGCGTCGGGCGGCACGGGACCGAACTCGATGCGGACACAGCGAGAGGCGACGGTCACCAGGTCCGGCGGGACCTCGTCGGCGACGATGACCATGATCGTGCGGGGTGGCGGCTCCTCGATGGTCTTGAGGAAGGCGCCCGCGAACTGCTCCATGGTGTGGAACTGGCCGAGCACGACGAGCTTGCGGTCCGCCTCGACCGGCGCCCGATTGACCTCCTGGAGGATGACCGGCAGGTCCCCCTTGTCCATGTCCACGCTGAGCCGGGCGCCCTCGGGCTCGAAGACGATGAGGTCGGGATGCTTGCCGCCCAGGGCCAGGCGGGCGTGGCGTTCGGCGTCCTCACCCTCACCGCCCCGGGAGAACAGCGCGGCGGCGAAGGCCCGGGCCGCGGCCATGCGCCCGCTGCCTGCCGGCCCCACGAAGAGATAGGCGTGCGACGGCGCCGGCACCGCCGCCTTCAGGTCGCCGACCGCCCGCGGCTGGCCCACCACGTCCGCCCACAGGTCCACGTCCACGCTCATCGGGGGCAACGATGGCACGCAGGGTGCCGGAGGTCCGCGGAAGCGGACTCGTCGGCGGGCGGGGCCAAACGATGGCAGGAACGGGGCGGGGGGTCAGGCCGCAGATCGTCGGAGGCGGGCTCGCCGGCCCCGAATCGAGACCGTCCACCACCCAGAGTGAGATCCCGACTCGTCCGGCCCGTCGACAGCACTTCTCGAGGCAATGCCTTGCGGATTCCGCAAGGTATTGCCTCGGGGTCCTTGGGTCTGGCCACGAGCGACCACGGGCCGTGGCATTCGCCGCTCGAGTGCCCCCGACGGCCCCCGGCCCGACCCCACGCCCCCGTGGTTGACTCGGTTTCGGTCCTCACGGCAACCGTGCCTGGACAGCAGCCAGCACGAGCGCGAAGACGTCCTCCACCCCACCGGAGCCGTCGACCACCACCCAGGAGGGGTCGTCGGCGGCCAGGGTGCGGTAGCCGTCGGCCACCCGCTGGTGGAAGCCGTCACCCACGGCTTCGAGACGATCGAGGTCGGTGCCCATCCGCTCGGCGGCGACCTCCTCGGGGACGTCGATCAGGATGGTCAGGTCCGGGCGGAGGCCACCGGTGCCCCAGTCGTTGACCAGCGCCACCTCGTCGACGGGCAGGCCCCGGCCATGGCCCTGGTAGGCCAGCGAGGAGGCGACGTAGCGGTCACACACCACGTCCTGGCCGGCCGCCAGCGCGGGGCGGATCACCTGGGCGACGTGGTCGGCCCGGGCGGCGGCGATGAGCAGGACCTCGGCGCGGAAGTCCAGCTCCCCGGTGGCGGGATCCAGCACGATGTCCCGGAGCCGCTCCCCGGCCGGCGTGCCCCCGGGCTCACGGGTCAGCAGGGCCTCGAGGTGGTCGGCCAACCGCCGGGCCTGGGTGGACTTGCCACAGCCCTCCCCACCCTCCAGGGCGATGAACCGCCCGGGCATGCCTGTCAGTCGCTCGACTCGGCCGCAGCCGGCTTCTTCGCGGCCGCCGGCTTCTTCTTGGCGGCGGGCTTCTTCTTCGCCGCCGGCTTCTTCTTGGCGGCGGGCTTCTTCTTGGGCGGGGCCTTCAGCCGGCGCTCGGCCAGCAGCTCGGCGCCCCGCTCGGGGGTGATGTTCTCGATCGTGTCGCCCTTGCGCAGCGACGCGTTGCTCGTCCCGTCGGTGACGTACGGGCCGAAGCGGCCGTCCTTGAGCACCATCGGCTCGCCGGTGGCCGGGTCCTCGCCCAGCTCCTTGAGCGGCGGCTTGGCCGCCGGCCCGACCCCGGGTCTTGGGCTGGGCCAGGAGGGCCAGGCGGCCTCGAGGTCGATGGTGAAGAGCTGGTCCTCGTCGGCCAGGGTCCGGGTGTCCTTGTCCTTCTTCAGGTAGGGCCCGTAGCGCCCGTTCTGCACGGTGATCTCGACGCCGTCGGCCGGATCCACGCCCACGCTGCGGGGCAGCGACAGCAGCTGCAGCGCCTCCTCCAACGTGAGGGTGTTCGATCGTCATCGTCTGGAACAGCGAGGCGGTCTTGGGCTTGCCCTCGCACCTCGCCGGTCTCGAGGTCCCCGAGCTGGACGTAGGGACCGAAGCGGCCCGCCTTGGCCAGCACGGTGAGGCCGGTCTCGGGGTCTGGCCGACCACCCGGTCGTCGTTGGGGGCCTCCAGGATCTCGATGGCCTTGGCCGGCGTCAGCTCGTCGGGCGGCAGGTCCTCGGGGATGGACGCCGTGTCCTCGCCCCGCTGCAGGTACGGGCCGTAGCGGCCCGGCCGGGCCACGATCTCGACCCCGTCGGCGTCCGCGCCGAGGGGGATGGTGTTGACGGCCCGGGCGTCGATGTCCCCGAGGCGGTCCGACACCATCGCCTGCAGGCCGGTGCCGTCGCCGTCCTTGCCGCCCTCGCCGAAGTAGAAGCGGCTCAGCCACGGGATCTGCTCGGCGGTCCCGCTGGCGATCTCGTCGAGCTCGTCCTCCATGCGGGCGGTGAAGGCGTAGTCGACGAGGTCGGGGAAGTGGTCCTCGAGCAGCGTGACGACGGCGAAGGCGGTGAAGGAGGGCACCAGGGCCGAGCCCTTCTTCCACACGTAGCCCCGGTCCTGGATGGTGCCGATGATCGAGGCGTAGGTCGACGGCCGGCCGATGCCGAGCTCCTCGAGGCGCCGCACCAGCGAGGCCTCGGTGAAGCGGGCCGGCGGCTGGGTCTCGTGGCCCTTGGCCTCGAGGCTGCGCACGGCCAGCGCGTCGCCCTCGGCCAGGGCGGGCAGGAGCCGCTCCTGGTCGTCGAGGTCGCCCTCGGGGTCGTCGGAGCCCTCGACGTAGGCCCGCAGGAAGCCGGGGTGGTGGATGATCTTGCCGGTGGCGGCGAACTCGGCGTCCCGGTTGTCCGACGCCGTCGCGCCGAGGCGCACCTGGACCGTCTGCCCGCGGGCGTCGGTCATCTGGGAGGCGACGGTGCGCTTCCAGATCAGCTCGTAGAGGCGGAGCTCGTCGGCCTGCAGCTCGCCCGGACCTCCTCGGGGAGGCGGAAGCGCTCGCCGGCGGGGCGGATGGCCTCGTGGGCCTCCTGGGCGTTCTTGACCTTGTTGGTGTACTGCCGGGGCGCGTCGGGCAGGTAGTCCTGGCCGTACTGCTCGAGGATCTGGGACCGGGCGGCGGTCACCGCGGTCTCCGACAGCGTCGTGGTGTCGGTGCGCATGTAGGTGATGTAGCCGTTCTCGTAGAGGCGCTGGGCCACCGTCATGGTCCGGGCCGAGCCGAAGCGCAGCTTGCGGCCGGCCTCCTGCTGGAGGGTCGAGGTCATGAACGGGGGGTAGGGCGTGCGGCGGTAGGGCTTGGGCTCGACGGAGCGCACGGCGAAGGCGGCGCCGTCGAGGGCGTCGGCCAGGCCCCGGGCGCCGGCCTCGTCGAGCACGGCCACGTCGCCCTGCAGCGTGCCCGTTCTCGTCGAAGTCCTTGCCGGTGGCCACGCGCGCGCCGTCGACGGCGACGAGGGTGGCGCCGAAGTCCGTCTGCGGGTCGCCGGCGGCGAAGGCGCCGTCGAGGTCCCAGTAGGCGGCCGACGGAAGGCGCATGCGCTCCCGCTCCCGCTCCACCACGATGCGGGTGGCGACGCGACTGCACCCGGCCGGCGGACAGGCCGGACTGCACCTTCTTCCAGAGGACGGGGGTGACCTCGTAGCCGTACAGGCGGTCGAGGATGCGGCGGGTCTCCTGGGCGTCGACCAGGCGGCGGTCGATCTCGCGGGGCTCGTCGATGGCCCGCTGGATGGCCTCGGGGGTGATCTCGTGGAAGACCATGCGGCGCACGGGCATGCCCGCGGCGGGTTCAGCACCTCGAGCAGGTGCCAGGCGATGGCCTCCCCCTCGCGGTCCTCATCCGTCGCGAGGTACAGCTCGCTGGCCGCCTTCAGCTTCTTGCGCAGGTTGGCGATGACGTCCTTCTTGCCCTTGTTCACCACGTAGAGGGGCTTGAAGTCGTTGTCGATGTCCACCCCGAGGCGGGCCCAGGACTCGCCCTTGTACGCCGCGGGCACGTCGGCCGCGTTCTGGGGCAGGTCCCGGATGTGGCCGACCGATGAGTCGACCTCGTAGTCCGAGCCGAGATAGCCCGCGATGGTCTTCGCCTTCGCGGGGCTCTCGACGATCACCAGAGGGTTGGCCACGGCGCGGAGGGTATGGCCAATGACACGCTCTGTGTCAACCACCCCGTTCCGGCGTCACCGCGAATGGATGCCCCCGCCGTCGACCAGGTAGGCCTGCCCACTGACTTGACGGGCCTTGTCCGAGGCCAGCCAGACGACCGCCTCAGCGATGTCCTCGGGCTCGAGGAGGTCGCCGGTCGGGACCGCCGAGGCCATCATCTTGCGCAGCCCCTCGTCGTCGCCGATGAAGCCCCGGATCATCGGCGTGTCGGTCGGGCCCGGCAGCACCGCGTTCACCCGGATGCCCGCCCCGATGTACTCGGCGGCGGCCGTGCGGGTGAGCCCGAGGACCCCGTGCTTGGCCGCCACGTAGTGCGGCAGCCCGGCGAAGCCGACCACGCCGGCTCCCGAGGAGGTGTTGACGATGGCCCCGCCGCCGCCCCGCTCGACCATGTGGGCCAGCTCGTGCTTCAGGCAGAGGAAGACACTGGTCAGGTTGACCGCGATCATCCGGTCCCAGTCGGCCTTGGCCAGCTCGTGGAAGCTGGTCATGGCGCCGGTGATGCCGGCGTTGTTGAACGCCGTGTCCAGCCGCCCGTGGTCGGCCACGACCCCGGCGACGAGGTCGATCACCGCCGACTCGTCGGTCAGGTCCACGTCGACCCAGGACGCCTCCGCCCCGGCGGCCTGCACGGCCGCCACCGTCTCACCGGCGTCCTTCACATCGGCGACCACGACCGCCCGCGCCCGTCGCGGGCGAACAGCCGGGCGGCCGCCGCCCCGATGCCCCCGGCCCCGCCCGTCACCAGCACCACCGCGTCCTCGACCATGGTCGGGACCCTACGGCGCTAGCTGTCCTCGAGGCGGCCGTCGGTGATGTGCACCACGCGGTCGGCGTAGTGGGTCATCCGCTCGTCGTGGGTGACGATGACCGCGGCGGTCCCCCGCCCCTTCACCTCGTCGGTGATGAGCTGCATCACCTGCTCGCCCAGGCGGGTGTCCAGGGCCGAGGTCGGCTCGTCGATGAGCACCAGCTCGGGCTCGTTCATCAGCGCCCGGCCGATCGCGACCCGCTGGCGCTCACCCCCCGACAGTGCGTCGGGGAGGTGGCCCTTGCGCTCGCCCAGCCCGAGCTCATCGAGCAGGCGGTCGGCCCGGGCCCGGGCGGCGGACCGGCTGGTGCCGCTCAGCTCGGCCACCACCAACAGGTTCTCCCGGGCCGTGAGGAACGGGACGAGGTTCACCGCTTGGAACACGAAGCCGACCCGCCGGCGACGGAACTCGGTCAGGGCCTTCGCCGAGTACTCACCGAGGGCCTCGCCGCCGACCACGACCGAACCGGAGGTCGGTGCCAGCAGTCCGCCGGACACCGACAGCAGGGTGCTCTTGCCGGATCCCGACGGACCGATGAGGGCCACCATCTCGTCCCGGCCGACGGTCAGGGTGGCGTGGTCGAGGGCCGCCACCTCCTCGTCGCCGCTGCGGTACACCTTGCGGACGTCCACCAGCTCGAGGGCGGGCATCGGTTCTCCTCCGGGGGTCGGGTCAGCTGATGGCATCGGCGGGGTCCACCTTGATCACACGGCGCAACGAGACCGCACTGCCGAGCACGGAGGCCACCAGGACCCCCACGACGACCTGCGCGGCCCGCTCGCCCTCGAACTGCACGGGCACGCCCGGCGGGACGGCCAGGCTCAACAGGTAGGTGAGCAGCCCGCCGACGGCGAGGGCCACACCCGCGACGACCACGGCCTGGACCACGACGCCGGCCAGCAGCTGGCGGGACGAGGCCCCGATCGCCTTCAGCACCGCGTACAGCGCGGATCGCTCCAGGGTGACGAGGGCGAAGAACAGGGCGACCACGATGCCCACGACGAGGAAGGTGGTGTTGATGATCGCCGAGAGCGTGCTGCTCTGCTCCCGTACGCCGGGCAACGCCAGCACGGCCTCCTCGCGGGTCACGGTCTCGGTCGAACCGGTGGCCTGGTCGACGGCGGCGGCCACCGCCTCGGGGTCCGCCCCGGACTCGACGCCGACGGCGAGGGCCTGGAAGGTGCCCTCGGGCAGCACAGCGTCGGGGCGGGACGAGCCCAGGACCTCGCGCCAGGTCGCCGGGTTCACCCACAGACCACCCTGGAGCAGGAACGACGTGTCTTCCACCCAGCCCACGACCTCGACCTCCAGGCCCTCGGGGCCGACGCCGAGGCGGTCCCCCTCCTGTACGCCGAAGGCCTCCAGGCGACGGTCGGCGTAGCCCACGAAGTCCTCGGTCGGGGGAGCGGGCACCCCCTCGGCGCCGCCCTCGTAGCCCACCACGGACACATCGGCGAGCTCGTCCTCACCCGGCACCGTGGCCGCCACCAGCGCGACCCCGAGGCCGTTCACGGTGTCGACCCCGTCAACCGCCTCGACCTCGGCCCGGACCTCGGGATCCACCCGCGACCGCAGGCAGCGACAGACGGGCGTCGTCGGAGTAGGTGAGCAGCTCGGCCTCCTGGGAACGCAGGAGCCCGGTGCTGCCCAGGTACAGGCCATCGAGCAGGCCGCCCAGGAACAGCAGCAGCACGGTCAGGAAGGCCAGCGCCCCACCCGCCACGGCAAAGCGCCCGGGACGGCGCCGCAGCTCGCGCAGGGCCAGCCTCACGCGAGGCCCCCGGAGGTCTGGGCCGCGTCGGCCGGGTCCAGCCGACGGACACGCCGCAACGAGGGCAGGGCCGCGACCAGGGCGAGGACCACGATGATCGACCCGGTCGACAGCACGAGGCCGGGGTCGGGGACCTGGGCGAAGTCGTCGTCGACCAGGACCGCCACGAGGGCGGTGACCCCCGCGCCGAGGGCGATCCCCACGATGGTGACCACGAGGGCCTGGACCAGCACGGCTCCGGCCAGCACCCCCGGACCGGCCCCCACGGCCCGCAGCAGCGTGAACGCGCCCTCCTTCTGGATGGTCAGGATGAGGAAGAAGAAGCCGGTGACGATCGCCACCACGACGTAGGCCAGCAGGAAGACGATGCTGAAGGACTGGCGGGTCTCGGCCACACCCGGCGCCTGGGCCACGGCGTCGGCCCGAGTGAGCGCCTCCACGCCGTCGACCTCGTCGGTGATCCGTTCGGCGAGGTCGGCCGGCGTCGACACCGTCGGCGGGTTCGACCGCGACCAGCGAGGCGGGCACGAGCGGCGCGTCGGGGTTGACCGCCTGCCGTCCCGCCTCGAAGGTGGCGAAGGAGGTGAAGACGGTCGGCTCGACGCTGAACCGGAGGTCGGACGCCAGGCCGACGATCTCGATCGGCACCTCGCCCTCCGGCCCGAGACGGACCACGTCGCCGATGTCGAGCCCGAGGGCCACGTCCAGGTCCGAGGCCACCCCCTCACCGTCGGCTTCCGGACAGACGGCCGTCCACCAACGTGGTCGGCGCCCCGGGCCCGCCGAGCTCGTAGCCGAAGACCACCACGTCCTCGAGGCTCCCGCCCACCTCGGCCGTGAAGGTGTTCTCGCCCAGCGGCGCCGACCGACCCACGCCGTCCACCGCGGCGACCGCCTCGACCGTCGGCGGCAGGACCACGCTGGCCTCGACGCTGGTGCGAGCCTCGTCGCCGTAGACCAGCACCTCGGCGGACTGGTTCTCGAGCGCACCGGTGAAGTAGCCGAGCAGGCTGGTCAGCAGGGTCTGCTGGAACAGCACCAGGAACGCGAGCAGGCCGAGGGCCCCGGCGAGGAGCCCGAAGCGCAGGCGGGCCCGCCGCATCTCCCGGAAGGCCAGACCGATGGAGGGGCGCAAGACGGGCAACGTAGCGTCGGAGTCGCCCGGGGCGGCAGCGCGGCCGACGAGTAGGTTCGCCGGCGATGGACTTCGAACCGAGTGCCAAGTGCCGCGAGCTGTCCGAGCGCCTCGAGGCGTTCATGGCCGAGAAGGTGCTGCCCGCCGAGGCCGTGTGGGCCGAACAGATGGCGGCCTCCGGCGACGGCCACCACCACGCCCAGGTTGTGGAGGACCTGAAGGCCGAGGCCCGGGCCCGGGGCCTGTGGAACCTCTTCCTGCCCCACGCCACCGAGTGGACCGAGGGCCTGTCCAACCTGGACTACGCCCCCCTGGCCGAGATCAGCGGTCGCAGCCACCTGGCGCCCGAGGCCCTCAACTGCGCGGCCCCGGACACGGGGAACATGGAGGTGCTGACCATGTTCGGCACCGACGAGCAGAAGGAGCAGTGGCTCCGCCCGCTGCTCGAGGGCGAGATCCGCTCCTGCTTCGCGATGACCGAGCCCGACGTGGCCAGCTCCGACGCCACCAACATCGCCCTGCGCATCGAGCCCGACGGGGACGACTACGTCCTCAACGGCCGGAAGTGGTGGATCTCCGGAGCCGCCCGGGACACCTGCAAGATCGCCATCGTCATGGGCAAGACGGACCCCGACGCCCCCCGCCACCTCCAGCAGAGCCAGGTGCTGGTCCCCCTCGACACCCCCGGCCTGACCGTCGTGCGGGACCTCACGGTGTTCGGCTACACCGACCAGGAAGGCCATTGCGAGCTGTCCTTCGAGAACGTGCGGGTCCCCCGGTCGAACCTCATCGGCGAGGAGGGCGGCGGCTTCGCCATCGCCCAGGCCCGCCTCGGCCCCGGCCGCATCCACCACTGCATGCGGGCCATCGGCGTGGCCGAGCGGGCGCTGGAGGCCATGTGCCGCCGGGTCACCACCCGCACGGCGTTCGGCAAGCCGCTGTCGGATCAGGGCGTCATCCAGGAGTGGATCGCCGACTCCCGCATGGACATCGAACAGGCCCGTCTCCTCGTGCTGAAGACGGCGTGGCTGATGGACACCGTGGGCAACAAGGGCGCCCGCATCGAGGTGTCGGCCATCAAGGTGGCCGTGCCCAACATGGCCCTACGGGTCGTGGACCGGGCGATCCAGGCCCACGGGGCAGGCGGGGTCGGCCCGGACTTCGGCCTGGCCTCGATGTACGCGCACCTCCGCACCCTGCGCCTGGCCGACGGGCCCGACGAGGTGCACCGGATGCAGTTGGCCAAGCGGGAGATCCGGAAGTACGAATCGACCTGATCCCCCGCCCGGACCTCAGACGCGGCGACCCCGACCGATGACGCCGACCACGGCGAGGATGACCAGCACGACCAGGACGATGAGCAGTAGTTGCATACGTCCCCCCTACCCCGTCTGAGGGATATCACCCCGCTGGCGGGCTCAGGGGGGGCTGCGGACGTGGAAGAGGACGACGCGCACCGTCGTGCCGTCGTCCTTGACCAGGAACTGCACGTCGTCGGCCATGCCCCGCACCAAGGGGATGCCCAAGCCCCGCTCCCGCTCGAGACGGGAGGGATCGGTGACCGCCGGCAACGGGTCCAGCCCGTCGGGGTCGAACCCCCCGCCGTGGTCCTCGATCTCGATGGTGACCCGGTCGTCGTCCAGGATGCAGCGGATGATGAGGGGTTCGAGCCGGTCGAGGCGTTGCTGGGACTCGATGGCGTTGGCGCAGAGCTCGGAGACCGCCAGGCGGAGGTCGGCCACCCGGGCCGGCGGGAACGCGGGATCGACCGACGCCGCGGCGCTGACCACGACGCGGGCCAGGTCGAGGTACTCCATGGTGGGTGGGATCTCGAGCTCGACGACCTCGCCCACCCCGCTCACCCCGGCCTTCCGGCCGTGGCCGAGGCGACCGTGTCGGCCACGACGAAGGCGTGGTCGAGGCGGGTGATGGCCAAGACCTTGGCCACGTGGTCGGTGGCGCCGGCGAGGCGGAGGTCACCGTCGTGGGCCCGGGCCCGCTTCAGGCCACTGACCAGGGCACCCAGCCCCATCGAGTCGATGAAGGTGACACCGCTGAGGTCGACCACGAGCTGCGGTGGGCCCTCGGTCACGAGTTGCACGAGGCGGTCGCGCAGACGGGGGGCGGTGGCGACATCGATCTCGCCGGCCAGGCGCAGGACCCGCCAGCCGTCGAGGTCCTCGACCGCGACCTCCTCGTAACGGCTCATGGACGTTCCAGCGTAGGACGGATTTCGTCATGGATCCGTAATGCTCGAATGCCGTCGGCGTAACTACGGCTCTGTCACCTGTCAGCGCGCGGCCGTAGGCTTCGGGCGATGGCGCTCGCCCCGGTGTCGCCGCTCGCACCCCTTCCCCTGGCCGACCTGGTGGCGGGCCGCGGGCTGGTCCACCTCGAGCGACTGCCGTCCCGACCGGCCCGCTACGGCGAACTGGCCCGGCCGCTTCCCGACCCGGTGTGGGACGCCCTCGGGGTCGATCGGCTGTGGGCCCACCAGGCCGCGGCGATCGACGAGGTGCGCGCCGGGCGCTCCGTCGTGCTCGCCACCGGCACGGCCTCGGGCAAGTCGCTCTGCTACCAGGCCCCCATCGCCGAGGCCGCGCTGGCCCCCCTCCGGCCCAGCACCGCGCTGTGCATCTTCCCCACCAAGGCCCTGGCCCAGGACCAGGCCCGATCCCTCTTCGAGCTGGACCTGCCCGGCCTCGTGCCCGCCACCTACGACGGCGACTGCTCCACCGAGGAGCGGACCTGGGCCCGTGGCCACGCGACCGTGCTGCTCACCAACCCCGAGATGCTGCACTCGGCCCTGCTCCCCCACCACGCCAAGTGGTCCACCTATCTGGCCCGCCTGGAGCACGTCGTGGTCGACGAGCTGCATGTGCTGCGGGGCATCTTCGGCACCCATGTCTCCCACCTGCTGCGCCGCCTCCGGCGGGTGTGCAACCTCTACGGCTCGGACCCCACCTTCGTCTTCTGCTCGGCCACCATCGGCCGACCCGGCCGCCTGGCGTCAGAGCTCTGCGGCCTGCCGGTCACCGAGATCACCGACGACGCCTCCCCCAAGGGGGAACGGCTCGTCGCCCTTTGGAACCCGGCGGTCGAGGAGACCGCCGACCTCGATCTCACCGACCACGACGACGGACGGGAGAAGGACGGTCCCAAGCGGTCCACCAACAGGGAGACGGCCGACCTCGTCGCCCGCCTGGTCCTGGAGGGGCACCGCACCATCGCCTTCTGCCGTAGCCGCCGGGGGGCCGAGGTGGTCGCCGGCGAGGTCCAGCGTCGCCTCCCCCGCGAGCTGCGGGACGGCGTGCAGGCCTACCGCGGCGGCTACCTGGCCGCCGAGCGGCGGGCCATCGAGGCCGAGCTCTTCTCGGGCCGCCTCCGGGCGGTGGTGGCCACCAGCGCCCTGGAGCTGGGCATCGACGTGGGCGGCCTGGACGCCTGCGTGCTCAACGGCTTCCCCGGCACCATCGCCTCGCTCTGGCAGCAGGCCGGCCGGGCCGGACGCGAGGGCCAGGAGTCCGTCGCCGTCTTGGTGGCGGGCAACGACCAGCTCGACCAGTGGCTCATGGCCAACCCACAGGAAGTCTTCACCCGAGCGCCCGAGCCCGCCGTCATCAACCCCGCCAACCCCTACGTGCTCCTGCCCCACCTGGCCTGCGCGGCCTACGAGCACCCCTTGACCCCGGCCGACGAGCGCTGGTGGGGCGACCTGCTCGACGACGGCGTCCGCCGCCTCGTGCTGGACGACCAGCTCCGGCTCCGCCCCCGCCGCGACCACGCCGCTGCGGTCTGGTGCGGGTCGGGCTGGCCCGCCCACGGGGTCGGCCTGCGCAGCGGCGTCGCGTCCGAGGTCCGCATCGTCGCTCGCGCCACCGATGGCAGCGACGAGCTGATCGGCACCGTCGACCTCGGCCGGGCCCCCAGTCAGGTCCACCCCGGCGCCGTCTATCTGCACCAGGGCACCCACTGGAAGGTGACCGATCTGGACCTGGACGCCCGTCGGGCGGTGGTCGAGCCCGACGACGGCGGCGAGTGGACCCAGCCCCGGACCGAGACCGAGGTCTGCATCGCCGAGGTCGAACAGCAGCGCACGGTCGGCCGCTCCCGCCTCGGCCTCGGCTCCATCGAGGTCCGTAGCCAGGTCACCGGCTACCGCCGCCGGGACGCGAAGACCGGTGAGACCCTCGGCCACGAGGAGCTGGACCTGCCCACCCAGCACCTGAGCACCAGAGCCGTCTGGTACACGATCGACCCCGCCGTCATGGCCGCGGCAGGGGTCGGCCTGGCGAACGGCCCGGGGACCCTGCACGCCATCGAGCACTGCGCCATCGGGATGCTGCCCCTCTTCACCATCTGTGACCGCTGGGACGTGGGCGGCGTGTCGACCATGCTCCAGGGCGACACCGGTCTGCCCACCATCGCCATCTACGACGGCTACGCGGGCGGGGCGGGCATCGCCGACCTCGGCTACGAGGCCGCCGACCGCCACCTGCACACCACTCGGGACGCCCTCCGCTCCTGTGGCTGCAGCGACGGCTGCCCGTCCTGCGTCCAGTCCCCCAAGTGCGGCAACTTCAACGAGCCCCTCGACAAGGCCGGAGCCATCCGCCTGCTCGAGGTGATCCTGGCCGACGCCTGATCAGTGACGGACGCTGGCGGGGTCGAGCCGGAGAGGCATGACCTGGCCGATGCGGGCCTGCCCGATGTCGCCGGTCAGCAGGGCCGCATCGTGGCGCATGGCGATGGCGGCGATGGTGCAGTCCAGGAGGCCGCCCGGCGTGATCCCGGCGCGTCGACACGTCCGGTAGATGCTCGCCCCCGCGTCGAGATCCCGACGGCCCCGAAACCGCAGTTGCGGAAACGCCGCCAGGGCTTCGCGCAGATCCTGCTCGCGACCGTCGCTCCGCGCGCCCATCGCCAATTCGGCGACGACCGGAGCGGTGACGAGCAGCCCACTGCCGGGCGTGGTCAGGTCGTGCATGCGCTGGTGGATGGCACTGCCGGTGGCCCGGTCGTACTCGACCCACGCCGAGGTGTCGGCGAGAATCAGAGGTCGTCGGGCGGTTGCTCGGTGGGATCGAAGTCGTCCCACAGGGCGTGTGCGCCCTCCATCGCCCGGACCTCCTCCCAGGACATCGGACGCCCGGCGACCACGTCCAGGGCGTAGTCCACGGCCGCGGTCGTGGTCCGGAGCCCGTAGCGCTCCTTGATCCGCTTCACCTTGTCCATGTCCAGCACGACGTTGGTGCGCTTGTGCCGCATCATCAGAAGAATACACCTCCTCTACACCTTCTCTCGGGACTATTCGACGCGCATGGTGGCCTCGGCCACGAGGGTGCGATCCCCGGCCAGAGCACCCGCCAGGGGGACCGCGGTCGGGGTCCGGTAGCGGACGGTGACGGTCAGGCGGCCCCCCGGCTCGGTGGACCCCGACAGCTCGACGCTGAGCCGGTCGGGGTCCAGCCGGACCGCCGCCACCGCGGCCTCCCGGGCCACGTCCGCCTGGGGGTCGACCGCCGCGGCCCGGGCCGCTTCGCGGGCGGCGTGGGTGACCAGCACCTGGTCCCGCACCACGAGGCCGACCTGGACCACGGCCAGAAGCAGCAGAGCGAGCAACGGCAGCAGGAGGGCGACCTCGACGGTGGCCTGGCCACCCTCCCGCTCACGGTTCACGGGATCTGGTCGAGGATGCTGTCCAGCACCCCGTCGAGCAGACGCCCGATCTTGTTGGTGTCCGACGCCCAGGCCACGACCAGCAGGGCGATGGCTGCGACCCCGACGAGCACGAGGGCGTATTCGGCGGTGGTCTGGCCGGCCTCAGGGTCGGGTTCGGGTTCGGGCGAGAAGAACGCCACCTGGGCGAGGACGAACAGCTTCAGGAACACGGGATCCTCCGGAGAGGTCGGGAGTCAGGGGGGAAGGTCGGGCAGTGACCCCACGAGGAGGGGCACCACCGTGAGCAGGCCGAAGGCGGGCAGGACACAGAGCACCAGGGGGAACAGGAGCAGGACCGGTAGCCGCCGGGCCCGCTCCTCGGCCCGGCGGCGGCGCTCGAGCCGCGCCTCCCGGGCCACCCGGTCGAGGCCTTCGGTGAGCGGGACGCCGTAGCGCTCGGAGGCCACGAGCACGCCGACCAGGGGCCGGGCCGGGCCGCCGAGGACGGTCGCGACGTCCTCGAGGGCGTCGGACGCGGGGCGGCCCAGGTCGATCTCTTCGGTGGCTCGGCGCAGCGCCTCCCCCACCGGGCCGGGTGTCCACCGAGCAGCGGTGGCCGCCGCGGCGGTGACCGTCAGCCCGCCGGCGACGGCGAGGGCCAAGAGGTCCGCGGCCTCCGGCAGGGCCTCGATGACGGCCCGACGGCGAGCGGACGCGGCGCGCCGGGCCGTCATCCAGGGCCAGGCAGGGACGACGCCCAGGACCATGAGCCCCACCAGCGGCGACACGGCGACGGCGAGCAGAGCGGCGAGTCCGATGGCGGCCAGACGATGGTCGCCGAGCTGTCGGACCGTCGCCGCCCGAGCCGACCACGCTGCTGCCGGCAACCGGACCGAGCGCTGGATCCGCGGCGGGCGGGAGGGCCAGGCCAGGACCAGCCCGACGAGGACGACGACACCGACCCTCATGCCTGGGCCTGGGCGATCCGGTGCATCCACACCGCACCCGCCGCGTCGAGCAGCAGGCCGACGAGCAGGCAGGCCAACCCCGCCGGGGAGCCGAGCAGGAAACCCGCCGAGCCCTCGTCACCCAGGGCGCCCAGCGCCCCGAACCCGACGGGGGCGAAGGTGACCACCACCGCGGAGGCCCGGGCCTGGGTGGCCAGCGACCGGGCCTCCCGCTCCACCTCGGCTCGCTCCCGCAGCGTTGCGGCGACGCCGTCGACCCCGCGTGCCGGGCTCCCCCCGGCCACCAGGGCCACCGTCAGCGCCCCCACCACGAGTCGGACGGCAGGCCGAGGTCGGCGCTCAGCCCACCGGTCGAGGGCCTCGGTCAGACCGAGGCCCCGAGCGCCGTCGCTCAACACCATGTCGAGCTCATCGGCCGCCGCAGAACCACCGGCGGCCGCCTCCTGCAGCGCGACGGGCAACGCCGCACCCGACCGCAGCGCACGGGCCACCGCCTCCAGGAGGGCCGGGAGCTCAGCCTCGAGCCGGGCCGCCCGCCGGTCCCGAGCCAGGTGCAATGCCGCGACAGCGCCGGCGGCCCCGAGCAGGGCCACGACCGCCGCGCCGGGTCGGCCCGCCAGCACCACCACCACGACCCCGACGACGGCGCCCGCCACGCCTCGAGCGACGACCGCCGTCGACCAGTCCAGATCGGCGGCCCGCAGGCGGGACCCCAGCCATTGCTCGAGGAGGCCCGGCCGGTCGGTGGGCTCCGGACGTCGCCCCCCGATGCCCAGCCGACACCGGAGGACCCGACCCCGCCGCCAACGGTTGACCGGTGGTCCCGCGAGCGCCGCCACGATCACCAGCACCACCGCGACACTCACCGGCCAGGTCCCGCCACGCCGCGCGGCGAGGGGTCCGGCGCCGCGCCGACACGCGCGGCGGGCGCTCTGGCGCGGCGAGGACCCCGTGGGCATCGGCCAGCACACGGCCCGCGGGATCGTCCCCGGGGCCGGGCACCTCCCAGACGGCGACGACGGCCCGACGACCCGATGGGTCCCGACCGACCTGCACCACGAGGTCGACCGCCGCGAGGAACTGGCCCCGGATCGCACCCAGGGGCAGGGCGATGTCGCCCATCAGCGCGAGGGTGGCCAGCCGTTCGACGGCATCGACCGGGCTGTTGGCGTGACAGGTCGCCATCGAACCCGCGTGACCCGTGTTCAGGGCCTGCACCAGATCCAGGGCCTCGGGCCCCCGCACCTCGCCGACGACGAGGCGATCCGGCCGCATCCGCAGCGCATTGCGCACCAGGTCCCGGATGGTGACGGCCCCGACGGCCTCAGCGTTGGCGGGTCGGGCCTCCAGGCGCAGGACGTGGTCCCCGGGCAGCGACAGCTCGGCGACGTCCTCGACGGTGACGATCCGCTGGCTCCCGGGGATGTGGGCTCCCAGCGCGTTGAGCAGCGTGGTCTTCCCCGCCCCGGACCCACCGGACACGACGATGTTGGCGCGGTCGGCGACCGCCGCGATCAGGAGCGCCTCGAGGTCGGGCGGGGCGACCTCGGCCAACGTGACCCGCCGGGGACGGAACCGCCGGATGGTGACGTAGGGACCGTCGACCGCGAGCGGAGGCAGGGCCACGTGCACCCGGGAACCATCCGCCAACCGCGGCGTCGACCAACGGCGCCGTACGGTCGGCCCGCAGCCCGAGGGGGGCCACGACCCGTTCGACCAGGCGGTCGATCGTCGCCGCGTCCACCACCACATCGGTGCAGGTGAGCCGGCCGCCCCGTTCCACCCACACCGGCCCGGGACCGTTCACCATGACCTCGGACACCTCGGGGTCAGCCAGAAGAGGGGCCAGCGGGCCGAGCCCCTGGATGCGGGCGACCACCCTGTCGACCAGACCGGAACGCTGGGGGCCGGTGAGCAGGGGCGCCTCCCGGACCAGCGCCCGGTCCACGCCCGTCGGGTCCGACGGGGTCGCGGCGGCATCGACGAGCAGCCGCTCGTGGATCCGTTCCTCCAACGGCGGATCAGGCCGCACGGCGCAGGGACCGCTCGAGGCCCCGCGGGAGCCGACTGGCCAGGAGCCCGGCGTCGACAGCCCGGGCCACGGCCGGGTCGACGGCCACCTCGGCCCGGACCGGAGCACCCACCACCTGCTCGACATCGGTGCGGTCCAGCGCCCGGCCGGGCTCGGTGACCAGCACGACCCCGGACGGCCGCAGGGGCGGATCGGCCGCCCGCCGCAGCGCCAGGTAGCAGGCCCGGGTCACCAGGAGGGAGTGGGTCGACCGGGCCGCCACCACCGTTCGGTCGGGTTCGCCCCGGCCGAGCACACCGCAGTCCACGAGAACGGACCGCCGAGTGTCGAGGGCGGCCACCAACGCCTCGACCCGATCCGTCGGCGCCAGGGCCCCGCGCCCTCGGGGGAGGAGGGCCAGGCCCGGCGCCACGGCCAGCTCGATCCGGCCGAGACCGTCGGCGGGCACGTCAGGGCCCGCCGACAGCCAATCGGTCAGGCCGGGACCGTCGGGCTCGGGCAGGCCGAGGGCGGCGGGCAGGTCACCGGCGAGGTCGACCAGCAGGACGTCGTGGCCGACACGGTTGAGGGTGAGGCCGAGGGCGGCGGTGACCACGGTGGTCCCCACGCCGCCCTTGAGGGCCCAACAGGAAAGGAGCACAGGACATCCCCCGGTGCAGAAGGCAGGAGGGGGAAGCGCCGAGCGGGTGACCGGGCGGTGAACGCCGGGCCGACTCGCGAGGACCGTCACGTTAGGCGTGACCACCTTCACCGACAAGGGGCAGATCCCGTTCGTAGGGTGGACCGCCATGGAGGCCGCCTTCTTCGACCTGGACAAGACGGTCATCGCCCGCGCCTCGATGGTCGCCTTCGGCAAACCGCTGTACCGCGCCGGTCTGCTCTCGCGCTGGCTCCTGTTGCGGGCGCTCTACGGCCAGCTGGTCTACCTCTACCTGGGGGCGGACGAGGCCCGCATGGCCAAGATGCGCGAGGCCGCCCTGCGGGTCACCGCCGGTTGGTCCCGGGACCACATCCGTTCGCTGGTGCGGGAGACCCTCGAAGAGGTCATCGAGCCGATCATCTACGAGGAGGCCCTGGACCTGATCCGCTTCCACCAGGGCGAGGGCCGCAAGGTGTTCATCGTGTCGGCGTCACCCGAGGAGATCGTCGACCCGTTGGCCCACTACCTCGGGGTGGACGACGTCATCGCCACGCGGCCGAAGGTCGACGAGCACGGTCGCTACTCCGGCGGGGTCGACTTCTACTCCTACGGGCCCACGAAGGTGGTGGCCATGCAGGAGGCCGCCGAACGGGACGGGATCGACCTCGCCGCCTCCTACGCCTACTCCGACTCCATCACCGACGAGCCCATGCTCGCCGCCGTCGGTCACCCGGTGGTGGTCAACCCCGACCGTGCCCTCGCCCGGGTCGCCGCCGAGCGCGACTGGGAGGTCCGGATCTTCGAGCGACCGGTGAAGATGCGCGACCGGGTGTCGATGCCGACCCCGGGTCAGACCGCAGCCATCAGCGGTGGGCTGGCGGCCATCGTGGCCGGGGTCGTCGTCTTCTGGCTGCTGCGCCGGGAGCCAGAACCCTCCCGCCAGGAACGGTGGCAACGAGCGATCCGAGCCCGGACGCGACGAACGGCCCGACCGGGAGGCCGGACCGCCCTGCGCCGACGCTGAGCTGATCAGCGGGTGATCAGGTCTCCTGGAGCTTCTTCGCGACGACCACGCCGAGAACCACCACGACCAGGAGAATCAGGAGCTTCTTCATCCAGTCATCCTAGGGGCGGATCCCCGTAGCGTGTCGGGCGGAGGTGTCCGAGCACCTGGTGGGCTCCCCCGCCTTCAAAGCGGGTGGGACGGGCGATCCCCGTCCGGCGGGTTCGATTCCCGTCCACCTCCGCCACCAGGGGGCAGATCGATCAGGGCAGGAACGTTCGGCGGACGATCCTGATGATCGCGTCGATGTCGGCGTCGGTGGCGGTGAGCACGGGCTTGAACTGGAGGACGCGGGGGTCGTAGCTGGCGAAGAAGGCATAGATGCCCTCGTCGAAGAGGGCCTTCATGGCGTGCATGCCGCCGTGCTCGTCGTCGAAGACGAACGCCAGCAGCATCCCCCGTCGGCGCACGCCAAAGGGCAGGTCGGCGAAGGCGTCGCCGAGGCGCTCGCCGACGGCCTGCACCCGCTCGAGGAAGCCGGGCGCCGTGATGATGTCGACGACCTCAGCGGCGGCCACACAGCCCAGTTCGGCCCCGCCGAAGGTCGAGACCTGACAGAAGGGGTGGTCCGCGAAGAAGCCGTGGACCTCGGGCGTCATGAGGGTGGCGGCGATGGGATAGATCCCGCCCGAGAGCCCCTTGCCGGTGACCAGCAGGTCCGGGACCACGTCCTCCTGACCCACGTACCAGACCGAGCCGGTGCGCCCCAGCCCGGTCTGCACCTCGTCGGCGATGTACAGGGCGCCGCGGTCGCGGCAGAGGTCGGCCACCCCGGCCAGGTAGCCGGGCTCGGGCATCGGGAAGCCCGCGGTGGCCGGGATGGACTCGAGGATCACCGCCGCCGTGTCGTCGCCGATCGCGGCGTCCATGGCCGCGAGGTCGTTGAAGGGGACGTGGACGAACCCGGGCAGATCGTGGCCCCACAGGGCGTGGTCCCGGGGGTCACCGGCCGCGAGGGCGAGGCCCGTGTGGCCGTGGTAAGCGCCGTTCACCGAGACGATCGTCGGTCGGCCGGTGTGGCCCCGAGCCAGCTTGAGGGCGAGGTCCACGGCCTCACCACCGCCGACGGAGAACACGACACCGCTGAGCCGGCCGCCGGTCGTGGCCGCCAGGCGCTCGGCGGCACCGGCCCGGTACGCGGAGACCAGGTGGTGGTTGCCGACATCGGCGTGGTCCATGGCGGCCCGGACGGCGGCGATGACCCGGGGATTGCGGTGACCCAGGTTGAACACGCCGCCGTTGCAGTGGCAGTTGAACCATCGCCGGCCGTCGTAGGCGTCGGAGAACGTCGCTCCCTCCCGATCGCCCATCACCACCTGGAGACCACCCATGGCCCAGATGTCGACCTTGGCCGGGTCCACGTGGGCCGAGAAGACGGCTTCGGCCGTGTCCCGGTCGGCATAGGCCTCGGGTCCGATCGTCACCGCCAAGCCGCCTGCTTGGCCTTCCACGCCGCCGGGTCGTAGTCCGGCGGGGGCACGAACATCGTCGGGGCGTCCCGCCGCACCTTGCGCCGCCACCAGTCATAGCCCCGGAGCACCCGGTTCAACATCGTCCAGGTCTTGACCTCGCCCGAGTAGTACTCGCGAGCCTCCTCGACGGTGATGGGCGGGTCGACCCGACCGGCGGTGGCGTCGATGATCGGCTGCACCCAGTCGTCGAGGTCCAGCTTGTAGAGGTTGCCGACGAGGTCGAGGAGGGCGTGGCGTGGCGCCAGCCACCGTTTCATCGAGGTCGGCAGCTCCCGGAGGTAGATCGGGCGCATGATCGGTGGACCGGCCCGGAGGAAGACATCGAGGTCGACCTCGATGTCCCCGTTGTCGTCCACCGAGAACGGCGTCGTGACGTCGATGTAGATGACCTGGCCGTCCACGACCGCCCAGTTGCCGACCTGGGCGTCGACGCCCCGGCGCTCGGTCGTGGCCGTCATCACGTGGTCCACCATGGCCACCACCAGGGGATGGTCGGACGCGGGCGGGTCGGCCTTCAGGATCGCCTCGCCGAGGCACTCGGCCGGGAGGAGGGGCTGGACCACGTACCCGGCCAGGTGGCCGCCGTGCTCGATCAGGCGCACCTCGGTGGCGACCACGTGGATGCCCGCCTTCCCCAACTCGACCACGTTGCGGTCGACGACCTCGCGGTAGGCGGCGAACGCCTCGCGGTCGGCGAACGGCGGCACGCGCTTGCACGCCACCCGGGGTGCCCCGATCGGGGCGGCGAGGACGACGCTGGTGACCCCGAAGCCCCGGAGGTCGAGCGCGGAACGGTCGCCCGTGCGCAGGGCGTCCTGGACCACGGTCTCGAGCTCGATGAGCTCGGCGTCACTGATCAGCTCGTCCACACCGCATCCCTCGCTCGGCAGGAGGGGGACGCTAGACGGCGAGGAGGTCCCGGGCGCCGGTGTCGCTGCTGGGGTGGCGGAGCTTGGACATGGCCCGCGCCTCGATCTGGCGGATGCGCTCCCGGGTGAGGTTGAAGTGCTCCCCCACCTCCTCGAGGGTCCGGGGCTCGCCCCGGTCCAGGCCGAAGCGCAGCTTGAGGATCTCCCGCTCGCGCTCGTCGAGCGGGGCCAGCAGCCGCTGGATCTCCTCGGGGAGCAGCGCGGTGGCCGCCACCTCGAAGGGAGACTCCGCCGAGCGGTCCTCGACCACGTCGCCGAGCTCGGCGTCGCCGTCCTCCCGCAGGGGCTCGGAGAGCGAGAGGGGCTCGGCCGCGAAGCGCAGGGCCTCGGTGACCTTGTCCTCGGGCATCTCGACCTCGGCGGCCAGCTCGGACAGCGTGGCCGGGCGGCCGTGCTTCAGCTCGAGGCGGGAACGGGCCTTCTGCAGTCGGGCGAGGGTGTCGCCGGCGTGCACCGGGAGGCGGATCGTGCGGCCGGTGTTGGCGATGCCGCGGGTGATGGCCTGACGGATCCACCAGGTCGCGTAGGTCGAGAACTTGAAGCCCTTGCGCCAGTCGAACTTCTCGACGGCGTGCATCAGGCCGAGGTTGCCCTCCTGGATCAGGTCCAGCAGCGGCAGGCCCGAGGCCTGGTACTTCTTGGCGATGGAGACGACCAGCCGGAGGTTCGACTGGACGAAGGTGCGCTCGGCGTCCTCACCGAGGCGGATGGCCTTGCGCAGCTCGCGCTTCTTGGCCGGGGTCAGACCGAGGTGGCCGCGTCCATCTCCTCGCGGGCCGCGGTGCCGCCCTCGATCTGCTGCGCGAGGCGGACCTCGTCGTCCTTGGTGAGCAGTGGGTACTGCCCGATGTCGGTGAGGTACAGGCGAACGAGGTCTTCTTCGTCCCGCTCGACTCGTTCCTTGGCCAACGACCATCTCCCTGCGTGGTGGAACTTCGATGGACGGTACCGGCGACCAGGCGAATCCCGTGGCCGCCACTGGGGCCTTGCCTACGATACCGATGCGGTCAAGCGGCCCAAACCGGCCCGGCCCCGCTCCCTGGGGTCCTTCGGCCCCGACCCCGATCGCCTTGAGGTCCCGCCCCGTGCCCACTGGTCCTGACGAGATCGAGCTCACCGTGGTGGTGATGCGGTTCCAGGCGGCCGATCCCGAGCGCCTGGTCTCGGTGCTGGCCAAGTACGTCGTCCTGGCCCGAGGCCACCCCGGTTGCCGCAACATGGACCTGGTCGCATCGGTCACCCACCCGGGCCGCCTCCTGGTGATCCAGAAGTGGGCATCCCCCGAAGCCCAGCGGGCCCACTTCGACTCCGCCGACATGGTCGAGATGGCCGGCGCCTGTCGGGGCCTGTTGACCGAACCCCCCGACATCGACCTGCTCGACGCGATCAGCGCCCACGATCTGGCCTGAACGTGTGCTGCTCAGTGAGCGGCGTCGAGGTCCTGGGCCCGCTCGAAGGTGAGGACACCGGCGAGCTCGCCCTCGACCGCGACGGGTTCGAGCAGGAGGCCCACGTGGTCGCCGAGGTCGAGGCGGTCGAGCACCCGGCCCACGAACCAGGCCGGGGCGCCGTCGAGCACGGGCTGGCCTTCGGGGCCCTCGTGCCAGGCGCAGCGGGCGAACTTGTCGATCTCGTCGCCGGTCTCCTCACCGAACAGGCGGGCGAGGGCGAGGTCCGGCTCGTCGGGGCAGGCGTGCACGGCCACGAACTCGGCGGTCCGGACCACCCCGAAGGTGTGGTTGTCCCGGGACACGCAGGCCAGGAAGCGAGGCGGGTCGAGGCTGGCCTGGGTGGCGAAGCCCATCAGGCACCCCGACCGCTCGCCGTCGGCGGCGACGGTCAGGATCCACATCGTCCGGTCCAGCCCGCCGAGCAGTTCGGCCAGCCCGTCCTCGGCCTCGGTCATCTGACCCTCCTACCCGTTCTGGCCGCGGGATGTCGCGGTCGGCCGCGACATCCCGCGGCCAGAACCGACGATCAGGCGGGGGCGGCGGCCTGGGCGGCGGCGGAGAGGGCCTGGATGTCGATCCAGGTGAGGTCGTCGGCGGACCAGAGGCGGTCGAAGGCGGCGTCGGCCTCGTCGCTGAAGCCGTGGCGGTTGCGGAAGTGGTAGATCCAGCGCTGGCGCTGGGCCTGCTGGCCGGCGCGGGACAGGCGGCCGGCGGCGTAGACCTCCCAGGCGATGCCGTCGGCCGGAGCCAGCTCAGCGTCCTCGGGGGCGTCGGCGAAGCCGTCGGTCAGCCGGTCGGCGGCCCGGAAGAAGAGCCGGCCGAGCACGCCCGCAGCACCGAGCCTCGGAGAGCTGACGGGGGTGCTTGGGGTCCTCGAGGGCCCCGCTCTCCATGGACACCAGGATGGGGTCCATCGAGTCCAGGCTGTAGCGGCCCAGGGGGGAGGTGTCGTCGAGTTCGACGATGACCTCGCGATCGGCGGGCAGCCCGGCGGCGTCGGCCATGGCCGACGCGATGGCCCGGAGGCGGTCGGCGTCGAAGTCGACCATCGTCAACGATCCGGGCGCAGCGACCACGTTCGCCATGGGGCTGGCGGCTCAGGCCGAGGCGAGGGCGGCGGCCGCCTCCTGGCGGGTGCGGGCCTCCTCGAGCGCTTCGCTGGCGAGGTCGGCGATCTCGTCGATCTCGGCCTCGTCGAACCCGGCCAGCTCGCGGAAGCGGCGGGCCAGCTTCACCGGGCTGTCGTCCTCCTCGCCGCGGAAGCCGCCGAGGGAGAACAGCTTGTCGACGATCTTCTGGAACTCGAGGGCGTCCTTGCGGCGCTCGGGGTCGTCCGCGGTGAGGCGCCGGAGCCAGTCCGAGCCCATCTTCACGTGGGTGACCTCGTCGGCCAGCATCCAGTCCTCGCAGAACTCCAGCACCGGGTCGCCGGCGATCGTCGCCGAACTCCCGCATGGTGTTGAAGACGTCGATGGCCAGGCCCTCGAGCGCCCGGTTGACGCCGGTGAGGCGCAGGACGGGATCGGGGTTGCAGGCCGCCTCGTAGAGGAAGGCGCCCTCGGAGAACTCACCGATCTCGGTGCCCATCCAGTCCGCCGAGCTTCACCGAGATCTCGCACGTGGCGGGCCTCGTCCCAGCACTGGCGGGCCATGTCGAGCTTGAGCGCGAAGGGGGCCTCGTCGCGGCCGTCGCCGGTCGTCGAAGTCCCAGCAGGTGCGGCCGGCGCCCTCGAGCGCCTGGATCTCGCCCACGAAGATGCCGTGCATCAGGGCCCGGGCCGCGTCGGGCGGCGTCGGGGCGGTCCGGGCGTCAGCCGGGCCTGCGGTCCGCATGCGGCTGGTTCTTGACCGAGCGGGGATCGCTGATGCGGTCCTGGATGTCGACCCGGACGAAGCGCTCGTCCCGGGCCAGATCCTCGACCGGATGGGCACTTCCTCATGCCGGCACCTCCGTGGGCTGTGGCTCGGCGTAGGCGTCGCCGATGGAGCCGGGGCCGGCGATGCCGCCCGCGGCCAACATCAGCTTCTCGAGGTGGGCCACCCGGTCGGCGGCCCGCTGGACCTCTTCTTCGGTCTCGATGAGCGACTGGATGAGCATCTCGCCGTCGCGCCAGTCCTCGAACTCGTCCTGGCCAGGGCGAAGTTCAGCGAGCGGATCGTGGGGGCGTCGGTGATCGTGACTCGTGTTGTTGAGGTGGTACGTGTACGCCGCGATCTTGTGGGGGATCAGCACCCGGTAGACGCCCGACCAGCTTCTCGATCGTCAGCTCGGGGGCCTCGGGCTCGGTCATGGCGTCCACGAACGCGACCAGCTCGTCGTTGGGCGGCACGGTGAGCCGCTCGGGGTTCATCTCCCGCAGCTCGGGCAGGCGCTTGTGCCACAGCTCGGCGTGCCACGCGTGGTGGTAGCAGTGCGTGCCGAGGCGCAGCTTCACGTCGATCTCGGGCACGGTGGCCACCCAGCCGCCGAGCACCTCGAACAGGCGCATCTCGATCCACTTGTAGTGCCCGACCCGCCTGGCGGTCTCCTCGACCGAGAAGGACCCGGGCAGCTCCCGGCGGTCCCACGGGGCGAACGCGGCGCGGGGACGCTTCGGATCAGCCATGAGACAAAACCTAGCCGTTTGCCTCAGCCCGAGTTGACCGAACGGTCAAGCGTGGTGCCCCGTCGGGCCGAGGTCCTGTCGGAACCGGTCCCCCTGGCGGGCCAGCAGGACCGCGACCCCGACCAGCACCGCGCCCGCGACCATGATCAGGAGCGGGGCCCGACCCTCGCCGGGGAACAGCTCGCCCACGGCCCAGGGCACGAAGACCAGGAGACCGACGGCCCCGACGAGGGACAGGAGGACCCGTCCGGGCTGCATGCCGAGGACCACCAGGCCGATGGCGGTCCCGACACCGAAGACCGGGGCGAAGGCCTCCCACTGCATGCCGGTCAGGGCCGCGCCCGCCAGGAGCACCAGTCCCCCGAGGAGCTCGGTCGGCACCGGGAACCGGGTCAGTCCCCGGGCCACTGCCACGAGCAGGAGGGCGCCGCCCATCCAGGTGAGGAGGCCGGTCACCACGCCGGCGTCATTGGCGAAGTACACGAGGGTGGAGGGAACCAACTGCAGCCCGACGACCACGGCCGGCGCCCCGAGGACGAGCCGGTCGACCGGATGCAGCTCCACGCGGGTGGTGCTCACGACACCGAGCAGGCCGACCACGGTGGCCAGGGTCACGAGGAGGCCGGCGCTCATCGAGGCCGAGATCATCACCGGGCCCCCTGCCAGGAGCGCGACCGCCGCGACGAGCTCGGTCAGGGGCACCGCCGGCGTCCGCCGGCTCAGCCCGAGGACGAGGAGGCCGAGTCCGAGAGCCCAGAGCGCAACGCCGGCCGCGACGTCCCCCGCCACCAGCGAAACGCCCGTGCCGACCGCGACCGCGAGGCCGCCCAGGGCGACGATCTGCTGGACGGGCCGGTCCCGCCACCACCACAGCAGCCCGCTCTGCACCGCGACGGCCGCCGCGCACCAGAAGACGACGGTCTGGTCGGCGAGGTCCCGACCCTCGGTCACCAGGACGCCGACGAAGACGGCGGTGGCGGCGCTCGACAGCAGCCAGAGGAAGGCCCGCAGGCGCACCAGGGCCGGATCGGCCTGGTCCCGGACGGCGAACCCGCCGGCGACCAGGGCCGCGGCCCCGACCCCGCTCAGCGCCAGAGCGACCGACCCAGGCCAGGTCGGGCCAGTAGTGCACGAGAACCAGCACCAGGCCCGTCAGGGCGAGCACACCACCGAGGTAGCCGAGGGCCTCGGCCACGACCGGGAACCGGGACGACGGGTGGTGGACGGCGGGCTCGCTCGGCGCAGGGGCGACGGACCTCCGCCCTGGCCCGGCGGCCCTCGTGGTCGAGGATGGCCTCGGCCTGCTCGGGGCCGAGGAAGCCGGCCGCCACCCAACGGTCGAGGTCATCGGCCACGACGGCGCCGGACGGGGCGAAGGGCGCGCCCCGGGGCACCCCGGGTCGACGCCTCGAGACCCCCGGCGGCGGTGTCCTGCTTCATCTTCTGGGTGACGAGCACCACCACGACGACCAACACCAGCAAGAGCCACGGAGTGAGAACACGAGACGCTCCTCTCGTCACCCCAGCATGGCCCGCTCCGGACCGCGCCGCCACAGGGCCGAAGGTCACCCCCGGGACCCA
This sequence comes from uncultured Microthrixaceae bacterium, assembly GCA_963777805.1. Lineage (GTDB taxonomy): Bacteria > Actinomycetota > Acidimicrobiia > Acidimicrobiales > DATDAH01 > DATDAH01. Next base: position 299,922 of record CAVZRY010000028.1, on the reverse strand, counting down.
TCGTCAGGGACGGTCGAGCGCACGGCGGACCACGATCCGAGCCTCGGCGGCGGCGATCCGTGACAGGCTCATGGACGTGCGCGGGCGGCGTGGGGGTGTGCTCGCTGCTGGTGGCCCTCGTCCTGGCGGCCGGGTGTTCGGACGACGACGGGCCCGACGATGGTGCCGCCGCGACGTGGACGACCCGACCGTCACCGTCGTCAGCCAGAACCTGTTGCACGGCACGGCCTGCCCGGAGGACTCGAATCGCTGTGACCTTCCGGCGCGGGTCGCGCTCTTCGTCCGGCAGCTGGCCGATGCCGGTTGCCCCGAGATGGTGAGCATCCAGGAGGCCAACCAGGACACCGTCGCCGAGCTCCAAGCGTCGCTGGGTGACGGCTGCACGGCCGCCTACGACGTCGTGGGGGCCGACGACCCCAGCCTGGACCGTGAGGTCGTGTTGACCACCGTGCCGGTGCTCGGGTCCCGGCGCATCCACCTCGCCGGGCCGCTGCGCACCGCGCTGTGGATACGGGCCGCGACCGAGGTGGGGATCGTCGACTACGTGAGCAGCCACCTGGCCAGCAGCAGCGACGACCGGCCCTGCGACGAGGCCACCTGTCCACCGCCGTGCGAGGTGAGCGACACCCTGAACACCTGCCAGGCCCGTCAGCTCGTCGCGTTCGCCGACGAGGTGGCCGACCCCGAGGCGGTGGTGGTCATCGGTGGGGACCTGAACGCCCAGCCGGGTGAGCCCACCATCGAGGCCATCACCGGAGCCGGTTTCGTCGACACCCACCTCGCGGCAGGCAACGCCGAGTGCGACCCGACCACCGGCGAGCAGTGCACCGCCGGGCGGATCGACGACGCCATGACCGACCTGGTCGACCCGACCAGCATCCAGACCGAGCGCATCGACTTCCTGTTCGTCCGCGACGGCCGCTCGTGTGCCCCGGTCGACCCGACGGGCCTGTTCGATGCCGGCCCGGCGGACGGGGATCTGGCCCACCCCTCGGACCACACCGGGGTCCAAGCCACCCTGCAGTGCCCGACCAGTGCGGACCAGGTCGAGACGGCGACGACCGCCACCGTCCCGGACGTGACGACGACCACGAGTGCCTCGACCGGCGCCGTCGACGCCGAGACCGAGGCGGCGGTCACCCAGGCCTTCACCGACCTCTTCGACGGGTCGGTGACCGACGTCGAGGTGAAGCTGGCCGCCCTCGAGTCCGCCGAGGAGCTACGGCCCTACTTCCTGGAGTCCTACGAGGCCACCCGCGAGGTGGCGGCGGGCATCCGGGTCCGCATCGACGCCGTCCAGCCCGTTGACGACGCGACGGTCGGGGTGACCTACACCCTGCTGCTGGACGGCGACCCCGTCCTCGACCACCTGCCCGGTGAGGCGGTGCTGGTGGACGGCCGCTGGCTGGTCAGCCTCCGCACCTACTGCGACGTGAGCACCCAGGGCGCCGAGACCATCCCCGAACCCTGCACGTGACGCGTCTTCAGCCGGGCGGCTCCGTGCGCAGGAGAGAACGCAGACGGGCCAGCCGCGGGTACATCGACGGCCCGCGGAGCTCCACCAGCTGCCGCTCGATGTAGTCGACATCCAGATCGGGGCGGTCCCCGGCGATCGCGGTGACGTCCACCCAGTCCTTGGGCCGCCCGAAGGACAGTTTGAACAGGGTGAGGTCCTCGGCCGAGAGGAACGGCAGGAGGCGGCGGTCGGGGCCGAAAGGATGCTCGACCACGCGGTGCCTCGATCAGCCGTGTAGGCGGGATCGAGCGACGGGAACACGTCGACGGGGAACGGGTCGGCGGGGTGGCGCAGGCGGATCCCGGCGATGGGGAGCCAGTCGGTGCGCTCCAGCTCGGGTACGAGGCCCACAGCCGCCAACGCGTCGAACGCCCCGTCGATCTCGTCCAGGGGAGCGAAGACGTTCACGTCGATGTCGACGGTCCCCCGCGGCTCAGCGACGTACGCCAGCGCCAGCGCGCCACCGAAGGCATGCGCGGCTCCCGCCCGATCGAGCCGGTCATGGACGGTCACCACCAGGTCGATCAGGCTCACCGGACGACCCGGACCTGTTGGTCGGCAGCGTCGAGCACGGCGGTGATGACCCGCACCCGTTCCTCGATCGGGGTGTCGGGACCCAGCACGGGCGCCTCGTCGACAGGATCGCCCGACTCGGGACCGGGCAGCCCCTCGTCGGGGAACCACCCGACCTCGGGCAGCGGGCAGTGGATCACCTTCTCACCCGCCACCGCGGCGAGCTCGAACCCGCAGGCGACGAGCAGCCGGTTGAGGCTGTCGATCGAGGGCAGCCGACGATCACGTTCGATGGCGGAGATGTTGGGTTGGGGGATGCCGGACACCTCGGCGAGATCGTTCTGGCTCATCCCCCGGGCGATCCGCAGCGAGCGGATGAAGTCGCCATACATGGCCGCCAGGGTACCTATATCGACTTCGATATGACTACCCGCGATAGCGGTTGGTGATGGGGAGACGGCGGTCCCGGCCGAAGGACTTCGTCGTCAGCTTCGGGCCCGGCGGCGTGAGGCGGCGCTTGTACTCGGCCACGTCGACCAGGCGCACGATGCGCTCCACCGTCTCGCGGTCATGGCCGGCCGCGACGATCTCGTCGATCGAGCGGTCGTCCTCGACGTACAGCTCCAGGATCGGGTCCAGCACGGCGTACGGCGGGAGGCTCTGGTCGTCACGCTGATCGGGCCGCAGCTCGGCCGAGGGCGGTTTGGTCAGCACCGCCTCGGGGATGATCTCCCGACCGGCCACGCCGTTGCGATACCGGCAGAGGTCGTACACCAGGAGCTTGGGCACGTCCTTGATGACGGCGAAACCGCCGGCGGTGTCACCGAACAGCGTGGCGTAGCCGACGGCGCTCTCGCTCTTGTTGGAGGTGGTCAGCACCAGCCAGCCGAACTTGTTGCTCAGCGACATGAGCACCATCCCCCGGATGCGGGACTGCAGGTTCTCCTCGGTGAGGTCGGGCTCCCGCCCCTCGAAGGACGGGGCCAGCATCTCGAGCATCCCGGTGTGGGCGGCCTCGATGGCGATCGTGCGATGGTCGATGCCGAGGGCATCGGCCAAGCGCTCGGCGTCGGTCACCGAGTGGTCACTCGAGTAGCGGGACGGCATGAGCACGCCGTGGACCTTGTCGGCCCCGAGTGCGTCGACGGCGATGGTGGCCACCAGGGACGAGTCGACGCCGCCCGACAGGCCGAGCACCACACCCCCGAACCCGTTCTTGGTCACGTAGTCCCGGGTGCCGAGCACGACGGCCTCCCAGACCTCGGCCTCGTGGGTCAGGTCCCGGGGCACGGGGGCGACCGGAATGGGCGCGGTGGGCGTGACCGCGGCGGTCACCGGCACCACGGGGAGGGTGACCGGTCGGGAGGGACCCGGCTCGACGTCGACCACCAGGACCTGCTCGACGAAGGCCTCGGCGCGGGCCACCACCTCGCCCTCGGCGTCGCAGACGAAGGAGTCGCCGTCGAAGACCAGCTCGTCCTGGCCCCCGATGAGGTTCAGGTAGACGATGGGGCAGTCCGCGGCTCCCGCCAAGGACCCGATGAGGCGCTCCCGCACCCGGCCCTTGGCCGCGTAGTACGGCGAGCCGTTGATGTTGAGGATGACCCGGGCGCCGCCGGCGCCGAGCTCGGGGATCGGGCCCCCGTCCTGCCAGGCATCCTCACAGATCGACACCCCGACCGGGAGGCCGGCGATCTCGAACAGGGGCAGCTCGGTGCCGGGCTCGAAGTAGCGCTGCTCGTCGAACACCGCGTAGTTGGGCAGGTGCTGCTTGCGGTAGACGCCGACGACCTCTCCGTGGGCGCAGACCGCGGCGGCGTTGTGGAGCACGTCGCCGTCGTCCTCGACGAAGCCCACGACGGCCACGGTCTCACCCACGAGAGCGGCGAAGCGGTCCACCGCCGACCGGTTGGCGTGCACGAAGCCCCGCTTCAGCACCAGGTCCTCCGGTGGGTACCCCGCGGCCCCCAGCTCGGGGAAGCAGGCCACGTGGGCGTCGGTCGCCTCGGCCTCCTTCAGCGCCCTCGCCATGACCTCGACGTTGGCGGACAGCGCCCCGACCGTCAGGTTCACCTGGCACAGGGCCACCCGCAGCACGTCCACCCCCTGACGCTACCGACCGTCCCGGTTACGTTGCCGACGTGAGCGACCTGCCCGCGACGCTCGCCGAGGCCGTGGCCGGTGCCGCCGTGCCGGGGCGGGCGGGCAACGGGGTGGACCGCCTGGTGGCCGCCCACCCGGACCTGGCGGACCGCTTGGGTCCCGAGGCGGTCGACGCCCTGGTGGCGGTGGTCGGGGCCAGCCGCTCCCTCACCCGGCTGCTCGAGGCCGACGCCGACGCCCTCGACGTCCTGGCCGACCTCGACCGCCGCGCCGACGAGGCGGCCACCGACGGGCCGACCCTGCTGGCGTGGAAGCAGCGCGAGCTCCTGCGGATCGCCGCTCGGGACCTCACCGGGATCGACGCCGTCGATCACACCGCCGCCGCCCTCGCCCACCTCGGCGACGAGGTCCTGGCGGCGGCGGTCCGACTGGCGGGGGCCGAGGCGCTGGCGGTCATCGGGATGGGGAAGCTCGGCGGGAACGAGCTCAACTACGCCAGCGACATCGACGTGCTCTTCGTCGGCGAGGGTGACCCCGACGGGCTGGCCCGGGATGCCCGACGGGTCCTCGAACTGGCCCGGCCCTGCTTCCGGATGGACGCCGACCTGCGGCCCGAGGGCCGCGACGGTCCCCTGGTCCGCTCGGTCGGCTCCTACGCCGCCCACTGGCAGCGATGGGCCCTGCCCTGGGAGCGCCAGGCGCTGCTCAAGGCCCGCCCGGTGGCGGGCGACCCGGCGCTGGGACGGGCGTGGGCCGAAGCCGCGGCCGAAGCCCTCTGGTCGCGGCCGGTCGACGCCGACGACATCCGGGCCGTCCGGGACATGAAGCGCCGGGCCGAGGCCGAGATCTCCCGCCGGGGCCTGAGCGACCGGGAGATCAAGCGAGGGCCCGGAGGCATCCGGGACATCGAGTTCGCCCTGCAGTTGCTCCAGTTGGTCCACGGGCGCCTCGACGAGGCCCTGCGGACCCCGACCACGCTCCGGGCGCTGGCCGAGCTCCAGGCCGCCGGGTACGTCGGCCTCGACGACGCCGACCAGCTCGGCGCCGCCTACCGCTTCCTGCGTCGCGTGGAGCACGCCCTGCAGCTCGAGGACGAGCACCAGGTGCACGTGGTGCCCGACGCGACACCGACCCGGGCCCGGCTGGCCCGGATCCTGGGCTACCGCAGCGAGGTCACCGTCGACGCCGTCGAGCACTTCGACGCCGATCTCGCCGCGCACCGGGCCGCGGCCCGGGCGATCCACGAGCGCCTGTGGTTCCGGCCCCTGCTCGAGGCCTTCGCCGCCAGCCGGCGCACGCTGTCGGTCGGGCTGTCGCCCGACGCCACCGCCGAGCGGCTGGCCGCCTTCGGCTTCGCCGACGTGGAGCGGACCCGCGCCGCGGTGGCCGACCTGACCCGGGGCCTGACCCGTTCGTCGCGGCTCATGCAACAGCTCCTCCCCCTGGTCCTGGACTGGCTGTCGGAGACGCCCGACCCCGACCTCGGCCTGCTCACCCTCCGCCGTCTGACCGAGCGCCCCGACCGGGCCACCCAACTGGCGGCCACCTTCCGCGAGGCCCCCGACGTGGCCCGCGCCCTGTGCCAGGTCATCGGCACCAGCGAACACCTCGGCGGGGTGCTGCGCCGCAACCCGGACCTGATCCCTCGCCTGTCGGCTCCCGAGGACCTCCGCACCCGGTCCGGACCCGAGCTGGTGGCCAGCGCCACCACTGCGGTGGGGTGGCGGCCCGACGAGGACGACCGCCAGGAGGCGCTGCAACGTTGGCAGCAACGCCACCTGCTCGGCATCGCCGCTCGGGACCTCCTCGGCCACGCGGCCACGGCGCGGGTGGGTCGGGACCTGGCCACGTTGGCCGAGGCCACCCTCGAGGTGGCCCTGGCCACCCTCGAACCGGCGCTCCCGTTCGCCGTGGTCGCCGTCGGTCGCTTCGGTGGCCAGGAGCTCTCCTATGCCTCGGACCTCGACGTCGTCTTCGTCTACGACGGGGCCGGGCCCGAGGACGCGGAGGAGGCCGAGCGGCTGGCCTCGGGGCTCCGGCGGCTGCTCGACAGTTCCCCGGCCCGGCGGATCTGGCCCGTCGACGCCGACCTGCGCCCGGAGGGCCGCCAGGGCCCCCTGGCTCGGAGCCTGGTGGGGTTCCACACCTACTTCTCCCGCTGGGCGCTGACCTGGGAACGTCAGGCCATGAGCCGGGCCCGGCCGGTCGCGGGCGATCGCTCGCTGGGGCAGGGCCTCGTCGACCAGTTGGCGCCGCTCGTCTGGCGTCCGCCCGGCGACGGCGAGGTCCGCGACATCCGGCGCATGAAGGCCCGGATCGAGGCCGAACGCCTCCCCGCCGGCGAGGACCCCGACTTCCACCTGAAGTTGGGCCGGGGCTCGCTCACCGACATCGAGTTCACCGTGCAGCTCCTCGCCTTGGCCCACGACGTCCGCTCACCCGCCACGCTCACGGCCCTGGACCGCCTGGAGGGGATCGGGGCCGTGGACGCGGCCGATGCCGAGGCCCTGCGGACGGCCTATGAGTTCTGCGAACGGACCCGCAACCGGCTGTTCCTGCTGGGCCGGGACGGCGACGCCCTGCCCCAGGACGCCCTCGCCCTGACCCGCTTGGCCCGCTCCCTGGGGACCACCGCCACCGGCCTGCGCAACGACTACCGCCGGGTCACCCGTCGGGCCCGGACCGTGGTCGAGCGACGGTTCTACGGGATGGAGCCTCAGTAGGCTCCCGCCCCGTGCGCCGCCTCCTCGCCCTCCTGTTCGTCGCCTTTGCGCTGGTCACCCTGGTCGCCTGTGGGGGCGACGACGGCGACAGCAGCAGCGAGGACCTCAGCGCCGCCCCCGAGGACGACGGCGATGACCGCACCGACGAGTCCGACCAGTCCGAGGACGTCGAGGTCGAGAACCCGGCGGCGGAGGGCATCGACGGGGTGGAGGCCTACGACATCGAGGACAACAGCCACGTCGAAGGAGCCGTCGACTACGACCAGAGCCCCCCGGTCGGCGGCCCCCACAACCAGGTCTGGGTCAACTGCGGCTTCTACAGCAGCGAGGTGCCGAACGAGAACGCGGTCCACGCCCTCGAGCACGGCGTGGTGTGGATCACCTATGACGACGTGGACGACGACACGCTCGAGACCTTGGCCGACCTCGCCGACGACAACGACCGCCTCCTGGTCAGCGAGTACCCCGATCAGGACTCGCCGCTCGTGCTGACCGCATGGAACCGTCAGATGCCGGTCGACGACCTGGACGATGCCCGGGTCGAGGACTTCATCGACACCTACACCGGCGACGACAGCGTCGCCCCCGAGCCCGGCGCGTCGTGCGAGGGCGGGGTGGGCTGAGAGGCGGCGAGCAGCGACGCCAGGGCCACCGGGCCGCGGGGCTCGGCGTAGAAGAAGCCCTGGGCCCAGCTGATGCCCACCGAGCGCACGATCTGGTGCTGCTCGTAGGTCTCCACCCCCTCGGCCACCACGCGTAGGTCGAGGGCGGCGCACAGTTCCACCACGGCGGCCATGAAGTCGGGACCGGCCGTGGCCACCGAGGCCAGGAAGGCCCGGTCCAGCTTGACCCACTCGATCGGCAGACGGTGGAGGTGGGCCAGGGACGAGTAGCCGACGCCGAAGTCGTCGAGGGCCAGGCCGATGCCCCGGCTCCGGAGGCGTTCCAGGGTCGGGGTCACGTTGTCGGCGTTGAGGAGCATCGCCCGCTCGGTCAGCTCCAGGAAGAGGTGGGCGCCCTGCCCGCCGGGCGAGTCCAGGAACGCGTCGATGCGCTTCTCCAGCTCGGGGCCGATCTCGGCCACGGTGATGTTGACCGACAGCGGCAGCTCGACCAAGGCCGGGGCCTCGGTGCGCCAACGGGCGCGGTCGATCGCGACCCGCTCCAGCACACACCAGTCCAGGGCGGTGGCCAGGCCCATCTCCTCGGCCAAGGCGAGGAAGTCCCCGGGGCGCAGCAGGCCGAGGGTGGGATGGCGCCAGCGGGCGAGGGCCTCGATCCCCCGGGCCACGCCGGTCGCGGTGTCCACCACGGGCTGGTAGTGCACCTCGACGGCGTCGGTGCTGAAGCCCTGTTCGAGGTGCTCCCGGATCACCAACGAGGACGACGCCCTCGATCGCATCGACGGCCGGAACGATCGCCACCGCCCCTTGCCCGCCTGCTTGGCCGCGTACATGGCGAGGTCGGCGTCGGCCACCAGTTCCTCGACCCCTCGTTCGTCATCGCGTCCCGGCAGCATCGGGGCGATGCCGACGCTGGCCCCGACCCGGAGGCGACGGCCGCCGACCGCGAACGGCTCGTCGAAGAGGGCCACGACCTCACCCGCGAGGCGCTCGGCGTCGGCGGACTCACCTGACTCGTCGAGGAGCACGGCGAACTCGTCGCCGCCCACCCGAGCCACGGTGTCCGAGGCCCGGAAGCGGTTGGTGAGCCGCTCGGCCACGCCCCGTAGGAGCTCGTCGCCCGCGGCGTGGCCGAGGGCGTCGTTCACCGTCTTGAAGTCATCGAGGTCGACGAAGGCGATGGCGATGCCTGCGCCGTACCGACGGTGCCGGCGATGGGCGACGGTCACCCGGTCCTTGAACAGGGCCCGGTTGGCCAGGCCCGTGAGCGGGTCGTGCAGGCTGCGGTGCTCCAGCTCCCGCTGGAGCTCGCGCTGGTCGGTGACGTCGCGGAGCTGGCCGAAGATGAGGCGGACACCGTCGGGGTCCTCGACCATCGACACCGTGAGCTCGCCCATCTTCATGGTGCCGTCGGGGCGGGAGATGCGCTTGTCGGTGGTGAAGCTGGGCTCGTCACCCCGGATGACCGCGACGAGGGCCTCCTGTTCGGCGGCCAGCTCGTCGGGGTCGGTGAGGCCTTGGTAGGTGTCGGCCAGCACCTCGGCCTCGGTGCGGCCCACCAGCGCGCAGAACGCCGGGTTCACCTTCACGAAGCGGCCGTCGAGGGTGCACAGGGTCATGCCGATCGGGTTGTGGGCGAAGGTGTGGTCCAGCACCCGCTCCGCCGACGCCCGACCCCGCTCGGCGGCCCGGCGGTCGGTGATGTCACGGATGGCGAGGATCAGGCCGCCGAACCGCTCGTCCTGGAGCCGGTTGGTGGCGACCAGTTCGACGTGGGCCCACGAGCCGGCGCTCGTGCGGACCCGGACCTCGATCGGTTCGCCGGGCCGGTCGGTCCGCGTGAGCATCGAGTCGAGGGAGCCGAGGGCCAGCCCCAGGTCGTCGGGATGCAGGAGATCCACCACGGACTGGCCGCGCCGGGCGTCGAGGTCGTAGCCGAAGAGGGTCTCCGCGGCCGGGTTCGCGTAGAGGAGGACGGCCGAGTCGTCCAGGACCGCGACGACGTCGGCCGACGCCTCCACGAGGAGGGCCAGCCAGCGGTCATCGACTGGTCGTGGTTCGGCACCCATGGTCCTACTCGTCGGTCGGAACCCGCCCGAACTGACCACTGCTGGCCGTCGATCGCGGTGTCCGGATCCGGCCAGATCGGGCAAGCTGGTCGGGAGATCATGAGGCCATGAGCACGCTCGAGTACACCGGGGTCCGGACCACGGGGATCTACTGCCGCCCCGGCTGCGGCGGCCGGCCCAACGCCGAGAACACCACCGCGTACCGGTCCGCGGCGGCGGCCGAGGCGGCCGGGCTGCGGGCCTGCTTCCAGTGCCGGCCGTACCGGGTGTCGGACCTGGAGGACTGGGTCGACGGCCCCGAGCTGGTCTGCCGGGCCGTGCGTCTGGTCATCGACGGCTACCTGGACCTGCGCACCGAGACCGAGCTGGCCGCCCACATCGGCGTGAGCGCCCGACACCTGCGCCGGCTGTTCGCCGAGCAGGTGGGGGCCACCCCGGACCAGGTGGCGCGCTCCCGCCGGGCCCACTTCGCCCGGCGCCTGCTGGACGACACCGATCTCCCGCTCACCGACATCGCCTTCGCCGCCGGCTTCGGCAGCGTGCGCCAGTTCAACCGGACGATGCAGGACACCTTCCGGGCCTCACCCCGGGACCTGCGGGCCCGGCGCCGCAAGGCCGACCGGCTGACCGCCGACGGCGGGCTGACCCTGCGGCTGCCGTTCGTGGCGCCCCTGGACTGGCCGGCGCTGCTGGCGTGGTTCGGCGGCCGGGCCGTCGACGGGGTGGAGGTGGTCGACGGCTCGACGTATCGCCGGACGATCCTGGTCGACGGCGAGCCGGGGGTGATCGAGGTCTCGCCAGGCGGCGAGGACCACCTGCTGCTGCGGGCCCACCTGCCCTACTGGGAGGGCCTGATCCACGTCGTCCAGCAGGTCCGCCGGATGTTCGGCCTGGACCAGGTGGCGGCCGACGGCCGCTTTGCCTCGGACCCGGTGCTGGCCCGGCTGGTGGCCGAGCGGCCCGGGTTGCGGGTGCCCGGGAGCTGGGACGGCTTCGAGGTCGGCGTGCGGGCGATCCTCGGCCAGCAGGTGACGGTGACCGGGGCCCGAACGCTGGCCGGACGGCTGGTGCGCGAGCTGGGGACGCCGGTGCCTGGCCTGTCGGAGCTCGGCCTGACGCACACGTTCCCGTCTGCCGCAGTCGTGGCCGACGGCTCGCTCGCCGGCGTGGGGCTGACCGGGGCTCGGATCACGGCGCTGGGGGCCTTTGCCGCGGCCGTGCGGGACGGGGACGTGCGGCTGGACGGCAGCGTGTCCCTGGAGGACTTCGTGGCCTCGGTGGTCGAGCTGCCCGGCCTGGGCGACTGGACGGCCCAGTACCTGGCGCTCCGCCTCGGTGAGGCCGACGCCTTCCCCGCCGGCGACCTCGTCCTCCGCAAGGCGTTGGGGAACGGGGTGGTGCCCACGGCCCGTGAGGTGGAGCAGCGGGCCGAGGCCTGGCGGCCCTGGCGGGCCAGCGCGGCGATCCACCTCTGGGCCATGCGGCCCTGACCCGCGGGGCCGTCGGGGGCGGCCGAGCTCCTCTCGGCTCAGGGACCGACCGGCCGAACGGCACCATCAGGCACGGATGGGTGGGCCCGTCCGACGGTGGCCCGACGAGTCCGACCCCTGTGTCGTTCCTCGCCTCAGAGATAGAGGCCGGCGGTCTCCTCGGGCAGCGCGGGCGCTCGCCAGGTCGATCAGGAGCTGGGTGGACAGCTCGTCGGTGCCCTCGCCGGTGCGGGCGGCCTCGGCGCCGTGGAGGACGGCGAGGCTGACCAGCTCGCGGAGGTCGGCGCCGGTGAGGCCGTCGGTGACGGCGGCGACCCGGCCGGCGTCGACCGCGGCACCGTCGGGGCCGAGGCGGTCGAGCAGACGGCGGAGGATCTGGGCCCGGGCGACGCGGTCGGGCGGGCCGACGGTGACGACGCAGTCGAACCTCGAGGCGCCGAGCCGCGCCGCCGGGTCGATGGCGCTGACGTCGTTGGTGGTGGCCACGGTGACCACGCCCGCGTGGCGGCTCATGGCGCCGTCGAGGGCGAGCAGGAAGTCGTTGAGCGGCTCACCGCCGCCGAAGCGGCCGCGGTCGGCGATGACCAGGTCGACGTCCTCCATGACCACGAGGGCGGGCGCCAGGTCCTCCAGCTGGCGGTACAGGTCCCGGACGTAGCGGGAGACCGTGCGGGCGTCGCAGAAGACGACGGTGGTGGGCCCGGCCAGCTCGCCGGCGAGGGCGCGGCAGATCGCCGTCTTGCCGGTGCCGGGCGGGCCCTCGAGCAGGACGCCCCGGTTGGGGGCGAGGCCGGCCGCGCCCAGGCGCTCGGCCGCGGCGAAGAGCCCGTGCACGTTGAGGTCGATCTCGGCCCAGACCGGGTCCGGGAGCACGATCTCCTCCCGCGGCGTGGGCCGGGGCGTGAGGACGCTGAAGGTCAGGCCGAGGCCGTTGGTCTCCCCCGCCTCCAGCACCTGGCCCCGGAAGGGGTTGGCCACGGTGCGGGTGCGGGAGGTCAGGTCATCCAGATGGGCCCGGGCGACGGGCTCGTCGTCACGGCGGGAGTAGACGGCCAGCTCGAAGTCACTGCGGCTGTAGTCCCGGCTGACCCCGACGACCAGGGGGACCTCGGCCAGGGTGCCCGCGGGCCAGGCCGCGGCCAGGGCGACCGGGAGCAGGTGGGCCAGGTGGGAGGCCAGCCGGGCCACGTCCGGCGGGACGGGCTGGGGCCGGGCGCGGTTCAGCGCCACGACCCGCGGCCGGTCTCGTCCTCCTTCGTTCCGGTCCATCGTCCTGTCCCTCTGGTCACCCCGCCGACCCTAGAGATACGCCCCAGCCGTGACCGCGGGGATTTCCGTCGCCCCAGGTCCGACCGACGGTGATCGTACTGGTGTACGAGAGTTTTTTGTGGTTTCTTGCTGATTCAGTCCTTTGACTGTCACACCCCCTGCGTACTGTTCCCTCATGGCCCTCGACCGTTCGCCGCCGCCCGGCAGTCGATGCGCGACGCCTGCGGGCGGTTCCGGCCCGATGAGCTGACCCCGGCTGAGGCGGCCGAGGTGATCGAGGCCGCGGCCGAGTTGGAGAAGCTCGCTGTTGGCGTCCGGCTGCGTGCCCTACCCGAGATCGACGAGACCGTCATCGGCGATGACAGCGAGGCCGCCAAGGCCCGCTGGTTGGCGATGCGGACCGGTCAGTCGACCCGGGACGCCGGTCGGGACATCGCCACGGCCGAGGCACTCAGTGCCGCTGCCCGCCGACCGACGGCGGCGTTGCGCTACGGCGGAGCTGTCCGCTGCGCAGGCCCATGAGGTGACCTCCGCGGCGGTGCTGGATCCCTCCGCGGAGGCCGGGCTGTTGGGTCTGGCCCGGGAGGGGTCGCTGTCGGAGTTGAAGCGGGCGGCCAAGAAGGTCCGGGCCGCGGCCACCGACAACGACAAGAAGGCCCGCGACGCCCACGAGCACCGCGACCTGGCCGCCGGCTCGGATGAGGAGACCGGCGAGGGCTGGTTCCACGGCCACGGCCCCACCACCGCTGTCGCCGAGCTGCTGGCCCATCTCGAGCCGTGGGTGCAGGCCGAGTTCGACCGGGCCCGCAAGGAAGGCCGCCGGGAACGCCGCGGGGCATTCATGTTCGACGCCCTCCTCAACGCCCTGCGGTTCGCGGCGGCGTGTCGTCGGGGCCGGGTCACCGGCACCAGCCCGGATCCGGCGTCCTGGCCCGACGGCCCCGACGGGCCGGTGACCTGGCCGTCGGGGCCGCCGGTCAACATCCTGGTCCGGGTCGACCTCACCACCATCCTGCGGGGCCACGCCATCGCGGGGGAGACCTGCGAGATCGACGGCCTCGGCCCCGTGCCCGCTCGCTGCGCTGCGGGAATGGTTCCCCCAGGCCGCCATCGACCTGATCATCACCAAAGGCGTCGACGTGTTCAACGTCACCCACCTCGGCCGCAACGTCAACGCCCGCCAACAGACCGTCATGGACTGGCTCGGCGAGCAATGCACCCGCCTGGGCTGCGGCGGCCACCCGAAAGCTCCAGATCGACCACCGCGTCGACTGGCACAAGATCCACATCACCGAGCTCCACAACCTCGACAAGCTCTGCATCCCCGACCACAACCGCAAGACCCGCGAGGGCTGGTCCCTCGTCGAAGGCACCGGCCGCCGCCGCATGGTCCCCCCCGACCACCCCGACCACCCCGCCAACGCACCCCCGGCCAACGCCCCACCCGCCGCCGGCGACCCCCCGAAGACCCACGCCGCCTGACCCACCCGCCACCCGAGACCCACCTGCGGCCCCTGCCGCCCAACCAGAACGCCACGGTCCCGCTGCCACCCGGGCAAGGGCCACCCGCACCTTGACAACCGAATAGACCGGCCCGGATCGTCGATCCGTGGTCCCCCCACCCGACGCGACATCGGCAGCGCGAGGCTCAGGGCACATGGACGAGGCCCGGGTGGACCGGTGGGTGTGGGCGGTGCGGGTGTTCAAGACCCGTTCCGCGGCCACGACGGCCTGCCGGGGCGGTCACGTGAAGGTCAACGGGCGCACGGCCAAGCCGGCGACGGTGGTGCGGGTCGGGGACCGGGTCGAGGCCAAGGTGGGTCAGCGGCGTCGGATCCTGGAGGTGGCCCGGGTGATCGACGCCCGGGTCGGGGCGCCCCTCGCCGCCGAGTGCGTCGTGGACCACTCACCGCCGGAGCCGGTCCGGGCGGCGCCGATCCCCGTGCCGACCCGGGACCCCGGCACCGGTCGTCCGACCAAGAAGGACCGGCGCCGGCTCGACGCCAGCCGCGGTCGCCGGAGCTGATCCGGTCGGGATCCGACCACGTGCGGGTCGACACCCCGGCCTGATCAGCCCTCGTACTGGTCGGGGTCGTCGGGCAGGCCGAACAGCGGGAACAGCACGTCGGTGTCCAGGAACGAGTTGACCGCCGTGACCCAGCCGTCGGCCATCTCGATGACCTGCACGGCCCAGGGCTCCCAGCGCCCCCCGGGGGCGGGGCGGTACTGGCCGAAGGCGAAGGTGCCGTTGGCCGCCACGGGGATGCAGCGGGAGCCGGCACAGCCGTGGCCCGGACCCTCCATCCAACCGCGGACGTTCTCGGGACCCTGGAGCCAGAGGGCGTAGGGCGGCATGGACAGCGTGGCGTCCTCGTGCAGCAGGGCAGTGAGGGCGTCCATGTCGTAGCGCTCGAAGGCGTCGAGGAACTTGGCGGCCAGGGCCTCGTGGTCCTCGGCAATGACCGGTGTGGGGTCCTCGGTGGACAGGCCACGGTCCGCCATGGTCGCTCGGGCCCGCTGGAGGGCGCTGTTGACCGAGGCCACCGTCGTCTCGAGCAGGTCGGCCACCTCGGTGGCCGGCCAGCGCAGCACCTCACAGAGGATGAGCACGGCCCGCTGCCGGGGCGGTAGGTGCTGGAGGGCGGCCACGAAGGCCAGACGCACGGTGTCCCGGGCCGCCGCCCGCTCCGCGGGATCGCCGTCGGTGGGCACGACCCGACCGTCGGGCACGGGCTGGAGCCAGAAGGCCTCGGGTCGGGCATCACCGAGCACGGCCTCGCCGATCGGCGAGGAGGGGCCGAGCTCGATCGGCCGGGCCCGACGCTGGCGGCTCTCGAGCATCGTCAGGCACACGTTGGTGGCGATGCGGTGCAGCCAGGTGCTGACCTGCGAACGGCCCTCGAAGTTCTCGTAGCTCCGCCAGGCCCGCACCATCGTCTCCTGGACGGCGTCGTCGGCCTCGAAGCCCGAGCCCAGCATCCGGTAGCAGTGGGCGGTGAGCTGGACCCGGTACCGGTCCAGCTCCGGGCCCAGCTCCTCGGAGGTCAGGGTGGCGGTGTCAGCCATGGAGCCAGGGTAGGAGCACCTGCGGACGGGTGCCGCCTCGCCGCTCCGCCGGCGCCGTCCCGTCAGGCCGACGGCACGTCGGGGGCCGACGCCGGCCCGTCGGCGACGGCATCCACGGCTGCGGGCCCAGGCGCCGGCGCCACCACGACCGGGGCCTCGAGGTCATCAGGCTCGTCACCGCTGCCGTTGCCCGATGCCCCGCCGGTGGCGGCGAGGTTGCGCATGAGCAGGGCGCCGACCCCGCCGAGGACGCCGCTGTCGCCGCCGACCTGGATGTCCGGGACGATCTTGACGTGGCCGGTGCCCACCTCCCGCAGGGCGGCCACCAGGGCGGTCTGCTGGGCGCCGATGGCCTGGCGCTGGGCGTCGAAGCCCTTGGCCCGGGCCAGGCCCAGCGCCTCCTCGGCCGAGGCGGTGGCCTTGCCGATGGCCTGCGTGCGGGTGGCCTCGGCGTTGCCGGTGGTGGTGATGACCGCGGCCTCGCCCTCGGCCCGGGCGCTGGCGGCCTGGGCCTTGGCCTTCTCGATGTCCACCGAGACGTTGGCCTGGGCCAGCTCGCCCTGCATGTCGGCCACGCCCCGCTGCTGCTCGAGGCTGACCCGAGCCTCCTGGGCCGCCCGCTGCTGGGCGAAGGTGGCCCGCTCCTGGGACGCGATCTCCCGGGTGGTGAGCACCTCGACGAGGTCCGCCGGGAAGATCACGTCCTGGATGTAGACGCCCCGGGTCTCCACCTCGTACCGGGACAGGTAGGACTGGATGTAGGACTCGGCCGCGTGCTGGACCTCGTCCCGCTTCTCGATGAACTCCGCCGCCCCGAGGGTCTGCAGCTTGTTGCGGAAGTAGTTGCCCACCGCCGACTGGAGCACCTCGTTCACGAGGTTCTTCATGGTCCCGACCATCGAGATGACCTTGGGCGCCCGGGTGTCGGGCACGTGGATCTGGACCTGGAGGTCGATGCTGAAGGTGAAGGCCTCCCGGCTCTTGGCGTCGATGGGGGCCAGGTGCTCGTCCAGGCTGTGGGCGTCGCTGGTGGCGTGGGACCAGTTCAGGGTCAGGATCGAGGTCGGCACGATCTCGGCTTCGTAGATGCGGGGGTTGAGCGTGTACTTGCCGGTCCGCAGCGGCTCGGACCAGATGCCCTGGTGGCCGGGCTTCACGATGGAGCCGAACTTGAACTCGTCCCCGGAGGTGTCCTCGGTCGGCAGGCCCACGTAGGACTTGATGACCGCCACCTCGCCCTGGCGGACGACCAGCATCTCCCGCAGCTCGACCTTCACCAGGAAGGGGTTGAGCAGGTACGAGCCGTAGAGCAGGGGGTCGTGCTGGAGGCCGATGGAGCCCCCGTTGGCCAGGAACGCCTGGTAGTCCTGGTAGTTGTCGTGCAGGTGGTTCTTGGAGCGCAGGACGGCCTGGATGATCTGGGTGGGCGAGCCACCTTCCTCGTCGGCCTCCATGGCCGTCACGTCCGAGAACCCGCCGATGCGACTGGCGATGTCACCGGAGGCCGGGCCCTCCAGGGTGGTGACCACCCCGACGATGTCGGTCTCGCCCTGGGGCGTGATGTGGGTGACGTTGAGCGCCGTCTCCTCGACCTGGCTGGCCGCGGTGCGGGTGGCCTCGGAGATCATCTTGCCGAAGATGCGCTCGCGGGTGACCACCACGAAGCCGACCGGGTGGATCGGGAGCCGTCGTGCCCGGGGGCAGCACCGGGCGCTGCACGCCCCGCTGGCCGCCGCTGTCCAGGAAGGTGCGGACGTCGGCGAAGCTGCCGAACTCGGGCTTGTAGACCGCCGACTTGGCCCCGGTGGGCAGCGCCTTGCCGACCTGGGCGATGACCAGGCCGATGTGGTCCGGCGGCACCTGCACCCAGGCGTACCGCTCGACCTTGTAGATGGGCCAGAGCTTGAACCGCAGCCCCGGCATGAGGAGGTCGGCCTGGTAGCCCGCCTCCCCGTTCATGGCCAGGAGCTGGTCGCCCTTGAGCTTGCCCCCGAGGCGCTTCGTGACGAGACCCACCTCCGCCGGGCCGATGGAGGTGAGGCTCGCGGCGAAGAACAGCACCACGAGGATCCCCACGGCCACCGGGATGATCAGGGCCACCAACGACGAATCCATGTCCGTTACCTCTCTCTGCTTGCGCTGAAGATCTCGACGTCGCCGACGAGGGCGTACCCCAGGTGGAGTCGGCCCACCCGGGCGGTGCCCTCGGTCTCGACGTCCACCCGCCCTCCGAGGTGGAGGACGGGTTCGAGCCTGGTGGGGTCCCCGGTGTCGAGGGACCCGACGCGGACCAGGGCGTGGGCGGGCAGCCGGTCGTGGGCCCGCCAGGTCGCCTCGTCGTAGTCGGCGGTGACGAAGTAGCCCCCGCCCGGGTTGAAGACGTCCTCGATCACCCGGAAGGTTCCGGGCCGGTCGGTGGCGGCCAGTCCGAGGCGCCGGGCACAGCTCGCAGCGGCCGGGCCCAGACGGACCCCGGCGTCGACCTCGGCCTCCCGGAAGAGCCCGAGCGCCAGGCGCTCGCCTTCGGGGACGGCCCGGGGGTCGAGGCGGTCAGCAGTCACCAAGCGGGCGGCGAGGGACCGCCGTTCCGCCGCCGCCAGGCGGGCGGCACGGGCCCCGGCGAGGGCTTCGGCCAGCTCGTCATCGCCGAGGACCCGTTCCAGGACGGCCCACTGCTCCTCGGCAGGGAGCCGGTCGAACACCTCCCGGGCCATCCGCACACGTTCCCGGCGGGTGATGCCCTCGAAGGCGGCCTCGAGGGCCTCGGTCCCGGCCGTCCCGTCAGCGGCGACGCGGGCCACCTCGAGCTGGATCTCCCGGGCGAGGTCGAGGTACGGGGCCTCGTCGCGATCGGTCCCCGGCGCATCCGCTCCGGCCAACTCGTCTCGCCGTCGACCTCTCAGGGGGACCTTCTTCTTCGTCGAATCGAGATCACCCTACCGACCCGGGATCACGGTGGTCCCCCGGGCTGGACCCGGTTCGCCACCTCGATGGCGAGGCCGCGCCGGGCACCTACCTGCTGATCGAGCGGTCGTAGGCCCGCACGGCGAGGGGGGCACAGATGGCGACGATGGCCACGGCCCAGATCAGCGTGTAGGCGATGGGATGGTGGATGGGCCACGGGTCATCCGGCGTGGCCGGCGGGTGGGGGTTGGCGAAGAGGATCCGGATCGAGTCCGACAGTGTGGTCACCGGGTTCCACTCGGCGACGGTCTGGAGGGCCGGCGGCATCGTGTCGACCGGGACGAAGGTGCTGGCCAGGAACGTCAGCGGGAACAGCACCACGAACCCGAGACCGGTGACCCCTTCGGGGGTGCCCACGACGCTGCCGAGCAGAACACCCACCCAGATCATGGCGAAGGAGAAGAGCAGCATCAGGCCGTAGCCGGCGAGGGCGTCGACGAGACCGCCGCTGATGCGCCAGCCCACCAGCAGCCCGCAGACCGACATGATCACGATGGGCAGGACCGTCTTGGCCAGGTTGGCCACGGCGTGGCCGCCGAGGACCGCACCGCGGGCGATCGGCAGGGACCGGAACCGGTCCACGGCCTGGTTCTTGAAGTCGTTGGCGATCGCCATCGCCACGCCGAACGCGGTGAACACGATCGTCTGGGCGAAGATCCCGCCCATCAAGAACTCGCGGTAGTTCCCGCCGGGCACCCCGATCGCGCCGCCGAACACGAAGCCGAACAGCAGGACGAACATGATCGGCTGGATCGTGGCGTCGCTCAGCGCCTCGGGCTGGCGCTTCATGTGCACGATCCCCCGCTTGGCCACGACCCAGGTGTCGTGGATGAACCCCCGCGGTTCGGGGAGCACCGCGGTCATGGGGTCGGGTCACGCTCAGGGGCCCCTCGGTGGTCAGGGTCATGACCGCTCCTCGTCGTCGGTGTCGTCAGGGGCGGACCCGGTCAGGTCCAGGAACACCTCGTCCAGCGTCGGCTGGCGCAGGCTCAGGTCATCGACGGCGATGTCGGCGGCCGCGAGCGCCTTGGCCGTGTCGACCAGGGCGTCGACCCCCTGGCTGATCGGGGCGTGGACACTGCGGGCCCCGCGATCGACTCGGGGGTCGAGGCCGGTGATGGTCGCCACGATGCCCGCGGCGTCATCGAGCCGTCCGACGTCGACGACCACGACCTGCAGGTGGTCGCCGCCGACCTCCCGCTTCAACTTGCGGGCATCACCCCGGGCGATGATCCGGCCGTGGTCGATGACGATGATGTCGTCGGCCAGGCGCTCGGCCTCGTCCAGGTACTGGGTCGTGAGCACCAGGGTCGTCCCCCGGTCCACCAGGTGGTCGAGCACGGTCCAGAGCTCGGCCCGCGCCCGGGGGTCCAAGCCGGTCGTGGGCTCGTCGAGGAAGAGGACCTCGGGATCCGAGACCAGGGTGGCCGCCAGGTCGAGGCGTCGACGCATGCCCCCCGAGTAGCCCGAGGTCCGCCGATCGGCGGCGTCGGCCAGCGAGAACTCCTCGAGCAGGGCGTCGGCCCGGACGGCGGCCTCCTTGCGCCGGTACTGGTGCAGCTCGCCCAGCATGATGAGGTTCTCCGCCCGGTCAGGAGCGGGTCGACGGTGGCGTCCTGGGCCGCCAGACCTATCCGGCGCCGGACCTCCTTGGGCTCGGTGCGGACGTCGAAGCCGGCCACCGTGGCCTCGCCCTCGTCGGCCTCGGCCAGCGTGGTCAGGATGCGCACCGCGGTGGTCTTGCCCGCCCCGTTGGGGCCGAGCACGGCGGTGACGGTGCCGACGGGTACCTCGAAGTCGATGCCCGCCAGGCGGTCGTCTCCCCGTAGCGCTTCACCATGCCGCGGACGCGTACGGCGAGCGGCGGGTCGGCATCGTGCATGCCGCCGACGGTATTGCCTCGGTCCGAGCTGACCCCTCGAGTTCCCGGACGCGAAGAAGGGGGGAGGGGGCCAGGCAGCCCCTCCCCCCTTCCCGGACTCACTCCACGACGAGGGCGGTGACCATGCCGAACATGCCGGTCTCCCGTTCGACGTGGTTGAGGATGTGGCAGTGCCAGACCCAGGTGCCCGGCGCCTCGAGCTCGACCAGCACCGAATAGCGCTCACCGGGTGCGACGTTGAGCGTGTCCACCGTGTACGGGCTGTCCAGCGGGTACCCGTCCTTGGCGATGACGATCTGGTCGAACTGGTGCATGTGCATCGGATGGATCATCGAGCCCTCGTTGGAGTAGGTGACCAGGATCCAGTCACCCACGTTGCCCACGATGGGGGTCGTGGCCGGGAAGCTCTTGCCGTTGAGGGACAGGCCGATCACGCCGGTGTCGTTGAGCACCATCGGGACCTCCTGGGAGATCTCGACGTTCTCGGGCACGGCCTGGCCACCGATGGTCTGACCCTCGGGCAGGGGCAGGTCGCCCACGTAGAACATCCCGAGCAGGCCGTTGGGCACCGTCAGCTGGGCGTGGTGGTGGGCGTGGTACATCGCCACCGCGACCTCGTCGGTCTCGAACTCGTAGGTGAAGCTCTCCCCCGGCTCGATGAGGTCCTGGGTGATGGGGCCCACGCCGTCCATGGTGTTGGGCACGTTGATCCCGTGGATGTGCAGGTCGGTGGCCATGGGCAGGTTGTTGATGACCTCGACCTCCACCCGGTCACCGATGTCGACGTGCATCTGGGGCCCGGGCACGATCCCGTTGTAGGTCCAGGCGTCGACGATCTGTCCGGGGGCCACCTCCCACGGGGTGATCTCGGCGGTGAGCTCGAAGTGCTTGGTGCCGTTGGGCAGGATCGTGGGCTCCAGTTCGGCGTTGCCGAGGCCTTCGGTCTCGGCCGGGAACTGGCTGATGGTCTCGTTCATGGCCGCGGTCATGGCCGCGTAGTCCATGGTGTCGTGGTTGGCCATCGTCGTGTCGGTGGCCGCTGCGGTCTCCCCACCACCGCCGCCGCCGGCGGTGACCTCGAGGGTCCCGGTCATCCCCGCTTCGGCGTGACCGGCGATGAGGCACGACACCTCGTAGGAACCGACCGCCAACGAGGAGACGTCCAGCTCCTCGGAGCCCCCCGGCTGGATGTCGGCGGTGGCCAGGTCCGTGTCGGCGATGGTGAAGTTGTGAGCGCTGGCGCCGTCGTTGGTCACGTGCAGCGATCCCCCTTCGGCCACGGTTATGGCCGAGGGCTCGATGGCGAAGTCGCTCAGCGACACGTGGACGGGAGCCGACGCACCACCACCGGTGGCGCTGCTGGCCCCGTCGTCGCCGGCGGCCAGGATGACGGCGGTGAAGCCCAGCACGAGGGCCATCACCGCGGCGACACCGAACAGCGCCACCATGGCGCTGTTGTTGTCGTTCTTCTGGGTCTCTTCGGACACCGTTCCTCCATGAGTCAGGGGTTCCGGTGCACGATCGGGCCTGGGAGGGCCCGCGGGGAGGGCCGTCAGTCGCCCGCTTTCGGGACCAAGGTCCCTTTCCTGCGGGCGTCAGGTCTTGACGAGGCGCTCGATGGCCCGGGTGGCCTCGGTGACCATGGTCTCGAGGGTCTCGGGATCGCCGTCGGCCACCGCGTTCTTGACGCAGTGCCGGACGTGCTCGTCGAGCAGGCCCACCGCGACGGCCTGGAGGGCCTTGGTCGCCGCGCTCACCTGGGTGAGGACGTCGATGCAGTAGGTGTCCTCGTCGATCATGCGCTCGATGCCGCGGACCTGGCCCTCGATGCGCCGCAGGCGCTTGGGGTAGTCGTCCTTGTTCATCGTGTAGCCCCGCTCGCTCACGCCATGGCCTCCCTTGGTGGTTCGGTCAGGTTCACAGGATTCATCGGGCCCCGAACCGGCGCAGGCGCAGGCTGTTGGTGACCACGAACACGCTCGAGAAGGCCATCGCCGCGCCGGCGATCATCGGGTTGAGCAGGCCGGCGGCGGCGAGGGGCAAGCGCGGCGACGTTGTAGGCGAAGGCCCAGAACAGGTTGCCCTTGATCGTGGCCGAGGGTCCGGCGCGAGAGCCGGATCGCGTCGGCCGCGGCCCGCAGGTCGCCGCGCACCAGGGTGAGGTCGCTGGCCTCGATGGCCACGTCGGTGCCGGTGCCCATGGCCAGCCCGAGGTCGGCCTGGGCCAGCGCGGCGGCGTCGTTGACGCCGTCGCCGACCATGGCCACGACCCGGCCCTCGGCCTGCAGCCGCCGGACCACGTCGACCTTGTCGGCCGGGAGCACCTCGGCGACCACCTCGTCGATGCCGACCTCGGCGGCCACCGCGCGGCGGCCCGCCGCGTTGTCGCCGGTGAGCAGCACGGGCGCGAGCCCGAGGTCGCGCAGCTCGGCCGACCGCCTCGGCGGAGGTGGGCTTGACGGTGTCGGCGACGACGAGGACGCCCCGGGCCGCGCCGTCCCAGCCCACCACGACGGCGGTGCGCCCGGCCCGCCTCGGCGGCGGCCATCGGCCGCGGCGCGGCGTCGGCGAGGTGCTGCGACCAGTCGGCGAGCAGGCGCGCGCCGACCGGCGACGACGGCGTGCGCCGTCGACGACGCCCTGCGACGCCGAGGCCCTCGGCGTTGGCGAAGTCCTCGACCGGGGCGAGCGGCCCGCCGGTCCCGGGCGCCGGCGGCGATCGCCCGGGCGATCGGGTGCTCGCGAGCGTCCTCGAGCGCGCCGGCGAGGCGCAGTACCTCCGTCGGCGTCGACGCCCGCGGCGGCGACGCACCGTCGACCAGGCCATCCGCCCGGTGGTGACGGTGCCGGTCTTGTCCAGCACGACGGTGTCGACCCGGCGGGTGGACTCGAGCACCTCGGGGCCCTTGATCAGGATGCCGAGCTGGGCGCCGCGGCCGGTGCCGACCATCAGCGCGGTCGGCGTGGCCAGCCCGAGCGCGCACGGGCAGGCGATGATCAGCACCGCGACCGCGGCGGTGAACGCCGCGGTCGACGCCGTCGCCCGCGCCGAGCCAGAAGCCGAGGGTGGCGACGGCGAGCAGCGATCACCACCGGGACGAAGACCGCGGAGACCCGGTCGGCGAGCCGCTGCACCTCGGCCTTGCCGTTCTGCGCGTCCTCGACCAGCCGGGCCATCTGGGCGAGCTGGGTGTCGGCGCCGACCCGGGTGGCCCGCACGACCAGCCGACCGCCGGCGTTGACGGTGGCCCCGGTGACGGCGTCGCCGGGGCCGACCTCGACCGGCACGGTCTCGCCGGTGAGCATCGAGGCGTCGACCGCGGAGGTGCCCTCCTCGACCACGCCGTCGGTGGCGATCTTCTCGCCGGGGCGCACGACGAACCGGTCGCCGACGGCCAGCTCCTCGATCGGGACCCGCACCTCGGTGCCGTCGCGCAGCACGGCCACGTCCTTGGCCCCCAGCTCGAGCAGGGCGCGCAGCGCCGCGCCCGCGCGGCGCTTGGCCCGCGTCTCGAAGTACCGGCCGGCGAGGATGAACGTCGTCACCCCGGCGGCGACCTCGAGGTAGATCTGGGCATCGCCGGCCCCGGGCTCGGCCGTCCACGAGAACCCGTGGGTCATGCCGAGCTCGCCCGCGGTCGCCCCAGAACAGGGCGTACAGCGACCAGCCGAACGCGGCCAGGACGCCGACCGAGACCAGGGTGTCCATCGTGGCCGCGCCGTGGCGCAGGTTGGTCCACGCCGCCCGGTGGAACGGCAGGGCGCCCCAGACCACCACCGGCGCGGCCAGGGTCAGCGACACCCACTGCCAGGCGTCGAACTGGGCGGCGGGCACCATCGCCAGCACCACGACCGGGACGGTGAGCACCGTCGACACCAGCAGGCGGTTCCGCAGAGCGGCCACCTCGGGGTCCGCCGCGGCGTCCGGACCGTCATCGGTCCCGGGCCCGGGCTCGGCAGCCGTGTAGCCGGCGGCCTCGACCTCGGCGATGAGCGTGTCGGTGCCGAGGCCGTCGGGCACGGTGACCTGGGCCCGCTCGGTGGCGTAGTTGACCGTGGCCGTGACGCCGTCGAGCTTGTTGAGCCGCTTCTCGACCCGGGCGGCGCAGGACGCGCAGGTCATCCCGCCGATCTCCAGGTCGACCTCGGCGGGCAGGGTGGGCGTGCTCATCCCGCCGCCTCGTGGTCAGCCGGGTGCGGGACCGTCGTGGTCGGCATGTCCCGGTCGTGGCCCTCGCTGTGGTCGTCCCCACCGCCCACGTCGATGGGCCCTGCGGCCGTGCCGACCGCGGCCCCGACCCCGAAGGCGGCAGCCAGCACCAGCGCGAACGCCGCCAGCTTCACGCCGGGGCTCACGGGGTCACCTCGTAGCCGGCCTCGATCACCGCGGCGACGATCGCCGCGTCCTCGACCACCGCATCGGACTGGACGGTGACGGTGCCCGAGGCCAGGTCGACGGCCACGGCCGTCACCCCCTCGACGCCACCCACCTCATCGGCGACCGCCCGCACGCAGTGATCGCAGGTCATCCCGACGACGGTGTAGGTGCTCGTGGTCATGCGGCCTCCTCGGCGCTGTCAGTATACCCCTGGTAGGTATCAACCGGTTGGGGGGTGAGATCGACCCGACGGAGGAGCTGGGCGTTGAGGGCGACCACGATGGTCGAGACGCTCATGAGGACCGCGGCGACCGCCGGCGGCATGTCGACCCCGGCCCACGCCAGCGCCCCGGCGGCCACCGGGATGGCGACGATGTTGTAGCCGGCGGCCCAGCCCAGGTTCTGGAGGCTCTTGCGGTAGGCGGCCTTCGAGAGGCGGATGGTGCCGACCACCGCCCGGGGGTCCGAGCTGGCGAGGATGATCCCGGCCGACTCGATGGCCACGTCGGTGCCGGCCCCGATGGCGATGCCGACGTCGGCCCGGGCCAGCGCGGGGGCGTCGTTGACCCCGTCGCCGACCATGGCCACCGACAGGCCCCGGGCCTGGAGCTCGGCGACCTTGGCGTCCTTGTCCTCGGGCAGGACCTCGGCGAAGACCTCGTCGAGGCCGAGGTCGGCCCCGACGGCGTCGGCCACCTGGCTGGGCGTCACCGGTGATCATCACGACCCGGCGGCCCAGGGCCTGCAGCGTCGGCGACCGCCTCGCGGGCCTCGGGCCGGATCTCGTCCTCGAGGGCCAGGGCCCCGAGGACGACGTCGCCGCGGACCAGGTAGAGCACGGCGGCGCCCCGCGCCCGCCACCCGTCGGCCCACCCGGTGAGGCCGCGGGCTCGGTCAGGGACCGCTCCCGCAGCAGCGCCGGGCCGCCGACGGCGTAGCGGTCGCCCGTCGACGACGGCCTCGACCCCTCGGCCGGTCAGCGACCGGAAGTCCGTGGCCGCCGGCCACCTGGCCCCGGTCCCGGGCGGTGGCGACGATGGCCCGGGCCAGCGGGTGCTCGCTGTCGGACTCGACCGCGCCGGCGATGCGGAGCAGCTCGTCCTCGCCGGTCCCCGGACCGTGGCGACACCGACCACGGTGTGCTCGCCCTTGGTGAGCGTGCCGGTCTTGTCGAAGAGGAAGGCGTCGACGTCGCGGCTGGCCTCGAGGGCGAGGCGGTCCTTGATCAGGATCCCGTGGCGGGCAGCCATCGCCGAGGACAGCGAGGTCACCAGGGGCGTGGCCAGCCCGAGGGCGTGGGGGCAGGAGATGACCAGGACGGTGACCACCCGGACCACCGCCTCGTCGGTGTCCCCGAGGGCGACCCAGGCGACGAAGGTCACCGCCGCGGCGGCGGTGGCCACGTAGAAGAGCAGGGCCGCGGCCCGGTCGGCCAGGACCTGGGCCCGGGAACGGGACGCCTGGGCCTGGGCCACCAGCCGCTGGATGCCCGCCAGGGTGGTCTCCTCCCCGACGGCGTCGATGCGCAGGCGCACGGACGAGTCGGTGGCGATCGTGCCGGCCACGACCCGGTCCCCGACGGTGCGGGCGACGGGCCGGGACTCCCCGGTGATCATCGACTCGTCGAACTCCGCGGTCCCCTCGGTGATCTCGCCGTCGGCCGGTGCCCGGCCCCCGGAGCGGACCAGCACCACGTCGCCTCGCCGCAGGGCGTCGACGGGGACGGTCTCGATCTCGCCGTCGGCCCCGACCCGGTCGGCCTCGTCCGGGAGCAGGGCGGCCAGGGCCGCCAGGGCGTCCTGGGCCTGGCCCAGGGCCTTCATCTCCTGCCAATGGCCGAGGAGCATGATCGTGATCGAGCGCCGCCAGCTCCCACCAGAAGTCGAGGTCGAACCAGCCGAGGCTGGTGGCCACCGACGCGGTGTAGGCCACGGTGATCGCCATGGCGATCAGGAGCATCATCCCGGGCTGGCGGGCCTCGATCTCGGATCGGCCCCCGGCCAGGAACGGCCAACCGCCCCAGAAGAAGATGACCGTGCCGAGCACCGGCCCGACCCATTCGATCCCGGGGAAGTCGATCGAGTAGCCGAACCAGTCCATGACCATGTGGCTGGTCAGGACCACGGGCACGGTCAGCAGCAGCGACCACCAGAACCGGCGCCGGAACATCTCGATGTGGTCCCCGTGGCCGCCGTGGTCGCCGTGGTCGCCGTGGCCCGTGCTCATGGCCCTCGTGGTCCTGATGACCCTGATGACCCCGGTCCTCGATGTCGGTCAGTTGCTCGGTCATGACGATCACCTTCTCGATTCCCTATACCCTAGGGGGGTATCATGCATCGTGTCAACCCCCCATCCCTGGATCCCGTCCCGACGAGCCCTCGGGTTGACCGCTATACCCGGTTGGGGTATATCTGACCCCATGACCGAATGGCGACGCTCCCCGGGGGCTCGGCCTCTGGTGGTCCTCCACGTGGGGGTGGACATCGTCCTGGGGGCCTTCACCACCCTCCTCCCCCTCGTCGAGGACCGCTTCGACCTGTCCCCGGGCCAGACCGCCGCCTTGGTCACCACCCTCATCGCCAGCTCGTCCCTCGCCCAGCCCCTCATGGGCAGCCTGGCCGACCGCATCGGCGTCCGATCGCTGGCCACCGGAGGGGCGGTCCTGTGCCTCGGCCGTCCTGGCCTCGGCGGCGGTCCTGCCCCACGCCGTGCTCCTCTTCGCGTCGGCCGCCGTCGGCGGGCTCGGGCTGGCGGCGTTCCATCCCGCCGCCAGTGTCCTGGCCCGTCAGGTCGCCACCGGCCGTTCCGAGCTGGCGGTCGGCCTGTTCGCCGCCGGGGGGACCCTGGGCCTGGCCGTCGGTCCGCTGGTCGTTCTGGGCCTCGTGGCCGGGGCCGGCCTCCGGGCGACACCGTGGCTGATGCTCCCGGGCCTCGTCCTCAGCGCGCTCGCTCTGGCTCGAAGCTCCCCGCCGGTCCCCGCTCGTCGACCCCTCGGTCCGCACGAACGGAGCTCCTGTCGGGCCGGTTGCTCCTCCTCACGGCCGCCGGGACCCTCGCCGCCACCGCCGGGATCACCTTCACCGCCGGGATCCCCCGGTGGATGGTCGAGGACGGCGGGGTCGGCGTCGACGCCGCGGCGATCGCCTGGACGCTCACGACCTTCTCCGTCGCCGGTGCGGTGGCCGGCATCGCCGCCTCCTGGCTGTGGCGCGATCACCGACCCAGCCGCCTCATCGCCGGCTCGCTGGCGACGGCGAGCGTTCCGCTCCTCGGCACCTTGCTCACCCGTCCCGGCAGCCCGGCGTTCTACCTCGGCGTGGGCGCCGCCGGGTTCCTGCTCAGCGCCGGCATCCCCGCCACCGTGGCCATGGCCGGTGAGCTCGCCCCCCACGACGTCGCGGCCGCGACCGGGGTGGTGCTCGGCCTCACCAACGGCCTGGCCGGTGTCCTCTACCTCGGCGTCGGCCAGGCCCAGGCCGTCATCGGCCTGGAGCCCGCGCTCGCCGGAGCGTTCCTCGCCACCCTTCCCGCCGCCGCCCTCACGATGGTCGCCCTGTCCTGCGGGCCACGGGGCCTGATCGACCGGCTGTCACCGTTCCGGCTCTGCTCCTGCCCAGTCCCGTGAATGGCCGCCTCGCCGATCGCCGTCCAAGGAAGCCTCCTGATCCCGGGCGACATGGACCGGCCCCCGGCGACCGGCACCCGGGCGGTAGCGTCGACAGGGATGCGACGCGGTGCCGGCGCCCGGGCGATCGGGCTCATCGCCCTCCCGATGCTGGTGCTGGCCCTGCTGTTCATGCACGGCCTCTCGGCCCGGCCCGATGCCGCCGGGTCCAGCCACGGCGCCACGAGCCACGAGCACGAGGCCACCCCCGGTCACCACGACGACTGCCCGGACTGCCTCCACCACCTCCTCACGAGCTGTGTCGCTGTCCTCACCGCCCTCGCGGCGTGGCAACTGACCAGTCGGTTCGCGGGCCGGTCTCCGCTCGGCGGCGGCCCGGCCCCCACCCACGGTGCGTCGGTGGGGAGAACCTTGCCGCTCGGTCGCCCTCCCGATCCCGCCTGGATCCGTCTCGGTGTCATGAGGTGTTGAGCCCCACCGGGCTCCCCTGACCTCGCGCGCCGCGACGCGGCGCCACGACATCGACACCGATCCGAAAGGAGCGCAACCATGCGCCGAATCCCCCTCTTCACCGCGCCCGTCCTCGCCGCGGCCCTGATCCTCGCCGCCTGCGGGGACGACACCGACCACGGCGGCGGCCACATGGACGACAGCAATGACATGGGCCCGGGCAACATGGACCAGGGCGACATGGGCCATGACCCCGACGCCAGCCCCGTCGCCGCCGATGCCCGCCGCATCGAGGTGACGGCGAGCTCGTTCGCCTTCGACCCCGACGAGATCACCGTCGAGGCCGGCGAGGACGTCGCCATCGTGCTGAGCAGCGACGACACCCTCCACGACTTCACCGTCGACGAGCTCGACGCCCACGTGGCCGTCGACGCCGGCGACACCGGCGAGGGCGGCCTCCGGGCCGACGAGCCCGGGACCTACACCTACTACTGCTCGGTGCCCGGACACCGGGACGAGGGCATGGAGGGCACCCTGGTCGTCGAGTAGTCGGCTGTCAGGGGTCGGTCACGAGCTCGCCGAAGGCCTCGCAGTCCGGGTTCTCGCAGACGAAGCGGACGTCGATCACGTTGGCGGTGTCCCCCGGCAGGGCCGTGACCCCGCACGCCGGACAGATCGGGGCCCGGTCCTCGCGCTCGTCCTCGTCCCAACCGTCGGTCATGGTCCGATGATGACGCCTGCGGGCACCGAACGCGGGCGCCGGTGCGCCCGCCCTCGTACCCTCCCGCTCCTCCGATCGAACGAAGGCCCTTCCGTGACCTACTGCCTGGCGCTCCGCCTCGACGAGGGGCTGGTGCTCCTCTCCGACACCCGGACCAACGCGGGGGTCGACAACGTCGGCACGTACCGCAAGATGCACGTGCTCCAACCGGGCGACGACCGGGTGTTCGTGGTCCAGTCGGCCGGCTCGCTGGCCACCACCCACGAGGTGCTCGACCGCATCGACGCCGACCTGGCCACGCCGGGCGACCACGAGAGCCTGGCCACCGTGTCGTCCCTGCCCGAGGCCGCGATCTACCTCGGGCGGCTCAGCCGGGAGATCACCCAGCGCCACGTCGCGGCCCTCGGGACCTCGGCGACGGCCACCTTCATCCTCGGGGGCCAGGTCGCCGGCCAGCGCCCCGATCTCCTGCTCGTCTACCCCGAGGGCAACTACATCCACGTCTCCGACGACCGCCCGTTCCTGCAGATCGGCGAGAGCAAGTACGGCAAGTTCATGCTCGAGCTCGCCGTGCACGCCCGGGTCGACGTCGAGACGGCCATCAAGGTCGCCCTGAGCTCCATGATCAGCACGGCCCACGCCAACCTCTCCGTCGGCCCGCCCTATGACCTCGGCGTCTACCGCAACGGCTCGATGGCCATCGAGGAGACCCGCTTCGAGGCCGACTCCCCCTTCCTCGCCTCCCTCCGCGAGGTGTGGATGACCCACTTCCTCGACGCCATCAACCAACTGCCGACGCTTCCGACGCCCTGAGGTCGACGGCGAGCCC
The DNA here is from genome assembly GCA_963777805.1 of uncultured Microthrixaceae bacterium. Taxonomy (GTDB): domain Bacteria; phylum Actinomycetota; class Acidimicrobiia; order Acidimicrobiales; family DATDAH01; genus DATDAH01. Next base: position 269,701 of record CAVZRY010000028.1, on the reverse strand, counting down.
CGTCAGATGTCGTAGTAGAGGTGGAACTCCCAGGGGTGGGGGCGGAGGCGCAGGGCGTCGACCTCGTTCTCGCGCTTGTAGCGGATCCAGGTCTCGATGAGGTCGTCGGTGAAGACGCCGCCGGCCAGCAGGAAGTCCTGGTCGGCCTCGAGGGCGTCGAGGGCCTCCTCGAGTGAGCCGGGCACCTGGGGCACCGTTGCGCAGCTCCTCCGGCGGGAGGTCGTAGAGGTCCCGGTCGACGGGGTCGGGCGGCTCGATGCGGTTCGGCGATGCCGTCGAGGCCGGCCATGCAGCATGGCCGAGAACGCCAGGTACGGGTTGGCACGACGGGTCGGGGCAGCGGAACTCGATGCGCTTCGCCTTCGGGCTCTTGCGAGTACAGCGGGATGCGCACCGACGGCCGAGCGGTTGCGCTGCGAGTAGACGAGGTTGACCGGCGCCTCGTAGCCGGGCACCAGCCGCTTGTACGAGTTGGTCGTGGGGTTGGTGAAGGCGCAGCACGGCGGGGCGTGGGCCAGCAGGCCGCCGATGTACCAGCGGGCCATGTCCGACAGCCCGGCGTAGCCCGTCTCGTCGAAGAACAGCGGCTCGCCGCCCTTCCAGAGCGACTGGTGCACGTGCATGCCCGAGCCGTTGTCCTCGAAGATCGGCTTGGGCATGAAGGTGGCCGTCTTGCCCGCCTGGCGGGCCACGTTCTTGACCACGTACTTGAACAGCATCAGCTTGTCGGCCATGGCGGCCAGCGAGTCGAAGCGGATGTCGATCTCGGCCTGGCCCGCGGTGCCGACCTCGTGGTGCTGCACCTCGACGGGGATGCCCAGGGCCTCGAGCGCCAGGGTCATCTCCGAGCGCAGGTCCTGGAACTGGTCCATCGGGCGGGACCGGGAAGTAGCCCTCCTTGTAGCGGGGCTTGTAGCCGAGGTTCGGGCCCTCGTCCGCGGCCGGTGTTCCACGACGCCTCGACCGAGTCGACCAAGTAGATGGCCGAGTGCTGGGTCTGGCTGAAGCGCACGTCGTCGAAGACGAAGAACTCGGCCTCGGGCCCGACGTAACAGGTGTCGGCGATGCCGGTGGCCACGCAGGTGCTCCTCGGCCTTCTGGGCGATGTAGCGCGGGTCGCGGCTGTAGTGCTCGCCGGTGACCGGGTCGTGCACGAAGCAGTTCAGGTTCAGCGTCGTGTGCTCGTGAACGGGTCGAGGTACGGCGGTGTTGGGGTCGGGCGATCAGGATCATGTCCGACTCCTGGATCTCCTGGAACCCGCGGATCGACGAGCCGTCGAAGCCGTGACCCTCCTCGAAGCTCGTCCTCGGTGAGCTCGTGCAGCGGCACCGAGAAGTGCTGCATCAGGCCCGGGCAGGTCGCAGAAGCGGAAGTCGACGATCTCCACGCCCTCCTCCCGGGCGTAGTCGACGACCTCTGGGGCGTGCGCTCTTCCATGGGCTCGCGACCTCTAGTGACGCCGGGCGCGCAACAGCCCGGGGTCGCCTTCCGCCAGGCGGACCCCGGGCTGTGACGCTCTTGGGGGGAGCTCGGCAGGCCTAGACCAGCGCCTCGCAGACCGTGTTGGTCATGAGGGCGGCGACCACGTAGGGATCGACGTTGGCGTTCGGGCCGACGATCCTCGATGTAGCCCTTGCCCGTCCTTGGCGACCTGCCACGGGATGCGGACCGAGGCGCCGCGGTCCGACACGCCGTAGCTGAACTCGGTCCACGGGGCGGTCTCGTGCACGCCGGTGAGGCGGTCCTCGATGCCGGCGCCGTAGTCGGTGACGTGCTCCTCGGGCTTGCCGAGCTGGCCGAGCGCCTCGCAGGCGGTGATGATCGGCGTCGTAGTCCTCGCGCATCGCCGTTGGTCGAGAAGTTGGTGTGCACGCCGGCGCCGTTCCAGTCGCCCTTCACCGGCTTGGGGTCGATGCTGATCGGCGACGTCGAACTCCTCGGCGATGCGGTAGAGCAGCCAGCGGGCGACCCACAGGTGGTCGGCGACCGTCGAGCGGTGTCGACCGGGCCGACCTGGAACTCCCACTGGCCGGGCATGACCTCGGCGTTGGTGCCGGAGATGGCCAGGCCGGCCTCGATGCACGGCGTCGAGTGTGCGCCTCGACGATGTCGCGACCGAACGATCTCGTCGGCGCCGACGCCGCAGTAGTACGGGCCCTGCGGGCCGGGGAAGCCGTGCGCCGGGAAGCCGAGCGGCCAGCCCGAGGCCGTCGAAGAATCGTGTACTCCTGCTCGATGCCGAAGATCGGCTCCTGGTCGGCGTACTTGTCGGCGACGGCCCGGGCCATGCGCCCGGGTGTTGGTCGGGTGCGGCGTGAGGTCGGCGGTGAGCTGCACCTCGCACAGGACGAGGACGTTGTCGCCGCCCCGGATCGGGTCCGGGCAGGTGAAGACGGGCTGGAGCACGCAGTCGGAGTTGTCGCCGGGCGCCTGGTTGGTGCTGGAGCCGTCGAAGCCCCAGATGCCCAGCTCGGCGCCGTCGGGGATGATCTTGGTCTTGGACCGGAGCTCGGCGGTCGGCTCGGTGCCGTCGATCCAGATGTACTCAGCCTTGTACGTCACGCTTACCTCGGTTGTCTCGGGAGGCCGTGTGGGAACGCCCATTGGCCACGGGTGAGGACAGGATCGCCCCAACCGCATTTCGATGCGGTTGCACAAATGTGAACGCCATGTGAACGAGCCCCAGAAACAGGGCCACGGTGCCCGATGAGCCTGCATCATGGCTCCATGGAGCGTCAGCAGGACTACGTGCTGCGCACGGTCGAGGAACGCGGCGTCCGACTCATCCGGCTCTGGTTCACCGACGTGCTGGGCCAACTGAAGAGTTTCGCCATCACTCCCGCCGAGCTGGAGACGCGCCTTCGACGAGGGCATGCACTTCGACGGCTCCGCCATCGACGGGTTCTCCCGCGTGCAGGAGTCCGACGTGCTGGCCCGGCCCGACGCCAACACCTTCGAGCTGCTGCCCTGGTCGATGGCCGACGACAACTCGGCCCGGATGTTCTGCGACATCGAGGACCTGGAGGGCAACCCCTTCGAGGGTGACCCCCGCCAGGATCCTGCGCCGCAACCTCGACCGGGCCCGCGAGCGGGGCTTCTCCTTCTACTGCGCCCCCGAGATGGAGTTCTTCTACTTCGCCGACGGCGACCCGTCCACGCCCCTCGTGCCCCTCGACAGCGGCTCGTACTTCGACCTCACCACGGCGGACGTGGCCTCGGACCTGCGCAAGCGGACCATCCACACCCTCGAGGCCATGGGCATCCCCGTGGAGTACAGCTTCCACGAGGACAGCCCCAGCCAGCACGAGATCGACCTCCGCTACGACGACGCGCTCTCGATGGCCGACAACGTCATGACGTTCCGCCTCGTGGTGCGGGAGATCGCCCTGGAGCGGGGCGTGTACGCCACCTTCATGCCCAAGCCCCTCGAGGGCGTGCAGGGCTCGGGCATGCACACCCACCTGTCGCTGTTCGAGGGTGACGTCAACGCCTTCCACGACCCGGGCGACGAGAAGGGCCTCTCCAAGGTCGGTCGCCACTTCATCGCCGGCCTCCTGCGCCACGCCCCGGAGATCACCGCGGTCACCAACCAGCTGGTCAACTCCTACAAGCGGCTCGTGCAGGGCACGGGGACCGGATCCCAGACGGTCTTCGAGGCCCCGGTGTTCGTCTCGTGGGGCCGCAACAACCAGTCCGCCCTGGTGCGGGTGCCCGTGGTCAAGCGGGGCAAGGAGTCCTCGACCCGCATCGAGTACCGGGCCCCGGACCCGGCGTGCAACCCCTACCTGGCGTACTCGGTGCTGCTGGCCGCCGGCCTGAAGGGCGTCGAGGAGGGCTATGACCTCCCCGACCCCCAGCAAGGCAACATCTTCGAGCTGACCCCCGAGGAGCGGGCGGCCGAGGGCCTGCACCCGCTGCCCCAGTCGCTGTCCGACGCCCTCGACGCCATGGAGCACTCCGACCTGGTGGCGGAGGCCCTGGGTGAGCACGTCCACGACTGGTTCCTGCGCAACAAGCGCAACGAGTGGGCGGCCTACAAGGCCCAGGTCACCCCGTTCGAACTGGCTCGTTACCTCCCCGTTTGGTAGGCGTGGCACCATCGTGAAGATGAAGGGCGTAGCCATTCGGCGGGCCGAAGAGGCCCGCAGGGCGATGAGCCGTCAGGCGAAGAGCCGATGACGCAGAGCGCCGCGGAGACCGCCGCCACGACCGAACCGGTCCTGGTCTTCCCGGACCCCGCGCCCGCCGACCTCGTCCAGACCCTGGACCTGTCGGGCTTCGCCTGGAAGGCCGTGGCCGACGAGGTGGGGGCCACCCGCAACGAGCCCGCCGGCGGCTGGGGCGGTGCGGTCATCTGCGCGGACGTCGACCCGGAGGGCGCCTTCGCCCTCTGTCGGGCGCTGCGCCGTCGGGACACACCGGTCTCGCCGGTCCTCCTGCTCATCTCCGGCGCCCAGCTCGGCGAGCTGGAGCTGCGCGAGGACCTCTACGACGACTTCTGCCTCTCCCCCTTCCACCCCCGGGAGCTGGAGGCCCGCCTGCGCCACCTGTTCTGGCGGTCCGGCGGCGGCGTGCAGGCCGAGCTGGTGGAGTACGAGCCGTTGGTGCTCAACCTCGAGACCTACCAGGCCCTGATCGCCGGCCGGCCGCTCGACCTCACCTACATGGAGTACGAGCTGCTGAAGTTCCTGGCCCAGCACCCGGGCAAGGTCTTCACCCGCGAGACGCTGCTCAGCCGGGTCTGGGGCTACGAGTACTACGGCGGGGCCCGCACCGTCGACGTCCACGTCCGGCGCCTCCGGGCCAAGCTCGGCGAGGAGCACGCCAACCTGATCCAGACCGTGCGCTCCGTCGGCTACCGCTTCGGCCAGTCCCGCTGGGCGGGCTGAAGGAAGGGACGACTAACCCGCGAACGCGACGTTGCCGCCGCCGGCCTTCTTGGCCCGGTACATGGCCTGGTCGGCGTCCCGGAGCAGGGCCTCGGGCCGAACGCCGGGATCATGGGCGGTGGCCACCCCCACACTGACGCCGACCCGGTGCTGGTGACGACCCAGGGGTAGGGGGGCGGCCAAGGCCGCCAGGATCCGCTCGGCCACGACTGCCGCGGCCTCCGGGCCCACCAGGTCCTCACACACCACGGCGAACTCGTCACCACCGATGCGGGCCACGGTGTCGGTCGGGCGCACCGCGCTGCGCAGCCGTTGGGCCACCGAGGTCAGGAGCTGGTCACCGGCGTCGTGGCCCAACTCGTCGTTCACCCGCTTGAAGCGATCGACGTCGACGAAGAGGACCGAGACACAGCTCTGGCCGACCTCGACCGCCGCGATGCCCCGGGACAGGCGGTCGAGCAGGACGGTGCGATCGGGCAGCCCGGTGAGGGCGTCGGTGACGGCCAGCTCGGCCAGTCGCTCCTCCTGGGCCCGCCGGGCGCTGATGTCCCGGACGAAGGCCCGCACGTTGCCGTTGCTGCCGTCCACGCCGTCGACGAGGGAGATCTCCACCGGGAACGTGCTGCCGTCGCGGTGACAGCCCGTCATCTCCCAGCGCTCCGGCAGGGCCTCGCCCGCGCCCAAGAGGTCGGCCCAGTGCTGCCAACCGAGGGCGTACGCCTCCCGGCGGTCCTCGGGGATCAGCATCGCCATCAGCGACCGGCCCCGGATCTCCTCGGCCGGCCAACCGAACAGGCGCGTGGCCGCCGCGTTCCACTCACAGACGTTGCCCGCGGCGTCGGCGCCGACGAAGGCGTCGTTGGCGGCCTCGATGGTCTGGCGGTAGCGCTGCTCGGCCGTCACCCGCCGGATCTCGACGTCGCGCTGCTCGGTGAGGTTGACCATCGTCCCCCGGATGGCCACGACCTCCCCGGCCTCGTCGCGGACGAAGCTGCCCTTGCACCCGAGCCACGCCGCCCCGCCCCGGGGCCGGGTGATGCGGAACTCGACGTCGAAGCGGTCGGGGGCACCGGGCTCGGGGGTGGGGGCGAGGAAGAGGTGCTGGTCGTCGGGGTGGACCATGGCCACGATCTCGTCGAAGGTCGCCGGCACCTCGTCGAAGGGGATGCCGAGGATGTCGGCGTAGTTGTCCGACACCTCCTGGCTCATGGTCGCCAGATCGAGGTCCCAGGTGGCGACCCCGGCGGCGTCCAGCGTGGTGGCCAAGCGTTCCTTCTGGTCGTGGATGGTGCCGAAGGCGGCCAGGGTGGCCGTCATGTCCTCGACCGTGCCGATGCCGTAGAGCGGCGTGCCGTCCTCGTCCTTCACCAGGGTGCCGGTGACCCGCCCGACCACGATCTCGCCGTCCTGGCGGATGAACCGCTTCTGGATCTGCTGGGTGGGGGCATCGCCCTCGAGCAGGCGGCGCATCCCCTCCACGTCCTCGTGCACGTCGTCGGGATGGGTCACCGACTCGAGGGTCCGGCCGACGAGCTCCTCGGCGGTGTAGCCGAGGAGGCGCTCCAGCGCGGCGTTGGCCCGCTGCAGCTGCAGGTCGAGGCCGACGATGGCCATGGCCACCGGGCTCTCGTCGAAGACCCGCCGGAACCGCTCGTCGGACGCCCGCTCCCGGGCCTGGGCCGCGACGTCCTCGGTGATGTCCCGGCCGACCCCGATCATCCCCACGATCCGACCGGCGTCGTCGTAGCGGGGCGAGAGCGTGACCTGGTGCGGGAACGTCGAGCCGTCCCCCCGGCGGGCGGTGACGACGCCGGACCACGTCTGCCCCACCAGGATCGAGGCCCGGAGGGGGGCGACGGCCTCGTCGGCGACATCGGGCGCGATCAGGCCGCGGACGGGACGACCCAGGATCTCGTAGCCGACGACCCCGTAGAGCTGCTCGGCCGCCCGATTGCAGTAGACGACCTCGGCCGCCTCGTCGGTGGCCACGACGGCCTCACCGATGGCGTCCAGCATCTGGCGCTCGGCCGAGCGGTGCTGGAGGTCCACGGACATACCTGCCGCATCGTCCCCTTGGAGGCCCCGCCTGACCCGCGATCCGTCCATCTGCCCCAGAATGAGCCGTCCGACCCATGGCGAATGGCCCCCCTCGGCGCTACCGCCCCCCCGAACGGGTGATGTCCTCTACCGGTTCAGGTCGAGCAGCTCCGAGCCCTCGTTGGCCGTGTCCACGTTGGTCTTGACCGACCATCCCAGGATCGCCGACAGCACCGCGCCGCCCATCAGCATGAGCACCGGCAGCAGCAGGAGGGCGAGCACGATGAGCACAGGACCGACCATCACCGGATTCTAGCTACGCGCCGGTGTAGGCCCAGGCCTCGATCTCGACCAGGGCGTGGAGGGGCAGCTCGCTCACGGCCACGGCCGCCCGGGCGGGGAGGTGGTCGCCGAAGTGCTCGAGCCAGACCTCGTTGAGGATGCCGTAGTCACCCATGTGGCGCAGGTAGACGGTGGTCTTGACCACGTCGGCCAGCGAGGCGCCCTCGCCCGCCAGCAGCCCGGCCAGGTTGTCGAGGGACTGGGCGACCTCGTCCCGGAAGCCCCCACCGATGAGGTGGCCGTCCTTCAGGCCGATCTGACCGGAGACGACCAGCCAGTCCCCGGCACGCACGATCGGACGGTAGGCACCCACGGGCTTGGTCATGACGGCGAACCTACCCAATCAGCGGTAGCGGTGGCCGGTGGGCCACTCGGCGGGACAACCCTGGTCCAGCCAGGCCGCCGCGGCAACGGCGGCGAACACCGCGTCGGACCCGTTGAGCGGGTCGCCGACCGACGTCTCGATGGTCACGTCGACCTCGGGCATGTCGACGGCCCGCAGGATCCCGAACGAGCGCACGGTCAGGTCGTGGACCTCACCTTCGGCGTCGACGGCCAGGCCCTCGGAGCAGACCCAGCTCAGGGCCATGTGGGCGGCGCCGATGGCGTAGGAGCGCAGCACGACCTCGTCGAGCGGCTCGCCCGGCGTCGACCCGGACCCGGACCTGGCCGTCCTCGATCGCCGCCGTCGCCCGGCCCCCGTCCGGCGACTCGATCCAGCCCGACCTCGCCGGCCGCGCCGGCTCGCAGGACGGCAGCCTCGACCCAGCCCGCACCCCGGATGGCCACCGAGGTCGGGCGGGCCGGCGACCTCGACCTCCTCGACCTCGAACCCGGCGCCGCGACGATAGCGCTCGGCCACCCCCGGTGTGCGCACCACCCGGACCACGCCGGTGCCGTCCCGGCGGAGGCCGGCGGCGATCGGCGGGCGCTTGGGACCGAGGCGCACGGTGTCCTCCCGCGCCCAGCAGCACCCGGACCGCCCGGCCGTGCTCGTCGGCCAGGCGCCGGGCGTCGGCCGCGACCGGCGAGTCGGCCTTGCCGCCGAAGGCCCCGCCGTTGGCCAGCGGCGTCACCGGCTCCCCGCCGGGCTCGCACCACGAGGCGTCGGTCTCCAGGTAGGCGGGCTCGACCCACGTCGTGCGCAGGGTGAGGTCCCAGTCCCCGTCGGGCACGGCCAGCGGCGGCTCGGGCTCGACGGTCGTGCGGCGACCCTGCACCTTGCCGGCGGCCTGCCGGGCCTCGCTGAGCGTGGCGCCGACCGCGTAGCCTCCCTGGCCGTCGGGGACGGCCACCAGGGCGTCGGCGGGTGCGCCGTCGTCGGCGAAGCCACCGGCGCCGAGCGCCACCTCGGGGCCGACCCGCTGGGGCCCGCCCCCCTCGAGGGCGGCCCGTCGGGCCGCGGCATCCAGGTCCCGTTCCGGGGCGGGGGCGCCGAGGCGACCGGGCCGCCTCGAGGATCGTGCGCCAGCCGGTGCAGCGGCAGAGGTGGGCGGCGAGCGCCTTGTCGACCGTGGCCTCGTCGGCCAGGTCGGCGCCCTTGCGCGCGGGCCCCTTCGAGGCGCAGCACGATCCCCGGCGTGCAGAAGCCGCACTGGCTGGCGCCGGTGGCGCAGAAGGCCTCGGCCCAGCGCATCCCGGTCCGCGGCGTCCAGGCCGTCGAGGGTGGTGACGGCCCGACCGGCGACCCGGCGGGCCGGGGTCACGCACGCCACCCGCGGCGCCCCGTCGACCAGCACCGTGCAGCAACCGCACTGGCCCTGGGGGCTGCAGCCGTCCTTCGCCGACCGCACGCCCGAGGCGGTCCCGCAGGACCTCCAGCAGCGAGGCCCCGTCGTCGGCCACCTCGACCTGGGCGCCGTCCACCTCGAACTGCAGGAGGGGACGCGGCGGCTCGATCACCGACCGAGGATAGGTTCGGACCCCGAACGATCAGCCCCGCTGAGCCCCCGAGGAACGGTGAGATCCGACCCTGATGACGGCTCCTGGTGTGTCCCGACGAACCGTGCTGGCCGGCGGCGCCGCGCTGGCCTTCCTCACCGCCTGCGGCGGGGATGACGGCGGCTCGGCCGACGGCGGCACGAGTGCCCCGGACACCACCGGCGCCGCCGCCGCCGGACCGGGCGTCCTCCTCGTGCTCCTCCCCCAGCAGGGCGTCCTGACCGCCGACGGCGAGCAGCGCGTGCCGCTGGCCTTCGCCGACGCGCGAGGGCGTTCCCGTCCGCGACGGCCTCGAGCCCCGGGACTTCCAGATCCGGGCTGACACGGGCGAGCCGACCGTGGTCAGCGTCGAGCCCCACCGCGACGGCGTGCCCACCCCCTACTACCCGCTGCGCTTCACGCCGGCGGCGCCCGGCATCCACGAGATCACCGTGGTGGGCGAGGACGGCTACAACGCCGTCACCCTCGACATCAGCCAGGACGCGCTCATCCCGCTGGTCGGCCAACCCCTCCCCAGCGTGGCCACCCCCACGACCGCCGACGCCCGGGGCGTCGATCCCATCTGCACCCGGACCCCGGCCTGCGACCTCCACGCGGTGTCGCTCGCCGAGGTCCTGGGGACGGGCCCGGTGGCCCTCTCCATCGCCACCCCGGAGTTCTGTCAGACGGCCATCTGCGGGCCGGTGCTGGACCTGCTGATCGAGGCGCTCCCCGACTACCCGACGATCACGGGCGTGCACGCCGAGGTGTACGCCGATCCTCGGGGCAACGACGACCCGACTGCTGGCGGGCTGTCGCCGATCACCGACGAGTTCGCCCTCACCTTCGAGCCGACCCTCTACCTGGTCGACGCCACCGGGACGATCGTCACCCGCCTCGACAGCGTCTATGACCGCGTCGAACTCCGGGAAGCGCTGGACCGCATCGCTTGATCCGGGGCCGGAGCCCCGGGATCCACTACGAGAAGGACTGGCCGCAGCCGCAGGTGCGCTGCGCGTTGGGGTTGTCGATGGCGAACCCCGCCTGGTTGAGACCGTCCTTGTAGTCGAGGGTGGCGCCCTCGAGGAGCATGGCGCTGGAGGCGTCGACGATGACCTCGACCTGGCCGAAGGTGGCCTTGGTGTCGTCGTCGGCGACGTCGCTGTCGAAGAACATCTCGTAGCTGAAGCCCGAGCAACCGCCCGGTCGAACCGCCACGCGCAGGGCGAGGTCGTCCTCGTCCTCCTGCTCGAGGAGCTCCTTCACCTTGGCGGCGGCACTGTCGGTGACGGTGATCACTGGCGGTCCTCCTGCACGTTGTGTTCGCAACGGAATCTACCTGGCCCTCGACGCTCGACCACATCGGTCTGGCAGGGCACCCGGTCCACGAGGGTCCGGAACGCGCCCACCCGGCCGGTGCCGAGCCCGTCGACGAAGCCCTCGACCATGCCCCGGTGCAGACCGCACACGAGGTCGGGGTTGGCCTCGGCCAGCTCCCGGAAGGGGCAGTGGGTGAAGGCGATGGTGACGCCCTCGGACCCACCCGTGGCCTCGGGGTCGAAGCCGAGGTACTCGAGCTGGGTCATCAGGGCTTCGATGCACGGGCTGTCGACGGCGTAGCCCGCGGCGTCCTGGGCCGCCCTGGTCCCGGCCGGCCGCCGTGGCGTCGTTGCCGTCGAGGCCGGCCTCGGCCGCAACCGACAAGCAGCATGCGGGCCAGGGCGGGCATCGCCGGGGGCTCGAGGCCGAGCGACGGGGCGTCGGGGGCCAGGGAGTAGAGGTGCTGGGGGCGGCCGACGCCACCGTTGTTGTCGATGCGTTGGTCGAGCAGGCCGACCTCCCGCATGCGCTCGAGGTGGGGACGCACCGTGTTGGCGTGCAGGTCGAGGGTGGCGGCGATCTCCGCCGTGGCCAGCGGGCGCGGGCGAGCGGGCCAGTTCGAGGTAGATGGCGTACCGGGTGTTGTCGCCCAGCGCCTTGAGGATCTCGAGCCGAGACGGGGCAGGGGTCTGCGGCTCGGCCATCGCACAAGATTACACGGGCTAGGCCGGTAAAATCGCCGCATGGCCCCCACCCTCCCGACCAGCCGAGGACGTGTTCGGCCTCGCTGCGCGGGGTGATCGACCCCGAGCTGGGCAGCGACATCGTCGACCTCGGCATGGCCAAGGCCGTCGACGGTGGCCGACGACGGCGTCGTCACCGTCACCATCGCCCTGACCACGGCCGGCTGTCCCGCTGCGGGCCCAGATCAAGAAGGACGTGCGTGGCCCGCGTCGACGTCCCTGCCCGGGGTCACCGCGGTGAAGCTCGACGTGGACCGAGATGACCGCGGACGAGAAGGCCGACGCCATGGCCCGGGCCCGCTGGAACGTCACGGAGACCGCCCCCGACACCGAGGTGCCCGACCACCACCCGGGTCATCGCCGTCGCCTCGGGCAAGGGCGGGCGTGGGCAAGTCCTCGGTCACGGTGAACCTGGCCGCCGCGCTGGCCGCTCAGGGCTTCACGGTCGGCGTGCTCGACGCCGACATCTGGGGCTTCTCGGTCCCCCGCATGCTCGGCCTCGAGGGCCGCCTCGAGGGCTCCAGCCGACGACGGCAAGATCGTGCCCAACACCACGCCCGATGGGCGACGGCTTCCTCGAGGTCGTCTCCATGGGCTTCCTCGTCGACGACGAGGAGTCGGCGCTCATGTGGCGGGGCCTCATGCTCAACCGGGCCGTGCAGCACTTCCTCGAGGACGTGCGCTGGGGCGACCTCGACTACCTGCTCATCGACATGCCCCCGGGCACCGGCGACGTCCAGATGGGCCTGGCCCGGATGCTGCCCCGCACCGAGATGCTCATCGTCACCACGCCGCCGCGCAGCGCCCAGAAGGTGGCCGTCCGGGCCGCCGACATGGCCCGCAAGTCCTACCTGCGCATCGTCGGCGTCATCGAGAACATGAGCGCCTTCGTCTGCGACCACGGCGAGTCGCTACCCGCTCTTCGGCGAGGGCGGCGGCGAGGACCTGGCCGCACGAGGCCGGCGTGCCCCTCCTCGGGTCCGATCCCCTCGAGCCCGCGGTGGCCGCCGGCGGCGACGACGGGCCATCCCGTCGCCCTCGGCGACGGGCCCGGCCGCCGAGGCGTTCCGGGCCCTGGCCACCCGCATCGTCGAGGAGGCCGTGCCCCCCGATGGAGATGGCCGGCTGCAGCGCCCGGATGCTCGAGGCCGCCGTCGCCGCCCTCGACGCCAAGGACGCCGCGACGGCCGCCGCCGAGGAGAACGAGGACGCCGGGGTCTCCTGAGCTGGGCCAGACTCGGGCCATGAGCTCGGACGGCGGATCGGTGGGACGGCGGAGCTTCGACCGTCACATCGCTGACGACCAGCTCGCCGCCCTGGCCGCCCGCCTCCGCGAGCGTGGGGTCCCCGAGTACCTCATCGAACGGGAGCACGACCTCACCGGCCTGGCCGCCGAGGTCAACATCCGGGGCACCGAGCGCCTGACCCTGCTGGAGGCCGCGGCCGAGGCCGGGCTGGACCCCGACGAGGCTCGCCACGTCTGGCACACCGTCGGCGTCGCCGTCGGGCCCGACGACGAGCCGGCGTTCGCCCCCGACGAGGTCGCGGTCCTGCACTTCTACGCCGCCGGCAGCGAGCTGTTCGGGGCGACCGGCGTCCTGCAGGCACTGCGGGTGATCGGCAGCTCGTTCATGCGCATCGCCGAGGCCGAGGTGGCCGTCCTCCGCCTCGCCTTCGAGGTGCCCTTCATCGAGGCGGGGGGCTCGGACCTCGACATCACCGACGGCTACGAGCACCTCAGCGCCATGATGCTGCCCGCTGTGGAGAGCGTGTTCGCCGGCCTCCACCGCCTCCACCTGGCCCGCTCGTCCCGGCGGGGCTGGACCGTGGACGAGGCCAGCGGGGCCACCCTGGCCCAGGTGGCGGTGGGCTTCGCCGACCTGGCCGGCTTCACCAGCCTGAGTGGGCAGCTCAGCCCCAGCGAGCTGGCCGCGATCGTGGACGCCTTCGACGAGCACGTCAGCGAGCTGGTCCTGACCAACGGCGGCCAGGTCGTGAAGCTCATCGGCGACGAGGTCATGTTCGCCGCCGACGCGGCTGAGGACGGGGTGCGCATCGCCGAAGCCCTCGCCGCCGGACTCCCGGGGGCCGAGCACCTCCCTGCCGTGCGGGTGGGCGCGGCCTGCGGCGAGGTCCTCAACCGGGACGGCGACTACTACGGCTCGGTGGTGAACCTGGCCGCCCGCCTGGTCGCCCTGGCCGAGCCCGGCGAGGTCCTCGTCGACGCCCGCCTCGCCGAGATCGCCGGGGCCGACGCCTTCGTCGCCCTCGACCCCGTCGAGGTCAAGGGCTTCCCCGACCCCGTGACCGCCGTACCGCCTGCTCGCCTGACCAGCGCCCGTCGACGGTGGCGCTGAGCGAGGCAACTCGAGGCGGACGCCGAACGGACTGCCCACGCCAACGGCCAACGCGGCGACCTCGCCCCCGTTCCGGGAGGCGATCGCGGCGACGATGGCGAGGCCCAGTCCCGTACCGGATCGGCCGGCGGAGGCCGGCGCCCGCGTGAAGGGCTCGAACGCCAGCCTCCCGAATCCCGGCGGCATCCCGGGGCCGTGATCCCGGACCGTGATCCCGACCCTGCTCCCGCCGACCTCGACCTCGACGACGACGGGCGGGAGGCCGTGGAGTTCAGCGTTGTCCAGGAGGTTCGTCACGGCCCGACGGAGCTCGGGCTCGCCCATGGCCACCCAGGCCGGCGGCCCGTGGGGAGCGGTGACCCCGGGTCGGGCGGCGACGAGATCGCGTACGACCGCTCGCGCGTCGAGGGGGGCGACCGTCGACGAGGCCCGATCGGTCTCCAACGAACCGAGGTCGAGCAGGCCGTCAGCCAGGGTGATCAGCTCCTCGGTGTCGATGGCCAGGTCGTCCAGGGCCGCCCTGAGCTCCGACGGTGCCCGACCCGGACGCCGGGCCAGCTCGAGCGTGGTCCGCAGCCGGGTCAATGGCGTGCGCAGCTCATGGCTGGCGTGGGCCACGAACAACCGCCGCTGCTCCGCCGCCGCCTCCAGGTCGTCCAGGGTGTGGTTGAGCGTCTCTCCCAGGCGACGGACCTCATCGTGGGCCGAGGGCAGCGGGAGGCGGACGCCCGGGGACGACGCCCGGATCTCCTGGGCCTGCCGCCGCATCCGGTCGACCGGTCGCAGGGCGGCGGCGGCGAGGCCGTAGACCAATGCCCCGGTCACCACGCCACCGAGCAACGTCCAGCCCGCGAGACGCAGCCGCACACCGGCCAGCGTGTCCGCGGTGGGGCCGAAGGTGAGCCCGGACACGAGGGTGTAGTCCGCACCGTCGATGGTCGCGTCGAAGGCCAGGAGGCGGACCCGGCCCACGCCGCCGCCGACCGAGACGAACATCGGGTCGCCGGTGACCTCACCGCGGTCCTCGTGGACCAGGGTCAACCCGCGGGCAGCGGGGGTGGCGCCCAGAAGTCGGCCCTCGTCGTCGAAGGCCTGGAGCAACATCACCCCGCCTGCGCCGTCGTCGTGCACCAGCGGGGCCAGGTCCGCCACCGAACGCCCAGAGGTGATGATCGGGACCATCTCTCCCGCCTCCTCCCGCAGCGAGTCATCGAGGGCACGGACCAGGTGGCTCTCGGTTCGGCGGTACACCGCGAAACCGATCAGGACGAACACGGCGACGGCGACGACGGCCACACCCAGGGCCAGCCGCCAACGCACCGGCAGCCGTGCGGTCGACCCTCCGAGCCGCCGGAGCGCCGTGGTCACGGCCGGTGCGCCGGAAAGCGGTAGCCCAGCCCCCGGACGGTGGTGATGCCAGGGGCGCCCACCCGGGCGAGAGCCCGCCGGATGGCCGCCACATGGACGTCGACGACGTTCGAGCGCAGGTCCAGCGCACCCTCCCAGGCCGCCTCCGCGATCGCCGCCCGGTCGAGGACCTGACCGGGATGACGGAGGAACACCGCCAGTACCGCCGCCTGCCGCAGGGTGAGGTCCAGATCGATGGCGGCATGACCCGCACCGGCGGTCGCCGGGTCGTACCAGGTGTCACCCACCCGCACCAGGCCGTCCGAGCAGGGGAAGGGCCGCCGCTCGAAAGCCCGGAGGCGGGCCAGCAGCTCGTCGAAGAAGAACGGCTTGGTGAGGTAGTCGTCCGCCCCGGCGTCGAGGCCCTGGACCCGGTCCGCGACCTCGCCCCGGGCGGTGAGCAGCAGCACCGGGGTCCGGATCGACGACGACCGGAGGCGCCGGCACGTCTCAAGTCCGTCGATACCAGGGAGCATCACGTCGAGCAGGATCGCCTCGTAGGGGTGGCGGCCGGCCTGTTCGCAGGCGTCCTCGCCGGACCCCAGCACGTCGACCCGGTGCTTCGCCTCCGTCAAGCCGCGGGCCAGCAGCGCCGCGGTTCGTTCGTCGTCCTCGACCACCAGGACCCGCATGGCTTCCCCCCCGGCATCTTCACCGGCGCTTCATCTTGACCCAGAACACTGCGAGGCGCAGGCGGGCCAAGGGGGTCGGCCGGGAGGAGAGCAGATGATGCGCACCAAGGTCCTGGTGGTGGCGGCTGCCGGAGTCGTTGCGTTCCTGGCCGTCGGTTGCGGTGACGACGGTGACGACGGTTCGGGCGGGCTCGAGGCGACGGCCAGCGAGTTCCAGTTCGAGCCGGACGACTGGACGGTGGACGCCGGGGAGTTCGACCTCGAGTTCACCAACGACGGCTCGGTCGATCACGAGTGGGTGATCATGAACGAACCCATCGCCTCCGAGGAGGAGTTCACTGAGGAAGGGGTCCTCGACGAGGTCGAGACCGGACCGGGCGAGACCGTCACGGCGACCTTCACCGTCGACGAAGCGGGCGAGTACCAGGTCATCTGTGGCCTCGAAGGCCACTTCGACGCCGGCATGGAGGGCACGCTCACCGTCGAGTGACCGGGCGGGCTGAACCCCGGACCGACAACGACGCAAAGACGGGGCGTGGGGACGGGCCACCCGTCGTCGGGGGCACCTGAGCGCCCCGATCCCACTGTCCGTGGCCGTCGGCGACCTTCGAGGCAATACCTTGCGGAATCCGCAAGGCTATTGCCTCGAGAGACGTCGGGATCAGACTCAACGGGCCGGGCTGACGGCGGATCTGGCCACGGAGCGTGGGATTCCGGTGCCGAGGAGGGTCCGCCGCTCGACCCCACGCCCCATCCCTGCCGTCGGTGTCGTTCCCCCAGCCCTACGATCCGAACCCGGACGACCTCACGCCCCCTCCCTGCCGTCGTTGTCGGTTACTGCTGTTGCTGCTGCTGTTCCTGTTGTTGGGCCAAGAGGCGTTGGGGGGTCTGGGCGACGGGCTTGCGGAGCAGGCCGCGGTCGGCGGCGGAGAGGATCGTGGGGCGGTCGTCGTCGCCGGATCGGCGGCGGATCTCCACCGAGCTGACCAGCGTGGGGTCGGCGCTGCCCGAGAAGCTGCCGTGGAACGGGGTCACGTCGAAGTAGTCCCGGCCGTGGCCGATCTTCACGTGGCGCTCGCCGACATCACGGCCGTTCGTCGGGTCGAGGGGCAGCCAGCGTCCGGGCGCGACGGCGATCTCCACCCAGGCATGGGTCTGGACCCGCACCGCGTCGGCCTCGTCGGTCTTCGGCTCGTGGGAGCCGTCGGCGTTGGCCCCCGATCCGGCGTCGTCTCGGCGGGCGAAGAGGTAGCCGGAGACATAGCGAGCGGGCAGGCCCACGGCCCGGCTCAGGGCGACGGTGAGGTGGGCGAAGTCCTGGCAGACCCCGACCCGGCGGTCCATCACCTCCTCGACGGTGGTCTCCACCGTCGTGGAACCCGGCGAGTAGGCGACCGAGCGGCCGACCCAGTCCGCGATGGTCCGGCCCGCCTCCTCGGCCGTCCCGGCCCCGTTCATCACCGAACGGGCCAGTTCGGTGATGCCGTCACCGCCGGCGGCCAGGCGGCTGGGGACGGTGTACTCGTGGAAGGGCTCGTGGGCCGCGAGGTCCGCGATCGGGGTCGGCGCGGGCGGTTCCTCGGCCGAGAGGTGGGTCTCGACGCTGATCTCGGCGACCACGTCGAGGCGGTCGTGGCGGGGGATGACCCCGAAGGCCTCCACCCGGGTGCCCCAGTAGTCCCGGAAGGACTGGACCGGCGTGGCCGGGTCGACCCGGAGCCGGAAGTCGAGGACCCGCTGGCCGCTGTCGTCGACCGGGCAGGCCCGCAACTCGTTGTGGGACTCCCGCACCGGCGAGTCGTAGCGGAAGCGGGTGGCGTAGCGGATGTCCAGCCTCATCGGGGCCACCCCGCGCCGACCTCGTCCTGCTCGGCGGCGTCTCCGCCCCGCAGCTCGTGCAGGTAGAGCCCGGCGGTCTCCCCCGGGCTGAAGAACCGGTCGCCCAAGGCGTTGCCCACGGCGGGCAGGCGGCTGCGCACCCGGCCGAGCAGCTCGGTGAGGGTGGCGGGCGTGAGCCCGTGGCCGTCGAGGTACTCCAGCTCGGACCACACCCCCCCGAGGAGGCGGCGGCACACCGAGCGGGTCTCGTCGGACTCGAGCCGGGCCAGCTGGTCCTCGGCGGAGCGCAACGAACGCAGCACGCTGCGGGGGAAGGTCCGCGACAGCAGCAGGAAGGCGGTCACGTCGGTGATCCGGGGAGCGGTGCCCCGCTGCCAGCGCACGAAGGCCTCCAGGGCCGCGCTGGACTCCAGGAGCTCGGCCCAGGACGCCAACGAGTCGGGCTGGGGGTCCTCGGCATCGGCGGCCAGGTGGACCGCCAGCATCCGGCTCATGATCTCGGCCCGTTCCAGCAGCATCCCGAGCATGAGGAAGCGCCACGGGTCGTCGCGGGGCATGGTCTCGGTGGCCACGCCCAGGATCGACTGGCAGCGCAGGCGCACGGCGGCGTAGAGCTCGGCGGGGGGCTCACCCGCCGGGGCCCGCAGGCTGCGGCGCTGGGAGGCCCGCAGCTCCAGGTACGAGTGGTTGAAGGCCTCGAAGAGCTCCGAGGAGAGCAGCTCCCGCACGCTGCGGGCGTTCTCCCGGGCCCGGCGCACCGACTTGCCGATGGCCCCGGGGCGGGTGGCGTCGCCCATGAGGAAGGCGTTGACGGTGGCCACGTCCAGCTCCCGGCCCGACTCGGCGAACTCCCGGTCGAGGCCGAGCGAGCGCAGCAGGTTGGCCCACGCCCGGGCGCTCTGCTCGGGGGCCAGGCCGGCGCTGTGGTGGTAGGTGGCGTCCAGCATCCGGGCGGTGTCCTGGGCTCGTTCGACGTAGCGACCGGCCCAGAACAGGTTCTCGGCGTGACGGGCGAGCATCATCCGCGCAGCACCCAGGTGTCCTTGGACCCGCCGCCCTGGGACGAGTTGACGATCAACGAGCCCTTCTCCAGGGCGACCCGGGTCAGGCCCCCGGGCACGACCTCGATGCCGTCGGTGGAGGAGATGATGAACGGCCGCAGGTCGACGTGGCGACCGGCCAGGCCGTCCTCGGCCACCGTCGGCACCCGCGAGAGCTGCACCACCTCCTGGGAGATCCAGCCCCGGGGGTCGGCCTCGATCTCGGCCCGGAGGACGGCGAGCTCCTCGTCACTGGCCCGGGGCCCGATGACCAGCCCGTAGCCCCCGGCGCCGTCGACGGGCTTGGTCACCAGCTCGTCGAGCCGGTCCAGGACCGCGGCCCGCTGGTCGGGGTCCCAGAGGCAGTAGGTGCCCACGTTGGGCAGCAGGGGTTCCTCGTTCAGGTAGTAGCGGACCAGGTCGGGGACGAAGGGGTAGACCGCCTTGTCGTCGGCCACGCCGTTGCCCACCGCGTTGGCCAGGGTGACGGTGCCCGCCCGGGCGGCGGTCAGCAGGCCCGGCACACCGATGTAGCTGCCGCTGCGGAAGCCGACGGGGTCGAGGAAGCGGTCGTCCAGGCGCCGGTAGATGACATGCACCGGACGGGGCCCCTCGGTCGTGCGCATGTAGACCCGCTGGCCGTCCACGAGCAGGTCGTTGCCCTCGACCAGCTCGACGCCCATCTGGTGGGCCAGGAAGGCGTGCTCGAAGTAGGCCGCGTTGTGGATGCCCGGGGTCATCACCACCACGCAGGGGTCAGCCACACCGGCGGGGGCCACGCTGCGCAACGCCCGCAGGAGCAGCTCGCCGTAGTTGCCCACGGGCCGGACCCGGTGGGCCCGCACGATGGACGGGAAGAGACGGGTCATGAGGTCCCGGTTCTCCAGGACGTAGGAGATCCCGCTGGGGTTGCGCAGGTTGTCCTCCAGGACCCGCAGGCGACCGTCGGCCCCCCGCACCAGGTCCAGCCCGGCGACCAGGCAGCGCACGCCGGAAGGGGCGGGCACGCCGACGGCCTCCCGTACGAAGCCGTCCGACGAGGTGACCAACCACCACGGCACGATCCCGTCGCGTACCGCGGCCCGCTCGCCGACGTAGAGGTCCTCGAGGAAGGCGTTGAGGGCCGAGACCCGCTGGATCAGACCCGCCTCCAGCTCCCGCCAGGCCGCCCCGCCGATGACCCGGGGGAGCACGTCCATGGGCAGGGTGCGCTCGAGGTCCTCGTCGCCCTCGGCGTCGGGTTCCGCGGTGAGGGTGAAGGTGACGCCCCGCTTGCGCATGGTGTCGTCACTCATGGCGGCGCGGCGGGCCAGCTCCTCGTGGGTCATGGCCCGCAGGCGGTCGAACAGGACCTCGTACTCGGGCCGCAGCTCGCCGGCGTCGTCGACCGCCTCGTCGTAGAACCCGTCGGTGTCGTAGCCGGCCAGGAGCCCGGACGGCGCGGTGCGGTCTTCGGTCAGCGGTGCCATGGTCGAGGACACGCTGGCATCAGGTTGTGGCGACGGTGTTTCAGCCATGTGAAAGGCCGATCCCGGTCCGCCCCGCAGGGTGGCCGCTCAGCTCGCCTTCCAGGTCCCGTCGAGGTCGTCACCCTTGGCCGAGCCCTCGTCCCGCAGCTTGAGCAGGTGGGCGTGGACGCTGTGGCGGGCGATGGGGTGCCGCTCGGGGTCGACGTCGGTGTAGACGGTGGCCACCAGCTCGTCGATGGTGGCCGAGCCGGCGTCGGTGAGGGCGGCCGCGATGGCGGCCTCGCGCTCGATGCGGTGCTGGAGGTACCAGTCGATCCGGGCCTTCGGGTCCTCGATGGGGTGGCCGTGGGCCGGGGCCAGCATGGACAGGCGCAGGGCCCGGATCTTCTCCAGGGAGGCCAGGTAGGTGGCCATGTCGCCGTCCGGCGGCTTGATGACCACCGTCGAGCCGTCCATCACGTGGTCACCGGTGAACAGGCAGTGCTCCTCCTCCAGCATGAAGCAGAGGTGGTTCGAGGCGTGGCCCGGCGTGTGGATGGCCGTCAGGCGCCATTCGGTGCCCTCGACCATGTCGCCGTCGGCCAAGGTGCCGTCGACCTCGATGCCGTCCCGGGAGTCGAAGGCCATGATCTTCGCGCCGGTGCGCTCCTTCAGGCCGATGGCCCCGGGCCCGTGGTCGGGATGGGTGTGGGTGAGCAGGATCCAGCGGATCCGGTCCCCGCCACAGCCGGCGACGGCGTCGAGGTGGGCCTCGTCGGCCGGGCCGGGATCGATGACGGCGATCTCGTCCACCCCGATCAGGTACGTGTTGGTCCCCGGGCCGGTCATGACCCCCGGGTTGTCGGCACAGATGCGCCGGACCAGCGGGGACAGCGCACGGGGCACGTCCGGGATGATCGGGATCGGCTCTGGGGCTTCGTCGATGCTCAAGGGATCTCCTGGAGGGCGGCGGTGGCGAGTTCCTCAGGGAGGGCCACACGTCGACCACCGTGGTCGTCGGTCAGAGGGGGTCGGTCGTCGAGGTGGGCCAGCACGGCGGCCACGTCGGGGAAGCGGTCGAGGCAGACCAGGCTGCGCTCGGTCGGCAGGATCAGGTCCCAGTCGCCGCCGGCGAACCGGTCGAGGGCGACACGGGGGCGCACCCACTCGCAGTCCACCGCCTCGGCGTCGTCGTGCACCGGGTCCTGACCCACCGGGGCCGGGGCCACGAAGAACCGGGTCGTGTAGCGGCGGGGGGCGCCGGGCGGGGTGATCCAGTGGCCGAAGTAGCGCAGGTCGCCCAGGCGGAGGTGGAGGTCCCCTTCGGCGCACACCGCGGCGAGGGACCGGTCACCACAGTCGACCGCGACCCGCTCGGACTCGGCCGCCTCGACCGGCCCGTCGGCGAACAGCAGGCCGGACTCCTCGAAGGTCTCCCGGATCGCCGCCACCCAGTAGGCCAGGCCCCCGCGGTCGAGGCCCAGGCGCTCTGAGGCCTCGTCGGCGGTGGGGGCCCCCGGCGCGGTGGGGTGGGGATCGTGGTCGGCGGCCTCGACCGCGCCGCCGGGGAAGACGTGGGCCCCCGGCACGAACACCGAACGATGGCTGCGCAGCAGGAGCAGGACCTCGATGCCGTCGGCACCGTCGCGGAGGACCATCGTCGTGGCCGCAGGGCGGGGGGTGAGCACGGGGGCGGTCACGGGCCGAGGGCGATGGCGCCGGGCGGCTCGTCCCGGCCCCGGCGGTCGTCGGTCGGGTGGCCGTCGACGTCCACCACGGTGCCGAAGCCGAAGCCGGTCGGCCCGGCAGCACCCGCGGTGGCCACCTGCAGGCGGCCCCGGAGCACCCGGGCGAGGAACGTGCGGGCCACGGCCCGGCTGGGGGGCAGCAGGAGCAGGATCCCGGCGATGTCGCCGAGGAAGCCCGGCGTGAGCAGGAGGGCGCCCGCGAGCAGGATCAGGGCGCCGTCCTGGAGGTCACGGGTGGGGATGCGTCCCTCGTTGAGGGCGGCCTGGATGCGACCGAGCACCGTGAAGCCCTGGAGCTTGCACAACCAGGCCCCGAGGAAGCTGACGGCGATCAGCGCCACGACGGTCTCGAGGGCGCCGATGGCGTGTCCGACCTGCAGGATCACGTACAGCTCGGCCGCCGGGATGGCGACGAAGAGCACGAGTAGGACGCCGAACATGCCCTCCAGGCTAGGGGTGTGGCCCTCCGGGCGCTCCCGGCCCGCCCGTCGGCGGTGGGACCCGGCCTATCCTCGCGGCGTGCGGCCGCCGTCTGTCGACGCCCTGGCCCGCAGCCTGGCCGACACGGGCCTGCCCCATCCCCTGCTCGTCGACGCCGCCCGTGCGGCCATCGGCCGAGGGGACCCCGAGGGGGCTCGGGCCGATGCGGAGGCCGTCGCCGCGGCCCTGCTCCGACCCGTGGTCAACGCCACCGGCGTCCTGCTGCACACCAACCTCGGCCGAGCGCCTCTGGCCCACGGCCAGGAGGCGACGTACACGAACCTCGAGTTGGACCTGGCCACCGGCGAGCGGGGCTCCCGGGGAGCCCACGCCGCCGCCCTGTTGGCCCGCGCCTGTGGCGCCGAGGCCGCCATCGTGGTCAACAACGGGGCCGCCGCGGTCCTGCTGGCGCTGGCCGCGCTGGCCCGCGACCGGGACGTGGTCGTCTCCCGGGGCGAGCTGGTCGAGATCGGCGGCGGCTTCCGCATCCCCGAGATCATGGCCACCTCCGGGGCCCGCCTGGTCGAGGTGGGCACCACCAACCGGACCCGAGCCGCGGACTACGAGCGGGCCGTGAACGAGGCCGAGGACGCCGGCCTGGTGCTGAAGGTCCACCAGTCCAACTACCGGATCATCGGGTTCACCGAAGCCGCCGCGGTCGCGGACCTGGTCGGGCTCGGCCCACCGGTGGTCGTCGACCTCGGCTCGGGCCTGCTCGACGCCGCCTGTCCCTGGCTGGCCGACGGCCCGCCCGTCTGGCTCCGCGACGAACCCGGCGTGCGCCAGACCCTCGACGCCGGCGCCGGGCTGGTCATGTTCTCCGGCGACAAGCTGCTGGGCGGCCCGCAGGCCGGGATCATCGCCGGGCGAGCCGACCTCGTCGCCGCCTGCGCCCGCCACCCCCTGGCCCGCGCCCTGCGGCCCGGGGCCCTGGTGCTGGCCGCGCTGCAGGAACGGCCCTGGCCTACCTCGCCCGCCGCGGCCAGGACATCCCGTTCTGGCGCATCGCCACCCGGTCCGTGGACGAGCTGCGGGCCCGGGCCGAGGCCCTCGCCGTGGGCCGGGTCGTGGACACCACCGCCGTCACCGGCGGGGGCACCCTGCCCGGCACCGAGATCCCCTCCGTCGGGGTCGCCCTCGACGGCGACCACCGGGCCGGGTTGCGCGCCGCGCCCGTGCCCGTCATCGCCCGGGTGGTCGAGGACCGCACCGTGGTGGACCTGCGCACCGTCGAGGCCGACCAGGACCCGCTGCTCGTGGTCGCGATCGCCAGCCTCACCGGCGGGGGGTGAGCGGGTCTGTACGTCGTCGCCACCGCCGGGCACGTCGACCACGGCAAGTCCACCCTGGTCGAGGCGCTCACCGGCACCGACCCCGACCGGTGGGCCGAGGAGAAGACCCGGGGCCTGACCATCGACCTCGGCTTCGCCCACACGGAGGTCGACGGCCTGGTCGTGTCCTTCGTGGACGTCCCCGGCCACGTGCGCTTCCTGGCCAACATGCTGGCCGGGGTCGGCGGCGTGGTCGCCTGCCTGTTCGTCGTCGACGCCGTCGAGGGCTGGAAGCCCCAGTCCGAGGAGCACCTGCGGATCCTGGAGCTGGTCGGGGTCGGCCACGGCGTGGTGGCACTGACCAAGGTCGACCGGGCCGACCCCGAACTGGTGGAGCTCGCCCGCCTCGAGCTGGCGGAACGCCTGGCCGGCTCCTTCCTGGCCGACGCCGAGGTCATCGAGGTCGCCGCCCCCCTGGGCCGAGGGCTGGACGAACTGCGGGCGGCACTGGGTCGGACCCTTGGCGCGACCCCGGCGGTGGCCGACACCGGGCGCCCCCGGCTCTGGGTCGACCGGGCCTTTGCCGCCCGGGGCGCGGGGACCATCGTCACCGGGACCCTGTTGGGCGCGTCCGTGGCGGTCGACGATCAGCTGACCGTCCGGCCCGGCGGGCCGACCGTCCGGGTGCGGGGCATCCAGGCCCACCACGCCGCGGTCGAGCGGCTGCCGCCCGGCAGCCGCACCGCCCTCAACCTCGTCGGGGTGGAGCACGACGCCGTGGGCCGCGGCCAGGTCGTGGTCCGGGCCGACCAGTGGCACGAGACGGCCGTGGTCGACGCGACGTTGTCGGTCCTCGCGTCCCTCGGCCACCGGGTCACCCGCCGGGGGGCCTACGTCGCCCACCTCGGCACCGCCGAGCAGGCGGTGCGCCTCCGGGTCCTGGGGGCCGACACCGTCGAGCCGGGGGCGGTGGGGCTGGTGCGCCTGCACCTGGCCACCGCGCTGCCGCTGGTGCCCGGTGACCGCTACGTCCTGCGGGAGTCCGGCCGGGGCGAGACCGTGGGCGGCGGCGAGGTCCTCGACGTCGATCCCCTGCTCCCCGCCACCCGTGCCCGACCGGACCGGTCGGTGGACCGGGTCGTGGCCGAACGGGGCTGGGTCCGGGTCGACGACCTGGAGCGCCTGACCGGCGAACGGCGGGCCGCGGATGTCGGGGAATGGGTCGTGGACCCCGAGGCGCTGACGACCATGCGGGCGGCGCTGGTCGACACTGTGGGCGCGGCCGGCGAGCTGGGCCACGACGTGGCGCAGCTCGACGAGCGCGAGCGGGCGGTGCTCGAGACCCTGGCCGACATCACCGTCGACGGGGGCCGGGCCCGGGCCGCCGACGCCGTCGACCCTCTGGCCGACCACCCCTACCTGGCGGCGCTGGCCGCCACGCCCTTCGCCCCGCCCCCGCCCGATGGCGTCGATCCCGCCGAGCTGCGGGAGCTGGCTCGCCGCGGCCTGGTCGTGCCGCAGGAAGGGATCTGGTTCGCGGCGCCCGCGCTCGACGAGGCGGCCGTGGTGTGCGCCCGCCTGCTCGCGGATCAGCCCGGCGGGGTTCACCATGAGCGACCTGCGGGAGGCACTCGGCACCAGCCGCAAGTACGCCGTCCCCCTGGCCACCCTGCTCGACGCCCGGGGCGTCACCCGCCGCCGCGAGGACGTCCGCATCGCCGGCCCCCGCCTGCCCGAGGTCTGAACCACAACCGAGGCAACAAGGGGGGCGTGGGGTCGGGCCGAAGGGTGGTCGGGGGCACACCGGCCCTCCCGCCATCCGAATCCCACTCCCCGTGACCGCCTCCGCTTCTGGCACCTGATTCGGGCGCTATTGCCTCAGGGCCGCGGGCGGGTCATTCGGCCCATTCGGTCACGGAGGGTGGCGAAACGGGACCGCGGGCACCACCGAGCCGAGCCGGGAAGCACCAGGCCCCCATCCCTGCCTCGGTGTCGTTCCCCCAGCCCGACGACGGGTCGGGGCCCGACGACGGGTCAGCGCAGCAGCAGCTCTTTGCGTTCGGCTTCGTTGCGGCCGCCCCAGATGCCGTGCGGCTCACGGATCCCGAGGGCGTACTGCAGGCAGGGCTGCTTCACGGGGCACGAGGCGCAGATCTCCTTGGCCCGCCGCTCCCGCTCCTGCTTTTCGTCCTTGCGCTCGAACTGGGGCGGCGGGAAGAAGACCGCGGCCTGCGGCCCCCGGCATGCCGCCTTGATCTGCCACTCCATGCCTGCGACCTGAGCTGTCACGCTGGACCCCCTTCCAGGGAACGCGACCGTAGACCCGCCGATTTCACCCGTAAAGGGGTCGAGCCGATTTCCTCGAATCGCTGAACCACGGTTCAGAGCAACGACCGACCGCTCGACGTCTCAGTCCCGGCGGTGCTCCTTGGGACGCCGTTCGGGATCGGCGGACTCCACCTCGAGGACCAGGCCGTCGAGGCCGGCGACGACCACAGGCTCCCCTGCGGCCAGCGGCGTCGCCCGATTGGTCCGGGCCCGCCAGAGGGCGTCCTGGACCCGCACGGTGCCGTCGGGGGCCACGGCGGTGACCGCCTCCCCCGCCTCGCCGATCATCCACTCCCGACCGATCGTGGGCGTCGAGAACCGGGTCCGCACCATGGCGGGCATGCCCGCCAGGACCGCGAAGGCCAGGGAGACGAACACCCCGACCAGGGTGATCCAGGACAGGGTCGGGCCGTCGTAGAGCCAGAAGGTGCCGACGGCGAAGCTCACGAAGCCCACCCCGGTCCAGAAGCGGGGCACCCCGGTCTGGATGTCGACACAGAAGGCGCCCATCGCCAGGACCAGGAGCCCGACCGCCCAGCCCCGGGCGGGCAGGACCGCCAGGCCGTAGCAGCCGAACACGAACAGCCCGGCGGCGAGGACCCCGGCCACGCCGACCCCGGCGGTGTAGAGCTCGAAGATGATCAGGCCCAGGCCGAGGACGAAGAACAGATAGGCCACCGCCGGGCTGGCGGCGGTGTGGAACAGCTGGGAGCCCAGGGGCAGCTGCCGGAAGCGGGTCTCGGTCACCGGCTCGACGTCGCCACCGTCGGCCACTTCGGTCTCGAAGCCGTCGAGGTCGTTGACGAAGAGCCCGACGGTCGGGGCCAGCCGGTCGGCGTAGCCCTCGTCCACCGCGACCTCGTCGTCGACCGAGCGATCGTCCAGGGCCCCGTCGAACACCTCGCCGAACATCGCCTCCGGCAGGCGCTGGTCGCCGACCTCACCGAGGTCCGTCCCCGGCGCCATGCCGATCTCGTCGGCCACCGCGGCGATCTCCGCGGCCCCGCCGTAGGCCCGGGAGCCGCTGGGTCCGATCCAGACCGTCACCGGCACGGTGGCCTCGTCGATCTGGGTGGCGAGGGCGGTGAGCTCCTCGTCGCTGACCACCGAGCCCGGGCTGTTGAGCTGGAGCACCACGGCCACGGCGTCCTCGGCCTCGGCCTCGGCGATCGACGAGGAGATGAAGTCGACGAGCACGGGGTCCAGGTACCCCGCCGTCTCCAACACGTCGACCTGGCCGGGATCGGCGCCGTCCTGGGCCAGGGCGACCGACGCGAGGCCGCCGACGGCCAACACAGCGCCGAGAACCGTCATCGCTAGCCTGCGCAACCGAGCCTCCGGGAGGACTGGGGTTTGGATCCAGCCACGTTCTTCGCCACGTCCCGCGTCGTCATCGTCGCGGGCAAGGGTGGCGTGGGCAAGACGACGGTAACGGCCGCACTGGCGCGTGCCGCCGCCCGTCAGGGACGCCGCGCCCTGATCGTCGAGGTCGAGGGCAAGTCGGGGCTGGCCAGCATGTACGGCGCGGAGGACCTCGGCTACGACGAGGTCACCCTGGCCGAGGCCGACGACCCGCCCGGATCCGGCGACGTGCGGGCCCGGACCCTGACCCCTGACGAGGCGATGCTCGAGTACCTCGAGAGCCACGGCCTCAGCCGGGTGGCCAAGCGCCTGGTGTCCTCCGGGGCCATCGACACGCTGGCCACGGCGGCCCCCGGGATCAAGGACATCCTCGTGCTGGGGAAGGTGAAGCAGCTCGAACGCGAGACCGACGTGGACCTGATCGTCCTCGACGCGCCCGCGGCCGGCCACGCCATCACCTTCCTGCGGGCGGCCCGAGGCCTGCTCGACGCCGTGCGGGTCGGCCCGATCCACAACCAGGCGGCCGAGGTCATGGAGATGCTCACCGACGCCGAGCGGTGCCAGGTCGTCCTGGTCACCCTCCCCGAGGAGACCCCGGTCAACGAGCTGATCGAGACCGCCTACAACCTCGAGGACCAGGTGGGCGTGGCCCTGGGCCCGGTGGTGGTCAACGGCCTGTACCCGGACCGACCGGGCCTGGCGATCGACCCGGTGACGGCCGCCGCCGAAGCCGGCGTGGGCCTGCGCGCCGGCGAAGCCGAGGCCCTGACGGCCGCCGCCGACTTCCGCCGCCACCGGGTCCAGCTCCAGACCGAGCAGGTGGCCCGCCTGGCCGACCAGCTCCCGCTGCCCCAACTCCGCCTGCCGTTCCTCTTCGGCGCCGAGCTGGGCCCCGCCGAGCTGGACCTGCTCGCCGACCGCCTGGTCGAGCAGCTCGAGACGGTGGTCGAGGCGTGACCAGCCCTCGCGAGCTGATCGGGAGGGCCGAGGTCGTCATCTGCACCGGTTCCGGTGGCGTCGGCAAGACCACCGTGGCCGCCGTGCTGGCCATGGAGGGGGCGCGGCAGGGCCGCAAGACGGCCGTGGTGACCATCGACCCCGCCCGGCGCCTGGCCGACGCCCTGGGCCTCGAGGGCCTGACCAACGAGCCCGGGCGCATCGAGGGCGACTGGCCCGGCGAGCTCTACGCCCTCATGCTCGACACCAAGACCACCTTCGACGACCTGGTGACCAAGTACGCGGCCGACGAGGACCAGGCCCAGCGCATCCTCGAGAACCGCTTCTACACCAACATCTCCTCGGCCCTGTCGGCCACCCAGGAGTTCATGGCGATGGAGAAGCTCTACGAGCTCCACGTGGAGTCCGACTTCGACCTGGTCGTGGTCGACACCCCGCCCACCCGCAACGCCCTCGACTTCCTCGACGCCCCCGGGACCCTGACCCGCTTCCTGGACCACCCGCTCTACAAGGTGGTCATGACCCCGACCCGGGGGATCCTCCGGGTGGCAGGCGTGGCCGCCCAGGCCTTCCTGCGGACCGTGGCCAAGGTGGTCGGCTCCGAGGTCATCGAGGACGCCATCGCCTTCTTCCAGGCCTTCCAGGGGATGGAGGAAGGCTTCCGCAACCGGGCCCACGTCGTCGACGAGCTGCTCACCGCAACCGTCACCCGCTTCGTGCTGGTCGCCTCACCGCGGCGCGACACCCTCCAGGAGGCGGTGTTCTTCGCCGACGCCCTTCACGACGCCGGCATCGAGATCAGCGCCCTCATCGTGAACCGGATGCACCCCCGCTTCGCCCCCGGCCTGGCCGAGGCCGCCCGCGAGCGAGCCGAGAGCCTGGCGGGGACGGCCATCGGCGACCACTACGCCAACCTGGCCGACTTCCAGCTCATCGCCGCCCGCGAGGAGCGCCACCTCGACGACCTCGTCGGCAAGGTGGGCGACGCCACCGTGGTGCGGGTCCCCCTCCTGCGCAGCGACGTGCACGACCTCTCCGGCCTCGAGGAGCTCTCCACCTACGTGGTGGGCGACTGACCCCCGACACACGGGCGGGCTCGTCCCGCCGGCGTCCGCGGTGCGTTGCGGCTCGTCGGGCCGGGGAGACCGATGGCAACGAAGGGGGGCGTGGGGTCGAGCTGCGGGACCTCCTGGGCACCGGAATCCCACGCTGGGTGGCCGCGTGGGCGGTGAGCTCCGCCTGACCGTCGCCCATCGTGACTCTCGAGGCTGGGGCTGTCGGAATCCGACAGCTGGAGCCTCGAAAGTCTCGGCGACGGCACGGAGCGTGAGATCGGCGGCTCACCGCCCCCGACGACCCGCGGGCTGTCCCCACGCCCCGTGGTTGCGTCGGTGTCGGTAGGACTCGTCGCCCCGCGACGCTCAGACCGGGTCGGTGGGGCCGGTGGCGTCGGCGAGGGCGGTGGCTGCCTCGGCGACGGTCTCGGTGACGGCCACGATGCGGTCGAAGCCGGTGGTGTGCAGCAGACGGGTGAGGGTCGGGCGGCCACAGGCCACGGCCACGTCACCACCGGCCTCGCGGGTGCGGCGGATGCCGCCGATCAGCGCGCCGAGGCCGGCCGAGTCCATGAACGGGACCTCGGACAGGTCGATGAGCAGATGGCGCGTGTCGGTCAGCTCGGCGAGGGCTTCGCGGAAGGTCCCGACGGTGTAGGCGTCGAGCTCACCCTCCGGGCGGCAGAGCGTGTAGTCCTCGCCCGTTTCGACGGTGATGGAGAGCAACGGTCCTCCGATAGTGGGCCGTGGGCAACGGCCGATGGTAGCCAGGGCCACCCGCCCGCCAACCCCGGCTTCACCCGGCCGCTGTTGCGCCGGTACGCTCCGCGGCCGTGCCCGTCGTGCTCCTGGCCACCGATGCCGACCGTCTCCACGACGAGGTGGACGCCGCCCTCGGCGACGACACCATCAGCGTGCACCGGGTCCGGTCCGGCCGCGAGGTCGTGCCCGCGGTGAAGCAACTCTCGCCCGACCTCGTCGTGCTCGACCTGCAGATCGGCAACATGGGCGGCATGGCCACCTGCCTGTCCTTGCGTTCCGAGGAGGGGGCCGGACGCCTCGAGCGTCGTGCCGTCCTGATGTTGCTCGATCGTACGGCGGACATCTTCCTGGCGCGACGGGCCGACGCCGACGGTTGGCTGGTCAAGCCCCTCGACGCCTTCCGCCTCCGGCGGGCGGCCGAGGCCCTCCTGGCCGGCGGCGAGTACCACGAGGGCAACGCCGTGGCGGGCGGTGACGCCGAGCCGCAGAACGCGGTGGTCCCCACCCCCGACTCGGTGATGCCCGACGAGCCCGAGCAGGACCCCCCCTCGGTGTCCGAGGAGATCACCGACGCCACGGTGGACGCCGACGACACGATGGTCACCGAGGCGGAGAACGCCGAGGCCGCGGAGGCCTGACCTCCCCCCTCCCGTGACGAAGGCGGCCCCGGAGGCCCCGCCGAGTTCCACCCGCCCGAGCGCATCCTCCTGAACGACGTCGGAGCGGAGCAGCAGCCGAGGACCTGCCGCATCGGCGACGCCGGACTTGCTGAACGTCACCGACACCCTCTGGCCAGCCGTGAGGCTGCGCAGTCGGAGCGGAGCAGCAGCCGAGGACCTGCCGCATCGGCGACGCCGGACTTGCTGAACGTCACCGACACCCTCTGGCCAGCCGTGAGGCTGCGCAGTCGGAGCGGAGCAGCAGCCGAGGACCTGCCGCATCGGCGACGCCGGACTTGCTGAACGTCACCGACACCCTCTGGCCAGCCGTGAGGCTGCGCAGTCGGAGCGGAGCAGCAGCCGAGGACCTGCCGCATCGGCGACGCCGGACTTGCTGAGCGAAGCGAAGCCAGTCACATGTAATGGTCGGGAAGGCGGGATTTGAACCCGCGACCTCGTCGTCCCGAACGACGCGCGCTGCCAAGCTGCGCCACTTCCCGGTGGAACGCTGAGCGTACCCGGAGCCGGCCCCGCCCGTCACCTGTGCTCCCGCACCGACCGGGGCGCTCCCACCCTGGGTGACCGTCGCGCGCACTATTCGTCAGCGTATTGACCACTCTCCGTCTACTTATGACTTGATGTGGTTGATCTGACCACGTACGGTGATCACTCGGAGGTAGGCGATGTACTGGGAAGCACCAGCAGGGGGCCACTGATGGTCGTCCTGCCGAGCACTGCACTGGTCGAGGACCGCACGGTCATCGATCTCACGGACCGGGCGAGCCAGCTGCGCCAGCACGTACCGGGGCGGGCCACCGTCTCGGTCGTCGTGCCGACGCTGAACGAGGTCGACAACATCGTCCTCGTCCTGCCTCGCATCCCCTGGTGGGTGGACGAGATCGTGCTCGTCGACGGCGGGTCGACCGACGGCACCGTGGCCGCGGCCCTCGCCGTGCGCCCGGACCTCCGGGTGATCATCGACGAGACGCCGGGCAAGGGCGCGGCCCTGCGCGCCGGCTGGCACCACGCCCGGGGCGACATCGTGGTCACCATCGACGCCGACGGCTCGACGGACCCGGCGGAGATCCCCGCGTTCATCGGCCCCCTGCTGGCCGGCGCGGACATGGTCAAGGGCTCCCGCTTCGTGCACGGCGCCGGCAGCGCCGACATCGACCTGCTGCGGCGGGCCGGCAACAAGGCCCTGACCCGCCTCGTGCGGATGCTCTACGGCGGGCGGTTCACCGACCTCTGCTACGGCTACAACGCGTTCTGGCGCCGGGTCGTGCCGGTGTTCGAGGCCGCGGGTGACGGTTTCGAGATCGAGACGCTGATGAACGTCCGGGCCCTGCGCCACGACCTGCGGGTCGTCGAGGTGGCCTCGTTCGAGGCCGAGCGCATCCACGGGCAGAGCAACCTCCGGACCTTCTCGGACGGATGGCGGGTCCTGCGCACGATCCTGCGGGAGCGCTTCCGCCGTCCTCCGGAGGTCGAGCTCGCCCCGGCGATGGTGCGCCTGACCCCGGCCACCGCCGAGCGTGGTTGGTCGTGACCCCGACCGCCACCGTGGTCATCTGCGCCCACACCGAGGAGCGCTGGGACGACGTCGTCGCCGCGGTCGCCTCGGTGCGGGACCAGGAGCGCCGCCCCGACCAACTGGTCCTCGTCATCGACCACAACCCGGCGCTGTACACCCGGGCCACGGCCGAGTTCACCGACGCCGTGACCACGGTCGTGGCCAACGACGGGACCCGGGGCGAGTCCGGGGCCCGCAACGCCGGCGTCGCCGTGGCCACGGGCGAGGTCCTGGCCTTCCTCGATGACGACGCCACCGCCGAGCCGGGATGGCTGGGCGCCCTCCTGGCCTGGTACGAGGACCCCGAGGTCCTCGGCGTGGGCGGCGCCGCCGACCCCAACTGGGACACCGAGCGGCCACGCTGGTTCCCCACCGAGTTCGACTGGGTCATCGGCTGCAGCTACCGAGGCCTGCCGACCACGGCCGACACGATCCGCAACCTCATGGGCTGCAACATGTCGTTCCGTCGGAACGTCATCGAGCAGGCCGGTGGCTTCTACGACGGCCTCGGCCGCACCGGCAACGACGGGTTCGGCTGTTCGGAGACCGAGTTCTGCATCCGGGCCCGACGCCTCCTCGGCGGCCGCTTCGTCTTCGAACCCGGCGCCCGCATCCACCACCGGGTCCCTCACGGCCGCACCACCTGGCGCTACTTCGCCGCCCGGTGTCGGGCCGAGGGCCGCTCCAAGGCCCACCTGGCCGACCGCGAGGGCCAAGGGGAGGCGCTCGAGCTCGAGAAGGCCTACGTCCGCCGGACCCTTCCCTCCGGCGTGGCCCGCGGCCTGCGCGACGTGACCCGTCGCGACACCGCGGGACTGGCCCGCTCCCTGGCCATCGTGGCCGGCGCGAGCTGGACGGCCACGGGCTACCTCGCCGGATCCGCCCGCCGCACGCGCACCGCGTGACGGCCACGACGGCGGCCGCCCCCGCCCGCTTCGAGGCCACCCGGGTGGCGGTGGTCGACGTGGACCGCCCCTTGCCCGCCCTCGCGGTCGAGGGGACCGACGGTCGCTGGCACGGCCGGGCCCGCCTCCTGGTGCGCTGGGACGGTGCACCGGTCGGCGTGGCCGAGTTGGACCTGGGCACCGGCCTCGGCCCGGTGGCGGTGGCCGACGCCATCTGGGCCGCCCTGGGCGACGACCTGGCCGATCGGGTCGAGGAGCAGGGCCTGGAGCGCCCCGACGGGCTCTCGGTGGCCGGCCTCCCCGCGCCGCCGGCCGCGCCCCGCCGCCCCACGGCGAGTGCGACCGTGGTGATCGCCACCCGCGACCGGGCGGCCTCGCTGGCCCGGTGCCTGCGCACGGTGCTGGCCCAGGACCACCCTGACTTCGACGTGGTCGTGGTGGACAACGCCCCGTCCGACGACCGGGCCCGGAAGGTCGTCGAGCACCTGGGCTCCCACCGGGTGCCGGTGCGGTACGTCCGGGAGGACCAGCCCGGCCTCGCCCGGGCCCACAACGCCGCGCTCCCCCACGTGACCGGCGTGGTGGTGGCCTTCACCGACGACGACGTCGAGGCCGATCCGGCCTGGCTGCGCCGCTTGACCGACGGCTTCGCCGATCCCCGCGTCGGCTGTGTCACCGGGATGATCTTCCCCGCCGAGGTCGAGACCCCGGCCCAGGCCTGGATCGAGGCCCACGCCGGCTTCGGCAAGGGCACCCGCCGCAAGGTGTACGACCTCGCCGAGCACCGGCCCGACGACGAGCTCTTCCCGTTCACGGCCGGCCGGCTCGGCTCCGGGGCCAACATGGCCTTCCGGGCCGAGGCCCTCGAGGCGATGGGGGGCTTCGACGAGACCCTCGGGGTGGGGACCAAGGCCCGCGGCGGCGACGACCTGGCCGCGTTCTACGACGTGATCCGAGCGGGGCACCGCCTCGTCTACGAGCCCGCGGCGCTGGTCCGCCACCACCACCACGTCGACACCGCCGCCGTCCGTCGACTGGCCTACGCCTACGGCATCGGGCTGAGCGCCTACCTCACCCGCGCCGTCGTCGAGCGGCCGGCGGCCCTCGTCGAGATGGCGGCCCGCCTGCCCGGCGGCATCCGCCACGGCCTCCGGACGACCCAGCCCCCGGCCGGTCCCACCGTGCCCGGGCTGGCCGGCGCGGGGTGGCGCCAACGCCTCGGCATGGTCGTCGGGCCCTGGTCCTACGCCCGCAGCCGTCGTGACCAGGCGAGCCGCTCGTGACCACCGTCCCGATCCTCTGCTACCACGCGGTCAGCGACGACACCGGCGGGCCCTTGGCGCCGTGGGCGATGACCCCCTCCCGCTTCGACGATCACCTCGACGCGCTGGCCGCGGCCGGCTACGTCCCGCTGGCCCTGGACGACCTGCTGTCCCGGGTGCACGACCAGGGCCGCGCCGTGCCCGCGGGCGCGGTGGTGCTCACCGTGGACGACGGCTACGCGGACGTGGCCGACATCATCTGGCCTCGCCTGGCCGACCGCGGGTGGCCCGCCACCCTCTTCGTCTCCACGGGCCTGGTGGGAGCCTCGTTCCTCGACCGTCGGATGCTCAGCCGTGACCAGCTCGTGGACCTGGCCGCCGATGGCCTCGCCCTGGGCGCCCACGGTCACCGCCACCTCGCCCTCGACGCCGTCGACCGGGCGGTCGCCCGTGACGAGATCCACCGCAGCCGGGACCTGCTCGCCGGCTGGACGGGTCGGCCGGTCACCACCTTCGCCTACCCCCACGGCCACCACGACCGGACCTCCCGACAACTGGTCGTCGACGCCGGGTTCCGCGGCGCCTGCGCGGTGAAGCAGGCCCTCAGTAGCGAGCGGGACGACCGCTTCGCCCTCGCCCGCATCATGCCCACCGGGGTGACCGGCGCGACCGAGCTCGTCAACCGACTGGCCGACTCCCGCACCCCGATCGCCCGCGGCGGACGGGAACGGCTGCGGACCACCGCCTACCGCCACGTCCGTCGCGCCCGGGTCCGCCGGGGTCAGGAGGTGGCCCCGTGACCACCATCGCCCCCCGGGCCGTGCCCGTGAGCCAGGTCATCAGCCCCGCGCCCCGCTCCCAGTGGGAGGCCCTGGTGGCGGCCGACCCGACCTCCCTGACCGACCAATCACCGGCCTGGATGGACGTCCTGGTCGACATCCGGCGGCCACGTGGACGCCAGTCGGCTGTACGTCCTCGATGACGGCCGCCGGTTCGTCCTGCCCCTGGCCCGCCGGACCGGCCCCGCGGGCGCCGGCGGCGTGGAGCTGTCGTTCCCGGACGGTTGGGGCATCGGCGGCCTCGTCGGGCCGGGACGGGACGTCGACGCCATCCGGGCCGTCCTGGCCGAACTGACCTACCGCGGCCGCCTGCTGACCCGGATCCGGCCCGACCCCCTCGACGGAGCGCTCTGGGAGGAGGCCGCCGGCCCCGACGTCGTCCGCCGCGCCAGCGCGCCCACGTGATCGATCTGACGGTCGGGACCGACGCCCTGCGAGCCGGTCTGCACAAGTCGACCCGGCGCAACCTGGTCAAGGGTGAGCGGGCCGGCCTCCGCGTCACCGACACGGCCACCGAGGCCCACCTGGCGGCGTACTACCGCCTCTACCTCCTCTCCCTCGAGCGGTGGGCCGAACGCAGCCGCGAACCGCAGTGGCTCGCCCGCTGGCGGGGGGTGCGGCGCGACCCCCTCAGCAAGCTGGCGACGATGGCCGACCGGCTCGGCGACGGGTTCCGCCTCTGGCTGGCTTGGGAGGAGGACACGCCGATCGCCGGGTCGATCGTCCTGCTGGGCAACACCGCCCACGGCACCCGGGGCGCCATCGACCGCGACCGGGCGGGACCCACCCGGGCGTCGTTCCTGCTCGAATGGCTCGCCATCGAGGAGGCCGTGGCCCACGGGTGCCGGAGCTACCACCTCGGTGAGACGGGGACGGCGTCCTCCCTGGCCACCTTCAAGGAGGGCTTCGGCGGCCGGTCTGTGCCCTACGCCGACTTCGGCATCGAGCGGCTGCCGGTCTCCCGTGCCGACCGCGCCCTGCGCACCGGCGTCAAGCGGGTGATCGGTTTCCGCGATGGCACCTAAGGCCGCCCTCCGCCTGGCCACCCTCGTGGTGGTGGCCGCCGCCGGGCTGGCGGCGGTCGGGCTCGGCCTGGGAGCGGGCGCCGACACCGAGCGGGACGGGCCCCGGCCGCTGTCCGACGAGGCCCTGACGGGGCTCCCCCATCCGCCGCGGAGCGACCTCGACCTGGTGTTCTCCGAGGACTTCGACGAACCTCTCGACCCCGCCCTCTGGGGCCGGTGCCACTGGTGGCAGGCCAAGGCCTGCACCATCGAATCCAATCAGGAGCAGGAGCTCTACCTGGCCGACAACGTCACCACCGGCGACGACGTCCTGACCCTGGAGGCCCGACGGGAGACCGTTCGCGACCCCGACGGCCGGGCCTACCCCTACTCGTCGGGGATGATCTCCACCGGCCCACCGGACTACGAGACCCCCGCCCGTTACGCGTTCACCTACGGCTACGTCGAGGCCCGGCTCCGCCTCCCGGCGGGCCAGGGCCTCTGGCCGGCCTTCTGGCTCCTGCCCGCCGACCAGGAGTCACGGCCCGAGATCGACGTCATCGAGACCCTGGGCCACGAGCCCGACACGGCCGAGCTCCACTACCACTACGTCGAGGCCGACGGCACCGAACGCGTCCGTCGGCGAGGACTGGTCCGACGACGACCTGGCCGACGGCGGACTGGCACGAGTACGCCGTCGACTGGCGGCCCGGCCGGATCACCTGGATCATCGACGGCCGGGAACGCTGGCGGGTGACCGGCGACGCCGTGTCCGACGAGGCCATGTACCTGGTGTTGAACCTGGCCGTCGGCGGCGACTGGCCCGGTGATCCCGACGACGACCACCGGGTTCCCGGCCACGGTCGAGGCCGAGTGGATCCGGGTGTGGCAGGGCCCGGAGGGCTCGTGACCGCGCTCCTCGACCCGACCACGGCCGGGGCGCCCGAGCCCGACCCCCGGCCGAGCACCTTGAGCGACCGCGTCCGGGGCCAACTGGCCACCCCCCTGGTGCGCGCCGGCCTCTCCCTCGTCGCCAGCGCCGGGATCACCTCGCTCCTGGGCCTCCTCTACTGGTCACTGGCCGCCCGCCGGTACTCCCCCGCCGCCATCGGGGCCACCGCGGCGCTCCTCGCCGGCCATGGAGATCGTGGCCGCGGTGGCCAACCTCGGCCTGCGCACCGCCCTGATCCGCTTCGTGCCCGCCCTGGGGGACCGGGCCGCCCGGGTCGTCGCCGTGTCCTACGCCGTCGCCGGGCTCACCGCCCTCGCCGGGGCGGGGGTGTTCGTCGTCGTCCACGAGCGATGGTTCGACGAGTTGGACCTCCTGGACCACACCGCCGGTGTCACCTTCTTCCTGCTGTCGTGCGTGCTGTGGGTCATCTTCAGCCTCCAGGACAGCGTCCTCATCGGCCTGCGCCGGGCCACCTGGGTGCCCACCGAGAACGCGCTGTACGCGCTGGCCAAGCTGGCGCTGCTCGTCGGACTCACCGCGCCGCTGCCCCGCTGGGGGGTCTACGTCTCCTGGACCGCGCCGCTCGTCCTCATGGTGCTGGCGGTCAACATCCCCGTCTTCCGGATGCTGCGGCGCGCCCCGTCCGGCCCCCGCCGAGGACCTGACGATCCGCGACCTCCTCCGGTTCTCCGCTGGTGACTACCTCGCGTCTGCGCTGTGGCTGCTCACCATCGACGCCCTGCCGCTGCTCATGCTCGTCCTCGTCGGCGCCGAGGGCGGGGCCTGGTACCACCTGGCCTGGACCGTGGCCTACACGCTGTACCTCGTCTCCAGCGCCGTGGGCTACGCCCTGCTGGCCGAAGGCGCCCACGAACCCGCCGCCCTCGAGGCCAACGCCCGACGGGCCCTCGGCCAGAGCCTGGCCCTGGTGGTGCCCGCGGCGACGGTGATCGTGGTCGGGGCACCGTGGATCCTGCGCCTCTTCGGCGCCGACTACGCCACCGAGGGCACCCAGCCTCCTGCAGCTCCTGGCCGCTGTCGGCCATCCCCCACGTGGTCACCGGCGTCTACGTCAGCATCCAGCGGGCCCGCCGGGACATGCGGGCCGTCATCAGCCTGTACGCCGTCCTCGGCGTCGCCGTGGTCGCCGGGACCGCGCTGCTGGTTCCCGTCCTCGGCGTGACCGGCGCCGGCGTGGCCTGGCTCGGCGACCCAGAGCGGCGTGGCCCCGTCCTCCTCGCCACCCGCCTGCGCGACCTCTGGATCGGCGCCCTGCCGACCCGACTCATCCGGACCCTCGGCGCACCCGGTCGGCGCCGGACCGAGGCCCGCCAGCGCCGCCACGCCCGACGGGCCATCGCCGCCCTCGACGACCACGCCCTGCCCGACCTGGGTGACTGGACCGTCCTGCACGCCACCGCCGACCTGGTGGTGGCCCGGGTGGGCGCGCCGGAGGCACCCCGGATCCTCAAGCTCCCCAGCAGCGACGAGGCCGAGGCCGCCCGCCGCAAGGAGCTCGTCGCCGTGCAGGTGCTGGCCCAGGAGGCGGTCCTGGCCGACTGGAGCCGTGCAGGTCCCCCGACCGATCGCCCACGGCACCGACGGCACCCAGGCCTGGACCCTCGAGACCGCCGTGCCCGGCCGTCCGGCCGAGGAGGTCCTGGGCGACGGGTTGGCCCCCGACCGGTTCCTGCGGAGCGCGTCGGCCGCCCTCGCCGGCCTGCACGGGCCCACCGCCCAGACCGTGGTGGCCCCCGATGCCCTCCTGGCCAACTGGATCGACGAGCCGGTGACCGTGGTGGCCCGGGCCTGTCCCGAGGCGCTGCCGGGCCTGGCCGAGCTGGCGGCCGCACTGCACCTGGCGCTGGCCGATCGGCCGGTGACGGTGGCCTGGTCCCACGGCGACATCACCCCCGGGAACCTCCTGGTCACCGGCGACGCCGTCACCGGCATGGTCGACTGGGAAGGGGCCCGGGCGGACCGACTGCCGGAGCTGGACCTGGCCACCCTCGTCATCACGACCCGGGCCGCGGTCCAGACCCTCGAGTTCGGTGAGGCCGTCCTCGCCCTGCTCCACCGGCCCTGGACCGAGGAGGAGCTGGCGGTCCTGGCGTCGGGGCCCAACCGCGACCTGGACCGAGCTCGACCCTCGTCCTCCTCGCGTGGCTGCACCACATCGCCGCCAACCTGGCCAAGTCCTCGGCGTACGCCACCAACCGGGTGTGGCTGGTGCGCAACGTCCTCAGTGTCGCCGCCACCCTGGCCCCGGCCGCCACCACGCCGCCGGCGCCGGCTCCGGTCCCCGACGCGGACCGCGGTGCGGGAGCCCGAGGTGACCCCCAGCGTCGTCGCCGCGACGGTCACGCCCGCCCCTCCCGACCGACGTCGGCACCGCGATGGCGAGCGGGGGTCCCCTACGCCGTGCCGATCCTGGCCCTGCTGGGCTGGACCGCGGGCCTGGTGGGGGCCGATCCCCGCGACCTCAGCGACTACGGCCTCGTGTCGATCGTGGGGCCCGTGGGCTTCGCCGCTCTCGGCCTGCTGCTCGCCGGCTTCGCGGTGGCCATCGTCCGGCCCCGCCTGCGCGAAGGCGTGGTCGCGGCCCACGTCGCCACCCTCGCCGTCATCCTGTTCGGGACCCCGGTCGTGCTCTATGACGCCGTGCGGTACTCCTGGGCGTGGAAGCACATCGGGATCGTCGACTTCATCGACCGCACGGGCGGGGTGGACCCCAACATCGACGTCCTGCCCGTGTACCACAACTGGCCCGGCTTCTTCGCCGGGAGCCACCTGCTGCAGGAGTGGGTGGGGGCCGACAACGCCATCGCCATCGCCCGGTGGGCCCCCTTGGTGCTGGCACTGGCCACCGCCGCCGCCGTCTTCACCCTGGCCGCGTCCCTGACCACCGACCGCCGGATCATCTGGCTCACGACCTGGGTGTTCCTGCTCGGCAACTGGGTGGGCCAGGAGTACTTCTCGCCCCAGGCGTACGCGTACCTCCTGTACCTCGCCTCGATCACCCTGGTGCTCCGGATGGCCAAGGCCCGCCGCCCCGGTGCGGCCGGCATCGCCGCCGTGGTGCTGATGGCCATGGCCATCGCCACCAGCCACCAGATCACCCCCGCGATGCTCACGATCGCCCTGCGTGGCCCTCGTCGTGACCCGGCAGGCCCGCATCGCCACCATCGCGGTGGTGGCTGCCGTGGCCACGGTCCTGTGGGCCCTCTGGGGGGCCGCGGCCTACGTCGGTCCGAACCTGGCCGACGCCATCGACGGCTTCGGTGCCCCGTTGGCCAACGCCGAGGGCAACCTCACCGACGCCGGCCCCCTCAGCGACGGCCAGGCGCTGGTCTCCCTGGCCGGTCGCCTCCTCGTGGTCGCCATCGCCCTCCTGGCCGCCGTCGGCCTGATCCGCCGATGGTGGCGGGGCCAGCGGGACCTCGTGCCGATCGTGCTGCTGGTGTCGCCCGCCGTGGTGTTGGCCGCCAACAACTTCGGGGGGGAGATCCTGTTCCGGGTCTTCCTGTTCAGCCTGCCCTTCGCCGCCTTCTTCGCCGCCCACGCCCTGGTCGACCTGCCGCTCCTCCGCGGGCGGCTGGGGTGCCCTGGTGCCCTTCGTCGTGAGCCTCGCCCTGCTGGCCGGCTTCCTCCTGGCCCACTTCGGCAAGGACGGCCACTACGTCTTCACCCCGAGGAGGTGGCCGCGGCCACCTGGCTGGCCGACAACGCGCCCGAGGGCTCGCTGCTGGTGGAGGGGTCCCGCAACTACCCGACCCAGTTCCACAACTACGAGTACTTCCGCTACGTGCCCATCGATCGGGAGCCGCTGGCCACGCGCCGCGAGATCGCCCGGCGCCCCGTGCGCACCCTCGAGCGCTGGATGACCGACGAGCGCGACACCGCGGCCTACGTGCTGCTCACCCGGAGCCAACAGCGCGAGGAGACCGCCATGGGCTTCCGGCCGGCCGGCTTCCTCGCCGGCCTGGAGGAGGACCTGCGGGCCTCCGACCGCTTCGCCGTCGCCTTCGAGAACCGCGACGCGGTGATCTTCACGCTCCGGGGAGCCGAGCGGTGATCGAGCGCCTCACTCCGATCGGTCGGGCCGTCATCGTCGGCGCCCTCGCCGCCCTGGTCGTCCTCCTCCCCGGGGTGCCCGCGCCCCTCCGGGTCGCGGTGGCCGGGGTCTTCTTCGTGGTCGGCCCCGGGCTGGCCTGGACCTTTGCGCTCCCCCTCGAGGGCCCGATCGAGCGGGGCGCCCTGGCGGTGGCGCTGAGCCTCACCCTCGACGTGCTGGTGGCCGAGGCCCTCCTGTTCGTCGGCCTGACCGGCGCGCTGCCCGCCGCGGCCGTGCTCGCCGCCATCGCGGTGACGGGAGCGTTCGTCGAGGCCCGGCGGCCAGCCGGTGGCCACCCCCGCCCGGCGAGCCGGTGGCCGGATGATCGCCGGGATCCTGCTCGTCGCCGTGCTCGTCGGCCGCGAGCTGCTCCGGGCCACCGAACCCGACGGCCGTGGGGCCCAGATCCTCGGGGCCCTGCTCGTCCCCGCCGCCATCGGCTTCGCCCTGGTCGCGGTCATCCGTCTCGCCGACCTGGTGGTCGGGCGTGTCTAGGCGGCTCGACCGGCGCTACGCGGCCGTGCTCGGCGTGGTCCTGAGCCTGTGGGCCGTCACCAACGACCTGGCCCTCTTCCCCCCGGACTTCGGCGACGACGCCCCGGCAACCCCGGCCCCCGAGGTCCGGGAGGCACCCGCCGCGCCCCGCCCGTCGCCGACCACGCGGCCCGGAACCGGGGGCTGAGGCTCGGCCTTCCCCGTCCGGCTTCGGGGCGGGCATGCGATGATGGCCCCGCGAAGAACTCGGGGTCGATGTCGTCGAGCAGTCGGGTCGACGCTGCCGGTCACCGCGATCCGGACCCGACGGCCCCGTCTTCCGCAGCCGGCCGTCCGAGCCCCGTTGACGCCACGCGTGGACCCAGGGGACGGCCCCGGGTCCACGTCGACATCCTCAGACGTTCAGACCCCTGCCGGAAAGATGAGGCGACATCGAAGTGGTTGTGAACCATGACAACAGTCTGATATTCTCGTACTCGTGTTCGCTTCTGTGATTCCGACAAGCGCTCGCCACTGAGAGCACACGGCGATGGCGTCTCCCGACCAGGCGTACGCGACGGCAGGTCGCGAACCCGAGGGGATGACGCGGGCCGAGGTGCTGGAGTTCCTGCGGGCGACGGGGAAGGTCGAATCCTGGGCTGCGGCCCGTCGAGCGCGGGGCCTGCGGGTGCTCAAGGACATGCCGGCGGATCCGACCGATCCGGCGAAGGACGAGGCGGATCGGTTGCGGCGGGAACAGAACCTGAGTCGGGGCGAGGCCAACAAGCGGGCCAAGACCGCCGAGCAGTTGGGGCACCTGCCCGAGACCCAGGACGCCCTGGAGAACGGGGAGATCAACAACGACCACGCCTCGGCGATGGCCGATGCCCGGGCCAAGGCCGACGACCAAGCCAAGGCCGCCCTCGCTGCTGCCGAGCACGACCTCTTGGAACAGGCCCGGGACGAGTCGCCGCCGGAGTTCCGCAAGCGCCTCGAGCGGTTCATCGCCGACCACCAGGGCGACGACGGCCTCGCGGACCATGACCGCCAGAAGGCGCGCACCTCGCTGCGGTTCTGGAACGACCACGACGGCATGAAGCGCATCTCCGGGATCTTCGACCCGGACCTGGGCGCCGAGATCGAACACGAGGTCCGCCGCAAGTCCGAAGAGGCCTGGCGGGCCGAGCGCGCCGGCCGCGACGAGGTCCCCGCCCCCCAGTCGGTCATCACCAACGAACGGCGCATGGCCGAAGCCCTCGGCGAGATCTGCCGGCGCTCCAAGGGCGCCGACGTCCGCGACGGCAAGCGGGTGGTGCCCCGGGCCGGGGTCACCATGACCTATGAGAACCTCATGGGCACCGACGACACGCCCGCCGAACGCCCGGACGGCTCACCGATGCCCGCGGCGATGGCCCGCAAGATGGCCTGCCAAGCCGGCATCGTCCCGATCGTGTTGGGCGGCGAGACGGTCCCGTTGGACTGGGGCGGGCCCGCCGGTTCGCCCAACCCCAGCAGAACGACGCCCTCCGCCTCTGGTACGACACCTGCACCCTCTTCGGCTGCACCGCGAGCATCGAGTGGTGCGACGCGCATCACATCGAGCCCTTCGAACCCCACGGGCTCACCAACCTCGACAACCTCACCCACGCCTGTGACCACTGCCATGACCTCGTCCACCGCCCCGGCTGGGGCGTCAAGAAGGACAAACACGGCGTGGTGACCTCCTGGGCCCCCGACGGCCAGACCTGGGTGCATCACCCCCGGGACCGCCGCCGCCGACGAGAACGACCAGCCCAGCCGCAACCCGCGGCCGCCTCTCAGTACGAGCAATCCGTCCTCGTCTGACGAAGGCCGCCCGCTTGGGGAACGTGGTCGTCAGGCCGGCTGGGCGACGAGGGTGATCCGCTCCGGGCCCCGACGCAGGACCACCCGGCGACCCCGGGTCCGGCTGACCTCGTAGCCCTCCTCCAGGAGGACGTCGAGCACGGCGGCCACCACGGCGTCGGCCCGTTCGGCCGGGAGCTCGACCAGGAAGGCCCCGTCCAGGGCCACCGGAGCCGACACCCGGATCTCCCCACCACGACGGTGCGCCCAGCGCCCGCCGCCGGCGGGCACCAGGTCGACCCGGCCCAGCGCCCGACCCACCCAGCGCTCGACCAGCTCGTCGTCCCGGGGCCGGCGGCTCACCCGCAGGTCCACCGCGCCGGGGCCCCGGTCCGGGAGGGCACGGCGGGCGGCGCGCCAACGCCAGAGCACCACGGCCGCGAGCGCGGCAAAGGCCAGGTTGGCCACCAGGACGGCGTTCACCGACTCTCCATCGGCGGCAACGGGGCGCTCGCTAGGAGCGAAGGGCCAGGAGGGCTTCGGCGATCTGGACGGCGTTGAGGGCGGCGCCCTTGCGGAGGTTGTCCCCGGTGAGGAAGAGGGCGAGGCCGTTCG
Source organism: uncultured Microthrixaceae bacterium (assembly GCA_963777805.1). Classification (GTDB taxonomy): domain Bacteria; phylum Actinomycetota; class Acidimicrobiia; order Acidimicrobiales; family DATDAH01; genus DATDAH01. The sequence goes on along the minus strand of CAVZRY010000028.1, from coordinate 225,542 downwards.
CCACCGTCGGGTCGACCCGGATCCGACCGACCATGGTCGGATCGGTGCCCGCGGCCGCCAGGGGGTTCGGGATGTCGCTCAGCACCACGCCCGGAGCAGTGGCCAGGACCTCGGTGGCTCGCTCGGCGGTCAGAGGCCGGGTGAACTCGGCGTTGATCGACAGCGAGTGGCCCGTGAACACCGGGACCCGCACGCAGGTCGCGAACACGGCGAGATCGGGCAGTCCGAGGATCTTGCGGCTCTCGTTGCGGAGCTTGACCTCCTCGACGGTCTCGCCCGAGCCGTCGTCGACGAGGTCCCCGGCCTGCGGGATGACGTTGAAGGCGATGGTGGTGGGGAACACCGTGGCGGGGGGGAAGTCGATGGCCCCGCCGTCGGTGATGAGGGCGGCGGACCGGTCCGCCCCCTTGCGGACCTGGTCCTCCAGCTCAGCTGTCCCCGCCAGGCCGGCCCCGCCGGCGGCCTGATAGGTGCTGATCACCAGACGCCGGAGGCCGGCCTCGGCGTCGAGGGCGGCCAGCGGCGCCATGGCCACCATGGTCGTGCAGTTCGGGTTGGCCACGATGCCCTTGGGCAGGTCGGCCAGGAGGTGGGCGTTGACCTCGGGGACGACGAGGGGGACCTCCGGGTCCATGCGCCACGCCGAGGAGTTGTCCACCACGGTCACCCCGGCCGCCGCGGCCTGCGGGGCGATCGCCCGGCTGGCGGTCGCCCCGGCGGAGAACAGCGCCAGGTCGAGGCCCGACCAGTCCGCGGTCGCCGCGTCCTCGACCGGTACCGCCTCGCCCCGCCAGTCCATGGTCCGGCCCACCGAGCGGGCCGAGGCGAAGAGGCGCAGGCGATCGACCGGGAAGTCCCGCTCGGCCAGGATCTGACGCATCACCTGTCCGACCTGACCCGTGGCACCGACGATTCCGACATCCATGGCGGCAAGGCTACGAGAAGCCGTCGGCGGGACCGCCTGGATTCTCGTGGCTGACCTCAGGACCGGCGACCGACCCGGGGCGCCGAGGTCACGACCTCGAGGAGGCGCCGGGGCAGGCCCCGGGGGCCGGCCTCCCGCAGGGAGAGCAGGGCGAGGAGGAACCGGGCGTCGTCGTCCACGACCACCCGGCAGGTCGGGCAGGCCCCGGGGGCGTGGCCCAGGAGGAAGGCGACCGCCTCGGCCAGGCCCGCCTGGTAGGCCGCCCTCGTCACCGTGTCCCCGTCGACGGCCAGGGGCGCGGCGTGGTGGGGCAGGTGGGGCGCCACCGCGAGGTCGAGGAGGCTGCGGTCGGCCGGGCCGTCCCCGACCGCCAGGGCGAGGGGTCGGTCCGGGTCCCGGGTGGCACCCGGGTCGAGCCGCTCCAGGAGCGCCCGCATCCCGGTGCCCTTGGTGCACCCGCTCGGGACGAGGTCGGTCTGGGACTCCCCCGGGACGACGGTCACCGAGGCCGGGTCCGCCAGCACCCCGAGCACGGCCGAGACATCGGCCGGGGCCAGCCCGACGCGATGGCCCGGCCCGGTCGAGGCGGAACGCCCGGACGGTGTGCTCGTGATCGGGATCCACCCCGAGGCCGGCCTGGGCCTCGACGGCGGCCCTCACCTCGGCCATCACCGCCCGCTGGTCGGGGGTGCGCAGGTCGACGAGCACCGGCGGCGGCGAGCCGGGCCCGGGCCCGGCGGCGGCCGCCGGGACGACCAGGACCGACCCGTACTCGGCCACACCACCGGCGAGACCCCAGGCCCGGACCCGGTCCGCGACGTCGGCGGCGCTGCGGCCGGTCGCGAGGACCACCCGGTGCCCGTGGCGGAGGAGCGCGGTCAGTGCGGTGGCGCCGGTGCGGCCCGGCGCGCTCGGCGTCGAGGACGGGGCCCTCCAGGACACCGTCGACATCGAGGGCGACCCAGGGGCCCGAGGCATCCGGCCGGTGCCCGGTGCCCACGATGACCTCGCGCAGGTAGTCCTGGAGGGCGTGGGAGGTCACCCGACGGGCCGCTTCGTGGTCGAGCTGGCGGTGCCGGCGGCGATCCCAGCGGTGCACGAGGCGGTGGAGGAACCATCGTTCGGGCGCGATCGGCCGACCGGTGCGCTGCTCCCAGATGCCCCGCACCTCGGTGCCGATCGGGGGACTCCGCCAGCTGGGCCACGTCGAAGACGGGGTCATAGGTGGCCAGGTCGCGGTGGCTGAAGGCCCCTTCGGCGGCATCGATCTTGACCAGGGCACCGTCGGCATCGGCGAGGAAGCGGTCGAGGGTGACCCGCCCGTCGACCACCGACGGCTCGGCCACGGCCAGGAGCCGACGCACGGCGTCGTCCAGGCCCCGGATGCGGCTGACCGGCCCGAGCGGACCGAGCGTGTCCGACAGGACCTCGGTGGCCACCTCGACCACGGACTGGCGCCCCACGAAGTCGGCGCTCGGGTCATGGTCGACGGCGAGGGCCGTGTGCCGAGCCAGGAGGTGATCGACCACAGCGGCCGGATCGGCGCGGCCGGGACCGACGGGCGCGACCTCCGGCGGGAGCCACTGGTAGTGGAACCCGGCCGCGAAGCCCACGGTCTCGGGGGTCCGGCCCGGGAGCCGGCGGGCGACGGCCTCGCCGTGGCGGCCGTAGAAGCCCTGGCCCGATGACTCCACCAGGAGCGTCCGGACCACGGGCTCGCCGCCCGGGCCGACCAGGTCGACCGCGAACGCCGCTCGACGGTGATGGCGGCGGGCGGTCGAGGCGGCGGCGGGCGCGGCCGGGCCGGGCCACACGATCTCCCGTACGCTGACCACCTCGGCCGCAGAACCGAGGAACTCCTGCAGCGTCGGCTGCACCACGGCGGGGTCGATCAACGAGGGCAGGTACCAGTCCTCCACGGGGAGGGTGACGCGGGGCCGCCCGGCCAACACGGGGAGGTCGAGCCCCTCGGGGTCATCGAGGGCCAGGGCCAGCACCACCCGGTCGGGAGCGAGGCCGGCGGCGATGAGGAGGTCGGCCGTCTCGGCGATGGAGCCGCCCGACACCGGAGGGTCGTCGACCACCAACGCCAGGCCAGCCCGGGCCGAGTCGACGAGGTCGCGCTGGCCCCGGTCGAGGTGGTCGTCGGGCCGGATCGCCCCGAAGCGGACGTCGCCGAAGCCCTCGCGGCGCAGGCCCGCGGCGAGCAGCGGCCCGAGGTAGGACCCCGACGTCCGCACCCCGAAGACGACCACCGGCTGCTCCCGGTCGGGATGGACCTCCGCCAACCGGTGGGCGAGGGCCTGCATGTCCCGTGGATGTTGGTCGAAGCTGCGGAAGGCCGACGGGACGGTGAGCGCCGTCGCCTCCAGGGCTGATGGCCACAGGGCACCGTCAGCGAGGACCTCCCCCACCCATGCCGCCAGGACGTCGGCGGTCACGAAGAGGCTGCCGAGGGTGGCGGCGGCCAAGGCCACCGACAGCTCGAGCAGCTCGGCCCGGCGGGCGACCAGCGCCCGGTGGCGCCGGAAGACGGGAGCGCACCGCCCCTGCGGCCCACAGGGCCCGGTGACCCACGCCGCCCGCCCGCCGGACCGCCGGCTGGGGCGAGCCGTCGAGCTGGCTCACGATGCGCCTCGGCCAGCTCCCGCTGCGGTGGAGGTGGTCACCCAGCACCTGGGCGGCGGCGGCGGTCAGCAGGAAGGCGTCGGCCCAGCGCCGCTGGGCCGACTGGCTGATCGCCAAGCTCCGGACCCGGGCGAAGGGCAGCAGGAGGTCGGTGAGCAACAGAGGCTCGTCGACCGCCGCCTCCCGGTTACCGGAGGCAGCGTCGACCGGGTGGAGGACGGCGGAACTCGTGCCCGGAGTATCGCAAGGAGTGGCCGTTATCGCCACTCTGAGCGACAGACTTGACCAAAACTTTACCCAGGCCTCTGCGGCGTTCAGCCGGTGGCGGCGAGGTCGAAGGCGGCGTGGAGGGCCACGACGGCCCGCTCCAGGTCGTCCTCGGGCACCACACAGCTGATCCGGATGGCCGAGGTGGAGATCATCTCGATGTTGACCCCCTCGGCCGCCAGCACCTCGAACATGGTCGCGGCCACCCCGGGGTTCGACTTCATCCCCGCCCCCACCAGGCTGACCCGGCCGATCTGGGTGTCGGGCACCACGCCGGCCGCACCGATCTCGGCCGCGATCTCCTCGGCGATGCGTTGCCCCTCGGCCAGGTCCGCGCGGGGCAGGGTGAAGGAGATGTCGGTGACCCCGGCCTCGGACACGTTCTGCACGATCATGTCGACGTTGATGTCGGCGTCGGCCAGCGTGCGGAACAGCCGCGCCGCGATGCCGGGACGATCCGGCACGCCGCTGACGGTCAGCTTGGCCTCGCTGTCGTCGTCGACGACGCCGGAGACGATGGCCTGTTCCATGGGGTCCTCCTCGGTTATCCAGGTGCCCGGCTCCCAGGTGAAGGCCGAGCGGACGTGCAGGCGCACCCCGTGGGTGCGGGCGAACTCGACCGAGCGCATGGCGGGCTTGGGGCAGCCCGAGGCGCACATCTCGAGCATCTCGTCGAAGCTGATGTGGTCGATGCGGTGGGCCGAGCTGACCAGGCGGGGATCGGCGGTGAACACGCCGGACACGTCGGTGTAGAGCTCACAGGCGTCGGCCCCCAGGGCCTGGGCCAGGGCCACCGCGGTGGTGTCGGAGCCGCCCCGGCCGAGGAAGGTCACGTCGTGGTCGGTGGAGACGCCCTGGGCGCCGCCGACGACGGGGACCACGTCGGACTCCAGTGCCTTGCGCAGGCGGTCCGGTCGGATCTCGAGGATCTTGGCGTTGGTGTGGGTGGTGTCGGTGATGAAGCCCGCCTGGCTGCCCGTGTAGGACTCGGCGGGCACACCCTTCTCGTGGAGGGCGAGGCACATGAGCGCCGTCGCCTTGCGCTCGCCCGCGGTGATGAGCATGTCCATCTCGCGGCCGGCCCGATCGCCGCCGCCGACCTCGGAGGCGAGGCGGAGCAGGTCGTCGGTCTCCTTGCCCATGGCACTGACCACGAGGACGACCTGGTCGCCTCGCTTCCGGGTCAGGGCGACGTGGTCGGCCACCGCCCGCATGCGCTCGGCGTCGGCCACCGACGTGCCCCCGAACTTCTGCACGACGAGGCCCACGTCCCCAACGCTACCGACGTGGGCCGACGCGCGGCCGCCCACTACGTTGCTGACCAGTATGGGCACCGAGAAGCGGCAACGGCAGAAGCAAGGGCATCGCCTCCAGAAGGAGGAGATGCAGAAGTGGGAGAAGCGGCAGGCCAACCGCCGGCGGCTCATCCGCTACGGCGGCATCGCCGTGGTCGCCCTGGCCGCGCTGTTCGCCTACTCCCAGCTGACCGGGGACGACGAGGAGGCCGCCATCGACACCACCGCGGTCACCACCACGACCGCCCCGGGGCCGACCACGACCGCCCTGCCCGCCCCCACCCCGTGCCCGCCCGCCGAGGGCGTGGACGAGCCCGTTCGGGCGTTCTCGGAGGCCCCCCCGACCTGCATCGACCCCACGAAGAGCTACACGGCGGTCTTCGACACGACCCAGGGTGAGATCCGGGTCGCCCTCGACACCGAGAACACGCCGGACACGGTCAACAACTTCGTGGTCCTGGCCCGCTACGGCTACTACGACGACACCGAGGTCTTCCGCACCGACCCCTCGATCGGCATCATCCAAGCGGGAGGGGTGGACCCCCAGTCCGACCCCGGCTACGCGATCCCCGACGAGGGCGACGGCTACACCTACGAGGCCGGCCAACTGGTCATGGCCCGCACCGACGCGCCCGACAGCGCCGGCGCCCAGTTCTTCTTCGTGGCCAACGACTCGGCCTCGGCCCTCGACGCCCAAGGCACCTACGTGGTGTTCGGTGACACCGACGCCGCCGGTCTCGAGACCGTCCGGGCCATTCTCGACCTGCACGAGGACCAGCCCGACAACCCGCTCGGCGGCGCCCCCAACCCGACCGTGACCATCAACTCGGTGACCATCGAGGAGAGCTGACCCGTCCGGTCAATCCGTCGGGAGGGCCTCCAGGCCGACCTCGTCGCGGGCCCGGAACACCGCCACCCCACCGGTGCCCTCGACCCGCCAGGTGCCGTCGGGGTCCCGGATGAGGGCCGTGGCGTCATCGATGCCGACGACCAGCAGGCTGGCGGGAGCCAGCAGCAGGGTCCGGTGGGCCTTGTCCTCGGACCAGTCGTTGTGGTGCGGGATGACGGCCAGGTCCGGGAGCAGACCGAGACCGACGGTGAAGGCCCCACCACGGGGATCGACCATCGGGTCACACAGGACCCGCGCCGCGCCGGAGGCCGCCGCCACCACGGCACCGTCCTGCCACGCCGCGACCAGGGCATCCCACACCGGGCTGTCCTTGATGACCGAGCGCAGGTGCATCGGCGAGCCGCCGACCAGGTAGAGGAAGCGGGCCGCCCGGACCCGTGCGATCAGATCGGGGTCGACCGCGTCGCGACGGGTGAGGAGGTCGAGGCCGACCACCCGGCCGCCGAACGGGGCGAAGTGGGCCTCAGCGGCCTCGACCTCGCGCTGGGGGTGCTCGTAGGCCGCGGCGGTCGGCAGGACGAGGACCTCGTCGTCCCCGCTGGCCGCCAGGAGGTCGGCGTCGAAAGCGCAACCGTCGGTGAACGGCAGACCGCCGACCAGGGCCAGCGGACCGACGGCGCCGGTCACGGCGCCACCCGGTGGTGGGCCCGACCCTCGACCAGGTCGGTCAGGGGCCACACGTAGCGGGGCATCGGGGTGCGAACCAGCTCACTCATGACCAGATGAGCGTCGCGCACCAGCGCCGGCACGTCGCGATCGGGGCGCCATCCGGCCAGTCGACCGACGGCGGGGGCGATGAGACGTTGACCCCGCCCGCCGAAGCCCGGGTCGGTCACCGGCTCCAGGAACACGAAGGCCCCGTCCGGGGCCAGGCGTGCCGGACCCGGTCCAGCTCCGCGGCGGGGTCCGCCAACCCGGTCAGGTGGAGGATGGACACGATGTGGTCGAAGGGGCCGTCACCGTCCCCCGCGACCACGTCGGCCGAAGCCGGGTAGAGCGGCAGGTGGCCCGGATCCCCGCCCAGGTCCAGCACCCGCCCCCCCACGTCCCGCAGGAGCCGCCGGCGGTGCTCCTTGACCACCGTCCGGGCCCGCGGCGGCAACGTCCGCAGGTACCCCCGGGGCAGGATCGATTCCGCGATTCGCCATCGCCGACGGAACGTATCCCGGCTCATCGACGCTGCGGAGCGGAGCGCAGCAGCTCGTCAGGCTCTCCTGATCGACGGAGCCGGAGCAGCGGAGCGGAGCAATGTGACTCGCCAAAGCTACCCGTCGGTAACATCGACGGCCTTATGGAGATCACGCGTGTGGGTGTCATCGGGTCGGGGATCATGGGGGCGGGCATCGCCCAGGTGGCGGCCCAGGCCGGCTACGAGGTCGTGCTGCGGTCCCGCCAGCAGGCCACGGCGGACGCCACCCTGGCGTCGCTGGAGAAGGGCCTGAACCGGATGGTCGAGAAGGGCCGGATGGAGGAGGCGGACCGGGACGCCACCCTCGGCCGCATCACCGCCACGTCAGTGCTCAAGGACCTGGCCGACTGCGACCTGGTCATCGAGTCGGTGGTGGAGGACCTGGCCACCAAGCAGGCCCTGTTCGTCGAGCTCAACCAGATCTGCCGGGACGACACGATCCTGGCCACCAACACCTCGACCCTGGCCGTGATCGAGATGGCCGTCGAGGTCCACAATCCCAGCCGGGTCTGCGGGATCCACTTCTTCAACCCGGCGCCGGCGATGAAGCTGGTCGAGATCATCCGCCCCCTGACCGCGGCGGACGAGACCATCGCCACCGCGAAGTCCTTCGCCGAGGCGTGCGGCAAGGACCCCGTCGAGGTCAAGGACCAGGCCGGGTTCATCGTGAACGCCCTGCTCTTCCCCTACCTCAACAACGCCGTGCGCCTCCTCGAGAACGGCACCGCCACGCGGGAGGACATCGACACCGCGATGAAGGGTGGCTGCAACTTCCCGATGGGCCCCCTCGAGCTGCTCGACCTGGTCGGCTTGGACACCTCGGTGTCCATCCTCGACGCCCTGTACGACGAGTTCCGGGACCCGCACTACTCCACGGTGCCGCTCCTGCGCCGCATGGTCGCCGCCGACCGGTTGGGACGCAAGACCGGCCAAGGCTTCTACGAATACTGCGGTGACATCTGAGTGGCTTCGGTCGCCACATCTGAGTGGCTTCGGTCGCTGATCCTGAGCGACTGCTCCTCTGACTGATCCGAGCGCTCCCGCTGGAGCGTTCGGTCGCTCCCTCAGCAACTCGGGCGTCGCCCTCGTGGAACGTCTCGCCCGCTGCTCCGCTCCGCTGCGCAGCCTGCACTGGCCTGACGAGCGCCCTGCGTCGCGGCCTCGCGGCCCCGGAGGTCGGATAGAACCTCGGTGCCCGTGGAGCCTGCCGCCGTCGCCCTGGGCAATGCCGTCGCCGGACACGGCCGACGAACGGGGCATGGTCGGCATCGGGGCCGACCTGGCGCCGGGCACCCTCCTGGCCGCCTACCGCTCGGGGCTGTTCCCGATGCACGTCGACGGCGGGGCCCTGGCCTGGTGGTCCCCTGACCCGCGGGGCGTGATCCCCCTCGACGGCCTCCGGGTCTCCCGCTCGCTGCGCCGGCCGTCGCCCGCCTCGAGGTGAGCGTCGACCGGGACTTCCGCCGGCGTCATCGACGGGTGTGCCGACCCGTCCCGGCCCCACGGCTGGATCAACGCCGACATCCGGGCCGCCTACACCCGACTGCACGACCTGGGCTGGGCGCACAGCGTGGAGGTCTGGGAGGACGGCGGCCTGGTGGGTGGCCTCTACGGCGTGGCCATCGGCGGCTTCTTCGCCGGCGAGTCCATGTTCCACCGCCGCCCCGACGCCTCCAAGGTGGCGCTGGTCCACCTGGTCGAGGTCCTCGGAGCCGGCGGGGCGCTCCTGCTCGACGTGCAGTGGACCACCCCGCACCTGGTCAGCCTGGGGGCCGTCGACGTCCCTCGCGGCGAGTACCTCCGCCGACTGGGCGAAGCCCTCGATCACCCGCTGCCCGCCGCGTTCCGAACCTGAGCCCGCCGGGCGTGACACGGGCCCGCGCCACGCGGGACCATGGGGGGGTGACACCCAACGAGGCCCACCACGAGCGGGACCGGCCGTGGCTCATGCGGACCTACTCCGGCCACAGCTCGGCCACGGCGTCCAACGCCCTCTACCGCCAGAACCTGGCCAAGGGCCAGACCGGGCTCTCGGTGGCCTTCGACCTGCCCACCCAGACCGGCTACGACCCCGACCATCCGCTGGCCCGGGGCGAGGTGGGCAAGGTCGGCGTGCCGGTGGCCCACCTCGGCCACATGCGCCAGCTCCTGGACGGCATCCCCGTGGGCGAGATGAACACCTCGATGACCATCAACGCCACGGCGGCGTGGCTGCTGGGCCTGTACGTGGCCCACGCCGAGGAGCACGACGTCCCCAGCGAGGCACTGCGGGGCACCACCCAGAACGACATCGTCAAGGAGTACCTGTCCCGGGGGACCTACATCTTCCCGCCCTTGCCCAGCCGGCGGTTGATCGTGGACATGGTCGCCTACTGCGCGGCCCACATCCCCAAGTGGAACCCGGTCAACGTCTGCTCGTACCACCTGCAGGAGGCCGGGGCCACCCCCGTGCAGGAGATCGCCTACGCCATGGCCACCGCGGTCGGCATCCTCGACGCCGTGCGGGAGTCCCGGCAGGTGGCCGAGGACGACTTCCCGGCCGTCGTCGCCTCCATCAGCTTCTTCGTCAACGCCGGCATCCGCTTCGTCGAGGAGACCTGCAAGCTCCGGGCGATGACCGAGTTGTGGGACCGCCTCTGCCTCGAGCGCTACGGCGTGCAGGACCCCAAGGCCCGGCGCTTCCGCTACGGCGTGCAGGTCAACTCGTTGGGCCTGACCGAGGCCCAGCCCGAGAACAACGTCCAGCGCATCGTGCTGGAGGCCCTCGGCGTGACCCTGTCCAAGAACGCCCGGGCCCGCTCCATCCAACTCCCCGCCTGGAACGAGGCCCTCGGCCTGCCCCGGCCCTGGGACCAGCAGTGGTCGCTGCGCATCCAGCAGGTCCTGGCCTACGAGACCGACCTCCTCGAGTACGAGGACCTCTTCGAGGGATCCCACGTCATCGAGGCCCGCACCCAGGAGCTGCTGGACGAAGCCACCGCCGAGCTCGACGACGTCCTGTCCCTGGGCGGGGCCTTCGAGGCCATCGACGAGCTGAAGACCCGACTGGTCGGCTCCCACGTCGAGCGCATGCGCCGCATCGAGTCCGGCGACCTCACGGTGGTCGGGGTGAACGCGTTCACCGAGGCGGCCGAGTCGCCCCTGGGCGGTGCGGGGAGCATCCTGCGGGTCGACCCCACCGTGCAGGACACCCAGATCACCGAGCTCGCCGAGTGGCGCAGCACCCGGGACGCGGACGCCGTGAAGCGGGCCCTCGACGAGCTGGCCCGCGTGGCGGAGACCGACGAGAACATCATGGCCGCCACCATCGCCCTGGCCCACGCCGGCGGCACCACCGGCGAGTGGTCCGAGACCCTGCGGGAGGCCTTCGGCGAGTACCGGGCCCCGACCGGCGTGGCCGGCGCCCGCGGCGGGGCCACCGATGCCCTGCGGGCCATCGCCACCGAGCTGCAGGCCCGTCCCGGCGGCCCGCCCCGCCTGCTGGTGGCGAAGCCGGGCCTCGACGGCCACTCCAACGGGGCCGAGCAGATCGCCGTGGCCGGGCGCGACGCCGGCTTCGAGGTCATCTACCAGGGCATCCGCCTCACCCCCGAACAGATCGCCGCCGTCGCCCGGGACGAGGACGTGGACGTCATCGGCCTCTCGATCCTCTCCGGCAGCCACCTCGAGCTGGTGCCCGAGGTCCTCGGCCTCCTGCGGGAGGCGGGGGTCACCGCCCCGGTGGTGGTCGGCGGGATCATCCCGCCCGAGGACCAGGCCGTCCTGCTGGCCGCCGGGGTGGCCGCGGTGTACACCCCGAAGGACTTCGAGCTGGGCACACTCATGGCCGAACTGGCCGAGCTCACGCTGAGTGGTTCCCGGCCTTGATTACCGGGTCCTCCGCGCCGATGGAGAATGAGTCGGTTCCGCAACAGAACAGGGTCAGGTGTTGATGATCGTCATCGGGGCAGTGGCAGCGCTGGCATCGGTCCTCGCCGTCGCGGCCGTGGTCGTTCTCGTCCGCCGCCTGCGCCAGGCCACCGCCAGGCTCGACGCGGTCGCCTCGCGCCTCGACACCCTCGAGGACGAGGAGCCCGGAACCGCGGTGCCGCCGCCGATGGCCTCCGCCTCTTCCAACACCCTGACCGACCACTCCACCGGCCTGTTCAGCCAGGAGTACTTCGACGTCGCCCTCGACGCCCGGCTCTCCGCCGCCCGCCGCCACCTGCGCCCGGTGGCCGTCGTGCTCGTCGAGGTGGTCGAGGGCCTGGCCGACGGCAGCCCCCGCACCGCCGCCCCCCGCACCGTGGCCGACAGCATCAGCGCCACGATCCGCGACGCCGACACCGCCTGCCGCATGACCGACGGTCGCTTCGGCCTCGTGCTGGAGGACACGCCGGAGAACGGCGCCATCTGGACCGTCGAGCGCATCCGCCGCCACCTGGCCGGCATCAGCACCGGTCTCACCCTCTGGGCCGGCGTGGCCTGCTACCCGGCCCACGCCTTCGACGCCGACGAGATCCTCACCCAGGCCGACGCCGCCCTCGCCGCCGCCCGGGAATGGCGCCAAGACCGCATCGAAGTCGCGACGACGCCGTAGTCGCCGTCGTGTGGGGCCTCGTCGGCGGGCTTGGGCCCCTCGAGCGGGTGCAGCCGCTCGTGACGCGGGAAAACGATGGCAGGGATGGGGGCGTGGGATCGCGCCGAGGGTCGTCGGGGGCAGAACCGCCCCGAATCCCACTGGCCGTGACCGCTTCCCCGTTCTGGCGCCCGATTTGCCGCCTATGGGCGGAGGATCGGGCGCCAGAACGAGACCAGCGGTGGGAACAGCTCGATTTGGGCCTGTTAGGCCACGGAGGGTGATGAATCGACGTCGGTTCGGGCCCCCGACGACCTCGGGCGGTACCCCACGCCCCCTTCCCTGCCTCTCTTTCGGTCCCCCAGCCCGACGAGCCTCAGACCGCGGCGGTCTCCGGCTCGGGCTCCGGTTCGGGTTCGAGGTCCTCGACCTGGTGGGGGAGGAGCCCGGCGCCGCGGCTCATGCGCTCGGCGAGGAGGATGGGGACGAAGGTCAGCGCGATGACGACGATGGCGGCGACGTTGGTGAGCGGTCGGTCCCGGGGCTTGAACAGGCTGCGGAAGATCCAGATGGGCAGGGTCTCCTGGCCGGGGCCGGTGGTGAACAGGGTGACGATCACCTCGTCGAAGGACAGGGCGAAGGCCAGCATCCCGCCGGCCAGCAGGGCGGTGCCGACGGTGGGCAGGAGCACGTGGCGCAGGGTCTGGAGGCCGGAGGCCCCGAGGTCCTGGCTGGCCTCGACCACCGAGCCCGAGGTCTGGTGCAGCCGGGCCAGGACGTTGTTGTAGACGACCACCACACAGAAGGTCCCGTGGCCGACCACGATCGTCCAGAACGAGAAGGGCACGTCGGCGATGTTGATGGCCGACCGGATGGCGATGCCCGTGATGATCCCGGGCAGCGCGAGGGGCAGCACCAGGAAGACCGAGATGCTCTCCTTGCCGAAGAAGCGGAAGCGCCCGACGGCGGCGGCCGCCATGGATCCGAGGACCATCGCGGCCAGCGAGGCCACGAGGGCCACCACGATGGACAGGCGCATCGCCTCCCAGAGCTCAGGCGTGTCGAGGGCCTGCCCGAACCACTTCGTGGTCAGACCCGGGGGCGGGAAGGTGAAGGCGGCGTCCTGGGTGGTGAAGGCGTAGAGCACCACGATCAGGAGCGGGAAGTGCAGGAACATCAGGACCCCGACCACCGCGGCCTTGAGGCTCCAGTCACCCACGCCGGACCGCATCACAGGTTCTCGAAGGCGCCGGCCCGGCGGGCCAGCGCGAGGTAGATGACCATGATGACGATGGGCACGACGCTGAAGGCGGCGGCCAGCGGCAGGTTCCCGGCGGTGCCCTGGTAGGTGTAGATGCTCTCGCCGATCGACGGGCTGGAGTTCCCGATGACCGTCGGGATGATGTAGTCGCCCAGGGTCAGGGAGAACGTGAAGATCGAGCCGGCGACCACCCCGGGCACCGCCAGGGGCCAGATCACCTTGCGGAAGGTCGTGCGGGGGTGGGCCCCGAGGTCGCTGGAGGCGTCCTCCAGGGATCCCGGCACCCGCTCGAGCGCGGCGGTGACCGGCAGGATCATGTACGGCAGCCAGATGTAGAGGAAGACCAGCCACTGGCCGAACGGCGAGACCGACAGGCCGGAGCCACCGATGGTCGGCAGGTCGAGGATGGCGTCGAGGACCCAGCCCAGGCCGAGGTGGTCGACGAACCAGGTCATCACCCCCTCCTGGGCCAGGATCAGCTTCCAGGCGTAGACCCGCACGAGGTAGCTGGACCACAGGGGCAGGAGCACCAGCACGAAGAGCACCGTGCGGGCCCGGCGACCGGCGCGGCGGGCCATGAAGTAGGAGATCGGGTACGCCACGATGATCGCCGCCGACGGTGACCGCCGCCGCCATGGTCACCGTGCGCAGGATGACGTCACGGTTGGCGGCGGTGAAGAGGTCTCTTCCAGGTGTCGAGGCTGATCGTCTCGTCGACGGTGCCGCTGAAGTCGTCGAGCCGGTAGAAGCTCTGCCAGAGCAGGGAGGCCAGGGACCCCAGGTAGAAGACCCCGAACCACAGCAGGGGCGGGCCGAGCAGGAGGGTCAGCTTGACCCAGCGGTGGCGGTAGAAGAACGCCCGACAGCCGGTGCCACACGGTCCGGGGCGCGGCGGTGCCGCCACCGGGGACGACGGGGGGTTCGACGGCGACAGCCACGGGGACAGGAGACCGGAGGTGGGCCGGGTCGGGCGGGGAGCACCCCGCCCGACCCGTGGTCACCGAACGGTCAGTTGCCGCCCATGATGGCGAGGTAGTCCTCGGCCCACGTGCGAGTACGGGACGCACTCGCCCCCGTCACCGAAGCAGTCGGCCTCGGGCGTCTTCCAGAAGGCGATCTGGTCGAAGTTGTCGACCCCGTTGGTGGCACAGCCCTCGTCGGTCAGCAGCTCGTTGCCCTCACAGGCGGCGAGCACGACCGGCACCGAGCCGAACCACGAGGCCACGTCCCCCTGCACCGTGGCGTCGAGGGAGTGCTCCATCCACAGGTAGGCGCAGTTGGGGTGCGGCGCGTTGGTGGCCAGCATCGTGGTGTCGGCCCAGCCCGTCGCACCCTCCTCGGGGATCACGCTGGCGATGGGCTGCTCGTCGAGCTGCAGGAGCCCGACCTGGAACGGCCAGGAGCTGCTGGCCGCCGTGCCCTCGCTGGTGAAGTCCTCGATCTGGACCGTCTACGTCGTGCCAGTAGCGCTGGACCAGCGGCTGCTGGTTCCGAAGGACCTCGAGGGCCGCGTCGTACTGCTCCTGGTTGAGGGCGTACGGGTCCTCGATGCCGAGCTCGGGCTGGGTGGCCTTCACGTACAGCGCGGCGAGCGGCGATGTGGATCGGGCCGTCGTACTGCTGGACCCGGCCGGCGTTGGTCTCGCCGTCGGGGAGGTCCTGCTCCTCGAAGATGACGCTCCACGAGGTGGGCGGCCTCGGGGAAGACGTCGGTGTTGTACATCAGCACGTCGGAGCCCCACTGGTAGGGCACGCCGTAGCGCGACGCCGTCGACGGTGTACCACGGTGCGTCCTGCAGCCGCTGGTCGACCGTCGGCGTAGCTCGGGATCAGGTCGAGTGTTGACCGGCTGCACCGTCTCGCCGGCGATGAGGCGCAGGCTGGCGTCGCCCGAGGCGGTCACCAGGTCGTACTCGTCGCTGTTGGTCATCAGCGAGACCATCTCGTCCGAGGTGCCGGCCGGTGTGACCTCGACCTGCACAACCGGTCTCCTCCTCGAAGCCGGTGACCCAGTCGTAGTTCTCGTCGGTGGACCCGTCCTCGATGTAGCCGGGCCAGGCGACGATGTTGAGCGCCCCCTCCCCCTCACCGACCTCCGTGGGCAGATCGGAGGTGTCCGCGGTGGACTCCTCCCCCCCGTCGTCTCCGCCGTCGTCACCGCACGCGGCGGCGAGCAGGCCGAAGATCGCCAGGAAGGCGATCAGCAACCGGTAGTGCTTCATGTGTTCTCCCCTTGGTCGTCACCCGAACGGATCGGGTGGTTGTACGCCTGGCCCCACAAGGCCCGCATGCGGCGGCCCTTGGCGGCCAACACCTCTCCCGAGGTGGTGGCGAGGTTCTGCTCGACGACGGTCAGGTCCTGACCGATGTCCAGCGAGAGCAGGTAGCGGGTGTGCGGGCCGAGGTAGACCACGTCGCGCACGACGCCGTCGGCCGCACACTCCGGGGCCGCGGGGCTCGTGTCCGGTTCCACGAGTCGGATCCGCTCCGGCCGCACGGTGAAGGCGCCGGCGAGCCGGTGAGGGACCGGGCGGCCTCGCCGGTCACGACGTTGGAGACCCCGACGAAGCCGGCCACGAAGGCGGTGGCCGGGAACTCGTAGACCTCGGCGGGGGTGCCCACCTGCTCGACCCGTCCCTTGTCGAACACCGCCAGGCGGTCGCTCATGGTGAGCGCCTCCTCCTGGTCGTGGGTCACGTAGACGAAGCTGATCCCGACCTCCTGCTGGATGGCCTTCAGCTCGACCTGCATGGCCTGGCGCAGCTTGAGGTCGAGGGCCCCGAGGGGCTCGTCGAGGAGCAGCAGCCGGGGGCGCACCACCAGGGCCCGGGCCAGGGCCACCCGCTGGCGCTGGCCGCCGGACAGCTCGGCGGGCTTGCGGCCGCCCAGGCCGGCGAGCTGGACCAGCTCGAGGGCCTCGTCCACCCGGCGGCGGCGCTCGGCCTTGTCGACCTTGCGCACCAACAGCCCGTAGCCGACGTTGTCGGCCACGGTCATGTGCGGGAACAGGGCGTAGTCCTGGAACACCGTGTTGACGTCGCGCTCGTGCGGGGCCCGACGGTTGACCTCCTCACCGTGGAGGCGCACCGTGCCGGTGGTCGGCGCCTCGAAGCCGGCGATGAGGCGCAGGCAGGTCGTCTTGCCCGAGCCCGAGGGCCCGAGCATCGAGAAGAACTCGCCGTCGGCCACCTCGAGGTCGACGGCGTCGACCGCCGTGAAGTCCCCGAAGCGCTTGGTCACCGCCACGAGCTCGACCGCGGCGAGGTCCCTGTCGTCCGCATCCGTCGGCCGGTCGATGACCGGGTCCCCCACGTCGGCCACAAGCCTCCCCCCGAAGGGCGACAAGCTAGCGGACCCTCCTCGGCCGGGTGAGCGGAGACCACCCGGAAGCGGGGGTCCTAAGCTCGCCATCCTCAGAACCGGACGTAGGGGAGATCAGGCCGTGGCCGAGCAGAACTTCATCGGGGGACAGTGGGTCGACCCGGTCAGAACGGGGCGACCGACGCCGTCATCGATCCGGCGACCGGCCAGGAGATGGCCCAGCGCGGCATCGAGCGACGCGGCGGACGTCGACGCCGCCGTGCAGGCGGCGGCCGACGCCTTCGTCGAGTGGGGGGCGACCACCCCCGCCGACCGCAGCGCGGCCCTGCTCGCCCTGGCCGACGTGCTGGAGGCCGAGGCCGACGCCCTCGGTGCCCTCGAGTCCCAGAACGTGGGCAAGCCCATCAACACCATGGGCGACGAGATGGCGATGGCCATCGACCACCTCCGCTTCTTCGCCGGCGGGCGCCCGCAACCTCGACAGCCGGGCCGCCGGGCGAGTACCTGGCCGGCTACACGTCGATGCTGCGCCGGGACCCGCTGGGCGTGGTCGGCGTCGATCACCCCGTGGAACTACCCGCTGATGATGGCCGTCTGGAAGATCGGCCCGGCCCTGGCCGCCGGCAACACCGTGGTGCTCAAGCCCTCCGAGCTCACGCCCGCTCACCACCCTGCGCATGGCCGAGCTGGCCGCCGACGTCTTCCCCCCGGGCGTGCTCAACGTGGTCACCGGCCAGGGCGAGTCCGCCGGCGCCGCGCTGGTCGACGCACCCGCTGGTCCGCATGGTCTCGCTCACCGGCGACGTGGCCACCGGCAAGCTCATCGCGGCCAACGCCGCCCCCTCGCCTGACCCGGGTCCACCTCGAACTGGGCGGCAAGGCCCCCGTGATGGTGTTCGACGACGCCGACCTCGACGCGGTGATCCAGGCCGTGACCATCGGCGGCCTACTTCAACGCCGGCCAGGACTGCACCGCCGCCTGCCGGGTCGTGGCCGGCCCCGGCCTCTACGACGACCTCGTGACCGGCCTGGCCGACGCCGCCGGCAGCTCCCCGTGGGCGATCCCTCCGACGAGGCCGTCGATCTCGGCCCGGTCGTGTCCGAGGGTCAGCGGGCCCGGGTGGCCGGCATGGTCGACAACGCCCGCGCCCAGGGCGGCGAGGTCGTCAGCGGCGGTGCCGCGCTGGACCGGCGACGGCTGGTTCTACGCCCCCACCGTCGTCGCCGGCGTCGACCAGGACGCCGAGATCGTCCAGCGCGAGGTCTTCGGCCCCGTCGTCAGCGTCCAGCGCTTCGCCGACGAGGACCAGGCCATCGCCTGGGCCAACGGCGTCGACTACGGCCTGGCCGCCAGCGTCTGGACCCGGGACGTGGGCCGGGCGATGCGCCTGTCCAAGGCCCTGCAGTTCGGCACCGTCTGGGTCAACGACCACATCCCGCTGGTCCCCGAGATGCCCCACGGCGGCTTCAAGCAGTCCGGCTACGGCAAGGACATGTCGATCTACAGCATCGAGTCCTACACCGAGCTCAAGCACGTCATGATCTCGCACACGTAGGGCCGCGGGGACCGAAACCGAGGCAGGGACGGGGGCGTGGGGTCGGGCCGAGGGCCGTCGGGGGCACGAACCGCCGCCGATTCCCACGCCCCGTGACCATCGCTCGTTCTGGCACCGGATTTACGGGCTGGGGGCCGCAGACCCGGTGCCAGAACACGACTGGCCGGGCGAGGTCGATTCGGGGCCCGTTGGCCACGGAGGGTGGTGGTTCGTGCCCGAGGAGGCCGTCGGCGGCACCCCACGCCCCCATCCCTGCCTCGGTTTCGGTCGCCGCAGCCCGACGACGGGCCGGCACCGCCGAGCCCGGCCCGGGCGGCCGGCCCCCATCCCTGCCGTCGGTTTCGGTCGCCGCAGCCCTACGAGTCCTCGTCCCGGTCCAGTTCGGCCAGGACCTCGGCCTGGTCGGCGCCCAGGGGGCGGCCGGCCCAGCGGATGTGGCCGGGGGTGGCGCTGAGCTTGGCGATGAGGCCCTGCATGGGGGTGCCGTCGACCTCGACGATGGTCTCGCGGGCCGCGATGTGGGGATCGACGGCCAGGTCGGCCATGTCGTAGACGGGGGCGCAGGCGGCGTGGGCCTCCTCGAAGGCGGCGATGACCTCGTCGCTGGTGCGCACGGCGATCCAGTCCGCGACCCACCGGTCCAGTTCGACCCGGTGCTCGACCCGTCCCTCGAAGCTCCAGAGCCGCTCGTCCTCACCGTGGCCGATCAGGTCCAGGACCCGGCGGGCCACCGATTCCGCTGAGGTCGACACCGCCACCCAGGTCCCGTCCGAGCAGCGGTAGGTGTTGCGAGGCACCGTGTAGGGCAGCTGGGCACCCATGCGGGGCTGGAGCTCGCCGGAGACGGCATAGAGCGATGGCAACGGGCCCATCAGCTGGAACAGCGACTCCAGCAGGCTGACGTCGACCACCTGGCCGACCCCGGAGTGCAGCGCCACCATCGTGGCGAAGGCGGCCACGATCCCCGTCACCTCGTCGGCCAGCGCGATCGGCGGGAGCAGCGGCGCGCCCTCGGGCTCGCCGTTGATGGCGGCCAGGCCGGACATGGCCTCGGCCAACGTGGCGAAGCCCGGGCGGGACGCGTACGGGCCGTCCTGGCCGAAGCCGGTGACCCGGGTGATGACCAGATCGGGGTTGCGGGCCAGGAGGACCTCGGGGCCGAGACCGAGGCGTTCCAGGGTGCCGGGCCGGAAGTTCTCGACCAGCACGTCGGCGCCGTCGAGCAGGGCCAGCATCGTCGCCCGGTCGTCGTCGTCCTTGAGATCCAGGACGATCGTCCGCTTGCCCCGGCCCAGCAGCTTCCAGAAGAGCGTGATGCCGTCCCGGGGGTCCCGCCAGCCCATCGAGCGAGTCGTGTCCCCGGTCTCGGGCCGCTCCACCTTGATCACATCCGCGCCGAAGTCGGCGAGGTAGCGGGCGCACCCGGGCCCCGCCAGCACCGTCGAGCAGTCCACGACCCGCAGGCCCGCCAGCGCCTGGGGCCCGGGCGCGGCGCTCACGCCGCACCCCCCGCGGCGATGCTCTCCTGGAGCAGCGCACCGTCGACGCCGAGGGCGACGCAGAGCGCCCGGCGGTCGCCGGCGGCCCACGAGTCCAGCGTGGGGACGATCTCGACGAAGGCCAGCTCGGTGCCGGGTCCGGCGGGCTCGCCCGTGTAGCCCGCAAAGCGCTGGGCGCACTGGGTGGCGGCCCGCTGGCGGAGGACCTCCACCCCGGGGAAGCGGGGCGCGGTGAGCTCCAGGGTGCCGTAGACCTCGGCCTGGTGGGGCTGGGCGCAGGCCCGCAGCCGGACCCGCAGGTCCTGGTTGCGGCCGAGACCGCTGAAGCAGTCGCCGGTCTCCAGGTCATAGAGGCTGGCCGGCGGGGGCGCCGGCGCGGTCACCGGCGGGGCCGAGGTCGCCGTGGCCTCGCTGTCGTCACCCGAACACGCGACGCCGGCCGCCAGCAGGGCCAGCACGAGGAGCGCGAGGCCAGGGCCCCTCACCCGCTCGGGGCCTCACTGCCTCGCACCGAGCCCTCGAGGGGACCATCGGCCAGCGACACCGCACAGGTCACCCCTCGTTCACCCAGCTCCCAACCCAGGGCATCGGGGGCGTAGGGGACGATGAGCAGGCCCGAGGAGTCCTGGGCCACACCGACGTAGTCGGCGAAGCGCTCTTCACAGCCGGTCCCCGCGCTGGGTGGCGACCGCCGCCGTGCCGGGGAAGGGGGCGTCGTCCGCGGCGTCCAGGGTGAAGGTGGCGAACACCTCGAGGTCATGCGGGCGTCGGCAGGGCACGGCCGGCACCGACTCGACGTCGGGACTGGCCGGCCGGTCGAAGCAGTCGCCGACGGCCAGGCCGAGCGCGAACGGCTCGGCGCTCAGGCCGTCGGCCGTCCCGCCGTCGTCACCCGTACACGCCGTCGCCCAGAGGGCGACGACGCACACGAGACCTGCGAGAAGGCGCCGATCAGTGATGAGCACCCGGCGCCGTGCCGACGATCAGATCGTCGGTGCCCTCGGCCGAGCCCTCGAGGTCGGAGCCGTCGGTGGTGCCGCCGATGACACAGATCACCGTGCGGTCCCCTGCGTCCCAGCTGTCCTCGGAGGGCACGATGCCGGTGGCGAGGTAGATCGACGCGTCGTAGGAGACGCCCCACGTACTCCTCGAAGCGGTCGCCCTGGCAGCCCTCCTCGCCCTGGGCCTGGATCTCGCTCGTGCCCGGGAAGTCGTCGCCGTCGATGTCGAACTGGGCGAAGGCCTCGGCGGTGTGGGCCTCGTCGCAGTCCACCGTCTCGATGTCACCGATCGAACCCGTGAGGTCTGTCGTTGGTGCACTCGCCGGCCTCGAAGTCGTTGGCGGGGGTGCCACAGGCCGACAGCCCGGCCCCGAGGAGCACTGCTCCGGCCACGAACACCCAACGTCGAACCTGCATGTTTCCCCTACCTCCGTCGATCCTGCGGACGCCCGACCCTAGTCCGCGCCGACGACGAGGCAGCGGTCCTCGAGGGCCCCGAACGCGTACTCGACGTAGGCCCCGCCGAACATGGCCCGGGTCTTGTCGGCCCAGGCCAGCGCGTCGGGCGCCGAGACCCGGCGGTGGACCTGCAGGACGCCCCCCTCGAACACCCGGTACTCGGCCCAGGCGCCCGGGAAGTCCTTCACGCAGGCCACCTCGACCCAGGGCACGGCGCCGGTCGGCGCCGATGTGGCGGACCCGGTTGCGGTGGGTGTGGCCGGCGAAGTAGCCGGCGATGGCGGGGCGGCGGGCCGACCACCTCGACCAGGCGCTCGGAGTCGTCGGGGTTGATCCCGAAGTAGGTGTCGGGTCGGTGGTTGGAGTCCGGGCTCCACACGTGGTGGTGGCCGAACACCAGGACCGGTCGGTCGGCCGTGGCGCGCGAGGTCGTCCAGCCACTCGAGCTGGTCGGCCGTGACCCGGCCGGGGGTGTCGGTGGGGATGACGGTGTCGAGCACGGCCAGGACGACGCCGGGCAGCACGTGGGCCACCGGGGCGTCGGCGGCGAAGGTCTCCCCGTGCGTAGGCGTCGTGGTTGCCCCGGACGTGCAGGAGGCGCTCGCCGAAGGCGCCCGCCGTAGTGGGCCAGGAAGGCGTCGTACTCCTCCTGGATGCCGTGGGTGGTGAGGTCGCCCTTGGCCACCACGGCGTCGGGGTCGATGGCCGCGATGTCGGCGATCACCGCCCGGTTCATGACCTCCGGGTACGGGTCGTCGCCGGGCTCGGTGGAGAAGGTGGGCCCGTCGTCGTAGCTCTCGAGGACCCCGCACACGGTCTCGCCGAAGTGGACGTCGTTGACCGTGGCGAAGGTGGCGAGGCGCTCGCCGAGGTCGCGGGAAGGTGCGGAACGAGTGGCCGTCGTAGGTCGTAGTCGGTGTCCGGGGTGAGCTCGTCGTAGACCCGGACGTCGGCCCCGACGTGGACGACCGCCTCGTCGTCGGCGACCGAGGTCAGCTCCGGGAGCACCGGATCCTCAGGGCCGGGCCCGACCGGCGGGCACCGGCTTGGTCCACCAGCGCCCCGAGAACCGCCACCGCGGCGCCGCGCCCGGTGCCTCGCCCGCCCCCGCCCGCGGCCACGACAGCTCGACGCAGCCACGATCGCCGCCGCTTCTTCCTCCGACGGCGCCGGCGGATCTCCAGTCGGCAGTCACCGAGCGCCCGGCCTCGCGTACGCTGCGAGCGGAGCGGAGCAGCGGAGGGCGACGCATCGGCGGAGCCGGCGGAGCGGAGCGGAGCAATGTCACAGCGGCACGTTGCCGTGCTTGCGCTTGGGGAGCTCTTCGCGCTTGGAGCGCAGCATCTCGAGGCCGGCGACCAGCTTGATGCGGGTCTCGGCCGGGTCGATGACGTCGTCGACGTAGCCCCGCTCGGCGGCCACGTAGGGGTTGGCGTACTGCTCGATGTACTCGTCGACCAGCTCGGTGCGCCGGGCCACCGGGTCCGCCGCCCCCTCGAGCTCGCGGCGGTAGACGATGTTGACCGCGCCCTCCGGGCCCATGACCGCCAGCTCGGCCGACGGCCAGGCGAAGGCGAGGTCGGCGCCGATGGACTTGGAGTTCATGACGACGTAGGCGCCGCCGTAGGCCTTGCGGGTGATGATCTGGATGCGGGGCACGGTGGCCTCGCAGTAGGCGTAGAGCAGCTTGGCGCCGTGGCGGATGATGCCGCCGTACTCCTGGTCGACGCCGGGCAGGAAGCCGGGCACGTCCACGAAGGTGACGAGCGGGATGTTGAAGGCGTCGCAGGTCCGCACGAAGCGGGCCGCCTTCTCGGAGGACTCGATGTCGAGCACGCCGGCCAGGATCTGGGGCTGGTTGCCGACGATGCCGACCGGGTGGCCGTCGATGCGGCCGAAGCCGCAGGTGATGCTCTGGGCCCAGTGCGGGAAGTACTCGAAGTACTCGCCGTCGTCGACGACCGACTCGATCACCCGGTGCATGTCGTAGGGCATGTTCGAGCTGGCCGGGATGACCTCGTTCAGCTCGGGGCAGCAGCCGTCCGGGTCGTCGGTGGCCTCGAAGTGCGGCGGCTCCTCCAGGTTGTTGGAGGGCAGGAACGACAGCAGGAAGCGGACGTTGTCGAGGCAGGACCGCTCGTCGTCGGCGACGAAGGTGGCCACACCGGACTTCGAGGCGTGGCTCTGGGCGCCGCCCAGTTCCTCGAGGGTGACCTCCTCGCCGGTCACCGTCTTCACCACGTCGGGGCCGGTGATGAACATGTGGCTGGTCTCGCGGACCATGAAGATGAAGTCGGTCATGGCCGGGCTGTAGACCGCGCCGCCGGCGCAGGGCCCGAGGACCACGCTGATCTGGGGCGTCACGCCGGAGGCCTGGACGTTGCGCCAGAAGATGCCGCCGTAGGAGGCCAGGCTGACCACGCCCTCCTGGATGCGGGCGCCGGCGCCGTCGTTGAGGCCGATGACCGGGGCGCCGACCGAGAGGGCCAGGTCCATGAGCTTGTGGATCTTCTCGGCGAAGACCTCGCCCAGCGCGCCGCCGTAGACGGTGAAGTCCTGGGAGAAGACGAACACCTTGCGCCCGTCGACGGTCCCCCAGCCGGTGATGACGCCGTCGGTGTAGGGGCGGTCCTCCAGGCCGGCCGCCGTGGAGCGGTGCCGGGCCAACTGGTCCAGTTCGTGGAAGGAGCCGTCGTCGAGCAGGTACTCGACCCGCTCCCGGGCCAGGAGCTTGCCCTTGGCGTGCTGGCGCTCGACAGAGCGCTCGGATCCGGCGTGGACGGCGGCTTCGCGGCGCTTGGCCAGCTCGTCCAGCCGCTCCCGCATGGGGTGTTCGGTCACGCCAGGAGCGTAAGCGCGCCCGTTCTGATCCACCCAACGTGTCGCCGGCGACACGTTTCCGTACCCAGAACCGTCAGGTCGGCCTGACGTTCTGACCCACCCGACGGGCCGCCATAGGGTGCCGTCGTGGCCGGGGAGGGGATCCAGTACGCCAAGGTGGGCGAGGTCCACGTCGCCCACCTGACCCGCGGCGAGGGTTCCCGCGACGTCCTGTTCCTCCCGGCGGGGTGGTCCCCCTCGACATGATGGACGACGAACCCCGGCTGGCCCGCTTCCTGAACGGCCTCGAGCGCTTCGGTCGGCTCATCCTGCTGAACCGCCGGGGCATCGGCCTGTCCGACCCGATCGACCCCATCGCCCCGCCGACGCTGGAGGACTGGGTCGACGACTGCGTCGCCGTCCTGGAGGCGACTGCCGCCCACGACGTCTGCGTCGTCGCCGGGCTCGGTGACGCCAAGATCGCCATCGCCCTGGCCGCGCAGCGGCCCGACCTGATCACCCACGTCGTGACCCTCAGCGGCGCCGTCCGTCCCCTCTGGCACGACGTCGATGTCGACCGCGAGGAAATGGCGGAGTGGCGGACGAAGGCCCAGCTCCCGAACCGGGATCCCGACGATGCGCTACGACCACCTCCGGATGTTCGTGCCCTCGCTGGCCGACGACGCGGCCTTCCGGACTGGTGGGACGACGCCGGCCGACGAGGGGCCAGCCCCCGGGCGGCACCGGTACTCATCGGGACCCTGGCCGAGGTCGACGCCACTGAGGCCCTCGAACGGCTGACCGCCCCCCTCCTCGTGATCCAGCCCGACGAGCTCGCCCTGCGATGCCCCTGACCGTCGGCCAGTGGATCGCCGACCACGCCCCCGATGGCCGGCTGGTCGCGCTACCGGGAGCCGACCTGGCCTGCTGGATCGACAGCAACGCGGTGCTCGCCGAGATCGAGGACTTCCTGACCGGTCAGCGGTCGGCGCCGGCGCACGACCGCAAGGTCCTGACCGTCCTGTTCACCGACATCGTCGGCTCCACCGAGGAGGCCGTGCGCCGGGGCGACCGGGAGTGGCGGGCCCTTCTCGAGCACCACGACACCGGCACCCGCCGGGTGGTCGAGCGCTTCGGCGGCCGGGTCGTGAAGTCCACCGGCGACGGCGTCCTCGCCCGCTTCGACGAGCCGGCCCAGGCGGTCCGGGCCGGTGCCGCGCTGGTGCGGGAGCTGCACGCCGCGGGCACCGACATCCGGGTCGGCATCCACACCGGGGAGGTGGAACTGCGGGGCGATGACCTGGCCGGCCTCGCCGTGCACATCGCCGCCCGGGTCGAGGCCCACGCCCAGCCCGGTCAGGTCCTGGTGTCCCGCACCGTGCGGGACCTGCTGCTCGGGTCGACCTTCACCTTCACCCACCGGGGCCAGCAGCCGCTCAAAGGCCTCCCCGAGGCGTGGGCCCTGTTCTCCCTGGAGGAGGCCGGGCCGTGACGATCTGGCTGGTCATCGTCGGCATCGCCGTGGGCGTGCCACTGGGCATCTACGGCCGCTGGTCGGGCTGGGGCTTCGGCCTGGGCTGGTGGGGTCGGCCGACGCCCGGTCCGGGTGCTGAAGGAGACGCCCCTGACCGGGGCCCAGATGAAGGGCGGGCGCCGAGTGGGCCGTCACCGAAGCCGCCCACCGCGTCCAGCTCGACCTCGAGGTGCTGGCCCCCGAGGTCGAGCCCTACGACGCCGAGGCCATCACCTGGTCCCGCTCCGGCGACTCCTGGTCGGGACGGACGGTGGTGGCCCGGGTCAGCCGGACCCGTCCCCGGCGGGTGCACGTCCCCCGGGACGCCCCCGACGCGCCCGAGGGCGACGGCACGTACTAATCCGCCGGCTGCAGGGACCGACACCGATGCAGGAATGGGGCGTGGGGTGCCGCCGGAGCCGTCCTGGGCACGTGAATCCCACGCTCCGTGGCGAACGCGGCCCTCCAGCGGGTCCGATCTGCTTCTGGCGCCTGATTCGACGGCCATGACCGGCGAATCAGGCGCCAGAACGAGAAATGGCCACAGCGGGTGGGATTTCGCGCCCCCGGGGCCCTGCCGCCCGACCCCACGCCCCCATCCCTGCCTCGGTGTCGTTCCCCAGGCCCGACGACGGGGCCTACGCGTCCTTCTCGTAGGGGAAGCCGAGGTCGGGGGCGGTCACCAGAGGATGGAAGGGGATGCCGGCGGCGGCGGCCATCTCACCGCAGGTGCCGCCCCGGTCGACCACGGGCAGGATCAGGACCGGCTCGGCGCCCAGCTCGCGGACCACCTCGGCGGCCTCCATGGGGGAGGTCCCCCGGGTGACGGCGTCCTCGGTGATGACGACCTTGTCCCCGGCCATCAGGGCCCCGGCCAGGCGGCCGGCGACGCCGTGGTCCTTGGCCTCCTTGCGGATGGTGAAGCTGCGCAGGTCCCGACCCCGGGCCGCGGCGATGGCGGCCACGCCGTAGGCGACGGGGTCGGCCCCGACGGTCAGGCCACCGATGGCGGTCACCTCGTCGGGGATCGCCTCCAGCGCGAGATCGGCCACCAGCAGGATCCCCTCGGCCCGACAGCAGGTCTGCTTGGCGTCCAGGAACCAGTTGCTCTGCTTGCCCGACTTCAGCGTGAAGTCCCCCCGCCGCACCGAGTGCTCCAGCAGGTGCTGGACGAGGAGGGCTTTGGCGTCGCTCACGCCTTGGTGACCTCGCCGATGGCGCGGGCGGCGTGGCCCCGCTCGGCCAGGAGGGCGATCGTGCGGTCGGCGTCGGCGGGAGCCACGACCAGGACCATGCCGATGCCCAGGTTGAAGACCTTGGCCATCTCCTCGTCGCTCACCTCGCCCAGTTCCTGGATGCGCCCGAAGATGGGCGGCACGTCCCACGTCGACGGGTCCAGCCAATGGCCGACGTCGTCGGGCAGGGCCCGGGGGAGGTTGCCGGGGATGCCGCCACCGGTGATGTGGGCCACCCCCCGCACGTCGACCTCGGCGAGGGTGTCGACCACGGCGGGGGCGTAGATGACCGAGGGCAGCAGCAGGTCGTCGGCCACCTCGTCGAGCGGAAGGCCGCCGACCTCCAGCAGGACCCGGCGGGCGAGCGAGTAGCCGTTGCTGCGCAGGCCGGGCGAGGGCAGGCCGATGAGCAGGTCGCCCGGGCGAGCCTGGTCGCCGGTGATGAGCCGATCCCGCTCGACCACACCGACAGCGAAGCCGGCCACGTCGATGCGGTCGGGGTCCATGGCCCCGGGGTGCTCGGCCATCTCCCCACCGATGAGGGCACAGCGAGCCTGGCGGCAGCCCTCGGCGATGCCGCCCACCACCTGCTCCACGACATCGGGGTTCAGGGCGCCGACGGCCAGGTAGTCGAGCAGGAACAGGGGCTCGGCCCCCTGGCAGACCAGGTCGTCGACCACCATGGCGACCAGGTCGATGCCGATGGTGTCGTAGCGGCCGGTGGCCTCGGCCACCAGGAGCTTGGTGCCGACGCCGTCGGTCGAGGAGACCAGCACGGGCTGGGTGAAGCGCGAGGTGTCGAGGGCGAACGGGGCCCCGAAGCCGCCGACGTCGGTCAGGACCGACTCGGTGAAGGTGGAGCGGACGGCGGGGCCGATGCGCCGGACGGCCTCCTCCCCCGCATCGATGTCGACCCCCGCGGCCGCGTAGCTCTCGCCCAAGTGGGCCTAGTCCTCGCGAGCGAGGTCGGCCGGGAGGCGGTGGTCCTCGTCGTCGAGCAGGCGGGGGGCGGCGACCCGGGTCTCGGTGACCTCGTCGCCCTGCTCCAACACGCCCTTGTGGAGGTTGGTGGGGATGGCGACCGGGTACTCGCCGGTCAGGCAGGCGTTGCAGAAGCCGGCCCCGACGGTGCCGGTGGCGGCGACCAGGCGGTCCAGCTCGAGGTAGGCGAGGGTGTCGACGCCCAGGTACTCCTGGATCTCGGCCACGCTCAGGTTGGCGGCCAGCAGCTCACCCCGGGTGCCGGTGTCCATGCCGTAGAAGCAGGGCCAGCGGTACGGCGGGGACGACACCCGGAGGTGGACCTCGGTGGCCCCGGCCTCCCGCAGCATCTTGACCATGGCCCGGGTCGTGGTGCCCCGCACGATGGAGTCGTCCACCACCACGAGGCGCTTGTCCGCGATGGCGTCCTTGAGCGGGTTCAGCTTCATCCGGACGCCGAGGGCCCGCATCTCCTGGCTGGGAGCGATGAAGGTCCGACCGATGTAGCGGTTCTTGACCAGGCCCTGACCGTAAGGGATCCCACTGAAGTGCGAGTAGCCCTCGGCCGCGGGCAGACCGGACTCGGGCACGCCCATGACCATGTCGGCCTCGATCGGGGCCTGCTCGGCGAGCTGGCGGCCCATCTTCACGCGGGCGGCGTGGACGCTCTGGCCGTAGAGGCGGGTGTCGGGCCGGGCGAAGTAGACGAACTCGAAGAGGCAGAGCTTGGGGTTCAGCCGCTCCTCCGCGAAGGGCTTCATGGAGCGGACGCCGGTGGCGTCGATGACCACCATCTCGCCCGGGTCCAGCTCCCGCACGAAGTGGGCGCCGACCACGTCGAGAGCCGGGGACTCCGACGCCAGGACCCAGCCGGACTCGAGGCGCCCGAGGCAGAGGGGCCGGAAGCCGTTCGGATCCCGCACCCCGAGGATGTGGCCCTCGTCCATGGCCACCATGGAGAAGGCGCCTTCGAGGCGGGGCAGGACCTTGAGCAGGGCCCGCTCGAGGCCGCGGCCGTCGCTGCGCTCGTCACCGGAGGCAGGCAGCTCCCGCTGGATCATCTCGGCGACGAGGTCGCTGTCGCTGGTGACCATGCCGGGCAACATCCCGACCTCGACCGCCAACTCCTCGGTGTTGACGAGGTTGCCGTTGTGGCCGAGGGCGAACTGGCCGGCCGGTGCGTCCCGGAAGACGGGCTGGGCGTTGCGCCAGCTCGAGGAGCCGGAGGTGGAGTACCGGGTGTGGCCGATGCCGAGGTGGCCGTGGAGCGACTGGAGGGTCCGGTCGTCGAAGACCGTGGCCACCAGGCCCATGTCCTTGACGACCATGAGGTGGTCGCCGCTGCTGACCGCCATGCCGGCGGACTCCTGGCCCCGGTGCTGCAGCGCGTAGAGCCCGAGGTAGAGCAGGTGGGAGACGGGCTGGTTGGGGGCGTACACCCCGAAGACCCCGCAGGCCTCCTTCTTGCCGTCGTCCAGGGGATCGACGGGTGCCTCGTCGACGAGATCGTCGGCGGGTGGCGTCACGCCGATGAGCCTAGCGACCAGGCTCGTCGCTCCGAGGAACCCGTCGCCACGCCCGGCTGATCAGCAGGGGGTGCCGGGGCCGGCTCAGCGGGCGACGGCGTCCAGGGCGTCGGGGAGGCGGTTGCGCCAGGTGGTCCTGGCCTCGTCGAGGGTGACGTCGACCAGGCCGTCGACGACCAGGCGGTCGCCGCCCGCCACGCCGAGCGGCCGGACCGGGACGCCCGCGGCCTGGGCCCGGGCCGTGACTGCGGCCTCGCGATCGGCGGCCACGCAGGCCACCACCCGAGAGGGGGCCTCGGAGAACAGGGAGCGGTGATCGGCCACGCCGTCGACGGTGAAGCCGACATCCGACGCCACGGCCATCTCGGCGAGGGCCAGGCCGAGGCCGCCGCTGGCCACGTCGTGCACGCCGCTCACGACCTCGTCGGCGACCAGACCGCGGACGACATCGGCCACCGCCGAGTGCAGGCGCAGGTCCAGGGCCGGCAGGTCACCCTGGCGGGAACGAGCCGTGGACCGGGCCCACTCGGAGCCACCGAGGGCGTCCTGTTCGGGGCCGATCAGCAGCAGCCGATGCCCGTCGACCAGCCCGGCGCCCGGGGGCACCGAGGTCAGGTCGTCGATGAGGCCCAGCAGCCCGACCACCGGGGTCGGGTCGATGTCGGCACCCTCCGACGCGTTGTAGAGGCTGACGTTGCCGCCCACGACGGGCACGCCGAAGGCCGAGCAGGCCTCGCTCATGCCGTCGACGGCGTCAGAGAGCTGACCCATGACCACCGGGTGCTCGGGGTCCCCGAAGTTCAGGCAGTTGACCAGGGCCAAGGGGCGGGCCCCGACACAGGCCAGGTTGAGAAGGGCCTCGGCCACGACCATGGTCGTGCCCTGCCGGGCGTCCACTGCGCACCACCGATGGTTGCCGTCGGTGGTGAGGGCGAGGCCCCGACCCGTGTCCTCCCCCGTCGTGGGATGCTTCAGCCGCAGCACCGTGGCGTCGTCGCCGGGGCCGACCACGGTGTTCAGGAACAGCTGGTGGTCGTACTGGCGGTAGACCCAGGAGGCGTCGGTCAGCAGGCCGAGCAGGTCGGCCCCGCAGTCGTCGGGGACCGACCCGATGTCGGCGTCGTGGTCGACGGCCCGGCCCGGCCGCTCCTGGGGGCGGTCATACAGCGGGGCGGCGTCGTGCAGGGAGGACGCGGGCACGTCGGCCAGGACCTCACCGTCCCAACCGTCGAGGATGCGCAGTTGCCCACCCGTGGTGACCTTCCCGACGACATCGGCCGCCACCTCCCAGCGGGCGCAGATGGCGAGGACCTCGTCGAGGTCGTCCGGCTCCACGATGGCCAGCATCCGCTCCTGGGACTCCGAGGTCATGACCTCGAACGGCTCCATCCCGGGCTCGCGACGCCGCACGGCCGTGACGTCCACGTCCATGCCCATGCCGGCCCGGGAGGCGGTCTCGCTCGTCGCACAGGTCAGACCGGCGCCGCCGAAGTCCTGGATGCCGACCACGAGACCGGCGTCGAGCAGCGTGAGGCAGGCCTCGATGAGTCGCTTCTCCTCGAAGGGGTCCCCGACCTGGACCGAGGGGCGCTTGTCGGCGTCGGTCTCCTCGCTGAACCCCGAGGAGGCCAGCACGCTGACCCCGCCGATGCCGTCCCGGCCGGTCGAGGAGCCGAGGAGCACGGCGAGGTTGCCCTCGCCGGAGGCCTGGCCCAGGACCAGCCGGTCCTTGGGCATCACGCCGAGGCAGAGCACGTTCACCAGCGGGTTGCCCCTGTAGCACTCGTCGAAGACGACCTCGCCGCCCACCGTGGGGACACCCACCGAGTTCCCGTACCCCGAGATCCCGGCCACGACCCCCTCGGCTATCCACCGGCTGCGGGCGTCGTCGAGGGGCCCGAACCGCAGCGGGTCCATGAGGGCGATCGGCCGGGCCCCCATCGTGAAGATGTCGCGCAGGATCCCGCCGGCGCCGGTGGCCGCCCCCTGATAGGGCTCGATGGCCGACGGGTGGTTGTGGGACTCGATGCGGATGGCCACCGCGATGCCGTCGCCGACATCGAGGACCCCGGCGTTCTCACCCGGACCCACCAGGACCGCCTCGCCCTCGGTGGGGAGGCGCTTCAGGTGGATGCGGGAGGACTTGTAGGAGCAGTGCTCGGACCACATGACCGCGTACATGGCCAGTTCGAGGTGGTTCGGGGCCCGCCCCAGGATGGCCTCGATGTCGGCCGCCTCGTCATCGGTCAGACCCAGTTCCCGGTGCAGTGCCGCCACGGCGCCGACGGTAGCCGCACGTCGCGCGACCGCCGCGGAGGCGATCTGTGTTACACGCGTGTCCACCTACTAACCGATCGTTGGAGAGCAATGCCTTTGCCAATTTCTTGCCTCGAGCGCTTGGCAATTGATCGCCATTCTGGGCAGACTCTTACGCAATGACACCTGACACCAAAGGCAGCATGTCTGCCGAACACAAGACAGCACTCGCGGAAGGTCGTACCCAGTCCAGGGCCGTGCGCAACTACTTGGAGGCGCTGGAGGCCCACAAGCCAAAGAGGGGCCGGAAGCGGACCTCGGACTCCATCAAGAAGCGCCTCGACACCATCGAGGTCCAGATCGACGGAGCCGATCCCCTCAAGCGCCTCCAACTGGTCCAAGAACGTATGGATCTCACCACCGAACTGGCCAACATGGAGAACAAGCCGGACCTCTCAGCACTGGAGAAAGGCTTCACCGACAGCGCCAAGGCCTACGGCGCCCGCAAGGGCATCACCTACGCCGCTTGGCGGGAGCTCGGCGTCGACGCCTCCACCCTCAAGGCGGCCGGGATCACCCGCGCCGGCTGACCGCCGCTCGAGGCGCTGTCGGACCGATCTGCACCGTTGGACGGCCGGGGTGGATCGTTCCGGCGACCTCACCGCCCGGGCGCGTGCGGGTCAGGCGACCGCGCGGGTGGCGGCCAGAACCGAGGCCAGGAGGGGCAGACCGTCCTCGGAGCCGAGCAGGGCCGAACTGGCCCGCTCGGGGTGGGGCATGAGGCCGACCACGTTGCCCTCGGGGTTGCTGACCCCGGCGATGTCGGCCATGGAGCCGTTGGGGTTGTCCACGTAGCGGACCACGACCTGGTCCTCGGCGATGATGCGCTCGAGGGTGGCCGGGTCGCAGGTGTAGTTGCCCGAGAAGTGGTTGATGGGGATCCGCAGTTCTGACCCGACCGCCACGTCCCGGGTGAGCACCGAGGCCTGCGATGCCACCCGCAACGTCACCGTCTGGCAGAGGAACCGAAGGCCGGCGTTCTTCTGCAAGACACCGGGGAGCAATCCCGCCTCGCACAGCACCTGGAATCCGTTGCAGATGCCCACCACCGGGCCCCCGGATGCCGCGAATTCCGCCACCGCCTCCATCACCGGCGAGAACCGGGCGATGGCCCCTGGGCGGAGGTAGTCACCGTGGGCGAAGCCGCCGGGGACGATGACCGCATCGGCCCCGCCCAAGGAACGATCACCGTGCCAGATCAGGTCGGTCTCGGCTCCCAGACCCGTGAAGGCTTCGACGACGTCCTGCTCGCAGTTGGACCCGGGGAAGAGCAGGACCCCGACCTTGGGGGCCATCAGCCCTCGGCCCCGGCCAGGGTGCTGAGCTCGATCGTGGCGTCCTCGATGACGGGGTTGGTGAGGAACCGGTCGCAGAGCTCGGTCACTCGGGCCCGGGCCGAGGCCTCGTCGGGGGCGTCCACGCGGAAGCGGATCGACTTGCCCACGTGCACCCCGCGCACCTCGTCGAAGCCGAGGGCGGGCAGCGATCGCTCGATGGTCGCGCCCTCCGGGTCGGCGATGCCGGGCCGCTGGGTCACCTCGACGTGCACGGAGAATGAGGCCATGGCGTCATCGTCGCGCACGGGGTGCTGCCTGACGCGAACGGTGGCGGCCCTCAGGTGCCGGCGCCGGGCCAGTCGGCGAAGCGACGACCACTGATGCGCTCGTAGCCCTCGATGTACCGGGCGGAGGTGGCGTCGACGACCTCCGGGGGCAGCGACGGCGGGGGCGGGGCCTTGTCCCAGTCCAGCCCGTCGAGGTGATCGCGCACCGGCTGCTTGTCGAAGGACGGGGGCGTCGAGCCGGGTGTCCACTGGTCCGCCGGCCAGAAGCGGGACGAGTCGGGGGTCAGGACCTCGTCACAGACCGTGAGCTCGCCGTCGACCATGCCCAGCTCGAACTTGGTGTCCGCGATCAGGATCCCCCGCTCGGCGGCCCACTCCGCACCCCGGCGGTAGAGCTCGAGGCTGATGTCCCGGGCCGCCGCCGCCACCTCAGCGCCGACCAGGTCCACCGCCGCGGCGAAGGAGATGTTCTCGTCGTGGTCGCCGACCTCGGCCTTGGTCGACGGGGTGAAGACCGCCTCGGGCAGCTGGGCGGACTCCAGCAGGCCGGCGGGCAGCTCGGTGCCGTGCATGGTCCCCGACGAGCGATACTCCTTCCAGGCCGAGCCGGTGAGGTAGCCCCGGACGATGCACTCGATCGGCAGCATCTCGGCCCGGTGACAGAGCATCACCCGACCCTCCCAACCGGGCTCCTGCAGGTCCTCGGGCAGGTCGGCCAGGTCGGTGGACAGGAGGTGGCTGGGGGCCACACTCGCCAGTTGCTCGGACCAGAACGCGGTCATGGCCGTCAGCACCCGTCCCTTGTCGGGTATGGGCTCGGCCATGACGACGTCGAAGGCCGAGATGCGGTCGGAGGTGACCATGGCCAACCGGTCGTCGCCGACGGCGTAGATGTCACGGACCTTGCCGGAGTACAGCGGGGCGGAGCTCACGGCCCCGTTCTACAACAGCCGGTCGGGCTGATACGAAGCGGCATCGGGGTGCTCGGTGACCAGCTTCCCGACGGTGGCCGCGAAGGTCGCCACCTGCCGCCGGGCGTCGCCGACGAAGGCCAGGGGGTCCCCGATGATGGCGTCGAGATCGGCCCGGCTGAGCGGGATGCGGTCATCGGCGGCGAGTCGGTCGACCAACCCTTCGGCCGCCGCCCCTTCCTGCCGGGCGGCCAACGCCGCGGCCACCGCGTGGCCCTTGATCAGCTCGTGGGCCTCCTCGCGCCCGAGGCCCTGACGGACCAGGGCCACGAGCACGGCGGTGGTCGCCAGGTACGGGAGGTAGCGGTCCAGCTCGTCGGCCACCACCCGAGGGAAGACCCCGAAGCCGGCGAGCACGTGCAGGGTCGTCTGGTGCACCCCGTCGGCGGCGAAGAAGGCGTCGGGCAGCGCGACCCGGCGCACGACCGAGCAGCTGACGTCGCCCTCGTTCCACTGGTCGCCGGACACTGCACCGAGCATGGTCACGTGGCCCTCGAGGATGCGCTTGAGGCCGACGATGCGCTCACAGGACCGGGCGTTCATCTTGTGGGGCATGGCCGAGGAGCCGACCTGACCGGCGACGAAGCCCTCGGTGGCGAGGTCGTGGCCGGCCATCAGGCGAAGGGTCGTGGCCAGGCTGGCCGGGCCGGCCGCAGACTGGGCCAGCGCGGTGACCACTTCGTAGTCCAGCGACCGGGGGTACACCTGACCCACGCTGGTGAGCGACGTGGCGAAGCCGAGGTGGCGCCGGACGGCCTCCTCCAGGCGGTCCAGGGCCTCGGGGTCCCCCCCGAGCAGGTCGAGCTGGTCCTGGGCGGTGCCCATCGGCCCCTTCAGGCCCCGCAGGGGCAGGTCACGGGCCAGGGCGTCCACCCGTCCGAACGCGCGCAGGACCTCCTCGCCGGCGTTGGCGAAGCGCTTGCCCAGCGTCGTCACCTGGGCCGGGACGTTGTGGCTCCGACCGGTGAGCGCCAGGTCGTCGTGCTCGAGGGCCCGCTCGGCCAACCGGGCCAGCACGGTCACCAACCGGTCCCGGATCAGCTCCAGGCCGGTGCGGACCTGCAGGAGCTCGACGTTCTCGGTCAGGTCCCGCGACGTCATCGCCTTGTGGGCGTGCTCGTGACCCGCCAGTGCCGAGAACTCCTCGACCCGCGCCTTCACGTCGTGACGGGTGACCCGCTCGCGGGCGGCAATCGAGTCGAGGTCGATGGTGTCGACCACGGCTCGCGATGCGTCGACCGCCTCGGCGGGGATGTCCACACCGAGCTCGCGCTGGGCCTCCATGACCGCGATCCAGAAGCGCCGCTCGAGCCGGATCTTGTGCTCGGGGGAGAACAGCTCGGTCACCGGGGCGCTGGCGTACCGCTCGGCGAGCACGTTGCTGATCACCTTCCCATCGTACGGGGAGGCGGAGCCCTCAATCCGAGGGGTTGACCGGCCGACGAGAAGGAGGTGGCACACATCTGCCAGGTCCACCCCTACGAGGTCGCAGAAGGTCTGTGCCGGAGCTGCGGTGGGCCCTTCTGCGCCGACTGCCTCGTGTACCCGTTCGGCCCGGTCAAGCCCCCGTACTGCGTGCCTTGCGCGGTCAGCGCGGCCGGCGTCCGCCAGACGGCCCGCAACCCGACCGTCGTGGTGCCCAAGGAGACCAAGCGCCGCCTGAAGGAATGGCGCCAGGCCCGCAAGCGGGACCTGCAGAGCCCGCCGCCGGACGGGGTCGCCACCTGGCAGAAGATGGACGAGGCGGCGGTCGCCGACGAAGAGGACCACGCCGCCGCCGAGGCCGCGGCCCAGCGGGAGGCCCTGCGGCTGCCGCCACCCCAGCCCGAGACGCCGACGCCGCCCCCAGGGGTCAACCTCGCTCCCCCGGGGCCGCCCGGCAGCGACTGGCGCGACGAGATCGCCGTCCCGGCGGACACCACCGGCCCCCCGGGCTTCGAGTCCGCGCCCGCGGTCCCGACCGAGTTCCCGCCCGCGATCGTCGGCGAGAGTGCACTCGGCGCGGGGTGGGCCGGCGATGACCCGGGGTCCTTCACCGGTCCCCTCCCCGTGCTCGGTGATCCCGTCGTCCCTGTCGCCGCGGCGCCGCTCCCCGCCGATGACCGCTATGCCGCCGAGCCCCCCGCAGATCCCGTCACCTACGCCGGGCCGGCCGCCGAGCCCTTCGCCTTCGACCGCGACCCCTCCGGCTCCGATGCCTTCGATCCGTTCCCGACTCTCGAGCCGGAGACGCCGACGTGGGCGGCGGGACCCACCGACCTCTCCCGGGAGCGCCAGGACGCGCCCACCCCCACCATGGTCGGGGACCCGCCGTTCGACCGCTACGACGGCCCCGACCCGGCCATGCCCCAGCCCCTGTTCGTCGAGGCGTTCGAGCCGACCCCGTTCGAGCCGGCCGCGGCGAGCGCCCCGCTGGTCGTGGAGCTCGACACCGATCCTCTGGGCTCGTTCGGCCTCGGTGGTGGCCTCGGTGGTGGCCTCGCCGACCCGCTGCCCCCGCCGCCCCCGGCGGCCGAGGGCAACGCCTTCGACCCGCTGCCCTCACTGGAGGCCGACCACGGCGACCTCGCCCTGCCGCCGCCCGTCGAGCCGCTCGTCCCGCCTCCCCCGGCACCGCTCGTCCCACCCCACACCCGGACGATGGCCGCCCCCCCATCGCCTCGTCTCACCCCGCCGCCACCGCCGATGCGTCACGTGGCCCCCGACGTCCCCCGATCGGCCATCCGGCCCCGGACGCCCACGCGCATCCCCGCCGCTGATCCCGCGGCCCCGAAGGACAGCGACGCCAAAGCCATGCTCGCCCGCATCGCCGCCCTCCGCACCCACCCCGACAACCACACCGACTGACCCCCAGCGCAGGCATCCCCGCGCGAGAGCCCACCCCAGCGCCGCAGGCGCGGCGAGTGTCAGCCGAGAGCGATCTCGGCTCGGTGGTCGGCCAGTTGGGCGGCGAGACCGGCATCGCTGATCGCCAGCATCTGCACCACCAGGAGCGCGGCGTTCATCGAGCCGTCCACGGCCACGGTGGCCACCGGGATGCCCCGGGGCATCTGCACGGTGGCGTAGAGGGCGTCGACCCCATTCAGCGCCCCCCCGGACAGGGGCACCCCCACCACCGGCAGGGTGGTGTGCGCCGCGACCACCCCGGCCAGGTGGGCGGCCATCCCGGCCCCACAGATGAAGGCCACGTAGCCCGCCTCCCGGGCGCCGCCCGCCAGTTGGGCGACCTCGGCCGGGTTGCGATGGGCGGAGAGCACCCGGACATCGGCCTCGATGCCGAAGCGTTCGAGCGTCTCCGCCGCCGGTGCCATCTTGTCCCCGTCACGGGGTGAGCCCATCAAAACGGCGACCTTCACGGTGCCTCCTTTGCTGTCTGTGGTTCGGATGCCGCGGCTGCGGCGATGTCGGTCCGGTACTGCATGCCGTCCCAGTGGATCTCGTCGATCGCGGCATAGGCCCGATCCCGGGCCGACGCGATGCTCGGCCCGGTGGCCGTGACCGCCAGGACCCGGCCGCCCGCGGTCACCAGACGCCCGGCCCCGTCCTCGGCCACCCCGGCCGCGAAGACCGTCACCCCGGGCAGGGCCGACGCGGCATCGAGGCCCGTGATCGCGTCGCCCGAGCGCGGTGCCTCCGGGTACCCCGCCGCCGCCGCGACGACGGTCACTGCAGCATCGGCGCTGAACGTCGGCTCGACCCGCAGGTCACCGGCGGCCGCCTGGGTCAGCAGCTCGGCCAGGTCCGAGGTCAGCCGGGGCAGGATCACCTGGGACTCGGGGTCGCCGAAGCGGACGTTGTACTCGATGACCTTGGGGCCGTCCGGGGTCAGCATCAGGCCGGCGTAGAGGACACCGCGGTAGTCGATACCGCGGGCCCGCAGCGCGGCCAGTGTGGGCTCGACCGCCTCGTCCATGACCAGGTCCACGACGTCCGCACCCGCGACGGGCACGGGAGAGTAGGCCCCCATGCCACCGGTGTTCGGGCCGACGTCGCCGTCGCCGATCCGCTTGAAGTCCTGGGCCGGAGCCAGGGGGACGGCCCGGGTCCCGTCACAGACCACCAGGATCGACAGCTCCGGTCCGGTCAGGCCCTCCTCGATGACGACCTGGCGGCCGGCGGCGCCGAAGGCGGCGCCGGAGAGCTTCTCGTCCACATCGGCCTCGGCCTCGGCCAGGGAGGCGGTGACCAGCACGCCCTTGCCGGCGGCCAGCCCGTTGGTCTTGACCACGTAGGGCGGGGCGAGCGTGGCCAGGTACGCCTTGGCCGGCGCCGCCTCGGTGAAGGCCCGGTGGCCCGCAGTGGGCACCCCGGCGGTCGCCAGCAGCTCCTTCATCCACGCCTTCGAGCCCTCGAGGCGGGCGCCGTCGGCTCCCGGGCCGAACACCAGCTTGCCTTGGGCCCGCAGCCGGTCGGCCAGGCCGTCCACCAGCGGCGCCTCCGGACCGACGACGAAGAGATCGGCCTCGATCGCCTCGGGCGGGGTCGGCACCGAGCCCGGGATGGCCGGGTTGCCGGGGGTCACGACCACCTCGGCCGTACGGCCGAGCGCGTGGGCGAGGGCGTGCTCCCGCCCGCCGCCCCCGACGACACAGACCCTCACCGGGCGGCGGGTCCTGTCACGGCGTGCGCTGGACGAACTGGGTCCGGCCCGGGCCCACCCCGACGAGGCGGATGGGGACGCCCACCTGCTCCTCGAGGAAGTCCAGGTAGTCGAGGGCCCGTCGGGGCAGGTCGTGGAGCTCGGTCGCCTCGCTCAGGTCCTCCTGCCAGCCGGGCAGCTCCTCGTAGACCGGGCGGGCGTGGAACAGCTCGCTCTGGTGGTACGGCAGGTGCTCGTGGCGGACGCCATCGACCTCGTAGGCCACACAGACCTTGACCGTGTCCAGGGTGTCGAAGATGTCCATCTTGGTGAGGGCCAGCTCCGACAGCGAGTTCAGCCGGACCGCGTGGCGCAGCATGACGGCGTCGAACCAGCCCGGACGGCGGCGGCGGCCGGTGTTGGTGCCGTACTCGTGACCGACGTCGACGAGGTGGTCGCCCACCGGATCGCCTTCGGGCAGCTCGGTGACGAAGGGTCCCGCGCCGACCCGGGTGATGTACGCCTTGGCGATGCCGATCACCCGGTCGATGTGCCGGGGCCCCACGCCGGCACCGGTGCAGGCTCCACCCGCCACCGGGTTGGAGGACGTCACGTAGGGGTACGTGCCGTGGTCCAGGTCCAGGAAGGTGGCCTGCGCGCCCTCCAGCAGCACGTGCTGGTCGGCGTCGAGGGCCTCGTGGACCAGTCCGACGGCGTCGCCGATGTGGCGTTCGAGGCGGGGCAGGCAGCGCTCGAGGTACTCCTCGGCGATGTCGTCGGCCTCGAAGCCGAGCTGGTTGTAGACCTTGGCCAGCAGCGGGTTCTTCTCCCGCAGGGCCCCGTCGAGCTTGGCCCGGAAGATCTTCGGGTCCAGCAGGTCCTGGACCCGGATGCCGATGCGGGCGGCCTTGTCGGCGTAGGCCGGCCCGATGCCCCGCTTGGTCGTGCCCAGCTTGTTCTTGCCCAGGTAGCGCTCGATCATCACGTCGATGGCCTGGTGGTAGGGCAGGATCAGGTGGGCGTTGCCGCTGACCACGAGGCGGCTGGTGTCCACCCCGCGGGCCTCGAGCATGTCCAGTTCGGTGATGAGGACCCGGGGGTCGACCACGACACCGTTGCCGATGATCGGCGTGATGTGGTCATAGAGGATCCCGGAGGGCACCAGTTGGAGGGCGAAGCTCTCGCCGTCGACCACCAGGGTGTGGCCCGCGTTGTGGCCGCCCTGGTAGCGGACGACCAGCTGCATCTCCTTGGCGACGAGGTCGGTGAACTTCCCCTTGCCCTCGTCGCCCCACTGGGTGCCGACGACGACGGTCGCGGGCACGGCCTCTCCCCTCGTCGGATCCGTTGCGCCGTGAGCCTACCGAGCCCGGCCGGGTCGGCCTAGGGGTGGGGGAGCTGAGACCGAGGCCTGGACGCCGTCCCAGACGGGGCTGGAGCTGACGCCGGTGACCGTGGCGGTGACCGGGGACCGGCTGTCGGACCGGCTCCAGGTGACCGAACACCGGCCCGTCGAGTCGGTGGTGCACGTCCTGGTGCTGACGCTGCCGTTGTTGTCCACCATCCGGATGGTGACCGTCGCCCCGTTGATCGCGGCACGCGGTCTTGTTGTGGCGGATGCGGACCCGGGCGATGGCGTTGTAGCTGCTCCCGCTGTTGGTGGAGATGTTGGTCAACTCGGTGATCGTGCTGCGGGTCGGGATCGTCGTGGTCGTGGTCGTCGGGATCGTCGTGGTGGTCGTCGTGGTCGTGGTCGTGGTCGTCGTCGTGGTCGTGGTCGTCGTCGTGGTCGTCGTGGAGGTCGTCGGCGCCGTGGTCGTGGTGGTCGTGGTCGAGGAGGTCGGGACCGTGCCGTCGTCGCTGGTGTCGATGCCGGTCTGGGGGAGGTCGCCGATGTCGTCGCTGGCGTTCTCGTAGTAGTCGCCCGACTTCGAGTCGAGCTGGGAGATGGCCCCCAGGGACCCGAACACGAAGACGGCGATGATCAGCGAGTACTCGACCAGGGTGGCCCCGCGCGTCGCGGCGAACCCACTCCGACGAGGACGTGACCGGCCGCGACCCATGGCCCGTTCATCGGCACGCGGGTGGCGACGCTGGAGGGGATTCCGGACGGTCCCGCCCATCAGGTGAGCCTCGGTTCCAGCCGCATGATGGCGTGGTCGGTGATGGTGATCCCGGTGCCGGGGAACACGCGGGTGACGTAGCGGTAGCGGATCTGCATCCACACCCCGAGGTAGTCGGCCCCCAACGCCTGCTGGTTCTGGCGCGAGGTGGGGCACCAGTACCGGTC
Organism: uncultured Microthrixaceae bacterium; assembly: GCA_963777805.1. GTDB lineage: Bacteria > Actinomycetota > Acidimicrobiia > Acidimicrobiales > DATDAH01 > DATDAH01. Next base: position 184,878 of record CAVZRY010000028.1, on the reverse strand, counting down.
CGGGGACGTGCCCGAACACGAGGTGGTGCCCCCGAAGTCGGACAGGGGGCGGGCGAGGTCCGAGGACTGGTAGACGTTGCAGGACCCGGTGACCCCGCCGCTTCCGGTGACCGCCAGGCAGGCCGCGGGCACATCGGAGTTCGAGGTGGAGGCCTTGTAGACGATGATCCGCTCGACCTGGGCCGTCGGGAACTCGGTCATGGCCGCTTCGACCGACTTGAGGATCGTGTAGTCGGCCTGACGCTCCCGGCCGGCGTTGCTGCCGACACGGGCGCCGGAGCGCAACGCGTTCGAGAGGGTCATCGAGTCCCGGAAGGCCAGGCCGAACTCGAAGATGGCGGCGGTGATCAACACCAACAGCGGCGCGATGAGGACGAACTCGACCATCGCGGCCCCCCGCTGACGGTTGCCGTCCTCGTCACGGAATCGGCGCCGGAGCGCGGCGACGGCCCGCATCAGAAGTCCTGCGGTTCGATGCGCATGACCAACACGTCGGTGAGATCCATGCCGGGGCCGAACAACCCGGTGATGAAGTCGTGGCGGGCCTTCACGTACACGCCGATGTAGTCGGGCGGGCCCGAGGCCCGGACCTCCCGGGTGGTCGGGCACCAGTAGCGGTCCAGGTCCTGGGAGGACTTGCAGCCGTAGAAGGACTTGGCCAGAGCCAGGTCGGCCGCGTCGTACACGTTGCAGATCCCCGCGATGCCCACCGACGAGGTCAGGCAGGGATGGGCCGGGTGGCTGGCGTCCAGGATGCTGCCGCTGACCGAGCCGGCGTCGAAGATCACGAGGCGCTGGATCTCGTTGGGTCGGAAGCCCTTGGAGGACTGCCGAGCGACCTGGATCACGTTGTAGTCGGCATACAGCGAGTCGCCGTAGGCACTGGCCGCACGGGCGCTGTCCCGGGAGATGTTGGCCACCGTGAGGTAGTCACGGAACGTGAGGCCGAACTCGATCATGCCGAAGATGAGGAGGGCGAAGACCGGCGTGATGAACGCGGCCTCGACCAGGGCCGCGCCGCGCTCACCTCGTCGGACCCGGGCCCGTAGGCGGGAGATGGTGAGCATCGCCTACTCCACCAGCCTGACCGGGTCGCCCCGGACCCGGGCCGACCAGGTCGTCTGGTCGGTCGGGACCGTCGGGGAGTAGGTGAGGCCGATCTTGAACCAGCAGCCGTAGTCGCTGCCCGCGTCGCAGCTGTAGGCGTCGGGCAGGGGGATCTGCACGGTGCGGAGCCGGCCTTGGTCCGTCGAACTGGTCAGGCCGGTGATGCCACAGGTGGTGTTGGTCACGATGTCCGGGGGTGCGTTGTCCCGGATGAACGTGCACGACGTGATGGGGCCCCCCGTCATGTCGGGCGGGGCGATGATGGAGATCGAGGCGGTGGTGCCGGACGGGCCGTCCCCGATGTCGAACAGCTCCAGTTCCAGGAGCTGACCGGCGTACTCGGGCACGATCCGGGCCAGGTAGAAGTTGGTCGACGTGCCGCCGCCGGCCTGGTTCACGTACACGGGGAGGCGGCCGTCGGCGAAGAGGTTCACGCCCGTGGCGTAGGACGCCGCGGACGGGTTGGTCCCCCAGCCGGCCCGCAGGGCGTACTTGTTGTAGCCCCCGGTGTTGACCGTGGCGTCGTAGGTCGTGAGGCTCGTCGGCGGGTTGGACAGGTCCGCGGTGGTCGTGATCTGGAGCAGGTAGTCGCCCACCACCGTGCTGGACCACGGGATGGTGCAGATGTTGGTCCAGCGCCGGAAGTGCTGGGCGAAGGTCATGTTCTCCGGCGAGCGCACCGTGCTGGACTGCAGCAGGGTGACCACCGAGGAGTCGAAGGCGCCGAAGGTCTTGCCACAGACCACCGGGTTGTCGTAGTTGTCGAACGGCGTGTTGTCCGGCGCCCGCACGATGTAGGACGTGTTGACGTCCTGGGTCGCGGCGCCCGTGGCGCCGTCGGCCACGCAGAACTGGCTGTTGGGGTCGGTGCCCGAGCACGGGGCGCGGACGTACCGGGTGGCGGCGTCGGACGGCACGGTGCCCGCGGCGACCAGAGCCGCGGCCTGGCTGTCCCAGGTCGAGCCCGCCGCGGGCAGGTTCGTCTCCGTGCAGGTGTTGCCCTGGTTGGTGTAGGCCGGGTCGAAGACGTCGATGCAGGAGGTCACCGCTGGCCGGTTTGGTGTCGACGGTGACCTTGAAGAAGTAGCCGTCGCTGCTGTAGTCGAGGTTGTCGGTCCCCGAACAGCCCGAGTAGGCGTTGCAGTACCCCGCCGTGTACCGGTCCCCGTTCTGCTTGGTGCTGGCCGGGGCCGAGACGTTCAGCCAGTAGTACGGCCGGTTGTAGCCCGAGACGCTCCAGCGGTCGGGGTCGTTGCCCAGGGTGTTGTCGGGACTGCCCATGGGCACGGCCTGGACGTACTCGGCGAGCGCTTGGCGTTCGATGTCGACCTGGTCGAGGAAGAGCGACGACAGGTACATGTCCACGGACAGGTCGTGGATGTAGACCTGCAGGCGACGGTTGCCGACCGGGGTGACGGTGACCACGATGTCGGGATCGGCGTCGTCGAAGCCGTTGGCCTTCGCCGTCTCGAGGGCGATCGTCTCGGCCTTCTCGTCGTTCGGCATCCACACCACACCGGCCAGCGAGGCGGCGTCGGCGGCCCGCTGCATCCGGTTGGCGTGGGTGTACCAGTAGCCGATGTCGACCGCGAACCCCGCGAAGGCCAGCAGCGGCAACATGAGCAGGGCCGACATGATCAGGACGTAGCCGCGCTCCCCCTTGAGGCGGGTCCGAGGTCGGTAACCCCCGGTCGACGCCTTGGCCGCGGGGCGCGGCTCGTCGTCGAACTCCTCGCTGCGCCGTTGCGTGGGTTGCATGTAGCCGTGCCGTCCCTGGGGTGATCGCCAACCTTCCGCAGGAACCATCGGCGCATCAGGGCCCCCACTTGAGGTCGGGCCCCGCCCGGGATCAGGTCACGGTCAGCTCGTCGCCGTCGGCGTCGACGGTCACGGTGTCGCCGTCGGCGAACCGGCCCTCCAGCAGGGCCATGGCCAGGCGGTCACCGAGGTCCTTCTGGATGACCCGCTTGAGGGGCCGGGCCCCGAAGGCGGGGTCGAAGCCGCGCTCGGCCAGCAGGGCCATGGCCGCGTCGGTCACCTTCAGCTCGACCCGGCGGTCAGCCAGGCGGCGACGCAGGCCCTCCAGCTGGATCGCCACGATCCGGCCCAGGTCCTCCTGGGTGAGGGACCGGAAGCGGATGATGTCGTCCACCCGGTTCACGAACTCGGGCTTGAAGAAGTCCCGCGGATCGCCCGGAAGGTTGGAGGTCATCACCAACACGACGTTGCTGAAGTCGACCGTCCGCCCCTGGCCGTCGGTCAGGCGCCCGTCGTCCAGCAGCTGCAGCAGGACGTTGAACACGTCGGGATGGGCCTTTTCGATCTCGTCGAGCAGGACCACCGCGTAGGGCCGGCGGCGCACGGCCTCGGTGAGCTGGCCGCCCTCGTCGTAGCCGACGTAGCCCGGGGGCGCCCCGATGAGGCGGGCCACCGTGTGCTTCTCCTGGTACTCGGACATGTCGATGCGGACCATGGCCCGCTCGTCGTCGAAGAGGTACTCGGCCAGCGCCCGGGCCAGCTCGGTCTTGCCCACGCCGGTGGGCCCCAGGAACAGGAAGCTGCCGATGGGGCGATGCGGGTCCGAGAGCCCGGCCCGGCTGCGACGGATGGCGTTGGCCACTGCGCTGACCGCGTCCTCCTGGCCGACGACCCGCTCGTGCAGGTGGTCCTCGAGGTGGATCAGCTTCTCGATCTCGCCCTCCATGAGGCGGGAGATGGGCACGCCGGTCCAGCGGGAGACGACCTCGGCCACGTCCTCCTCGTCGACCTCCTCCTTCAGCATCTTCTGGGACACCTGCAGCTCGTCGAGGCGGGCGGTGGCGCCGTCGATCTGGCGCTCCAGCTCGGGGATGCGCCCGAAGCGGATCTCCGCGGCGACGTTGAGGTCGGCCTCGCGCTCGGCCTGCTCCCGCAGGCGCTCCAGCTCCTCCTTCAGCTCGCGGATGGTGCCGATGGCCTCCTTCTCGGACTGCCAGTGGGCCACCATCGAGGACTTCTGCTCGTTGAGCTCGGCCAGCTCCTTCTCCAGGGCGTCGAGGCGCTCCTTGGAGGGCGTGTCGGTCTCCTTGGCCAGCGCCACCCGCTCGATCTCCAGCTGGCGGATGCGGCGCTCGACGACGTCGATCTCGGTGGGCATGGAGTCGATCTCGATGCGCAGCTTGGAGGCGGCCTCGTCGACCAGGTCGATGGCCTTGTCGGGCAGGAAGCGCCCGGTGATGTAGCGGTCCGAGAGGACGGCGGCACCGACGAGGGCGGCGTCCTGGATGCGCACGCCGTGGTGGACCTCGTAGCGCTCCTTGAGGCCGCGGAGGATGGCGATGGTGTCCTCGACGCTGGGCTGGCCGACGAAGACCTGCTGGAAGCGGCGCTCGAGGGCGGCGTCCTTTTCGATGTGCTTGCGGTACTCGTCGAGGGTGGTGGCCCCGATCATGCGGAGCTGGCCCCGGGCCAGGAGCGGCTTGATCATGTTGCCGGCGTCCATGGCCCCCTCGGCCGCGCCGGCGCCCACGATGGTGTGGAGCTCGTCGATGAAGGTGATGACCTCGCCCTCGGCGTCGGTGATCTCCTTGAGGACGGCCTTCAGGCGCTCCTCGAACTCGCCCCGGTACTTGGCCCCGGCCACCATGCTGCCCAGGTCGAGGCTGATGAGGCGGCGGTTGCGCAGGCTCTCGGGCACGTCGCCCTCCACGATGCGCCGGGCCAGGCCCTCGATGATCGCGGTCTTGCCCACGCCGGGCTCGCCGATGAGGACCGGGTTGTTCTTCGTGCGCCGCGACAGGACCTGCACGACCCGCCGGATCTCGTCGTCGCGGCCGATGACGGGGTCGAGCTTGCCCTGGCGGGCGTCCTCGGTGAGGTCCCGGCCGTACTTCTCCAGGGCCTGGAACTGGTCCTCGGGGCTCTGGCTGGTGACCCGGTGGCTCCCTCGCACCTCGACGAGGGCCTCCAGCAGCTGGTCCCGACCGACATCCACCCGGTCGGCCAGGGCCAGGAGGAGGTGCTCGGTGGAGAGGTACTCGTCGGTGAGCTGCTCGCGCTCGTGGTCGGCCTTGTCCAGCACCGAGCGGAACTCCGCCCCGAACTGGGCCTCGGACCCGTAGCTGTGAGGGAGCTTGGCCAGGGCGTCCTGCACCCGGTTGCGCAGCTCCAGCGGCGGCCGGCCGACCTTCTGCAGGATCGGCAGCACGACCCCCTCGGCCTGGCCCAGCAGGGCGGCCAGCAGGTGATCGGGAGTGACCTCGGGGTTGCTCTGCGCCTTGGCCGCCTCGACGGCCTGGGTCACCGCCTCCTGGGTCTTCAGCGTCCACCGGTTCGGGTCCATCGCCATGGAGCCAGTCTACGCGCTACAGCAGAACTTGACAATGAGACACTCAGGTTTTCTGCACGTACATCGCCCTCCCGCTCGGTGGTCGTGGGCCACCGGACGGACGGCCACCGGCCAGACCGGGCTTCCGGACCAAAGGCCCTACTGATCGACTGCTCGACCGGGGACACTCGTCGGGGTGCCGGCCCTTCGGTCGGCGTGACCGCGAGGAGGCCGACGGTGACCGCGACCGGGTGCCAATGGCGTCTTCTGGTCGTGGTCATGGTCGTGGTCGCGTCGCTCGCCCCGATGGGCGACGACCGGGTGGCGGCCGAGCTCGGCTCCACCTGCGCCGGCCGAGCCGTCACCGTCGACCTGTCGCTCGACCAGGTCCCGACCGAAGCCAACGACGTCATCCTCGGCACCCCGGCGGGCGACGTCATCGACGGGCTCGGCGGCCTCGACACCATCTGCGGGGGTGGCGGCCCGGACCGCCTCAACGGCGGTGACGACCACGACCGCGTCTTCGGGCAGGCCGGCGACGACATCCTGCGGGGCTCGGCCGGCAACGACACCCTGGACGGGGCCGACGGGGTCGACGTCGCCTTCGGCGGTGACGGCATCGACCGCCTCGTCGGCGGTGTCGGCGGCGACCGGCTCAACGGCGGCGACCAGAACGACCTCTTCCAGGGCGGGCCGGGAGCCGACCGACTCAACGGCGGCAACGACGACGACCGGATGAACGGCGACGCCGGCAACGACCTCCTCGACGCCGGGGCGGGTGACGACCGGCTCAACGGCGACGCCCAGCGCGACACCTGCCACGGTCGCAGCGGCGCGGACACCCAGTCGGGCTGTGAGGTCACCACCGGCATCCCCTGATCGCCCGTCCTGGCTCGCGAGCCACCGGTCAGGGGCGGAGGATCAGGAACCAGAGCCGAGGATCGGGCAGGATCACCGGCCGTGCTGGTGATCCTGCTGCCCCCCTCGGAGGGGAAGGCCCCGGGTGGGGACGGGCCGGCGTGGTCGGTCAACGACGGGCGGTTCGGCCCGGAGCTGGCCGCCGGACGGACCCGGGTGCTCAACGCGCTGAAGCGGGCCAACGGCGGCACCGCCAAGCAGCTGGGGGCCAGAGGTGACCTGCTCACCGCGGCCAAGGCCGCCAACCTCGCGGCCCTCGGGGGAGCCACGCTCCCCGCCCACGAGCGCTTCACCGGGGTGGTCTGGGGCCACCTCGACCCGCCCGGCCTCCCCACCCGGGCCCGTCGTCGGGCCGAGCGCGGGGTCCTGGTCATCTCCGCCCTCACCGGTCTCACCGCCTGGGCGGACCCGGTCCCGGACTTCCGGCTCAAGCTCTCCGCCTCCGTGCCGCCGGTGGGCAACGTCGCCACCTTCTGGCGCCCGGTCCTCTCCCGGGTCCTGAACGACCACCTCGCCGGCCACACGGTCGTGGACCTGCTCCCCCACGAGCACCGAGCCGCCTGGATCCCCGAGCCGGACCGCTACGACCTGGTGCGCCCGTCCCTCGAGCACCGCAACGGCAAGCCCGCCGGCCACGGGGGCAAGGCGGCCAAGGGCCTGCTGGCCCGGGCCCTGCTCACCTCCGGCGACGTCGACGACACCTTGAGGACCTTCGACCCCGCCACCCAGGGTCTGGTCGGCGCCGACGATCTCGTGCTGCGGCTGGGCTGAGCGGCCTCAACTCCGGCGGCGACCGCCGCGGAAGAGGACGACGGACTGCTTCACGGGGACGAGGTCCCGCCGGTACTGGCGGTGGGTGTCCTCGACCTCCTGCTGGGCCTGTTGGCGGAGGGCGTCGATCTGGCCCTGGAGGGCCTCGATCTCGCCTTCCAGCTCGAGGATCCGACGCACGCCTTCCAGGTTGTGACCTTCGGCGGTGAGGTCCTGGATGCGCTGGAGCATCTCGATGTCCTCGTCGCTGTAGCGCCGGCTCCCGCCCTGGGTGCGGGCCGGCTCCAACAGGCCCTTGCGCTCGTAGATGCGCAGGGTCTGGGGGTGCATGCCCGCCAGCTCGGCGGCCACCGAGATCACGTAGACGGCCCGTGTGGTGTCCCTCGGCATGCTCACACCCCCAGGTGCGCTCGGGGCGACTCGGCGGTCGCCTCGGCCAGTGCCTCGACCGCCTTGGTCTGCTCGGCCGACAGGTTCTGGGGCACGGCGACCTCGACGGTGACCAGCAGGTCGCCGGTTCCCTTGTCGGTGACCGCGCCCTTGCCCTTCACCTTGAAGGTCCGCCCGCTGCGGGTGCCCGCCGGGATGCGGATGGTCACCGGCTCGCCCGAGAGGGTCGGGACCTTGATGTCCGCACCGAGGGCGGCCTCGGGGAAGGTGATCGGGACCGGCAACGTGAGGTTGCGGCCCTTGCGCCCGAACAGCGAGTGCTGCCCGACGTGGACCACGACGTAGAGGTCCCCGGGCGGACCGCCATTGCGTCCCGGACCGCCCCGGCCCTTGAGCTTGATCCGCTGACGGTCGGTGACCCCGGCCGGCAACTTGACCTTGACCGTGCGGGGCCGCCGCTCGATGCCCGAGCCGCCACAGGTGTGGCAGGGATCGCTGACGACCATCCCCTGACCGGCACAGCGGGGGCAGGGCTGGCTGAAGGAGAAGAGGCCCTGGTTCTCGTCGATGACCCCCCGGCCGGCGCACTGCGGGCAGACGACGACGTCGCTGCCGGGCTCGGCGCCGTTGCCGTGACAGGTCGAGCAGACCGCGTCGCTGACCAGGTGCACCGAGGTCGTGATCCCGACCAGGGCGTCCTCGAAGGAGAGGTGCAGCTCGGTCTCGAGGTCGGCGCCTCGCACCGGGCCCTGGGGCCGGGCGTTGCCGCCCCCCCGTCGACCCCGGCCGAAGAGGCCGCCCAGCAGGTCGCCCAGGTCGACGCCCTCGGCGCCCCGCCGCCGAACCCGCCGAAGCCGCCGCCGCCACCGCCCCCACCGGGAAGCCGCCACCGACCGCGCCGAGGCGGCGGACCTCGTCGTACTTGGTCCGCTTGTCGGCGTCACCGACGACGTCGTAGGCCGCGGAGATCTCCTTGAAGCGCTCCTCGGCCGCGGCGTCGCCCTTGTTGGTGTCCGGGTGGTTCTCCCGGGCGAGCTTGCGGTAGGCCTTGGTGATGTCCTTCTGCGTCGCCTCGGCCGACACCCCCAGCACGGCGTAGTAGTCCTTCTCGAACCACTCCCGCTGGGCGTCCATGGCGCTACCCCCGCACTCGCACCATGGCGGGGCGCAGGACGCGACCCTTCCAGAGGTAGCCCGCCCGCAGGACCTCGGTGACCACCGACTCGCCCTCGCCCGGCTCGTGGGCCACGGCCTCGTGGTGGTTCGGGTCGAAGGCCTCGCCCGCAGGGGCGAGCTTGACCAGGCCCTGCTTCTCGAGGACGTCGGTCAGCGCCTTGGCGATCGGCGCTGCGGCGTCGTCGCCGTGCTGGACTGCGGCGTCGCAGGCGTCGAGCACGGGCAACAGGTCGGCGACCAGGCCCTCGGTGGCCCGCTCGGCCAGCTCGTCCTGCTGCTTGAGCACTCGCTTGCGGTAGTTCTCGAAGTCGGCCTGGAGCCGCCGGAGCTGGTCGAGGTAGTCGTCGCGCTCGGACGCCAGGGCGGAGAGATCGGACTCGACGACCTCGGCCGCCTCCTCGACCTCGGCCTCGAGCGCGTCGAGGGTCTCGGCCTCCAGCGGCGCGTCGGGGACCGCCTCGGCCGGCGCGGGCGGTGGCGCCGGCTGGGCCGCGCCCGGACGGGCGTCGACCACCCGTCCGGGATCTGGGGTGTCGTCCGGGCTCATGCCGACTGCGACTCGTCGCCCTCGTCGCCCTCGTCGACGATCTCGGCCTCGACGACCTCGTCGTCATCGGCGCCGCTGGCGGCGTCGGGACCGGCGGCACCGGCCCCACCCCCGGCGCCGCTGGCGTCCTGGGCGGCCGCGTCATAGAGCCGCTGGGCGAAGGTCTGGCTGGCCGTCATGAGCGCCTCGGTGGCGGTCTTGATCGGCTCCAGATCGGTGCCCTCGAGGGCGGTCTTCAGCTCGGCCAGCTTGGCCTCGACGGCGTCCTTCTCCTCACCGGAGATCTTGTCGCCCTGCTCCTTGAGCAGCTTGTCGGTCTGGTACACGAGGGTGTCGGCCGTGTTGCGGACCTCGGCCTCCTCCTTCTTGCGCCGGTCCTCCTCGGCGTGGGCCTCGGCGTCCTTGACCATCTGCTCGATGTCCTCCTTGGCCAGCGAGGACTGACCGGTGATGGTCATCGACTGCTCCTTGGAGGTGGCCCGGTCCTTGGCCGCCACGTGGACGATGCCGTTGGCGTCGATGTCGAAGGTGACCTCGATCTGGGGCACGCCGCGGGGCGCGGGCGGTAGGTCGACGAGCTGGAACTTGCCCAGGGTCTTGTTGAACTGGGCCATCTCCCGCTCGCCCTGCAGGACGTGGACCTCGACCGACGGCTGGCTGTCGTCGGCGGTGGTGAACACCTCGGTGCGCTTGGTCGGGATGGTGGTGTTGCGCTCGATGAGCTTGGTCATGACCCCGCCCTTGGTCTCGATGCCGAGGGAGAGGGGCGTGACGTCGAGGAGCAGGATGTCCTTGACGTCGCCCTTGAGCACGCCGGCCTGGACCGACGCGCCGATGGCCACGACCTCGTCGGGGTTGACGCCCTTGTTGGGCTCCTTGCCCGTGATGCCCTTGACCATGTCGGCCACGGCGGGCATGCGGGTGGAGCCACCGACCATGATCACGTGGTCGATGTCCTCGGTCTTGAGACCGGCATCGGCGATGGCCTGCTCGAACGGGCCGCGGCAGCGCTCCAGCAGGTCGGCGGTGAGCTCCTGGAACTTGGCCCGGCTCAGCGTGTAGTCGAGGTGGAGCGGGCCGGAGTCGGTGGCGGTGATGAAGGGCAGGTTGATCTGGGCCTGCTGGGTGCTCGACAGCTCGATCTTGGCCTTCTCGGCGGCCTCCTTGAGGCGCTGCTCGGCCATCTTGTCCACCGCCAGGTCGACCCCGTGGTCGCCCTTGAAGGACTCGACCAGCCAGTCGATGACCCGCTGGTCCCAGTCGTCACCACCGAGGTTGGTGTCGCCGTGGGTGGCCTTCACCTCGAAGACGCCCTCTCCGATGTCGAGCAGGGAGACGTCGAAGGTGCCGCCGCCGAGGTCGAACACCAGGATGGTCTGGTCCTCGCCCTCCTTGTCCATGCCGTAGGCGAGGGCGGCCGCGGTGGGCTCGTTGATGATGCGCAGGACCTCGAGGCCGGCGATCTGGCCCGCCTCCTGGGTGGCGGTGCGCTGGGCGTCGTCGAAGTAGGCGGGGACGGTGATGACGGCCTGGGTGACGGTGTCGCCCGTGTAGGCCTCGGCGTCGGCCTTCAGCTTCTGCAGCACGCGGGCCGCGATCTCCTGGGACTTGTAGGCCTTGCCGTCGATGTCGATCGACCAGGTCGTGCCCATGTGACGCTTGACGGACCGCACCGTGCGGTCCGGGTTGGTGATGGCCTGGCGCTTGGCCACCTCACCGACGAGGACCTCGCCGTCCTTGGCGAAGGCGACGACCGACGGGGTCGTGCGGGACCCCTCGGCATTGGGGATCACCGTGGCTTCGCCCGCCTCGAGGACGGCGACGACGGAGTTGGTGGTACCGAGATCGATTCCGACGGCCTTGGGCATGGGGGGTACGCTCCTGGATGGCTGGTTTGTGGAAGGGTGCGACCAGTTGTCGACTGCCGAGTATAGAAACTTGAGTGTCTTGTTATCAACTTCTCGCCTGATTCTTCTTCGCCACGGCCAGAGCACCTGGAACGAGGCCAACCTCTTCACCGGCTGGTACGACGCCGACCTGACCGAGAAGGGCGTCGCCGAGGCCCGCCGCGGCGGGGAGCTGCTGGCCGAGGCCGGCGTCCTGCCCGACGTCGTGCACACCTCCCTGCAACGCCGGGCCATCCACACCGCCCACCACGCGCTCGACACGATGGGCCGGGACTGGATCCCCGTGCGCCGCCACTGGCGCCTCAACGAGCGCCACTACGGCGACCTGCAGGGCAAGGACAAGAAGCAGGTGGGCGAGGAGCACGGCCCTGACCAGGTCAAGGTCTGGCGCCGCTCCTATGACACCCCCCCGCCCCCGCTGGCCTGGGACGACGAGCGCCACGCCCGCTTCGACCCCCGCTACGCCGAGCTCGCCCCCGAGCTGATCCCCGCCTCGGAGTGCCTGAAGGACGTCGTCGAGCGCATGCTGCCCTACTGGTACGACGCCGTGGTCCCCGACCTCCGCGCCGGCCGGGTCGTCCTCCTGGCGGCCCACGGCAACTCGCTGCGGGCCCTGGTGAAGCACCTCGACGGCATTCCCGACGCCGACATCGCCGAGGTCAACATCCCGACCGGGATCCCGCTGGTCTACGAGCTCGATGCCGACCTGCAGCCCGTCGGCGACCTCGCCCTGGAGGACCGCTACCTCGGCGGCGCCGACGCCGCCCGAGCCGCCGCGGAGGCCGTCGCCAAGCAAGCCGGCTGACCCCGGCCGGGGCCGGGGGACCGAAACCGAAGGCAAGGACTGGGGCGTGGGGTGCTGCCGCAACTCGTCGGGGGCACGTCGGGCTGATCCGCCGGGCCAACCGACACCGACGGCAAGGAATGGGGCGTGGGGACGGGTCCTGGGTCCTCCTGGGCACCGGAATCCCACTGCCCGTGACCACCCCCGTTCTGGCGCCTGATTTCGCGGCCCTGGCCCCCGAATCAGGTGCCAGTACGGCTGGGAGGTCGAATCGGGTCCCGTTCTGCCCACGGAGCGTGGCGAAGAAGCCCTGGACCGGGTCCATCTGGGCCGTTCGCCGGCGTTCTCTGCACCGGCAAGCCGCCGTCAGCGGTTTCCCGGTGCAGAGAAGGCAGGACCCACCCCGGCCGACCACTCCAGGTGGGAATCGCCCGCCCCGGCGCCCCCGACGGCGAGCCGCCCGACCCCACGCCCCCATCCCTGCCTCGGTTGCGGTCCCCCAGCCCGACGACGAGCGGCACCACCGACCCGACCCGACACGAGCCGAGCCAGCCCCCATCCCTGCCCTCACTGTCGGTCCCCGAGCCCGACGAGCGGGGTCAGTCCAGGGCGCGCATCGCGGCTTCGGCGGAGCTGAGGACGGGGTAGAGCTCGAACTCGGTCAGGTCGCTCCAGTGGGCGAACCACTCGTCGAACAACGAGGAGTCGTCGGCCTCCATGAGTTGGAAGCAACGGTCCATGGCCACGTCGTCGACCACCCAGCTGTCGACGTAGCGCAGGCCATCGGGGAGCATCCGGCCCTTCGCCTCGGCCCGGGCGTAGACCGGCTCGGGACCCCGTAGGTATCGCTCGACCACCATGTAGAGCACGATCGGTCCTCCGAGGCCTCCGGTCGGTGTCACCTGTCCTCGGTAGTCTGACCGCCATGGCTGCGGTGACCATCCCCCTCCGGGAACTGACCATCGCCGACCTGCACGGCTTCCCCGCCGACGGCAACCGCTATGAGTTGATCCAGGGGAGCCTGCACGTGAACCCGGCACCGAACTTCCGACACCAGCGCGCCTCCGGCAACCTCTTCGACCGCCTGCGGGCGGCCTGTCCGCCCCTCCTCGAGGTGCTGGCCGCGCCGTACGACGTCATCCTCGGCCCGGCCACGCTGGTCCAACCCGACCTCATCGTGGTCAGCACCGGCGATCTCGAGACCCAGGAGTCACACACGCTGCCACTCTTGGCCGTCGAGATCCTCTCGCCCTCCAGCCGGCAGTACGACCGCGGCACCAAGCGGCTCGCCTACCAGGAGGCGGGTGTCGCCTCGTACTGGATCGTGGACCCCGAGGAACCCTCCGTCACGACCATCGACTGGTCCGGTGGTCAGCTGCTCGACGAGCGGACCTCCACCGGAACCGACACCATCGTCGTTGAACAGCCCTTTGCCGTCACGCTTCGCCCGGCCGACCTCCTCCTGCCCAGTCGGGGCTGAGCGGTTCAGCCCGCCTTCAGGGCGGCGACGACCTCGGCGAAGTGCTGCGGGTCGGGGGCGCGGTTGTTGACCAGGCTCACGCTGTCGGAGATGCCCTCCAGGCGATCACGGACCAAGCCCGCGATCGACTCCGGCTCGCCGCAGACGGCGATGGCCTCGAGCAGGTCGTCGGGGATCAGGGTGGCCATGTCGTCCCAGCGGTCCTCCCGGGCCAGGCGGGCCAGTTCGGGGCGGAGGTCGCCGTGGCCGTGGAGGGCGAAGACGGGCTGGTAGGCGGGGGTCGTGCCGTAGAAGGCGAGCTGACGGCGGACGGCCTCCCGGGAGCGGGACATCTCCTCCTCGGTCCGCCCCGTCACCACGATGGTCACGCAGACCACCTCGAAGCCGTCCAATGACCGTCCCGACCGGGCCGCGCCCTCCGCCAGGGCCGGCAGGGTCAGCTCCTGCAGCGAGCGGCGGCTGTTGACGGGGTGGACCAAGAAGCCGTCGGCCACCTCGCCCGCCACCGCGGTCATCTTCGGCCCGACGCCGGCGGTGAAGACCGGCGGGCGGCCGAAGGGGTTCGGACCCGGGTCGAACGCCGGGATCATGCGGGTGTGGGTGGAGAAGTCCCCACGGAAGTCGAGGCGGTCACCCGTCTCCCACGCCGTCCAGATCGCCGTGATGGCCAGCACCATCTCCCGCATGCGCTCGACCGGCCGGGACCAGGGCATCGAGAAGCGCTGGGTGATGTGCTGTTCGATCTGGCTGCCGAGGCCGAGGGTGAAGCGGCCCTCGGTGAGGGTCTGCAGGTCCCAGGCCACGTTGGCCAGGGTCATCGGCGTGCGGGCGAAGGCGATGGCCACCGCCGTGCCGAGCCCCATCGTCGTGGTGTGCTCGGCGGCGACGGCGAGCGGCACGAAGGGATCGTGCTTGGCCTCGAAGGAGAAGGCCCGGTCATAGCCCAGGCGTTCGAGCTCCGGATAGACGGACCGCACCAGCGTCAGGTCGTCGGTCGGCACCGTCATCGAGACCCTCACGGCCGCGAGTCTGCCGCGCTGGCCCTTCCGGTCAGGCGCTGAGGGCGATGTCCGAGTCGAAGCGGAGGGTGCAGATGCCCTCGACCTTGCCGACGCCGGGGAGGCGCTTGCGCCGGGGCGGGCCGACCCGGACCCAGTCGGGGGCCAGGGTGGCGGTGTTCTCGTCGGCCAACACCTCGCCGGGGCCGGCCAGGTCACACAACCGGGAGGCCAGGTTCACCGAGTGGCCGATGTAGTCGTCGGCCTCGAAGAGCAGGCACGAGCCGGTGGCGACGCCCGAGCGCAGGTCCATCCCGGTGGTCTTCATCCGGCTGGTCAGCTCGACGGTCGTGGCCAGCAGGGGTCCGGCCTCCACGGACACGAACATGACCCCGTCACCCAACCACTTGGCGATGCGCACGCCCCGGCGGGCGGCGATCTCACGGGCGGAGCTGCGGAAGGTGGACACCAGCCGCACCGCGGCCAGCGGGCCTTCGCGCTCGAGGTAGGCGGTGAACCCACAGATGTCGGCGAAGCCGAAGGCGCGGTGGACCGGCGACGGGTCGGCCGCGTCGACGGGCGGCAGATCGGTACCGGAGACAGCCATCACGCTTGCTTAAGGTAGCGCTAAGTGGTCTTGGGCAAGCGGATGTTCCGTAAACGTTCTGTAACAATCAGGCGATCAGGGGGCGGCGGCCAGGCGGGCCAGGAGCTCCAGCACCCGGCGTTCGCGGGGGCGGAACGGCACCCCGCTGCGGCCCGCCAACAGCACCCGGCGCTGCTCGCCGATGGCGGCCCAGGCCACTTCGCCGTCGTCGTCGGCGGCGACCCCGGGACCGCCCGCCGCCACCCCCGTGCCGAAGGCCGACAGCCACGGAGCCTCCGGGCCGTCACCCACCAGGGCCTCGATTCCGTCGGGGCCGATGACCGCCACCCAGCGGGCCCGTAGCTCGTGGTGGACCCGCTCGGCCAGCGCCACCAGCCGGGCGGGGACGTCCGCCGCCTCGCTGAGGGCCACCGCGGTCTCCAGGGCGTCGATGCGGGGGTCCCGCTCGACGAAGTCGACCGCCCGGAGCTCCTCGACGTCGACCCCGTCGACGTCCTCGATCTCCCGGGCCAGCAGGTCGTCGGTGACCGCCTCGGGCACGGTGACGAGGAACTCGTCGACGGCCCGGCCGGCGCCGTGGTCCACCACCTCGATCTCGTGGACGTCGCCCCCGACGCCGCCGATCCGACTGGCGACCGCGCCCAGCGCGCCCGGGCGGTCCGGCAGCCAGACCCGGACGACGAGGGAGCGCGTGCCGTCAGCCATGGATCAGCCCATGCCGCCCATCGAGATGAGCTTGGTCTCCACGTACTCCTCGAAGCCCTCGGCCCCGGACTCGCTGCCCAGGCCGCTCTGCTTCCAGCCGGTGAAGGGGCCCTCGGTGCCGTGCGGGGTCCACTCGTTGACCCCGACCATGCCGAACTCGAGCCGCTCGGCGGCCCGCATGGCCGAGCGCAGGTCGTTGGTCCAGACGTAGGACGCCAGGCCGTAGGGCGTGTCGTTGGCCAGGGCGATGGCCTCGTCGAGGTCGCCGAAGTCGACCACGGGCATGACCGGGCCGAAGAGCTCCTCGCGGTAGACGGGGAAGTCCGGGGTGATGTCGGTGACCACGGTGGGCTCGAAGAAGTAGCCCTGGTCCCGGTCCGCGGGACGCCCGCCGCCGGTCGCCACCGTCGCCCCCTGGTCGGCGGCGGCCGCCACCAGACCCTCGAGGCGCTCCCGCTGGCGGGCGTTGATCATCGGGCCGACCTCGGTCTCGGGGTCGGTGCCGGGGCCCAGCCGCAGCGCCTCCACCAGCGGCACCACCCGCTCGACGAACTCGTCGCGCCGCTCGCCGCCGATCAGGAAGCGCTGGGGTGAGACACAGACCTGGCCGGCGTTGCGGTACTTGGCCACCACGGCCCCGGCGGCCACGGCCTCCATGTCGGCGTCGGGCAGCACGATGACCGGGGCGTTGCCGCCGAGCTCCAGGGACAGGCGGGTGACCGTCGTCGAGGCCCCGTCCATGAGGAGCTTGCCCACCCGGACGCTGCCGGTGAAGTGCAGCTTGCGGAGAGCCTCGTGCTCGAGCATCGCCTGGCCCATGCCTTCGGGGTCGCCGTTGACGACGTTGAAGACGCCGGCGGGCAGGCCGGCCTCCTGGAGGATGCCGGCCAGGTCCATGCAGGTCATGGGAGTGAACTCCGACGGCCGGCTGACCACCGTGCACCCGGCCGCGAGGGCGGCGGCCACCGACCGCACGACGTTGTAGGCCGGGAAGTTCCAGGCGGTGATCGTCCCCACCACGCCGACGGGCTGGTGCAGGACCATCATCCGCTTGCCGGGCACCCGGCTGGGGATGGTGCGGCCGTAGCTGCGCTTGGCCTCTTCGCCGTACCACTCGAGCAGGTCGGCGGCCGCCACCCACTCGCCCCGGCCCTGGAGGAGGGGCTTGCCGCTCTCCCGGGAGGTGACCTCGCCCAGGGCGTCGAGGCGCTCGCGGACCAGGTCCGAGGCCCGGCGCAGCACGGCGGCCCGCTCGTAGGCGGTGGCGGTCGACCACGCGGGGAAGGCGGCCGCCGCGGCGTCGATGGCCGCCGTCGGCGTCGGCCCCGGTCCCGAAGGGGACGGTGGTGATGGTCGCCTCGGTCGACGGGTCGATCAGGTCCCAGGAGCCCCCGTCGGAGGCGTCGGTCCACTCGCCGTCGACGAACTGCCGGTACTCACCCATGCCGCTACCCCCCGTGGAGCTGTCCCGCGCGACGCGCGCGTCGGGCGCAGCGTACGGGGGGGCGAGGGCGGCTGACAGCACGCCGCTGACCGTACGAGCAGCCTGTTTCGGGCGTGTTGACGGGCGGTGACAGCTCCCCGACGGCTCTCGGCGCCTCCGGGGCACCGGCCCCGGACTCCGGTTCGACCGGCGCCCGCGAGTAGCTTCGGCAGCGTCATGAAGCGAGTAACGCCCCAACAGCTCGTCATCGGCCTCGGTGTCGCCATCGCCCTCTTCACGATCGGCTCCGGCATCGCCCCCGGCCTCACCGGCTTCGAGGAGGAGTCGACGATCCACCGGGAGGTGTTCGGGAACATCCCGGACCCCCTGAAGGTCGCCTTCTACACGGTGATCCCGGCGCTGATCGTCTACGGCGCCGTCCTCTTCTCCTTCCGGGTGAAGAACTGGCAGCGGGGCGCCCCCGACGACCGGTCGACCACCGCCAAGAACGTCAAGCGCCGCATGGGCGACTTCCGGGCCGGGGTCTACATGCAGACCCTCCTGCGGGACCCCGTGGCCGGCGTCATGCACTCGCTCATCTACTTCGGCTTCCTGGTCCTGGTCGCGGTGACTGCGGTGCTGGAGATCGACCACCAGCTGCCCGACGACGCCAAGTTCCTCCACGGCACCACCTACCAGGCGTACATCTTCGTGGGCGACGCCGCCGGCCTGATCTTCCTGGCCGGCATCGTGATGGCGATCGTGCGCCGGTACATCGTCCGGCCCTACCGCATCCGCATCAAGTCCAAGCCCGAGCACGCCGTGATCCTCGGGGTCTTCTTCGTCATCGGGGTCACCGGCTTCTTGGCCGAGATGTTCCGGATCGCGCTGGACGGCCGCCCCCCGCACGAGGAATGGGCCTTCGTCGGCTACCCGCTGTCGGCGCTGGTCGACGGCATGGACAGCCTCGCCGGCTGGCACCAGGCCATCTGGGTCGTGCACGTGGTCGCCTTCATGGCCTTCCTGGTGATCCTGCCGGTGACGATGCTGCGCCACATGTTCACCTCGCCGCTGAACATGTACCTGAAGGACCGCGAGCGGCCCAAGGGCGCCATGAAGCCGCTGCCCAACCTGATGGAGACCGAGCTCGAGTCCTTCGGGGCCTCCACGGTCAGCGAGATGACCTGGAAGCAGCTCCTGGACACCGACGCCTGCACCATGTGCGGCCGGTGCACCTCGGTCTGCCCGGCCCACGCCACGGGCAAGCCGCTGGACCCCCGCGAGATCGTGCTCAAGACCGGCGAGGTCATGGCCGCCTCGGGCTCCCCCGTCGTGTCGCCCCCCATCGGGGTCGACGTCGAGATCACCGTGAAGTCCGACAGCCTGATGGAGCGGATCACCCCCGAGGAGCTGTGGGCCTGCACGTCCTGCAAGGCCTGCGACGAGATCTGCCCGGTCAACATCGAGATCCTCGACAAGATCCTCGACATGCGGCGCTACCTGTCGCTGATGGAGTCCAACTTCCCGACCGAGCTGGGCAACGCCTACCGCTCGATGGAGAACTCCTCGAACCCGTGGGGCATGTCCCAGGGCGAGCGGGCCGACTGGGCCAAGGGCCTGGAGGGCACCGACGCCGAGATCCCGGTCATCGACCCGGGCGACGCCTTCGACCACGAGTACCTCTACTGGGTCGGCTGCGCCGGCAGCTTCGACGACAAGAACCGCAAGGTCAGCCAGGCCATGGCCAAGCTGATGACCCGGGCCGGCCTGGACTTCGCCATCCTCGGGCCCTCCGAGCTGTGCACCGGCGACCCGGCCCGCCGGTCGGGCAACGAGTACCTGTTCCAGATGCTGGCCACCCAGAACGTGGAGGCCCTCAACGGGATGGGGGTGCGCAAGATCATCACCCAGTGCCCCCACTGCTTCAACACGCTGGCCAACGAGTACCCCCAGCTCGGGCGGCCACTACGACGTGGTCCACCACAGCCAGCTGCTGGAGACCCTGATCGAGTCCGGGAAGCTCGACATGAGCGACGCCCGGCTCGAGGAGCGGCTCGTCTACCACGACTCCTGCTACCTCGGCCGGCACAACGACGTGTACCTGGCCCCCCGCAAGGTCATCGGCAGCCTGGGTGGCGTCGAGGTCGTGGAGGCCCCCCGCAACGGCACCACGGGCATGTGCTGTGGCGCCGGCGGCGCCCGCATGTGGATGGAGGAGCACACCGGCAAGCAGGTCAACGTCGAGCGCTCCCAGGAGCTGCTGGCCACCGGCGCCAGCCGCATCGCCACGGCCTGTCCCTTCTGTTACATCATGATCGACGACGGGGTGAAGGGTGAGGGCGTCGACGAGGAGCAGGTGAAGGTGGCCGACATCGCCATGCACGTGCTCGAAGCCGTCGAACGCGGCGAGGCCCTGGCTGACGAGCGTCTGGGGGTCAGCTCCGGTGCTGAGACGGTCACGGACTGACAAGGGCGACAAGCGCCACGAGTGGGAGCCCCACGGTGAGGGCGTCCTGCTGGTGTGTGACGACCCCGACGCCGGGGAGCTGCTCACCCGCCTGATGGCGGCCGACGGCCACGACGTCCACCGGGTCGAGACGGCCGAAGGGGCCATCCGCCACCTGCTGGCCACCCCCCGTCGGGCCGTGGTGTTGTCGCTGTCGGGGCCGACGGCCAACCGGCAGCTGCTCGAGAAGATCCGCAGCCACCCCAACGCCCCGGTCAGCGAGGTGGCCGTGGTCCTGCTGGCCGACGACGTGGCCGCCGGCCCCGAGGCCTGGGACAAGGGCGCCGACGGCTTCCTGGCCCGCCCCTTCCACACCGAGCAGCTCAGCACCGAGGTCCAGAGCGCCCTCGACCGCCCCTTGACCGACCGCCCCGCCCACCGTGAGGCCGAACGCAACGCCGACTGACGCGTTCTGATCCACCTCGCGTGTCGCCGGCGACGCAAGAACCGTCCCCGGAAGGGTCAGGTCAGCCCGGCTGTCGCCGTGACCTGCGCCTCCCGCACCCGGCGCACCCCCGTCATCCTCGCGGTCGGGTCAGGTCGTGACGGCCTGCCAGCAGGCGTCGGCGACCTCGGCTCGTTGGGCCGCGGTCAGCGGCTGCTCGGTGGCGGCCAGGCGCACCGCCGGGCCGAGGCCGAGGTCCCAGAGCACCTCCAGGGGCAGCGGCCGCAGGCGGGCGGCGAGGTCCGGCGTCGTGACCTGGGCGACGAGGGGATCGTCCTCGAGCAGAGCCCGTTCGTGGGCCGTTCGCGCCAGGGGCGACGCCTCGACCTGCACGAGGAAGCGGGCCCGGGTGGGGTCCTCGGCCAGGAAGGCGTGGACGGCCGACCAGATGGATCGGAACCGGGCCTCGGGCGGCGCGCCCGCATCGAGGTCGACCACCGCGGTGGCGCCCAGGTCGGCCTTCAGCTCGACGTAGGCGGCGATGAGGAGCTCCTCTTTGGAGGCGTAGTGCACATACGCCGTGCCGGTGGCGACGCCGGCCGCCTTGGCCACCGCGGCCATCGAGGCACCGTGCAAGCCGTGGTCGGCGACCAGCCGACGGACGGCATGCCGGACGGCGGCGGCCCGGTCGGTAGTGACGGGGTTCACCGAGCGGCGGCCGCGGCGGCGATGTCGAGGGTCTCGCCTGTCTCCTGCTCGGAGACCGCCCAGAGGACCTCGATGGCACGGTCGAGGCCGACCCGGCGCAAGATCGGTCGCCGCACCGGGGGGCCGTTGTTGACGAAGCGGGGGGCGTAGAACTGGCCGCTGCGGGCCGTGGGGTCGGTGGCGGCTCGGAGCTGGGGCAGTGCGCCTCGGGCCGCGCTCATCCCGGTGTGGGCGGCCATCCACGCGAAGAAGCGCTGGCTGGACCCGCCGCCGGTCTCGGTCACGCTGTGGGTCTGCAGGTCGGTGTGCGACAGCCCGGGGTGGGCCAGCAGGCTGGCGGCCCCGGCCCCGGCCGCCGTCAGCCGGCGGTGCAGGCCGATCGCGAAGTGGTAGTTCGCCAGCTTCGACTGCCCGTAGGCGGTCCAGGCTCCATACCGTCCGTCGAGGTGGGGGTTCGCGGGATCGACCCGTCGACCCATGTGGTGCGCGGTGCTCGTGACGGTGACGATCCGGCCCTCGGCCCCCAGGACGGCGGGCAGGAGGCGCGCGGTGAGGACGAAGGGGCCGAGGTGGTTGACGCCGAACTGCATCTCGAAGCCGTCGGCGGTCCGGCGTTCGGGGATGCCCATCACGCCGGCGTTGTTCACGAGGAGGTCCAGCCGAGGGTGGCGCGCCGCGATGGTGGCTGCCGCGCCTCGGACCGACTCGAGGGAGCCGAGGTCCAGGGGCACGACGTCGAGGGTGGCGTCCGGGGCGACGGCCCGGATGCGGGCCTCGGCGGCGGTGGTCTTCTCCGGGTCCCGGGCCGCCAGGACGACGGTGGCCCCGGCGACGGCGAGGGCCTCGGCGGTCTCCAGCCCCAGGCCGCCGTTGGCCCCGGTCACCACGGCGGTGCGGCCGGTCAGGTCCGGGATGTCCTTCGTGCTCCAGCTCATGGTCCGACCCTATC
Organism: uncultured Microthrixaceae bacterium; assembly: GCA_963777805.1. Classification (GTDB taxonomy): domain Bacteria; phylum Actinomycetota; class Acidimicrobiia; order Acidimicrobiales; family DATDAH01; genus DATDAH01. The sequence continues at coordinate 163,211 of CAVZRY010000028.1, read as the reverse complement.
CTGAATGAATGATCATTCAGATTCAGGATCCTCAGGCCGGGGCGAAGAGGATCTCGATGCGGCCCTTGGCCGGCTTGCGGCGGCGCTTCTCCTTGCCGGTCGCCGGGGCGAGGACGTAGGCCGGCTCGGGGTCGAGCTCGTCGGGACCGGCCAGCGCGACGAGGGTCTCGGGCCGGACGGGCTTGGTGGGGTCGAGGGGGCCGAGCTCGTCGACGTCGAGGTCCTGGCGGATGCGGGCCGCCGTGGCCGGGTCGACCAGGCGGGCCACGACGTCGAGGGCCATCTCCACCGCGGCGGCCGCGCCCTCGGCGGTCATCACCTTGCCGGAGCGCACGATCCGCTCGGCCACGGCGTGGGCCCCCTGCTCCTCGAGCAGATCGGTGGCCAGCCAGTGGGTGGTGGCGTCACCGTCGAGGACACCCGCGGCCGCCAGCAGGACCGAGCCGGTGGAGACCGCCGTGGTCCACTCGCTGGCCTCGTGGGCCGCGGCCACCCAGGCCACGGCGTGCTCGTCGTCGACCAGTCGGCGGATGCCGATCCCGCCGGGGACGACGACCACATCCGGGGCCGGGTGGTCGTCCATCACGGCGTCGGCCAGGAGGGCGACGCTGGAGCCGTGCGTCGGCATCCGCCCGACGGCCTCGGCCACCAGGCGGACCCGGGCGCCGGGCACCCGTCGGAACACGCCGTAGGGCCCGAGGGCCTCGAAGGCGGTGACGCCGGGCGAGAGGAGGATGGCGACCTCCATCAGACCGAACAGGTCCAGTCGTCGTCCACCGTCGCCGCGGCGGCCGCGTCCGGGGCGGGGAAGGGCTGGCGGAAGGTGAAGGCCTGGGGCGTCGGCCCGTGCTCGCCGAGGAGGGCCAGGCGCTCCTTGGCCTCGTCGGTGGACGGACGGTGGCCGGCGGGCACCCACCAGAGCACGGTGTAGACCTCGTCCAGCTTCTCGAACCACTGCCGCCGCTGGGCCATGACGTCGCGGTGGGCCGTCCGGTAGACGAAGTCGCCCAGCGCCTCGACCGAGGCCCATGTGCTCATGTTCACCAGCATCGTGTCGTCGTCGTAGGGCCGGATCGCCGTGGCGTCGCCGTCCTCGGTCTGCAGGCGCCAGACGAACCCGGGAGCATCATCGGCGATGGCGTTGATCGGCTCCAGCGCGTCCATGAAGCCCGCGACCAGCGGGTCGTCGGTCGGCGCCTTGAGCCGCCCGATGTTCAGCTGGGCCACTTCCCACGACGAGGTCGACGACATGGGACGCGACCGTACCCCCGGCTACCCTGTCGGGTCCTGCGGGTGTAGTTCAGTGGCAGAACATCAGCTTCCCAAGCTGAGAACGCGAGTTCGACTCTCGTCACCCGCTCCACGCCGGGCCGTGCGATCTGCCGCTCCGGGCCCACTCGTTACTGTCCCGGGCATGGCGATCGTTCTCAAGGCGCAGGTGCACTCGGCTGATCAAGCGGCCCACGATCGTGTGCAGGAGGCGGTCAACGCCGGCATCGGCCGCATGGGCGGGCCCCCTGACGGATTGATGGTCCACCTGGGTCATCCCGCTGGCGACGGATTCGTCATCATCGACGTGTGGCGGTCAGAGGAACTCGCCCGTTCGTTCTGGACCGACGTCATCGAGCCGGCGATCACTGGCGCGGGCCTCACGGCTGGTGAGCCTGAGGTGGTCCCGGCGTGGTCGATAGCCCGTCCGTGATCTGCTGCCCCTGATGAGTTGACCGGTCACTCGGACGGGGCTGACTGGTGGGACCCGAGGACGGGTGGGTCCTATCGCGGGCAGCGGAGCCGATGATGGCCGTGGCTTTGATGCTGACGAGCATCTCTGGCAACAGGAATCCGGACACCTGCACGAGGGTGCTGGCCGGTAGCCCGTCGGTGCCGAAGAAGTCGGACCGATGAATGGCCGAAGCTGCGGTGTACTCGCCGATGTCGAGGACGAACACGGTGACGTCGACGAGGTCGGCGATCGAACTCGAGAAGTGGTCCAGTGACGTGACGAGGTTGATGTAGACCTGCCGGAGCTGACCAGCCATGTCCTCCGGAAAGGTGAGCGACTCATCGCAGCCCGGGGTGTTGGCGATCCAGATCGTGTCACCCACTCGGACTGCTTGCGCGTAGCCGAACATCGCCTGTTGGCCCTCGATGATCTCGAAGGTCTCACGGTGCACGTGGTTCTCCCGGGTCGGCGTTCGGCAAGCGGGGCGGCGGGACTGATGCTCAGGAGCACCGCTCCCTCCAGGCGACACTACGACGGGCCACCGCACCGTGCTGCTCGAACCAACACGACGCGGCCCTCGACCGTGCCGGGCTCGCGGGCAGGCTCCGGCATCGGGCGTGGCCTTACGGAGCGGCATGCGGTCCACAGAGAAGGCCCCGATCCGTCGGACCGAGGTCACCCGCTCCACTGCGGGCTGCGAGCGCGCCGATGCGCTCGAGGTCCCTCCGCAAGGCGTCCGTGCGGTCGCGATGGGCGGGCAGGATCGTGGCGTAGACGACCTCGAGCTTGGTGCCCTTCACCAGCCGGTAGGTCTGCTCGATGCTCGTACCGCCCTCGACTCGGGCCAGGCGGAGCGCCCATTCGGTGCTGTCGGGGGTGAGCTTGGTGGGGACCGTGCGCCAGACCAGCTCGTAGGGCTCGGCGCTGACCACCTCGCACAGCCGCCCCCACCGGATCAGCCCCTGCTTGTTCCGGCCCCGGAACCGGGCGCCCGGTCGGGCCTCGGTCGCGTCGCCGACCCACTCGGCGTCCACGCACTCGTGGCTCCACTCGCCGACCCGGGTGGGATCGCCGACCACGTCCCAGACGGCGTCGATGTCCGCCGCCACGACGACGCTCGTGGCGCTCTGGGGCTGCACCCGGCGCCGGGGGCTCCAGCGCGCCCGCTTGCGCCGGCGGTAGGACGGCCCGAAGCCGTGGAGGAGCAGGAACCGCGGCACCGGGGGGACGAGCCCGAGCACCCGGGTCCGGTCCTCGGGGGTCGCGTCGTCGATCAGCCAGTGGCCTTCCCTGCCCAGCTCGGCCATCGACTTGCCGGCGAGGTTCTGCTCCTCCTCGATGGCCCGCCACTCCTCGTCGGTGATGGCGCGGGAAACGAGGGGCATCGCCTCGTCCTCCTCGCGTCGGAGGTGCGGGACCAGGACGCCGGTCAGCACGTCGATGGCCTCGACCAGCGGCGCGCGTTCGCCGCCCCGTTGCGTAGGTCGCCGCCGCCGTCTCGACCTCCGCGATGGCCACGGCGACGGCCTGGTGATCCCTCGTCATCTCCTCGAGCAGTCCGGCGGCCCCGGGATCGCGCTCGGCGCACCACCGGGTAGAGGCCGACGTCCTCGGCGCGGTGGTGCGCCTCGAGGAAGCCCATCATCCACACCAGGTGCGAGGCGATGGCCTCGCGCTGGCGATCCTCAGGCGGAGGCTCCTGATCGAGCACCGCTCGCGCTCGACGGAGGTCCCGCCGCAGCGCGTTGTGGACGATCCGCATCATGTTCGTGTCCGCAGGGGCGCCTCGTTCACGGTCCATCGTTCGCTCCTTTCGTCACGAGCGCGGCAGCACGCTCGCCAACATCGTCGACAGCCACGTCTCGTACTGCGCCAGTGACCAGCCCGACTGCTCCACCAGGAGCAGGTAGACCTCCGGGCTCAGGATCGCCCACGCCCCGTCGCGCTCGGCGTCGGTGGGCGGTCGCCCGAGGATCAGCTCGAAGCCGGCCCCGATGTCCTGGCGTTGGCGCTCCCGGGTGGCGCGGAGGACCTCGGCGATCTCCTCGTCTGTGGCCGCCGCCTCGCGGATGAGCTTGGCGAAGGGGCCCGTCCGGTCGTGGATGGCGGCAGTCAACGCGGCGGCGGCCGCGATGCGGTCCGGTCCGCCGGCCCCGGCCCATGGCGAGGAACTCCGGCCGCTGGGCGACGGGCACCGGCTCGTCGTCGCCCACCACGGCGTGGTCGACGACGGCATCGAACAGCATTCGCTTCGACGAGTAGTGCTTGTAGAGCGTCTCGACGGCCACACCGGCCCCCCGAGCGACGTCGCGCATGCCGGTGCTGGCCCAACCCTTCGTCGTGAACAGCTCGGTCGCGGCGCGGAGGAGGGTCGCCTTGGTCTCTTCGGCCTGCTTCGCCCGCAGCGGCGAGGCGTAGCGGCGACGGGCGGAGGACGCGGTGTCGGCCGGGCTCACACCACAGATCGTAGAACGAACTCAGTATTCAGTACAAGGTTGTTCTAATCAATTGCTCGCTTCCAAGGCGTCGGCGGTGACCTCCATGTGGCCGAGGTGCTGGAAGAGCTCCTCGAGGACGTGGAGGACGAGGGCGCCGTCGGTGCGGTCCTCGCCGGGCATGAAGTCCCGGAAGGGGTGGTCGGTGACGGTGGGGCCGGCCAGGAACTCCTCGACCAGGGCGCTCGTCTCCTCGACGGCGGCGTCGATGCGCTGACGGAGCTCGGCCACCGTGGCCTGCGCCCCGAACTCGGCCTCCGGTCCCGGGTGCTGTCCCGGCCGAGGCCGGGCATGGCGAACCACGACGGCGCCAGCTCACAGCAGTGCACGACCAGGCCGGCGACCGAGTTGGTCCCCCAGTCGGCCGGCCTTCTGGTTGACCGTGTCGTCGTCCAGGCGGTCGAGCACCTTGGCCATGCCCCCGAAGGCGTGGCGGACGTACAGGTCGATGCTCGCTCCGGTCAGCTCCATGACCGCCGAGTCTGCACCGCCCCGCCTGACGGCGGCCGATCAGGGCTCCGGCGGGGGTTCGGGTCGGGGCGCACGGGTCGAACTGGCCGGCCTCGTACTCCTGCTTGGACCGGCCGACGCCCGGGCCAGCGCGGGAGCTTCGTGCTGCCCACCACCAGGAGGATCACGGCGAGGACGATGAGCAGTTCGACGACCATCGTCGGGTCCTACCCGCGCAGTGTCCCGGAGCCGGGTTCCTGTCAGGGGGGTGTGGTATCGTACTGGTGTTCGATACTTTCAGTGGAGGAGGTGTTCGGGATGACCAGGGAGCTGGAGGACCTCGAGCACCTGCTGGACCTGGCCAACAAGGTGGTCTTCGCCGGGAAGCCCTCGCAGACCAAGTGCGAGGACCTGGTGGCCATGGGCCGGATCCGCAACAAGGTCGACGCCCTCGACGCGTCGGTCCTCACCAGCTTCGAGGCCACCCAGGAACACGCCGCCCAGGGCCACTCCTCGCCGATCGGCTGGGTGAAGCACAACTGCCGGGCCCAGGGCAAGGACATCGCCCGGCGACGGCGGCTGGCCCGGGAGCTGCGCTCGCTGCCGGTGACCAACGAGGCCCTCGTCGAGGGGGCGATCACCTTCGAGCACGTCGAGGTCCTGGCCCGGGCCCACCACCTGCTGGGCGACGACATCTTCTCGGTCCTCGAGGAGCCCCTGGTCGACATCGCCCGCCGCGAGCCCTTCGTCGACTTCGCCCAGGCCGTCGAGTACGCCGTGGTCCGCACGATGCCCGCCGATGCCGAGGACCGGGCCCGCCGCCAGGACGAGGACCAGTACGCCTCGTCCTCGGCCACCCTGGACGGCACCGGCAAGATCGACGCCGGACTCGCCGGTCCGGGGTTCCGGGTCTGGCAGGCCGAACTGGACCGGCTCTGCGGCCGCCTGCTCGAGGAGGACCGGGCCGAGGCCCGGGACCGGCTCGGACGCCGGCCCCTGCACACCGAGCTGCGGCGCGACACCCGCCAACGCCGGGCGGCGGCCATGGTGCTCATGGCCCAGCGCTCCTCGCTCTATGACGGCCCCGACCTCGGGCCGTGCCCGTTCACGCTGGTGGTGCACAGCGACGACGGCACCGTGGAGAAGATCCTCGACGCCCTCCGCCAGTGGATCGCCGATGACGAAGCGGGCCAGGACGTCGACCTCGACGACTACCTCGACCGCATCGAGCTCGACGGCGACAGCCTGCACGAGACCGACGACGGCACCGTGGTCACCCCCCACCTGATCCTGCTGGCCATCCTCCTCGGCACCGTGCGGGGGATCCTCTATGACCCCGACGGCGAGGTCCTCCGCTACGGCCACGAGCGCCGTATCTTCTCCGGACCGCAGGGTGGCGCCACCCGCGCCAAGTACCGGCGCTGCTGTCACCCCTACGGCTGTGACCGGCCCCCGGCCCGCACCCAGATCGACCACGTCCACGAACACCAGCACGGCGGCCTCACCGACATCGAGAACGCCGAGCTCGAGTGCGACGGCCACAACCTCTGGAAGACCAACAACCAGGACAAGCCCCCGCCCTGGTCCGCCCGCCCCCCGGACGAGAACCAGCGAAGACGCCCGCCCGACACCGGGCCACCTCCCCCAACCTGATGACCGGGCCGCTGCGGACCCTCGGGGTTCCGGGCCACGACGAAGTCGTCCACGGCACCAGTGTGGTCAGGTCGCGAGCTCGCGGCGGCACCGATCGGTGAACTCGGCGAAGCGCTCGCTCGCAACGAGCCAGCGGCAGATCGGTCATCCCGAACTCGACGTAGGACGCCCACCACGTGTCCACGAAGCCGTGGGCCCGGACCGCCGCCATGAGGTCCCAGAACGGTCGGTCCGGGACGTCCTCGCCGGTGATCCGACGGTAGGCGGTCAGGACCTCGTCGCCGGCGTCCAGGCCGTGGACCAGGGCGATGTCGAGGCGGAGGTAGCTGACGTCGGCCGCCGCCTGGCCGAAGCAGGCCACCGTCCAGTCCACGACGGCCGAGACCCGGTCATCGACCCAGAGGACGTTGCCGGGGTGGTAGTCGGCGTGGCCGAGGGCGATCGGACGTCGGGTGACCGTCGGCCACGTGGCGGCGATCACCGCCCAGAGCTCCTCGTCCACCGGGTGGCCGAAACGGACCGGGCAGGCGAGGCCGATGTCGATGTCCATCTGCCCGTCGTGGTCCCGCAGCCCGAGGTGGTGGGGCACCGGCACCTCGTGGATCTCGAGCAGGGTGGTGATCAGACCATCCAGCCAGACCTGCCGGTCGGCCGGCTCGTGCACGGTCCGACCCGGGACGTGGGTCATGACCAGGCACACCGACCCGGACGCGGATCCGTCGCCGTCGACCGCCAGGAGACGGGGCGCGGCCACGCCGTGGAGCTCGAGGTGTTCGAGCAGGCCAGCCTCCCGCGAGGCCAGGTCCGGCTCCACCGAGAGCCAGACGTCGTTGACGTACCGGCGCAGGACCACGAGCTCGGGGGACCCGTCCCGTTCGATCTCCACGACGTCCATGCCCGCCGAGATCCCGCCCGTCAGTCGACGGGTCGACACCACCCGACCGCCGAGGGTCGATGCGACCCAGGCCAGTGTCTCCTCGGCGGGACGCTCGGCCCGACGAGCCACCAGTGACTCGGCGTCCGGACTCAACTCACCCATCGACCGTCCAGCTTGCCCCATCGGGCCGGCGGCGGAGATCAGGATCGGCGGCGGAACTTGCGGGGTAGCCAGAAGAGGATCGCCACGAGGGCCACGATGATGAGCGCCTCGACGACCATCGTCGGAGGGTACCGGTGCTCTCGGCTCGGCCTGAGGCACCCGAACTGACCAACCGGTCCATTTTCATCCTCAACCGGGGCCCTCCCCCTGCCGACGGAGAGCCAGGCGTTCGGAGGAGCAGGACCCATGGCGACAGCACTGCCGGCTGGTTGGTACGCCGACCCGGCCGACGCTGACCAGTACCGGTACTGGGCGGGTGACCAGTGGACCGCGCACGTGCGGGACCGGGTCCAGATCGACCAGTCCACCGCGGCCCGGCCGCTGCCGGACTTCGATACGCCGTCGCCGTCCGCCGAGGCCGAGCCGACCTCCACCACCCGTCGTCGGCGGCGGGTGCCCGTGCTGCTGGCCGTCCTGGGACTCGTCGCCGTGGTGGCCACCGCCGGGGTCGTCGGCTTCGGCGGCTCGGAGCCCTCGGGGGCCGGGGGCCAGAGGCTCACCGGCGAGGTCCGGGTCGCCATCGACCAGACCAAGGGCGGTGCCGGTCACGGCACCTTCTTGGCCGACGGCACCCGCTGTGGCACCGGACGCCCGCCCGGCGTCGGCGCCGGGTCCGAGGTCACGGTCAGCAACGCCCGGGGGGAGGTGCTCGGCCGCACCGAGCTCCACGCCGGACAGATGGACCGGACCCTGAACTCGATCACCTGCGTCTTTCCCTATGCGATGGCCGGGGTCCGCGACGCGGGGATCTACGCCGTCCAGGTGGCGGGGCATCCGGCGACCCGGATGACCACCGCGCAGCTCGAGGCCTCGGGCTGGCGGGCTGACCTCCGCATCGGCTGATCCCCCCGCTCAGGACAGGCCGAGGCGTTCGAACTGGTCGTCGGGGGCCTCCAGCTCGACCAGCGAGGTGCGGAGGAGATCGATCAGCTCGGCCTCGGCCGCCTCCCCGACCCGGTTCTCCCCCTCGTCAGGATCCACGTCGAGGTCATAGAGGTGGTGCTGGTCGGCGTGACCGTGGCCGGCCCAGAAGGGGAGGCGGTCGCCGGGCGCATAGGGCTGGCGGATCACGGGGATGTCGGTGCCCGGCATGGTGTCGAGCACGGCACGACCATCGGGCGGCGGCAGGCCGTCGACGCCGGCGAGGTGCAGCGGCATGGTCGACCACCGGTTGGACCACATGGAGAGCGGGAACGGGTCCCCCACCGGGGCCCGGGCGTACTTGCGGCGGCCGTCGGTGACCTGCACCCAGTTGCCCCATACCCCGCCGATGGCCCAGTCCCGGATGCTCGTTGCCTCACCGGTGAGCAGCGGCACCAGCGAACGACCGTGCGTGCGGTGCCCGGCGGTCACCCCGAACACGTCGGTCAGGGTGGCGTGGAGGTCGACACCGGTGGTCAGGGCGTCGCACGGGCCGCCGCCCTCGACCCCGGCCAGTGCACCAGCAACGGTGTGTGGCCCAGCGGCTCGTACTGGGGGACGCCGGGCTTGCCCCACAGGTCGTCGCCGGCCCGGACGTCGCCCAGGTAGTGGCCGTGGTCGGTGCAGACCACGACGGCGGTCGTGTCCCAGAGCTCCTGCTCGTCGAGCGCGGCGAGGACCCGACCGAACCAGTGGTCGATCATCGAGACCTTGGCGCCGTAGTTGGCCCGGAGGTGGCGGGCCTCGGCCTCGGAGAGCAGGCCCTTGCTCACCCCGCCCACGGCGTAGGGCGGCCAGATCAGGCGCTCCCCCGCCCAGGGATCGTCCTCGTACATCCCTTCCCACGGCGCCGGGACGTCGAAGGGCTCGTGGGGGTCGAACTCGTCGACGAAGAGGAGCCAGCGGTCGTGATGGGGGGTGGCCCGCCGGAGCCAGTCGGCCGCCGCCGCCATCACCCGCGGGCCGGGGAAGTCCGCTTCGGCCCGGAAGAACGTGCGGGACCGGTCATAGCCCCGCTCCAGGTCGATGGTCCGACCGGCCTGGCGCTCGTAGAACCAGGAGGCCCCGACGGCCGGCGAGCCCACCCAGCTCGGGTCGGGGTGGGTGCGCCAGGCGTCGCCCTCGTGGCCCCGCTGGTAGTCCCAGGCGAAGAAGTCGGTGTGGTAGTTCTCGCCCCCCGTCTCGAAGAGGTGGGGGTGGTCCGAGATGAGCATCGTGGGGATGGCCTCGTCCCGCAGGGCGGCGGTGACGGGCCGCTCCCACAGCTCGATGGAGCCCCACGGCTTCCAGAGGAAGTCGAGGGCCCCGCACAGGATGTCGTGGCGAGCCGGCATGCAGGGCAACGAGCCGGTGACGTGCCGGGTGAACCGGGTCGCCCGGGCGGCGGCGAAGCGATCCAGGTGCGGGGTGGCGAAGTCGCGGCCGCCGTAGCACCCGAGGTCGTGACGGTTCAGCGAGTCCAACAGGATCACCACCACGTTCCGCGGCATCGTCACCCACCCATGTTCCCAGACGCGCCGAAGGCCCCGCCCTTCGGGCGGGGCCTTCACCGACCTCACTACGCGGATGAGCTCGGCCTCGATCTCGAGGGTGACCTTCTTGCCGACGAGCACGCCGCCGGTCTCGAGGGCCTGGTTCCAGTTCAGGCCCCAGTCCTCCCGGTCCAGCTCGCCCTTGGCGCTGAAGCCGAGGCGGGTGCCGCCCCAGGGATCGCCGGCGGCGCCGAGGAACTCGACGTCCAGGGTCACGGGGCGGGACACGCCCTTGATGGTGAGGTCGCCGTCGAGGACCCAGTCGCCACCGTCGCGGCGGAGTCCGGTGCTGGCGTAGGTGATGGTCGGGAAGGCCTCGGCGTCGAGGAAGTCCGTCGTGCGCAGGTGCTCGTCCCGGCCGGCGTCGCGGGTGTCGATGGAGGCGGGGTCGATCTCGACGGCGACCGTCGATGCGTTGATGTCCTCGGCCACGGTGACCGTGCCGGACACGCCGGTGAAGGCGCCGCGCACCTTGGAGACCATCAGGTGCCGGACCACGAAGCCGGCCTGGCTGTGGGAGGCGTCGATGGCGTAGGTGCCGGCGACGGGAACGTCGACGCCGTCGACGGTGCGGACGATGGGGGTGCTCTCGGTGACGGTCATGGTGTCTGCTCCTGGGTCTCGGTTGCTTCAGCAATAGTTGCTGTTGCAATTACTGTACCAGCAACAACTTGCGTGCGCAACCATTTGTTCCCGGGTCTACGATGTGGTCATGGCTTGTCCGTCCCTCGACGATCCCCGCATCACGCTGGCGGGGCTGCTCTTCGAGGTCCACGACGGCCTGACCACCCGCCTGGGCGCCAAGCGCAGCCCGACCAGCGAGGTCCTCATCCGCCTGGCCCGCAGCCCGGACCGGAGCCTGCGCATGAGCGACCTGGCCGCCCAGGTCACCATGTCGGCCAGCGGCCTGAGCCGGGCCATCGACCGCCTGGTGGCCACCGGGTCCATCGAGCGGGTGGCCTGTGACTACGACCGCCGGGTCGTGCATGCCCGCCTCACCGACCAGGGCCTGGCCGAGATCGAGGCCATGCTCCCCGACCACGTGCGGCTGCTCGAGGACGCCTTCTCCGTCCTCACCCTCAAGGAGCGGGACCAGTTCGAGGCCATCCTGCGCAAGCTCCGCTGCCGGGTGAACCCCGAGGCCGTCCAGGCCAGCGCCCCGACCCCCGTGCGGGCCGGGGCCTCCTAACCCTCCCCGGTCATCCCGTGTAGGCCGGCGTCGCCGGGATCACCCCGCCGCTGACGGCGAACGGCACGGCCAACGCCCCGCCGGCCTGGAAGCTCCCGGCGCCGATCGCGGCGTCGGCCGGGATCTGGACCTCGGCCACGAAGTGGTACTGCGGGCCGGCATCGACGGTCGCCAGGGTCGTGGGGGTCCCGGCCGCGTCGGTGAAGGTAACGGCGATCCCGGTCTGCGGCAGCCCCAGGTAGCCCTGGCCCAGCGGGGGTGGTCCGGTGTCGTAACAGTTGGTGCCGAAGTAGTCGCCAATCAGCGTCACCGTCGAGCCGCCCGGCCCGCCAGTCGGGTTCACCCGGAGCGTCGGGCCGGCACAGTCCGCCCCCGCCTCCGGGGCGCCAAGGACCACCGCCCACGCCGCCAGCAGACCGAGCACTGCTACACCGAGCATCCGTCGCATCGTTCCCCCTCGTCGTCGTCACCGTTCTGACGACCGGGCGGCACCCCTGGTTCCGCCCGGCCGACCGTAGTGCGGGACCTACGCTCGCCACCGTGCCCTTCACCCACCCCGTCGAGGTCCGCTACCTGGAGGCGGACCAGCAGGGCGTGGTGTTCAACATGTGGTACCTCGCCTACTTCGACGACGCCTTCTCGGGACTGCTGCTCCACGGCGGGCTGAGCTATCCCGAGCTGCTGGCACAGGGCTGGGACGTCCAGCTGGTCCACACCGAGCTGGACTGGGCCGGGCCGGTGCGCTGGGGCGATCCGCTCGAGATCGACGTGGCTCTGGCCAGGATGGGGACGACCTCCTTCGCGCTGCAGTTCTTGGCCCGGGTCGGCGACCGTGTGGCCTGCACCGCCGAGACCGTCTACGTCGCCGTGGAGACCGAGGGCTGGACGAAGGTTCCCGTCCCCGATGTCCTGCGGGACGCCCTCGGCCCGGTCAACTCCCTGCGTTGACGGGGCGGATGACGCGCTCGGCGAAGGCCTCGAGGCTGGCCGCGGTGTCGCCCAGGAAGAGGATGGACGGGATGATGGCGCGGTCGACACCGAGCTCGGCGAGCCGGGCGGCCTCCTCCACCGCCCCGGCGCCGACGAGGTCCTCGTTGCCGTAGCTGACCTCGATGGCCTCGGGATCCCGGCCGGCGTCGGCTGCGGTCTGGCGCATGATGTCGACCAGGTCGCCGATGTCCCCGGTGCCGGGGAAGAAGCCGTCGCCGATGCGGCCGGCCCGCTCGGCGGCCGCCCGGGAGTGGCCGCCGATGTGGATCGGCACCCGCCCGTTGACCGGCTTGGGGTTGCTGCTGACGTCGTCGAAGGACAGGAACTCGCCGTGGTGGGAGGCGTGGTCGCCGTCCCAGAGGGCCCGCATCACCTCGATGTGCTCGTCGGTGCGCGCCCCCCGGCGGGCGAAGGGGATGCCGAGGGCGTCGAACTCCTCCTCCAGCCAGCCCACGCCGATGCCCAGGTCGACCCGGCCACCGGACAGGTGGTCCAGGGTGGCCACCTCCTTGGCCAGCACGAGCGGGTTGCGGATGGGCAGGATGAGGATGCCCGTGGCCAGGCGGAGGGTCTCGGTGGCGGCGGCCACGAAGGCCAGCCACAACAGGGGGTCCGGCAGCGGCGTCGAACTGGCCATGGCCATCTTGCCGCTCGGGTCATAGGGGTACGCCGACTCGTAGCCCTCCGGGTAGATGACGTGCTCGACGGTCCACAACGAGTCGAACCCGGTGGCCTCCGCCCCCTGGGCCAGGGTGACCAGGCCCTCCCGGTCGGCGAAGGTGAGGATGTTGGCGAAGGCGATCCCGAACTTCATCGCCAGAACCTAGGTCAGGCGGGGACGGCGTCGCGGACGGCGTCGGCGCCGCTGAAGCGACGCAGGGGGTTGCCCCGGCCGTCGGCCTCGAAGACGGTCGGCGCCCGGCGCACGGCGAAGTCCCGGGCCAGGTCCAGTTGGTGACTGGCGTCCACGGTCACGACCCGGGCCACGGGGTCGGCCGCGCCGAGGTGCGCCACGATCGGCCCGCAGGACGCGCAGTAGGGCGTGGTGAACACGACCCACGTGCGCTCGGCGCCGTCGGTGACCCACGCCGGGAAGCGGGCCCCGGGCAGGGCCTCTGCGCCCGACCAGCGGCGACGGCGCTCCAGGGCCACGCGAGCCGCGAAGGCCAGGGCCACGACGGCCAGCACGACGACGAGGCGGACGATCACGCCGACCCGACCGGGGCCAGGGGCCGACCGCGCAGGCGGGCCAACCACAGGTACATCTCGCACCCCACACAGATGCCGGTCACCGCGGCCAGGCCGGCCAGGGCGGCGACGATCAGGGCGAGCGCCCAGGCGAGGCCCGGGGCACCGGCGAGGAAGGCCCCGCCGGCCGCCGTCAGGAAGACGACCCCGACCACGGCGGAGAAACGAGGCGGGCGGGGGTCCTCGAGCTCCGCGGGCGGCCCGAGCCGCGGCTTGATCACCACGGCGTAGAGGCGCAGGACCGGTCCGTAGCGAGGACCGAAGGCGGCCCCCAGGAAGAGGACCACGGCGAAGATCGGCACGACCGCCCGCCAGTCGGCGAGGAACCCGACGAGCAGCGCGACCGCGAGGACGGCCTGGTTGGTGCGCGGCCCCCGGGGATCGATCGGTGCGGGTGCAGTTGACATCATCAGCAGTCTAAACCCGATCAGATCAGTCAGGTATTCCGGCTGTCGATCTCAGCCGGCGACCAGGCTGGCCAAGGCCCACAGCGCGGCCACGCCACCGGCTACGGCCATGACCACGGAACGACCTACGGGCGCTCGCTCGAGGTCGCCCTCGGCCACCTCGTCGGGCGGACGGACGATGGCCAGCACGTTGCCGACGCAGAGCGCACCGCCGATGGCCAGCACGAGGTAGGCCAGGAGGTCCTCACCCAGGAACATCCCCCCATCCTGGGTCACCGGGGTCAGCCGGGGGAACTCGGCCCCGCCGCGCCCGGCGCCTCGGGGGTGACCGTCGGCTCGTCGACCCCGGGCGCGCCGAGCACGAGGAGCCCGCCGGCCACCACCAGCACCCCACCGAACAGGGTGCCGAGGCCGAGCACCTCGTCGAGGACCAGCCAGCCGAGGAAGGTGGCCGACGCGGGCTCGAGGTAGGCGAGCACGCCGGTGTGCAGCGCCGGGATCTTGCCGAGGCCGCCGAGGAAGATGGCCAGGGCCAGGGCCGTGTGCACCAGCCCGAGGACCAGGAGCCAGACCAGGTCGTGCTCGGTGGGTCGGACCTCGCCGCCGACGAGGGCCACCGGCACCAGGACCACCGCCGCCACCGTGACCTGGGCGAAGGCCAGACGGCGGCCGCCGTAGAGGGGCGACAGGACCTTGGCGTTGATGAACAGCACCGCGAGGAGGACCGCGGCGAGCACGGCGCAGATGATCCCGGCGGGCTCCACGTCCTCGGCGCCGAGGCCCACCAGCAGGATGGTGCCGAGCAGGGCCAGGCCGAGGGCGACCGCCACCCGGCGGGTGAGGTGCTCGCCCAGCGTGTAGGGCGCGACCGCCGCCATCAGGACCGGGGCGAGGAAGACGATGAGGGTGACCAGGCCGACCGGTGCCCGCTGCAGCGCGGCGAAGAACAGGACCCAGTGCACGGCCAGGACGAGGCCCTGCAGCAGGGTGCGGCCGGGCCGGTGGACGACGAACCGCCGGCCGACATCGTCGGGGGCCAACACCAGCCACAGGGCCAGGGCCACCGAGGCGATGGCCACCCGGTAGGCCACGATCGTCAGGGCGGGGAGGTCGATCTCCCGGACCACGAGCCCGATCGACCCCCAGAACGCGGCGACCCCGGCGACCTGCAACTCCGGTCCCAGACGGCTCCGCACGAGGGGACCCTAGGCAGCCCGAACGCGTCACCGGCGCCCCTTGCGGGGCGCCGGTGACGAGAACCGGTGGGGTGGGCGAGAGCCACGGGAAGGCGCCAGCACCCTGGGAAGAAGCGCTGGTGGCGATGCATTGGAGGGAGTCGTGACTCCCGCCCTGTACCCCGGTGCCAGTGGGGGCGATGACCACTGACAGGAGTATCTACGGCATCGGTGGGCGACTCTTGAGCAGAAATCCCACGGGGCGTGTCGGAGAGGCCCTCAGGGGTCCCCGAGCGCGGTTTCCGGGTCGAGATCGGCATCGGTGACCTCACCGGACAGGCTGATGACCCGGGTCTCGTCGTCGGCCTCCACCCGCTCCACCTGGGTGAGGGAGGGCGCTCCCGTCTCGGGGTCGAAGCAGTAGCGGGACATCGTCCCCAGCGGAGGGGCCACGAGGTCGATGGCGGTGAGACGGAGCTCGAAGCAGTCGCCGATGACCGGCTGGGAGTCGAGGACGGTGACCGCGTAGAGCGGGTCGGCGCCGGTCGTGTAGTCCTCCAGGGTCGCCAGCTGCTGGACGGTCTCGTCCTCGAGGGTGCGGCCGGCCGGGGCGTCCTCGCAGGCCAGGCGCTGCTGCCGGTAGACGCAGGCCACCCGGCGGCCGTCGATCAGGCCCAGGGCCCCGTCCCGGTCGATGGTCAGTCGATCCGGTGGGCGCTGGGCCACGATCACCCGGTCGGTCAGCTCGGCGTCGGTCGTGTTGGAGACCCGGGTGAAGGTGCTGACGGTGCGGAAGGTGGCGGCCCGGCTGCGGGCCCAGGCCTCGAGGAACACCTCGGCCCCCGTGGGGGCGTCCTCGGGGGCCTGCTCGGGATCGTCGTCGACCAGGGCGGCCAGGGCGCTGAGGCCGACGAGGGCCACGAGCACGACCGCGGCCAGCCGCCAGGAGGGGCGCCGAGCCATGAGGAGGACCGTATCCCTCGCGCCCGGGGCGACCGGGGCATGCCCGACGTGCGATCCTGGCGCCATGGGCTACCACCACGTCGCCATCGCCACCCGGGACACCGAGGCCACCCACCGCTTCTACACCGAGGCCATGGGCTTCGAGTTGGTGCGGGTCGAGGCCGCGCCGACCGACGAGCCCGGGGGCTGGGCGAAGCACCTCTTCTATGACACCGGCGGCAACGGCATGTTCGCCGTGTGGGACCTGCACGATCCCCGCGTGGGCGAGTTCGACCCCGCCATCTCCACCGGACTCGGCCTGCCCATCTGGGTCAACCACATCGCCTTCGACGCCCCGGACCTGGCGGCGCTCGAGGCCGCCCGGGACCACTGGCTCGACCAGGGCCTGGACGTGATGGAGATCGACCACGAGTGGTGCCGGTCGGTGTACACGCTGGATCCGACCGGCACGATGGTCGAGTGGTGCACCACGACACGGGTGTTCACCGACGAGGACCGCGCCGCGGCCGCCCGGGACCTCGCCGACCCGTCGCCCACGCTGAAGACCCCACCCGAGCCGGTGTTCCTCGCGGCCGCGGACCGGGTCACGGCCACGTCCTGAACGGCACCATCGGCGAGTGGCTCCGGGCCCGGGGGCCTGCCGCCGCCGGGGAGGCCCCGCCTGGGCCGCGTCGCCGCACCGTTCTCATCGTCGGCGCCGCGTCCGGCCTCGCCGTGGGGATCGGGCTGACGGTGGCCACCGGGGTCCTGGTCTGGCCGCTGCGTGGGGGCCGTGACGGGCGTCGGAGTCGGTGACCTGGTCGCCGGTGGGCGAAGATGACCTCCGTGAGCGGGTCCGAGGCACCCGAGGACGACCTCGGCGGCGGGGGCGGTGGGGACGGCGGCGGCCTGCCCGGTCCGCCGGCGCCGCAGCGTCGCTACTGGTCTCCCTGGCGGGTGGTGTTCCTGATGGCCACGGCGGCCACCCTCTACCTGCTCCTGCCCAAGATCCTCGACGTCCTCGGCCAGCTGGGACGAGCTGCAGACCATCTCGTGGCCCTGGTTCGTGGTCATGCTCGGCTTCGAGATCGGCAGCTTCTTCTGCATGTGGTGGCTGATCCGCGTGGCCCTGCCGCAGGCCGACTGGTTCACCGCCGGCACCTCCCAGATGGCCGGCGCGGCCGTGGCCAAAGCGGTGCCCGGCGGGGCGGCCATCGGCGCCGCGCTCCAGTTCCGGATGCTGGCCGCCAGCGGGGTGCGGATGGGCACCGCGGGCTCGACCATGGCCGCCACCTCCATCGTGTCCACCGCCACGCTGTTCGCCCTGCCCGTCGTCGCCCTGATCCTGGCCTTCTTCGGCGCCCCCATCCCCAAGGGGCTGGTCCTGGTGGCCTGGGCCGGCGGGATCCTCTTCCTCCTGCTGGTCAGCCTCGGGGTGGTGGCGGTCAACACCGACCGACCCCTGGAGGTCGTGGGCGCCTGGCTCGAGAAGGTGGCGCGCTTCATCGCCCGCCAGCGGGGCCGGACCAGCCGCTTCTCGGTGGCCCGCCTCCTGGCCGAGCGGGACCGGGTCAAGGCCGCCCTCGGCGAGCGGTGGGGCCAGGCGCTGGTCGCCTCGTCGGGCAACTGGCTGCTGGACTACCTGGCCCTGGTCGCCGCCCTCCAGGCCCTCGACGCCCGCCCCCGGATGAGCGTCGTGTTGCTGGCCTACGGCGCGGCCGCCGTCCTCGGCATGATCCCCCTCACCCCCGGCGGCCTCGGCTTCGTCGAGGCCGGCCTGGTCGGTGCCCTCACCCTGGCCGGCGTCCCCGCCCAGGACGCCCTGCTCGCCACCCTGGCCTACCGCCTCGTGTCCTACTGGCTGCCGCTGCCCGCCGGCCTCGGCGCCTACATCGCCTTCCGGGTCCGCTACGGCAGCCTCGGCGAAGAAGCCCCCGTCGACGTCCCCCCCATGCCCCGCTCCAGCCACTGAGGCGGCGGGGTCGGCCGCGTGGTCAGAGGTTCTTGGCGCCGTCCTCGAACCGGGCGAAGCGGGCCAGGAACGTCAGGTGCGCCGTGCCGATCGGCCCGTTGCGGTGCTTGGCCACGATGAGCTCGGTCTCCCCGTCATCGGCCTTCTCCCGGTCATACAGCGCGTCCCGGTAGATGAACATGACGACGTCGGCGTCCTGCTCGAGACTGCCGCACTCGCGGAGGTCGGCGAGGGTGGGGCGCTTGTCCTGGCGGGCCTCGACGCCACGGCTCAGCTGGCTGAGGGCGATGACCGGGGTCTCCAGCTCGCGGGCCAGGATCTTGAGGCCCCGGCTGATCTCGGAGACCTCGACCTGGCGGTTCTCCGCGCT
Source organism: uncultured Microthrixaceae bacterium (assembly GCA_963777805.1). Lineage (GTDB taxonomy): Bacteria > Actinomycetota > Acidimicrobiia > Acidimicrobiales > DATDAH01 > DATDAH01. The sequence continues at coordinate 145,045 of CAVZRY010000028.1, read as the reverse complement.
CTGACGACCACTCATCAGCTGCAGGTAGTCGATGACGATCAGACCGAGGTCGCCCAGCTGGCTCTTGAGGCGCCGGGCCTTGGCCCGCAGCTCCATGATCGTGAGGTTCGGGTTGTCGTCGATCCAGAGCTCGGCTTCCCCGAGGCGGCCCACGGCACGACTGATGCGCTTCCAGTCGTCGTCGGTGAGGTTGCCGGTACGGATCCGCTTCGAGTCGACACCGGCCTCCGAGCACAGCAGGCGCTGGGTGAGCTCGACGTGGCTCATCTCCAAGGAGAACATGAGCACCGGCTTCTTCGCCTTCATGGCCGCCGCCGCGACCATGGCCAGGGCCAGACTCGTCTTGCCGGTGGCGGGACGGGCCCCGATGATCACCAGTGAGCTGGGCTGGAACCCGCCGAGCATCCCGTCGAGGTCCCGGAACCCGGTCTGGAGGCCGGTGATCTCGCCCTTGTTCTCGTAGAGCTGCTCGAGGCGGTCGAGGCCGAGGTCCATCAGCTGGTGGATCGGCATCATCGTGTCGGTGATACGCCGCTCGGCGATGCGGAACACCAGGGACTCGGCGATGTCGACGGCCTTGTCGACGTCGTCGGGGATGTCGTAGCCGAGTTGGGCGACCTCGCCGCCGACGCCGATGAGCTTCCGCATCATCGCCCGCTCTTCGATGATCTTGGCGTAGTAGGCGGCGTTGGAGGTGGCCGGGGTCTGGGACTCGAGGTCGACCAGCGCGCCGGCGCCGCCGACGGAGTCGAGCAGGTTGGCCCGCTTCAGCTCCTCGGCGACGGTGATCGGGTCGGCGGGCTCGCCCTCGGCGTACAGCGAGGTGATGGCGTCGAAGACGTGGGCATGGGCCGGCTTGTAGAAGTCGTCGACGGTGACGATCTGGATGGCCGCCGAGATGGCGTCGCTCGACAGGAGCATGGCGCCGAGCAGCGAGGCCTCGGCGTCGAGGTTGTGGGGGGGCACCCGGCCCGACCCGCTGGGGCGCGGGCTCGTCGTAGTCCCGGGGGTCGAATCCGCCGTCACTCATGAACGACGCCCTCCCCGGATCCCCACTGGCCCACTGTGCCGCACCACGGACGGCGGCAGAAGGGGACGACCTGTGGATCTAGCGGGGATTTCGCGGGAGTTGCCCACAGGGCCATCCTCCCCAGGGGGTGGGACAGCGACGGCCCCGTCGAAACGAGCACCGCCCGACCCGGTCGGCGCGGGGCCGGACCGGGTCGGGCGGAACCAGATCAGTGCAGGACTGATCAGCTCAGGCCGCGGTGACCTCGACGATGAGGGGGATCTGCACGTCGGGGTGCGGGCGGAGGACGACCTCGTGGGTGCCGACCTCCTTGATGGCGGTCTCGAGCACGATGTCGTGACGATCGACCTCGATGGCGACCTGGGCGGCCACGGCATCGGCCACGTCCGCGGCGGTCACCGAGCCGAAGAGCTTGCCCTCGTCACCGGCCCGCATGGGGATGGTGACGGTGCGGCCGGCCAGCTGGGAGGCGACGCCCTCGGCGACCTCCCGCTCGGCGGCGTCCTGCACGGCGCGCGCCTTGGCCATGCCCTCGGCCTGCTGGCGGGCCCCGGCGGTGACCTTCATGGCCAGGCCCTTGGGCAGGAGGTAGTTGCGGCCGTAGCCGTCGGCCACCTCCACCACGTCGCCGCGGTGACCCAGGCCCGACACGTCAGAACGCAGGATGAGCTCCATCAGCCCTCCTCGCCGGCGCCGACCTCAGCCGGTGCGGCCTCGGCCTCGGGCGCGGCCTCGAAGGTCGCGTCCACACCGTCGAGCTCGGCATCGAGGTCGACGTCCTCGTCCGCCCCGCCACCCGTGGGGGGCGGCGTGGCCGGCGTGGGCATCGGCATCGGGGCGTCGGCGCGGGGGCCGCGCTCGCCGCGGTCCCGCGACGTGCGCTGGGTGGTGACCCGGCTGGTGTAGGGCAGCAGCGCCATCTCGCGGGCGTTCTTGATCGCCATGGCGATCTCGGACTGCTGCTGCTGGGTGTTCCCGGTCACGCGGCGGGCCCGGATCTTGGCCCGGTCGCTCATGAACCGGCGCAGGAGGTTGACGTCCTTCCAGTCCACGTAGGGCACCTGCTCCTGGAGCAGGATGCTGACCTTCTTCTTGCCGCGCCGGGCGTTGTCCTTGTTCTTGGTCCGTCGGACCTGCTGCTTGGCCATTAGAAGGGCTCCTCGTCCGGGTCGTAACCGCCACCGCCACCGCCGCCACCCGAGGGCTGGCTGGGGGCCGGGCGGCTACCGCCGCCACCGCCTCCACCGCCGCCGCCGTAGTTGCCGCCGCCACCGCCGTCGCCTTCGCGACGCTCGTTCTTCACGACCTGCGCGGTGGCCCACCGCAGGCTCGGGCCGATCTCGTCGGCGATGATCTCGACCTTGGAGCGCTTGTCGCCCTCCTGGGTCTCCCAGGAGCGCTGGTCCAGGCGGCCCGTCACGATGATCCGGGCGCCCTTGGGCACCGACTCGGCGACGTTCTCGGCCATCTGGGCCCAGCAGGTCACGTCGAAGAACGACGTGGACTCCTCCCACTCGTTGTTGCGGTTCTGCCACCGGCGGTTCACGGCCAGGCCGAAGCTGGCCAGGCCTGCCCGCTGGAGGTGAAGCGCAGTTCGGGGTCGCGGGTCACGTTGCCCACGACCGTCACGGTGTTGCCGTTTGCCATCTCGTTGCTCCTTCGATCAGCCGGCGGGTGCCGGCTCCGCCGCGTCCCCGAGCAGGCCACGGCGAGTGGCCTCGTGATCGGGGAGACGGAACGTCTTGTGGCGGACGGTCTCGTCCGCGAGTCGGAGGAAGCGATCGACCTCGTGCAGGTCGGTGGCCTCGGTCACGATCTCGAGGACGACGTAGTAGCCCTCGTCCTTGTGATCGATCTCGTAGGCGTACTTGCGCAGGCCCCACTTGTCGGTGGTGGCCACCTTGCCCCCAGCGTCGCCGATCATCTTGGCGACCTGGTTGAGGATCCCGTCGATGGTGGACTCGTCGACCTCGCGGTCGAAGATCACCATGAGCTCATACACACGCGTCATGCGTGCATCACTTCCCTTCGGTTCCGGCCGAGCCGGAGCCCCTGACCGGGGCAGGGTCGGTGCCCCCTGCATGGGGACGTTGTCGGCCCACGAGGCTAACGGGACGGGTCGTCACTTCCTGCACGGACCCAGTGTCCCCGCGGGGTGTGACAACTACACCGGTGCGCAGGCCCCGCTCTGGGTCAGGCGGGCGGCGGGACCGTCCAGGCCGAGGGCCTCGAGGCCGCCCTGGGGGACCTCGACGGTGTCGTTGTACAAGCCCTCGGGCGGGTAGGTGAGGCACTGGTCACCGAGGTCGAGGCAAGGGTCCATGTCGGCGGTGGACACGATGGCCCCCTCGGCGTCGAGGTAGGCGATGGACAGCGGCATCGGCGTGTCCCGCATCCAGAAACCGCCATTGGTGTCGGCCGGGAAGTCGAAGAGCATCCCCGCGTACTCGCCGAGGTCGACCACGCTCATCAGGCCTTGGGTGTACTGCTCGGCCGCCGCGGCCAGCAGCAGGCACCACTCGAGCACCTCGCCCGCGTCGTTGGTGACCTCGACCCCGACCTCGTCGAAGCCCGGGATGGTGACCCGGCCCGACGCCGAGGTCGGCCCGTCGGCGGACAGGTCGATGGCGTCGGGGACCATCGCCACCGAGATGGATGGGGCGGTCGCGGAGGACGACGCCTCGCCGCCGTCGTCCGAACAGCCGGCGAGCAGGACCACGACCAGCGCGGCCAGGACGAGTCGTCTCACCACCCCAGTCTGGCCACCACCCGGCCGTCGAACGCGATCGGCTCCACCCGCCGGGCCGAACCGATGCAGGAATGGGGGCGTGGGGTCGGGCTGCCGATCCTCCTGGGACGCCTGGAAGTCTCACGCCCAGCGGTCGCCCGTCGTTCTGGCACCGGATCTACGGGTCCCAGCCGGCGAATCCGGTGCCAGTTGGCGCCAGGCCCGGTTGGTGGGTGGCGTTCGCCACGGAGGGTGGGATTCCGGTGCCGAGGAGGGCCCGGGGCGGCACCCCACGCCCCATCCCTGCCGCGGTGTCGGTGTCGGTGTCGGTGCCTCAGCCCGCGTGGCCGTAGAGGCCGAGGGTCTCCGCGACGTCCTCGCTGAGGTGGTAGCTCTCGGCGTCGGAGGGGAAGGACCCGCCCCGGACGTCGGCGGCGAAGTGGGCCATGGCCCCGACCATCTCGTCCTTCATCGACCCGTAGCGCCGGACGAACTTGGGCGAGATCCGGTCCTCGATGCCGAGCAGGTCGTGGGCCACCAGCACCTGGCCGTCGCAGTGGGGCCCGGCGCCGATGCCGATGGTGGGCACGTCCACCGAGTCGGTGACCATGGCCGCCACCTCGGCGGGCACGCCCTCCAGCACCATGGCGAAGCACCCGGCATGGGCCAGGGCCTTGGCCTCGGCCACCAGGTCCAGTGCGGCCTCGTGGGCCTTGGCCTGGACCTTGAAGCCGCCCATGGCCTTGACGGACTGGGGGGTCAGGCCGAGGTGGCCCATGACCGGGATCTCGGCGTCGAGGATGGCCTCGATCATGGGCAGGCGCTTGCGACCGCCCTCGAGCTTGACCGAGCCGGCGCCGGCCCGGATCAGCTGGGCGGCGTTCTGCACGGTCTCCTGAGGCGAGACGTGGTAGCTCATCCACGGCAGGTCGCCCACGATCAGCGGGCGGGGCCTGGCCCGGGCCACCGCGGCGGTGTGGTGGGCCAGGTCGTCGACGGTCACCTGGAGGGTGTCCTCGTAGCCGAGCACGACCATGGCGACCGAGTCGCCGACCAGGATCAGGTCGACGCCCGCCTCATCGGCGATGCGCGCCCGGGCGCGTCGTAGGCGGTGACCATGACCAGTGGATCGTGCCCGTCCTTGACCTTGTGGGTCCGGATGTCGGGCGCGGTGACGGGCTTGCTCATCGAAGCCATCTCCTTGTCGTCCAGCGCACATTCGGCTGCCGGCGATGCACACAGTTTACCCTGGGCTACCCATGACTGACCAGCCTGATGAGCGGCGAAGCCGATCGGCAGGCCGGAGTGAGGCCTGCAAGGCGATGAGCGCCAGCGAAGAGCCCTCAGCACGGTGACGAACGGCACCTGTGACTCCTGTGGGCGGGAGGACGAGGACGTGACCGAGGTGGTGCGGATCTACGTCGTGGCCGAGGCGTGGGACCAGGAGGCCCAGGTGACCGAGGCGGAGGGCACCGAGCAGTGGTGCTTCCCGTGCCTCACCCACTACCCCCACCGTGTGGTGGGCGAGGACCCGGCGGAGACCGCGGCCGACGAGGGTCAGGCCCCCACGTAGGGGCAGTGCCGGCAGAGCGTGTTGCAGCAGGTCCCCCGATCCGCCAGGTAGCCGGCGGTCATCACCCACAGTCCGGTCACCGGGTCGATGTAGCCGGGAGCGCCCGAGGTCAGTGCGGCCCCGTGCGCGGCCAGGACCGCGGCACGGGCGGGGTGGTCCTCGGGCAGTCGGTCCGGATGGGGTTCGTCGAGGGGCCGGGGGGCCATCGGCTCGGCCACCCGGATCAGGCCGGGGTCACTCGCGGCGAACCATCGCGGCGGGCAGGGGCGGAGCCGGGACCGGTGGCAGCGTCGTGGGCGGCACCGTCGTCGGGGGCACGGTGGTCGCTGGCGGCTCGGTCGTGGCCGGGGGCTGGGTCGTGGGCGGGGTCGTCCCGCCGTCGTCGACCGGCGCACACGAGTCCACGATGCCGTCGCCGTCGGTGTCCAGCGGCGTGTAGTCCGACGGGCAGGTGGGCTGGCTGCTGGTGTCGTCGACCTCGAGGTCCTCGAAATCGGTGCGCCCCGGGAAATCGGTCACGTCGGCCAGCTCGCAGTCGTTCTGGACCAGGCCGTTGTCGTTCAGGCGCTGCATGAACTCGTGCCAGAGCGGCGCGGCCAGGGTCCCACCCTCGCCGGACAGCGGCGCGACCTCCTCGCCGGGACCGCCGACGTTGCCGACCCACACCGCGGTGGTGACCTTGCAGGTGTAGCCGACGAACCAGGCGTCCTTGTTGTTCTGGGTGGTGCCGGTCTTGCCGGCGACATCCCAGCCCGAGAGCTGCGCCGCGGTACCGGTACCGCCCGAGACCACGCCCCGCAGGGCGGTGGTGACGGTGTCGGCCACCTCGGGGGAGATGACCTGCTGGGGCGGGTCGTCGGCCTCGAAGATCACGTTGCCCCGGGAGTCCTCGACCCGCTCGATCATCACGGGCTGGCTGTGCAGGCCGTGGTCCCGGAAGGTCGTGTACGCGCTGGCCATGTCGAGCACCGAGACCTCGCCGGCCCCGAGCACGATGGCGGGGACGATGGGCAGCTCGGACTCGACGCCGAGGGTGTGGGCCATCGCGATCACGTTCTCGGGCCCGAGCTCCAGCATGAGCTGGGCGAACACCACGTTCGACGAGGCCTGCGTCGCGCTGAGCAGCGTGTGACCACCGCTCGACCCACCGCCGCACACGTCCCAGTTGTCCGAGCCGGGGACCTCGAGGGACACACACGACGGCGCCGGCAGGCGGGCCTCCGCGGAGTAGCCCTGGGCGAAGGCCTCGGCGAGGGCGAACGCCTTGAACGACGAACCGGGCTGGCGACCGGAGCCGCCGCCGTCGGCGCCGGTGGCCAGGTTCAGCTCGGAGGTGTTGAAGTCCCGGCCACCCATCATCGCCCGGACCCGGCCGTCGGCACCCACCGACACGATCGAGGACGTCGGCGCGCCCGACGGGTAGTTGTTGACCACCGTCTCGTAGGCCTGGCGCTGCCACTCCCGGTCCAAGGTCGTGTACACCCGCAGCCCACCGCCGTAGACCCGGTCCTCGCCGAACATCTCGACCAGTTCCTGGCGGACGGCTTCGTAGAAGTACTCGGTGCCGATGTCGTGGCCCTGCACCTGGGAGAAGAGGTCGGCCTGGGTCCGGGGCAGGACGTTGCCCGGTGGGCACTCCCGCTGGCAGAGGCCATAGGGGTTGATGGCCCACTCCACGGCGATCGCGGCGTCGTACTGCTGCTGGTTGATGTAGCCCAGCTCCCGCATGTTGACCAGCGTCGTGTTCCGGCGCCGGTAGGCCTCCTCGGGGTCCCGGCTGACGTCCGCGGACTCCGGGGCCCGGATGAGCCCGGCCAGGTAGGCGGCGTCGGTGAGGGACAGCTCGTCGACGTCCTCGAAGAAGTAGGCCTGGGCCGCCGCCTGCACGCCGTAGGCCCCGCGACCGAAGTAGACGGTGTTCAGGTAGCGCTCGAGGATCTCCTGCTTGGAGAGCTCGCGCTCGAGCTCCACCGCGTAGATGGCCTCACGGATCTTGCGGGCGAGGGTGCGCTCGTTGGTGAGGAAGGCCGTCTTCACGTACTGCTGGGTGATGGTCGAGCCACCCTGCTGGGACGCGCTGGTGCCCGACACCTGCGCCCAGCCGGCCCGGGCGATGCCGGCGGGGTCCACGCCGTTGTGGTTCCAGAAGTTCTGGTCCTCGGCCGCGATCACCGCGTTGATCAGGACCCGGGGCATCCGCCGGTAGGGGATGACGACCCGGTTCTCCTCACCGCGGAGCTCGGCGGCGGCGTTGTTCGGCCCGCACCGCTCCGCGACCTCGCGGGTGCAGAGGAACGAGGTCTCGGTGAGGGCTGTGCTCTGGGGCGGCAGGTCGATGTTCGACAGGATCAGGCCGACCCCGGCGATGGCGGCGATGACCACGAGCATCGCCAGGAACAGCAGCCGGCGCCAGCGCCAGAAGATGCTCCGGCGGCGGAAGCGGCGGCGGCGGTAGCGGCCCCAGAGGCCGACGCGCTCGTCGGGGTCGACGTCAGGGGCGTCGTCGGTGGCGGTGGGAGAAGGCATGCGGGGGATGTCGACCCGAAGGGAGTGAGCCGACCCGGAAGGTTACCGTTCGATTACGGAACCGTCCCGTCACCCCTACATCTGACTGGCTTCGCTCCGCTCAGCAAGTCGGGCGCCTCCCTCGTGGAACGTCCCGTCAGCTGCTCCGCTCCGCTGCGCAGCGTCACTCGCGGCCGGAGTCGCTCGTCACACGTCGAACACCCGGGAGAGGTGGTTCCAGCCGCAGCCGGGGCAGACCTCGACGACATAGCAGCGGTAGGTGCCCTTGCGCCGGGTGACCTTGGCCAGCTCGGCCCGGTCCCGCACGCAGCGCCCCGCCGGGCCCAGGTAGGAGCCGAACACGTAGGAGACGAGCTTGACCTTGTCCTCCTCGCACACCGGGCAGTCGATCTGGGTCGACTCCTCGACGTAGTCCCGGGCCACCCGCAGGAGCTCGGGGTGGGCGTCGCACACCTCGTGACGGGCGAGGCGGCCCTTGCGGTACTCCGCCAACACGCCATGGCGCGCCAAGCGGTAGTCGACCGTGCCGCCGTGCTCGGCGCCCCTGATCGCCTCCACCCGGAAGCTCATGGCCGCCGAGGCTAGGTCCTCTCCCGCCGTCCGTGGGTCCCAGGCGCTAGAAACCCCTGCGTGAGTGATCCCCAACCGCACCCGGCCCGGCTCGCCTCGCAGCGGTCCATGGCGGCGGTCGAGGCCGGCGACCGTGCGGCGTGGCTCGACCTGTTCACCGACGACGCCGTGGTCGAGGACCCGATCGGACCCTCCCCCCTCAACCCCGAGGGCCACGGCCGGCGGGGCAAGGAGGCCATCGCCGGGTTCTGGGACGAGATCGTCTCGATGGGTCAGGTCCGCTTCGCCATCCGGGAGTCCTACGCCTGCGGCCGGGAGTGCGCCAACGTCGGCCGCATCAGCACCACGCTGCCCGACGGCACCACCTCGGTGGTCGAGGGCGTCTACACCTACCGGGTCGACGACGACGGCCACATCCTCGCCCTCCGCGCCTTCTGGCAGTTCGACGACATGACCTTCGAGGCCCCCTCATGACCAGCGACGCTGCGCAGCGGAGCGGAGCAGCAGGACCGACCCTCACGTCGGCGACGCCGACCTGCTGAGCGCAGCGAAGCCGGTCAGATGTCATGAGCTCGGCCGAGTTCGAGTACGGGCCGGACATCCCGGGGGAGACCGAGCTGCGGTTGCTCGGGCCGGTGGCGGGCAAGCGCCTCCTGGTCCTCGGCGGCCGCCGGACCGACGCCATCCTCTCCCTGGCCCGCAACGACGCCAAGGTCATCGTCGTGGACCACTCCGCCCGCCGGGTCGACCACGCCCGCGAGGCCTGCGAGAAGGCCGACGTCCGGGTCGAGTTCCACCGCACCGACCTGGCCGACCTCGCGTTCCTGCGGGGCGACTCGATCGACGCCACCCTCTCGGTGTCGGCCCTGGCCGAGGTCGAGGACCTGAACCGGGTCTTCCGCCAGGTCCACCGGGTCCTGACCGCCAACGCCCCTCTGGCCCTCTCGCTCCCCCATCCGGCGTTCGCCACCCTGGACCCCGACGGCGGCGAGCCGCCACGGCTGGCCCGGCGCTACGCCGACGCTGCGCCCCTGCCCGGCCGGGCCGAGGGCGCCGACGCCGAGTACGCCCACACCATCGGCGGCCTCTTCACCAGCCTCACCCGGGCCAAGTTCCGGGTCGACACCTTCCTCGAGCCCGAGCCGCTGACCGGCGCCCCCCGCAGCACGCACTGGGCCCCCGCCATGGCCTGGATGCCCGCCACCCTCGTCCTCCGCGCCCGCAAAGAGGGCTCCTGACCCCGGTCCCCCCCGGCTGCGCCACTGACTGGAGCGGCGGCGAAATGGTCCGAATGGCCCATGAAGTCGGGCGCTCGCGATGCCATAGTGACATCACGACGCACCGCAGCTCGAAGAGTGATCGGCAAGGCGAAGCCGGTACTTGAGGGACGGGCTGCGGTGCGGAGATCGACGGTGGTGATGCCCGTTGAACAGGACCCCGAGAGGGGTCCTGTTCTGGTTTTCGGCCGAGGTCAGCCGGAACGCTCGGCCCACCAGGCGTCGAGGCGACGGAAGGCCTCCTCCTCGCCGAGGGGGCCCTCGTCGAGGCGGAGCTCCAGGAGCATGTTCAGCGCCTGGCCGACCTCCCGGCCCGGCTCGAGGCCGAGGTGGTCCATCACCTGGCGACCGTCGAGGTCGGGACGGAGCGACTTGACGTGCTCCTCGACCTCCAGGGCGGCGATGCGCTCGACCAGGTCGTCCATGCGCCGGGCCAGCATGTCAGCCTTGCGCTTGTTGCGGGTCGTGCAGTCACAGCGGGTCAGCTCGATGAGGCGGTCCAGCTGGTCGTCCGCGTCCCGCACGAAGCGCCGGACCGCGGCGTCGGTCCAGCCGGTACCCGTCCCGTAGCCGTGGAAGCGCAGGTGGAGGCGCACCAGGCGGGTGACGATCTCCACCTCCTCCTTGGGGTAGCGCAGGGCCGTCATCCGGTCCTTGGTCATGCGGGCCCCGACCACCTCGTGGTGGTGGAACATGACCCCGTTGGGGCCGAAGGACCGGGTCTTGGGCTTGCCGATGTCGTGGAACAGCGCGGCCAGGCGGGTGAGCCGGTCCGGGGAGGTGTTGGCCACCACCGCGATGGTGTGGGCCAGCACGTCCTTGTGGTGGTGGATGGGGTCCTGCTCCAGGCGCATCTGGAGCAGCTCGGGCAGGAACTCGTCGGCCAGGCCGGTCTCGACCAGGAACCACAGGCCGTCGGAGGGATCGTCGACCACCATCAACTTGTCCAGCTCGTCCCGCACCCGCTCCGCGGAGACGATCTCCAGACGGTCCCCCATCTCGGCCACGGCGCGCACCAGCTCGTCGGACGGCACCAGCCGGTAGCCGGCCAGGAAGCGGGCCGCCCGCAGCATCCGCAGGGGATCGTCGCTGAAGGACTCCTGGGGCTCGAGGGGCGTGCGCAGCCGCCTGGCCGCCAGGTCGGCGGCCCCGTCGTAGGGGTCGATGAGCGCCAGTTCCGGCAGCTCCAGGGCCATGGCGTTCACCGTGAAGTCGCGGCGGGACAGATCGGCCTCGATCTGGTCGGAGAACCGGACCTCGGGCTTGCGGGACTCGGGTAGGTAGACGTCGGCCCGATGGGTGGTGATCTCCACGGTCCACTCGGTGCCGTCAGCGCCGGCGACCTTGGCCCCGATGGTCCCGAATCGCTCGCCCTGGGTCCACAGGGCGTCGACCCGGCCGGTCAGCAGCTCCTTGATCTGGTCGGGCCGGGCGTCGGTGGTCAGGTCGATGTCCCGATCGGCCAGGTCCCGGCCGATCAGCAGGTCCCGGACCACCCCGCCGACCAGGTAGAGGCGGCGGTCGGCCGCGGCGAAGCGCTCGGCCAGTGGCTGGACCACGTCGAGCACCGGCTGGAGGGCCAGCAGCAGCCGCTCGGGGATCACATCGTCTCCGTGGCCGCAGCCTGCGCCGCGGCCACCGCGCGGAGGACCTCGCGGCCGGGGCCGGCGGAGGTGGGGGCCTCGGTCTGGACGTCCTCGCCCACCAGGGCGCCGACGGTGGCCGCGGCGCACTCGGCCAGCGCCGTCAGGTCATAGCCGCCCTCCAGGAAGACGACCCGTCGCCCCGCGGGGGCGAAGGCCAGCAGGTCGGCGGTCACGTCCGCGTAGTCCCCCGCGGTCAGCCCGAGGTCGGTGATCGGGTCCCGGCGGTGGGCGTCGAAGCCCGAGGACAACAGCAACCACGTGGGGGCGAAGGCCTCGACGTGGGGGGCGAGCACCTCCTCGATCCCGGCCCGGTACACGTCGCCGGTCGCCCCCGGCGGCAGGGGGAAGTTGACCGTCGTGCCCGCCGCCCCCCGGCCCCCGACCTCGCGGGCCGCGCCCGAGCCCGGGTACAGGGGGTGCTGGTGGAAGGAGACGTAGAGGACGCGGGGGTCGTCCCAGAAGATGTCCTGGGTGCCGTTGCCGTGGTGGGCGTCGATGTCGACCACCACCACGCGTTCGCCGCGATCGGCCAGGTGGGCCGCGGTCACCGCCACGTTGTTGACCAGGCAGAAGCCCATCGACCGGTCGGCGGTGGCGTGGTGGCCCGGCGGCCGGACGGCACAGAAGGCGGCGTCGCCCTCCCCCCGCTCCAAGCGCTCGACGGCGTCGATCCCTGCCCCGCCGCGAGCCGGGCGACGTCCCAGGACTCGGCGCTGACGCTGGTGTCGGCGTCCACGTGGCCGCCACCGGAGCCGCAGAGCGCCTCGAGCCGGTCGAGGTGCGCCGCGGGGTGGACCGCCTCCAGCTCGGCGCGGGTCGCGGGTCGGGGATCCACCCGGACCATCGCCTCGTCCAGACCGGCGGCCGTCAACCCGTCGAGCACCGCCCCCAGGCGGGCCGGTCGCTCGGGGTGGCCCGGGCCCGTGTCGTGGTCACCGAAGCGCGGATGGGTGGCGAGGAGGACGGCGGCCACGGCAGCGACGCTAGCGGCGCCTCCCCCTCCGCCGTCAGCCGGATCCGGGGCCGGGCCGGACCGACCGCCCCGGAGCGGAGGGGGTGCTTCCCGTATCCTCGGCCAGGATGACCACTGCCTCGCCGCACCGCGCCCTGCGCGTGCGGACCCTGGCCGGTCGACCCCACCACCGCCCACCTCGTTCCCTACGCGGCCCGGCGCCTCAGCGTCGACACCGTCCGCCGGGTGCTGGCCGACCTGGCTGACGCGGGCTACCAGCGGGCCCGCACCGCGGCCCTCAGCCCCGACGAGCAGGCGCCTTTCCTGGCCGCCGGCTTCGAGGTCGACGAGCACCTCCACCTCCTGGCCCACGACCTCAGTGGCGTGGTCCCGCCCCTCCGACCGTCCCCCCTGCGCCGTGCCCGCCGACGCGACCGCGCCGCGGTGCTCGAGGTCGACGGAGCGGCCTTCTCCCCTCCCTGGCGCCTCGACGCCGCCGGCCTCCGCGACGCCCTGGTGGCCACGCCGTCGGTGCGCTTCCGGGTCGCCGTCGTGGACGGGTCGGTCGTGGGCTACGCCGTCGCCGGCCGCGCCGGGCACCGGGGCTACCTCCAACGAGTGGCTGTGCACCCCGACCAGGCCGGGCGCGGCCTCGGTCGGATCCTGGTCACCGACGCCTTGAGCTGGCTGGCCAGTCGCGGCGCCCGGCGCGCCGTGGTCAACACCCAGGAGGGCAACGCCACGGCGTTGGCGCTCTATGAGGCATTGGGCTTCCGGCCCGAGCCCGCTGGTCTCGACGTGCTCGGGGCCCCGTTGCCTTGAGCCGACGCGCCCACCGCACCGGCCTGCTCCTCGCCGCCGCCCTCCTCATCCTGGTTGCCGGTGGGGTCGGGCCCGTCACCGCCCAAGAGGCGGAGCCGACCCGCCCGCGCCTGGTCAGCCAGACCCCCTGGGTGGCCGAGGACCAGCCCGTCGAGCTCGCCTTCGCCCTCGACGGCGGCCTGCCCGAGGGGGGGACCGTCGAGCTGACCCTCTACGGCGCACTCACCTCCCGGGAGGTGCTGGTCCGGGGGACAGCCGACCCGACCCTGCTCGGCGAGCAACGCGACGCCCTCTCCATCCCGACCGCCCTCGTACCCACCCGCGCCGACGGCGCGTTCCGCCTGTTGCTGACCACCGACGGCTCCCCGGCCGGCCTGCCGGTGTCGGACCCGGGCGTCTACCCCCTCGAGATCGCCGTGGCCGGAACCGACGGCGTCCCCGGCCCGCCCCTGCTCACGTGGATCGTGCGCACCGCCGACGACGCCGGGGCCACGCCCCTGCGCACGGCTGTCGTGCTGCCGCTCCACGTGCGGCCGTCCTTCGGTCCCGACGGCGTGCCCGAGGTCACCGCTCGGGCCCGGGCCCTCCTGGAGACCCGGGCGCGGATCCTCGAGAAGTTCCGGGACGTCTCCCTCACCGTGGCCCCCACGCCGGAGCTGATCGACGCCGTGGCCCAGACCGACCCGGACCTGCTCGAGCAGGTCGCCGCCGCCCTCGCCCCCCAGCACGTCGTCACCGGGACCTACGTCCGCCTCGACCTCACCGCCTACGCCGACGTCGCCGAGCTGACCCAGCCGCTCGAGGACCAGTTCGAGGTGGGCACCCGGACCCTCCGACGGACCCTGGGCCGACCCGTGGACCTCCGGACGTGGGTCGGGCCCGGCAACCCGACCAGCAGCGCCCTCGACGCCCTGCGCGACAACGGGATGGACCGGGCCCTGTTGCGCCGGGAGTCGGTCACCGGCGCAGACCTGCCGATCGACGAGCCCGTCGTGGTCACCGGGGGCACCGGCCAGACCATCGCCGGCGTCCTCGCCGACCCCGCGCTGCGGACCCATGTCAACGGCACGGCGGACCCGGTCCTGGCCGCCCAGCGGGCCCTGGCCGACCTCGCCCTCCTGTCGGCCACCCCCGCCGAGGGTGGGGTGGCCCTGAGCGACGGCACCGCCGGGGTGGTCGTCAAGCTCCCGGCCAACCAGCCGCTCCCCGCGCCGTTCCTCGACACCCTGCTGGAGGGTCTGCGGGCCGGCGGGCCCCTGCGGCCGGTCAGCCTCGCCGAACTGTTCGCGGCCGACCCCCACGGCACGGTGGAGGCCCCCGAGCCCGGCCCGACCGTCGTCGGCGCGCCGTTGAGTGGCCAGGACCTCACGGCGTACGGCCACAACCTGGCCGCCACCACCGAGATCGTGAACGGCTACAGCACCTTCGCCGGACGGGTCGATCCCCTCACCGACGACCTCCGGCGGCGGCTCCTGGTCTCGGGGTCCAACGACCTGACCGAGACCCAGCGCGGCGCCTACCTGCGCTCGGTCAGCCTCGCCATCGCCGACCAGAGCGCCGAGGTCCAGATCACCGACGACGAGACCGTCACCCTCACCTCCCGCGAAGGTGACATCCCCATCACGATCCGCAACGACACCGGCGGGCCCGTCGAGGTCCGGATCGCCTTCGACAGCGACAACAAGCTGGACTTCCCCGACGGCGCCTCCCAGCGCCGCCGCCTCCTCGAGGGGCCCAACCGGATCGAGGTCCCGGTCGTGGCCCGGACCAGCGGGGCCTTCCCCCTCCGCATCACCGTCACCTCCCCCGACGGGGTGCTGACCGTCGGCCGGGCCCAGGTCACCGTGCGCTCCACCGCGGTGTCGGGCGTGGGCGTGGTCCTGTCGGTCGGTGCCCTTCTGGTGCTGGTCGTCTGGTGGGCCCGCCACTGGCGGACCGCCCGCCGCAACCGGCGCCTCGTCGACCCCGACCCACCGACCCCCGGTAACCCCGGCGAGGCGGCTCCGGTCTGAGCCACCGGGCCGGCACTACGCTCGCCCGGCACCCACCGCACCCGCACCACCCGAGGGGAACATGGCCGTCCGCATCGTCACCGACAGTGCCTGCGACCTGGCTCAAGCCCAGGTCGACGAGCACGGCATCGAGATCGTGCCGCTCTCCATTCGCTTCGGCGACGAGGAGTACGTCGACCGCACCGAGCTCGAGCGTCGACGAGTTCTACGCCAAGATGGCCGAGACCGGGATCCTGCCCGAGACCGCCGCGCCCTCCCCCGGCGCCTTCGAGCAGGCCTTCCGCAAGCTGGGCGAGGGCGGCGACGAGGTCGTCTGCATCAACCTCTCCGCCGCGCTGTCGGCCACCATGCAGTCCGCCGCCGCCGCGGCCAAGTCCCTGGAGGGCGAGATCCCGGTCACCGTCGTGGACTCCCGGGCGCTGACCATCGGTCTGGGCAACCTGGTGATCGCCGCGGCCGAGGCCGCCGAGCGGGGCGCCGGGGTCGAGGAGATCGTGACCCTGGTCAACGACCTCTCGGACCGCACCCGCATGTGGGGCCTGCTGAACACCCTGGACAACCTCCTGAAGGGCGGCCGCATCGGCAAGGCCCAGCAGCTGATGGGCAGCGTGCTGTCGATCAAGCCCGTCCTCGACATGAGCACGGGCGAGGTCCACGAGGCCGGCAAGCCCCGGACCAAGAAGAAGGGTCTGCTCTGGCTGCGGGACAAGGTGCTCGAGTTCGAGGGCATCGAGAACCTGTGGGTCATGGCCGGTGATCCCGACGACGCCGCGGAGCTGATCGACCTGCTCGAGGGCAACTACGACGGCGAGATCCACCAGGGCCGCATCGGCCCGGTCATCGGGACCCACGGCGGCCCCGGCGTGATGGGCGTCAGCTTCTGGGCCTGACCGCCACCGGTTGACCGACGAAGGCGGACAGTTCCCCCCTGAGTCGGTGATGCCGGCTGATCGGTGGGCCGACGGACCGACACCGACGGCGGCCACCGTGGGGCGCACCTTGACGGGCCGTTCGTCCCCCGGCCCCTGCCCGATCCTGGCGCCGAGCCCCCTGTAGCGTGGGCGCGGCGTGGCCGACCCGCCTGTCCCCCCGACCACGGAGCGATTCGACCGGACCGGCGACCTGCTGGCCGGGCGGTACCGCTTCGAGCGCCGCATCGCCGTCGGCGGCATGGCCGAGGTGTGGGAGGCCGTCGACCAGGTGCTCGACCGGCCGGTGGCCATCAAGGTCCTGCACCCCCACCTCGCCGGTGACCAGGCCTTCGTCGAGCGCTTCCGGCGGGAGGCCATCGCCGCCGCCCGCCTGACGCACCCCTCGATCGTCGCCATCTACGACACCCACAGCAGCGAGGGCGAGGAAGCCATCGTCATGGAGCTGGTGCGGGGGGTGTCCCTGCGCACGCACCTCGACGACAAGGGCACGCTGCCCGCCCCCGAGGCGGTGACCATCGGGGCCCGCGTGGCGGAGGCCTTGGCCACCGCCCACCGCGCCGGCCTCGTGCACCGGGACATCAAGCCGGCCAACATCCTCCTCTGCGAGGACGAGCGGGTGATGGTCGCCGACTTCGGGATCGCCAAGCTCACCGATGCGGACCACACGACCGAGGGCACCATGCTCGGCACCGCGAAGTACCTCGCCCCCGAGCAGGTCTCGGGCACCGCGGTCGACGCCCGCACCGACCTCTACTCCCTGGGCATCGTGCTCTACGAGATGGTCTGTGGGCGGGTGCCCTTCAGCGGGGACACCGACACCGCCACCGTGCTGGCCCGACTCCACCAGGACCCGACCCCGCCCCGCCAGATCCGCCCCGAGATCCCGCCGGCCCTGGAGGCCGTCATCCTCCACGCGCTCGAGCGGGATGCCGACGACCGGCCGGCATCGGCGGACGCCATGCGCACCGAGCTCCTCGCCGTGGGTGACGCCAGCGCCCATTCCGCCCCCGTGGCCTCCGCCGCGGACCCGACCTTCCTCGAGTCCACGACGCCCTCCGACGGCACCTCGGTGACCCTGCCCCCACCGCCGACCATCCCACCCCCACCCCGGGTGCCCCCGCCGCCGGCTGGCCGGCCCCGCGCCGCGCCCGCACCCGCGCCGGCACCGACCCCGCCGGCGCGCAACTGGACGGGACCGGTCCTGCTCACCGGCCTGGTGCTGGTGGCCCTCGTCGTGGCCGGGATCCTCCTGGCCAACGCCTTCGGCGACGACCTCTTCGGCCCCGATGAGCCCGCGGTGCCCGGTGTCGGGAGCGGCGGCGGCGGGGGCGGCGGCGAAGCCCTCACCCTGACCGCGGCGGCCTTCGACCCGGAGGGTGACGGGTCCGAGCACGACGACGAGGCGCCGCTGGCGGTCGACGGCGACCTCGCCACGGCGTGGACCTCCGAGGAGTACAACAGCCGCGAGGACTTCCAGGGGATCAAGCCCGGGGTGGGCCTCGTCCTCACCCTGGACCAGGCCGCCGAGCTCGGTGAGCTCGTCGTGGACACCGGCGCCGACTTCACAGGTTGGAGCGCCGCGGTCTACGTGGCCACCTCCCCCGCCAGTGACCTCGCCGGCTGGGGCGACCCTGTGCGCACCCAGGAGGGCGTCGAGGGCGCGGCATCCTTCGACCTCACCGGCCGGGAGGGCGGGGCGGTGCTCCTCTGGTTCACCGACCTCGGCACCGGCGCCCCCACCCGAGCCGTCGTCAACGAGGTCGGCCTCTCCCCCGGCTGACCTGGTCGCCGTGACGCGGTGTCAGTCTCCGGGCGGGCGGGCCGAAGTACCGTCTCGGCATCGTCCCTGCCCTCTCCGACGAGGCGCTGGTCGTCGCCGCGCTCGACGGTGACGACAAGGCCCTCGACGCCCTCCTGCGCCGGCACCACGACCGGATCCACGCCCTGTGCCGCCGCCTCGCGGGCAACGACGCCGATGGGGCCGACGCCACCCAGGAGGCCCTGATCACGGTGGTCCGTCGCCTCGACCGCTACGACGGGCGGGCCAAGTTCACGACCTGGCTCTACCGGGTGGTCACCAACGCGGCCCTCGACGAGCTCCGGCGCCGGAAGCGGCGGCCCGTGCCCGTCGACGACGAGACCTTCGCCCTCGACCGTGAGGACGGAGGGCCGAGCCTGGACGGCGCCGTCGCCGACCGACTCGACATCGACCACGCCCTCGCCCAGTTGGCCCCCGACTTCCGGGCGCCCGTCGTGCTCCGGGACCTCTGCGGGCTGGACTACGCGGAGATCGCCGAGGTGCTCGACCTCCCGCCCGGCACGGTGCGCTCACGCATCTCGCGGGGACGGGGCGCGCTGGCCCACGTCCTGGCCGGGAACCCGACGCCCACCCCCGAGCGTCCTAAAGGTGAGCATGCCTGAGCCCTTCCGCACCGACGACGAGCTCGTCAGCGCCGTCCTGGACGGCGAGGCCACCGCGGAGGAGCGCGCCCGGGTGGCCGCCGACCCCGTCCTGTCGGCCCGCCTCGCCGAGTTCACGGCCGTGGCCGAGGCGGTGGGCGCGCCCGTCGCCCCGCCGCGGGCTGACGCCCGGGACGCCGCCCTCGCCGCCGCCGTGGCGTCGCGCCACCGACCCGATCCCGTCGTGGTCCCGCTGCGGCCCCGACGCTCGACCGGGAGCTTCCTGGCCATCGCCGCCGCCGTCCTCGGGGCGCTGCTGGTCGCCGGGCTCCTGGCCGGTCGTCTCGGCGACGGCCGTGACGAGCTCGCCGGCGACAGTGCCGACAGTGCCGACACCGTCGCCGACGGGGCCGAGGAATCCGGTGGGTCCACCGCGGCCGACGAGGCCGTCGGGGCCCCCGAGACCGACGACACCGCTTCGGGCGCCTTCAGCGAGGCCGAGACCGTCGACCTCGGCCCGGTCGCCGACGAAGCCGCTCTCCGCGCCGCGCTGGTGGCCGGCGGCGGGCTCGGCGCGACCCCGTCCACCCGCTCGAGCCTCCCCCCGCCGACGACGACCACGGTCCCGTCGGGTCAGGCGGCGATCACCGGGGACAGCGAGGCGTGCCAGGTCCGCCTCGTGGAATCCGACCCCGCCCTGGACGGCCTGCTCCTGCGGGGCACGACCGTGTACGCGGGCACCGAGGCGATCGTCTACGTGTTCGGCACCGTCGACGGGGACACCCGGGTGGAGGTCGTCACCGCGGCGACCTGCGAGACCGTGGTCTCCTTCCCCTTCTAGGGCCGGGCCCCTCCCGCGGACCGCGAGGGCAGTGACCGTTAGGCTCGCAGCCCATGGCCGCGCCGCCCCGACCGACCGACCCCCCCGCCCTCACCGACATCACTGACGGTGACTGGGCCGACCAGGCCGCCGACACCGTCGTGCGGGTCGTGGACCAGGTCCGGGAGAAGACCACCAGTCAGGTCCTCACCGCCGCCCGGGCGATCGTCTACGGGATCATCGGCGCGTTCGCGGCCATCGTGGCCCTGGTCGTGCTGGTCATCGCCCTCATCCGGATGCTCGACGTGTACCTGCCCGGCGAGGTGTGGTCGGCCTACCTCCTCCTGGGCGTGGTCTTCTCGGTGCTCGGGCTGCTCGTTTGGCGCCAGCGCTACGCCCCCGAGGCCCCCTGAGGGGGAATGACGTGGGCCCCGGCATCGTTGCCGAGGCCGAAGCCGACGAACAGAAGACCAACAGAGAGCACCTGAACCTTGAGCCCGGACATCCGTGACGTCATCATCATCGGCTCCGGCCCGGCCGGCCTCACCGCCGCCATCTACACGGCCCGGGCCAACCTGCACCCCCTGGTCCTCGAGGGCGAGCCGTCCTCCACCAGCGACCAGCCCGGCGGCCAGCTGATGCTGACCACCGACGTGGAGAACTTCCCCGGCTTCCCCGAGGGCGTCATGGGCCCCGAGCTCATGATGCGCTTCCGGGAGCAGGCGGCCCGCTTCGGGGCCGACATCCGCACCGAGAAGGTGACCAAGGTCGACCTGAGCGGGCGGCCCTTCAAGGTGTGGGTCGGTGACCCCGACGCCCCGGAGCCGACCTACCTCGGCCACTCGATCATCGTGTCCACCGGGGCCCAGTCGCAGATGCTGGGCCTCGGCGAGGAGCGCCTGATCGGCCACGGCGTCTCCACCTGCGCCACCTGCGACGGCTTCTTCTTCCGCGACCACCACATCGTGGTGGTCGGCGGCGGCGACTCGGCGATCGAAGAGGCCATGTTCCTCGCCAAGTTCGCCGACACCGTCACCCTGGTCCACCGGCGCGACGAGCTGCGGGCCTCGAAGATCATGCAGGACCGGGCCCTCGCCAACCCGAAGATCCGGTTCCAGTGGAACTCGGCGGTCGAGGAGGTCGTCGGCGACACCGCGGTCGAGGCCGTCGTGGTCAAGGACGTGAACACCGGCGAGCTGACCCGGCTGGAGGTGACCGGGCTGTTCGTGGCCATCGGGCACACCCCCAACACCGGCCTGTTCGAGGGCCAGCTGGACATGGAGGACGTCGGGCTACCTGGTCACCGGGCCCGGCACGGCCACCAACATCGAGGGCGTCTTCGCCTGCGGCGACGTCCAGGACCACACCTACCGGCAGGCCATCACCGCCGCCGGCTCCGGCTGCATGGCCGCCATCGACGCCGAGCGCTGGCTCGAGGCCAACGGGCACTGAACCCGCTTCCCTCCCGGGAATGTCACCCCCCGTCAGTAGGTTGGACGGGGTCGAACCAAGGAGAACTTCGCATGGCAGAAGGCATCAACGACCTCACCGACGCCACCTTCGACGAGGAGATCGGCGGGGCCGACGGCCCCGTGCTCGTCGACTTCTGGGCGGAGTGGTGCGGTCCCTGCAAGATGATCGCCCCCGTCCTCGAGGAGATCGCCGGCCGAGCAGACGACTAGCTGCAGATCGCCAAGCTCAACGTCGACGACAACCCCGACGCCGCCCGCCGCTACGACGTGATGAGCATCCCGACGATGATCGTCTTCAAGGACGGTCAGGAGGCCAAGCGCCTCATCGGGGCCAAGGGCAAGGGCCAGATCGTGCAGGAGCTCGCCGAGTTCCTGGCCTGATCGACCGGGCGCCCCCGGTCCGGTTCGGCCGGGCCGGGGGCGCTGTCGCGTCCGGGCTGCTGGTAGCGGTCAGGACCGCGGCCGGGTAGGAACCCTGGGTGATCGACCGCGCCGACGCCGCCCTGCCCCTCGGCGCGGGTGCCCACGGCGAGGCCGTCCGCGACGTGCAACGCCGACTCGCGGCGCTGGGCCACGACCTGGGCGATGACCCCGGCGGCGAGTTCGGCCCGGCCACGGCGGCAGCCACCCGGGCGTTCCAACGGCAACGGGGGCTTCCGGCCGACGGGATCTGCGGGCCAGTGACCTGGGCGGCGCTGGTCGAGGCCGGCTACCGACTCGGGGACCGGTTCCTCTATGACCGGCACCCGATGCTGCGGGGCGAGGACGTGGCCGAGCTGCAGTCCAGCCTGGGGGCCCTGGGGTTCGATGCCGGACGGGTCGACGGGATCTTCGGGCCCGACACCGCCCGGGCGCTCGAGGAGTTCCAACGCAACAGCGGCCTGACCCCCGACGGCATCTGCGGGCCGGACTCCGTCGCCGCCCTACGGCGCCTCGCCGGACGCCGGGTGAGCCCGACCAGCGTCGCCCAAGCCCGCGAGGCCCTCGCCCTTCAGGATGCCCCCCGCCACCTGGCTCAGTGCCGGATCGTCCTGGGGGCACCCGGGTCGCCTGGACGCCCTGGCCGAGCGGGTTCGCCGCCTGCTGAGCGACGCGGGGGCCGAGGTGACCGTCCTGCACGCCACCGACGGCTCGGCTCAGGCCCGCGAAGCCAACGATCTCGGGGCCGAGCTGTACGTCGGGCTCCGGCTGGTGGCCGAGCCGGTGTGCCGCGTGTCGTTCTATGCCACCGCGGGCTTCGAGTCCGTCGGCGGCCGCCGGCTGGCCGAGCTGGCCGCCATAGAACTGGGAACCGTTCTCGGCGTAGAGCCCGCGGCGAACGGGATGCGCCTGCCGGTGCTGCGCGAGACCAGGATGCCCGCCGTGCTCTGTGAGCTGGGCCCGGTGGACGAGGTCGTGGTCGAGGCCGCCGGCCTGGCCTCCGGCCTCACCCGATGCGTGACCACCTGGGTCGAGCACCGGTTGGATGCCCCGGCCTGACCGGCCCGGTGGGCCCGGCGGTGACTCCCTGCGCGTGGAGCGTGGTGAATGGTTGGACCCTGCGTCGAACCCTCGACCTGAACCTCTACTGCGGGGGTTATCCACAAGCTGTGGCTAAACCTGTGGTCAACGGCCGTTCGCCCTGGTATCCCGGGGGTGTTCCCGCCCTGGTCAGTCGCCGGCGATGATGATCCGGTAGATCCGCTCGAGGTCGTCCAGGTCGGCGAAGTCGATGACGATCTTGCCTCGCTTGGCCCCGGTCTGAACCGCCACTCGCGTGTCGAGGTGAGCGGCCAGCAGCTCCTCGAGCTCGAGGAGGGCCGCCGGACGGGTCGGTACCCGGCTCGGGTCGGTCCTCGGGGCCTTGGCGGGCGGAGCCGTGTTCGCCCGGTCCTTGACGGCCTGTTCGACCTGCCGCACGGACCAGCCCTCGGCCACGGCCATCTCGGCCAGCGCCTGCTGATCGGCCCGGTCCTCCACCGGCAGGAGGGCCCGGGCGTGGGCCGCCGTCAGGCGCCCGTCGATCAGGAGCCCCTGGATGGCCGGTGGCAGGTTGAGCAGACGCAGGGTGTTGGCCACCGACGGACGGCTCTTGCCCACCCGCTGGGCCAGCTGCTCCTGGGTGAAGCCGAAGTCGTCGATGAGCTGCTGGTAGGCCGCGGCCTCCTCCAGGGCGTTGAGGTCCTGGCGGTGGAGGTTCTCGACCACCGCCTGCTCGAGGGCCGAGACGTCCCGGATCTCCTTGACGATGGCCGGGATCGACCGTGAGGCCGGCCTGCTGGGACGCCCGCCAGCGCCGCTCCCCCGCGATCAGCTCGTAGCCGCCGTCCGCCGCCGGGCGTACCAGGATGGGCTGGAGCACGCCCACCTGCTCGATGGAGTCGGCCAGGGAGGCGATGCCGCCCTCGTCGAACTCCTCCCGGGGCTGGAAGGGGTTGGGCACGATGCTGTCGATCGGCAGCTCCTGGTAGCTGGCGCCGAGCTCGTCCTCACTGTCCTCGGGGATCAGGGCCCCCAGGCCCCGCCCCAGCCCGCTACGCCGCGCCACGGATGGCCACCTCCTTGGCGAGACGCCGGTAGGCCCAGGCGCCCCTCGGACTTCGGATCGAACGTGGTGATCGGCTGGCCGTAGGACGGGGCCTCGGACAGCCGCACGGTGCGGGGGATCACGGTGTTGGTGACCTTGTCCCCGAAGTGCTGGCGCACCTCGGTGGCCACCTGGTCGGCCAGCTTGGTGCGGGCGTCGTACATGACCAGGACGATGGTGCTGACCTCCAGGTCGGGGTTGAGGGCCTTCTGGACCAGCTCCACGTTGTGCAGGAGCTGTCCGAGGCCCTCCAGGGCGTAGTACTCGCACTGGATGGGGACCAGGACCTCCCCCGCCGCGGCGAAGGCGTTCACGGTGAGCAGGCCGAGCGACGGCGGGCAGTCGATGAGGATGTAGTCGTAGTCGTCCTTGACCGGCGCCAGGGCGCTGCGCAGGCGCAGCTCCCGGGACATGGCCGCCACCAGCTCGATCTCGGCGCCGGCCAGGTCCAGGCTGGCCGGGGCCACGAACAGGTTCCGGACCTCGCTGGGCTCGATGCAGTCCTCGATGGGCACGTCGTCCAGGAGGACGTCGTACATCGTGGCCTCCAGCTCCCGGATGTTGAGGCCCAGGCCGGTGGAGGCGTTGCCCTGGGGGTCGAGGTCGACCACGAGCACCCGCAGACCCCGTTCCGCCAGGCCGGCGCCGAGGTTCACCGCCGTGGTGGTCTTGCCCACCCCGCCCTTCTGGTTGGCCACGGCGATGATCCGGGGATGGCGGGGCTTGGGCAGCGGCACCTTCAGGTCCGGCTTCGGCTCCTTGGCGGGCTCCCGCTCATCGTCGTCACCACGCGCGCGATCACGACCCCGGGTTCTCGCCATCAGGCGCCCATCCTGCCCGTTTCCCGCCGTGGTTACAAGCACCGCTGGCCAACTTGTGTTCACCGGGGAACACTCGCCCTGTTCCCCCAGGAACAATGTTCCCCGGTAAACAGTCAGAAGAGCGGCGACTTCCCCGGGATTCCGGGCCTTCGGGGGAACTCGGCCGGGCACGGGACCTGCTGAACCAGCTGCACGAAGCCGAGCCCGCCCACGTTACGAGTGCCGGCGGGGGACAGGCCTACGAGCGCCAGTCCATCCTCGGGCCAGCGGTCTTGCGTCCCAGGAGGCTCGCTGACCAGGAGGCGGCCACCCACCTTCAGCAGGGGAGCGGCGCACTCGGCCACCACGGCGGGAGGACCGAAGGACCGCGCCGTCACCACATCCGCTGTGCCCCGTCGCCCTGGATTCCGGCCGACGTCCTCGGCTCGGGCGTGGAGGACCTCGACCCGCTCGGTCAGGCCCAGGCGGCGACAGGCCGACACCAAGTGGTCCACCCGACGGAGCTGGCTCTCGACCAGCACCCAGGACCACCCCGGGGCCGCCAGGGCACAGGGGAGGGCGGGCAGGCCGCCGCCGGACCCGAGGTCGAAAACGACGCCGGGGCCTTCACCCAGCAACTGGGTGAAGGCCCCGGCATGACGGAGCTGGTCCTCGAGGGGACCCTTGCCGATCCAGCCGAAGCGCTGCGCCTCGGCCAGGACCTCGGTGAGGGCCTCAGTCAGGAACGATCACGACCTTGCGGCGGGGATCCTCCCCCTCGGAGCGGGTGGCGACACCGTCGATGTCGTTGACGGTGTCGTGCACGACCTTGCGGTCGGCGGCCCCCATGGGCTCGAGGGCCCGGGCCTGGCCCGACTCGAGCACCGCCGCCGCGGCGTCCTGGGTGAAGCGCTCCAGCGCCGCCCTGCGCTTCTCGCGGTAGCCGGCCACGTCCACCCGGATGCGGGTGGAGAGCCCGCCGCCCTGCTGGCGCTGGACGACGGTCTTGGTCAGCTCCTGGATGGCCCAGAGCGTGCGGCCCTTGGGCCCGATGAGCAGGCCGAGGTCGTCGCCGTCGATGCGGACCTCGACGGCCTCGTCCACCTCCTCGGAGGTCACGGTGCCGTTCAGCCCGAAGGCGGCAACGAGGCCGGAGAGGAACTCCTCTGCGGCGGTCGCCTGCTCCTGGACACTGGCTTCGGTCATGGGTTCCCCTTTGTCTTCCTTGGGTCGATCATTCGAACGGGAGCGCTCGCGAGGGCGCTCGTCACGGTCACGGTCACGGGAGCGATCACGGCCACCGTTGCCGCCGGAACGGCCGCCGCCCCGTCCCCCGCTGCTACGGGAGCTGTCACGGTCCGAGGACTCGTCCCGGGGACGCTCGGAGCGCTCCTCACTGGACGAATCACTGTCCTTGCGGTCCCGATCCCGGTCGCCGCCTTCGGAACGGCCACCGCCTCCCGAACGGGAACGTCCGCCGCGGGAGCGGTTGCGATCGCGGCCGCCGCCGCTGCCGCTGCCGGATCGGCGTCGGCCGCGCTCCTGCTTGGGCCGGGGCGTGGTCGGCTTGACCCGCGCCCGGACCCGGGCCTCGGCCCGGGTGAAGCCGAAGAGCCCACTGCGGGGCTCCTCGAGCACCTCGAACTCGGCATCACGGTCATCGACGCCGAGCTCGTCGAGCGCTCGTTCCTTGGCCTCGTCGACGGTCTTGCCGGTGGTCTGTACCCACTCCACGGATCTACCTCTTCTTCTTGCGGGGACGGGGCTGGGGCAGCGACGGGGTGGTGCCGCCGCGCCCCGAGGACGTGCGCTTGTTGCTGCCCTTGGCCTTGTTGGCTGGTAGGCGGGGCGTTTCGGGGCGGGGTGGCCTTGCCCTTGGTACCGGCCGCCTTGCCGTTCTCGGAGGGGCCGATGGCCTTCTTGGCCGTGTCGGTCTTGGCGCTCTTGTCGGCCTTGTCGCCTCTCCTCCGAGGAGGTCTCGATGACCCCGGCGGCCAGCGCCTCGTCGGAGTAGATGGTCCGGGTGATGACCCACTGCTGACCGACCCGGAACAGGTTCGAGGTCACGAAGTAGAGCACCAGGGCGCCGGGCAGGCCGAAGGAGATCACACCGATGAAGGCCGGCAGGATCTTCATGATCATCTGCTGCTGGGCGTTCTGGCTCTGCTGGTTCTGGCTGCGGCCCTGGATCTGCCACTGCTGGACGTAGCCCGAGACCAGGACCACCACGATCATCACCGCATAGGGCAGGAAGGTGACGAAGTCGATCTTGAGGGCGTCGGACGGGCTGATGGCCAGGTTGATCCCCAGCCAGTCCATCGTGGTGTGTGACGCCAGGCTCTGGTAGAGATCCGAGCTCTCGTTCAGGTACTTCGGGTCGAAGCAGCCGCCCTGCGGGCACAGGGCGGTCACGTCATCGGGGTTCTGGCCGGCCGTGAGGCCGTTCAGCACCCGGTACAGGATGATGAACACCGGCATCTGGATGAGCAGCGGCACACACGAGGAGAGCGGGTTGATCCCGTTCTCCTTGTAGAAGGCCATCAGCTCCTCGTTCTGGCGCTGACGGTCGTCCTTGAACTCCTTCTGGATCCGCTTCATCTCGGGCTGCAGCTGCTGCATGCGCAGCATCGACTTGGTGCCGCGGAGTGTCAGTGGAGTGAGAACGAGCATCACTGTCAGCGTCAGCAGGATGATCATCCCGCCGTAGGAAGGCCAGATCTCATAGAACCAGGCCATGAGATTGGCGAGGGGTTCGAACATCTACGCCGCTTTCTGCTCAGTTGAGGGGGAGGTGCGGGGCTCGGGCACCAGGTCGATGCCGTGGGCGCCCCAGGGGTGGCAACGGCACAGGCGCCGGGCGGCGAGGGCGCTGCCGCGGACGGCACCGTGGACCTCGACCGCCTCGAGGGCATAGGCCGAGCAGGTCGGGAAGAAGCGGCACGGGCTGGGACGGCCGGCCCGGGCCTGCTGGTAGAGGCGGATGAGGGCGGTGAGGGCCCGGCCCGGCAGGCTCATGCTGCGGGCTCCAGGCGGGTCATCGCCGCGTCCAGACGGGCACCCAACTGGGCGAAGGAGAGGTCGGCCGCGGCCGGCGCGGCCAGGATCAGGTAGTCGCCGCCGACCGGGTCGGCCTGGCGCCAGAGCGCCCGCAGACGGCGGCGCAAGCGGTTGCGGACCACGGCCGGACCGACCTTTCGGCCCACGGCGAAGGCCACCCGGGGCGCGGTCGCATCCGCCCGGTGGATCACCGTCAGCGGACCTTCGCGGACCCGGCGGCCCTGGCGCGACAGGGCCGCGAAGGCATCACGGCCACGGACGACGAGGAGCTTGGGCACGACACGGTCGAGCGGGGTCCGGACAGGACCGGGCTCAGGCGGAGAGGCGAGCGCGGCCCCGCTGGCGGCGGGACCTGACGATCGCCCGGCCTCCCCGGGTCGACATCCGCTGACGGAAGCCGTGCTTCCGCGCCCGACGGCGGCGGTTGGGCTGGTACGTGCGCTTCATCTGGTCCTCCAAGGGCCGGCCCGGCGGGGGTTGATGCCGAGCGGCGGCGAGCGGTGTGCGGGACCCGCCGGATCACCCGAGACGCCGGGAGATCACACAGGGAACCCGCCCGACCATCCGAAGATGCTGATGGTCGGTACCGTCGACCGGACGACCCGGCAGACGATCATCGCCACGCTGACCGCGCGGCTCCCAGCGGCAACCAGGGCACCACCCCGGTCGGTCCGTCCCCCGTCAGCCTGTGGACAGATCCACGAAGCTGGCCGCGGAATCGCCCTCTGACCAGGGACAACGCGGTCTTGTCGCAGGATCCCAAGTGCGGTGCTAGGTTCCCGGCCCTGCGCAGAAGAGAAGGCGCGACCACTCCGGAGCCGACCCGTCGGGCCGGATGGTGACATCGAGAACGGCAGTGGTGGCCAGGACGATTCGGTCAGCGACGATCGACCCTGCTCGCTGTTTTCCACAGGGGCGTCCACAGCTTGTGGACGCCCTTTCACATCGCGAATCACACCTACGAAGCACATAACGACCGGGTTTGGCTGGGGAGCTGTTGTCTGGTGACCGACGCACACGCACACGACCTCTGGGAACGTTGCCGGGCCGAACTGGAACAACAGGTCTCCGGCGGCGTCTTCCTCATGTACTTCGAGCCCACCGAGGCCCTGGAGATCGAGGGCACGACCCTGGTGCTCGGGGTGCCCAGCGTCATGGCCCGTGAGCGCCTCGACCAGCGCTACCGGCCCCTGATCGACGACGCGTTGACCGAGCACGCTCCCGAGATCACCGATCTCCGCTTCGTCGTGGTCGACACCGACCCGGTGGAGGCCGACCTCCTCGACCTGCCCCACCCCTCCCGGCTCGACGAGCAGAACGCCGATCCCTTCGACGAGCTCCCCCTCCTCGACGAGCTGCCCGTGCCCCCCGACGGCCTCGACGGCGAGCTCACCGTGTCGGCCGGCCCCGCCGACGTCCGCCCCGAGCAGACCTTCGAGACCTTCGTCATCGGCAGCTCCAACCAGTTCGCCAACGCCGCCGCCCTGCGGGTGGCCGAGACACCGGCCCGCTCCTACAACCCCCTGACCATCTACGGGCCCAGCGGGCTCGGCAAGACCCACCTCCTGCACGCCATCGGCAACTACATCAAGCAGAACTACCCGACCTTCGTGGTCCGCTACGTGCGCACCGAGCTCTTCCTCTACCAGTACGTCGACGCCATCCGGAACAACACCACCACCGAGTTCAAGCGGCGCTACCGCGAGATCGACGTGTTGCTCGTGGACGACATCCACTTCCTCGAGGGCAAGGAGGGCCTCCAGGAGGAGTTCTTCCACACCTTCAACGCCCTCCACGAGGCCAACCGTCAGATCGTCCTCACCTCGGACCGGCCCCCGGACGCCATCGCCACGCTCCAGGACCGGCTCCGCAGCCGGTTCGTCATGGGCCTGGTCACCGACATCCAGCCTCCCGACCTCGAGACCCGACTCGCCATCCTCCGCATGAAGGCCCTCCGCACCGAGGTCGACGTCCCCGAGCCGATCCTCGAGTTCATCGCCACCAACGTGAAGACCAACATCCGCGAGCTGGAGGGGGCGCTGCACCGCCTGACCGCCTACTGCCGGCTCAACGACCTGCCCTGCACGATGCCCCTCGCCCAGGAGGTCCTCGCCCCCATCCTCGGCGACACCGGCCCCAAGCCGATCACCATCGACCACATCCTGGCCACCACCTCGGCCAAGTTCGGGATCCCGGTGGACGAGATCATCGGCCCCAACCGCCGTCGCCAGTTGGTCACCGCGCGCCAGGTCGCCATGTACGCGGCCCGGGACCTCACCGACCTCAGCTACCCGGCCATCGCCGAGGAGTTCGGTGGTCGCGACCACACCACGATCATCCACGCCGTGCGCAAGGTCTCCGACCTCATGGCCGAGCGCGGCCAGCTCTACGAGCAGGTCACCGACCTCATCGACACCCTCCGCCAGCCGGCATGAGCCTGGGGACGCGACCAGGGACAGACGGTGGACAACCGGGTCCCGCGCCGCCGGACGCCGTGGGGACAACTCCCGGCTTCTCCCCAGGCCCCCGCGGCGTCCCCCGCGACCCGGTGGACGGGTGGGAATCGACTGGGGACAGAAAACACCCCGCTGACCTGCGGAAACGCATGATCGTCCACAATCCACAGGACTTAGTAGTTTCCCTGCAACCAAGATCTATCTCCCTGACCGAAAGCAGGAATGACGCATGAAGTTCCGTTGCGAGCGGGACCGCCTCGCCGAGGCGCTCGGCACCGCCGGCCGGGCCGTGGCCAACCGGGGCGGCGCGCTCCCCGTGCTCTCCGGGGTGCAGCTGTACCTGGCCGGGGGCCAGCTCGAGATCACCGGGAGCGACCTCGACCTGACCATCTCGGTCACCATCGGCGTCGACGGCAGCGAGGACGGCCAGGTCGTCCTGCCCGCCCGCCTGGCCTCCGACGTCGTCCGCTCGGTCGAGGAGGGCGAGGTCACCTTCGAGACCGACGACGAGCAGGCCCGGGTCACCGGCGGTTCCGCCGAGTTCGAGATCCGGCTCATCCCCGCCGACGAGTTCCCCCGCCTGGCCCAGCCCGAGGGCGATTCGGTCACGCTCTCCGCCGAGGCCTTCGGGGCCGCGCTCAAGCAGGTCATCCCGGCGGCGAGCTCCGATGACTCCCGGCCGATCCTGACCGGGGTCCTGCTCAGCGCGGAGGACGACGGCCTCAAGCTGGTCGCCACCGACTCCTACCGCCTGGCGGTGCGCTCGATGCCGGGCACCACGGTGCTGGCCGAGGGTCAGAAGGTCCTCGTCCCGTCCCGGGCCCTCGCCGAGCTGGCCCGGGTCCTGCCCGACGACGGCGAGGTCACCCTCGTCCTGGGTGAGCGCGATGCCAAGTTCGAGATCGCCGGCACCCGGCTGGTGACCCGCCTGATCGAGGGGGAGTTCCCCAACTACCAGGGCCTCATCCCGAGCGGTCAGGCCAACGTGCTGTCGGTCGGTCGGGCCCCCCTGCTCGAGGCCCTGCGCCGGGTGAAGCTCCTGGCCCGTGAGGCCACCCCGGTCCGCCTCGTCATGAAGCCCGACGGCGACCTGGAGCTCCTGGCGGTGACCCAGGACGTCGGTCAGGCCCACGACGCGGTCGAGGCCAGCTTCGAGGGCACCGAGCTGACCGTGGCCTTCAACCCCGACTACCTCCTGCAGGGCCTGGAGGTCTGTCCGGGTGACGAGCTGCGCATCGAGACCCTCGACGCGCTCAAGCCGGCGCTCATCAAGGCGGTCGAGGGCACCGAGTTCCTCTACCTGCTCATGCCCGTCCGGGTCACCTGACCACCGGCGGCGGAGGGTGAGGCTCCGGCGCCTCTGGCTGACGGACTTCCGCAACCACGGCCACGACGAGCTGGAGCTGCCGCCGGGCCTGACCGCGGTCACCGGTCCCAACGGCGCGGGCAAGACCGCCCTGCTGGAGGCCATCGGCTTCCTGTCCACCCTCAGCTCCTTCCGGGGCGCCACCGGTGACCTGCTCGTGCGGTCCGGCGCCACCGCCGCAGTGGTCCGGGGCGAGGTCGAGCGCGACGGTCGCGAGCTGCTCATCGAGTGTGAGATCAGCGCGGGGCGAACCGTCGCCCAGCTCAACCGGCAACGGGGTGCCCGCCGGCGGGACCTGCTCGACGCGTTGCGGGTGAGCGTGTTCACCCCCGACGACCTGGTGCTGGTGAAGGGCGGGCCGGGTGAGCGCCGGCGGTTCCTGGACGACGCCATGGTCCAGCTCCGGCCCCGCGACGACGCCCTGCGCCTGGAGCTCGAGCGGGTCCTGCGCCAGCGCAACACGCTGCTCAAGCAGGCCGGGGGGCGACTGACCGAGGAGGTCGGCCTCACCCTCGACGTCTGGGACCAGAAGCTGGCCGCGGTGGGGGAGGAGATCGGCGCCCGGAGAGCGGAGATCGCCACGGCGCTGGCCCCCCTGGTGACCGAGGCCTACGGCCGGCTGGCCGGCGTCCCCGTGGAGGTCGGCGTGACCCACCGGCCGTCCTGGGCGGGGTCGGCGGACCTGGCGACCGCCCTGGCCGCGGCCCGCGACGAGGACCTCAGACGCCGGGTGTCCACCGTCGGCCCGCACCGCGACGACATCGAGCTGGTGCTCGGCGGCCTCCCGGCCCGGACCCAGGCCTCCCAGGGGGAGCAGCGTTCGCTCGCCTTGGCCCTGCGCCTCGGGGTCCATCGCCTCGTGGCGGACCGCGTGGGCGTGCCCCCGGTCCTCCTGCTCGACGACGTGTTCTCCGAGCTCGACGCCGGGCACAGCCGGGCGCTCATCGAGCTGCTCCCCGAGGGCCAGGCCCTGCTGACCACCGCGAGCGACCTGCCCGCCGGCATCGAACCGGAGCGACGACTGTCCCTGGCCGGTGGGAAGATCCTCCCGTGAGGGAACCCCGCCGGACGACACCCCAGCCCATGCGGCGTTCCCTGGAGCACCTCCTCGACGACCTGGGCTCGGCCCCGGTCAAGGAGACGAACTCCCTGCTCACCCGTTGGCCCGAGGTCGTGGGCCGCGACCTGGCGGCCCACACCCAGCCCGTCGGCGTCCGTCACGGCGTCCTGGTGGTCCAGGCCGACGACCCCGCCTACGGCGAGAACCTGGCCTGGAAGGAACGGGAGCTCGTCCAACGCCTGGCCGTCGTCCTCGGCGAGGGCGTGGTCACCGGGCTCCAGGTGCGGATCCGACCCGCGGGGTGACCTTCGTCGTGGCCCACCGTCCGGCCTGAGCCGTCCGCGAGACTGCTCCCGTGCGTGCCCTGCTCGTCGCCGACCTGCACTATGACCTGCGCAAGCTCGACTGGGTGCTGGCCGAGGCCGAGGGCGTGGACCTGCTCGTGGTGGCCGGCGACCTGTTGGACATCGGGTCCCGGGTCCCCCTCGACGCCCAGATCACCGTGTCGCTGGAGTACCTGGCCCGGTGCGCGACCCGAGCGACCACGGTGGTGTGCTCGGGGAACCACGACCTCGACGGGCGGTCCGACTCCGGCGAGAAGGTCACCGGCTGGCTGGCCGAGGCCCGGTCTGCCGGGGTGGTGGTCGACGGGGCCAGCACCGAGGTGGGGGACTGGCTGGTCACGGCCTGTGCCTGGTGGGAGGGCCCCGAGACCCTCGGTCGGCTCGAAGCCGACCTCGAGGCGGCCGCGGCGACGCGCACCGGGCCCTGGCTCTGGGCCTATCACGGCCCGGCGGAGGGCCCGCTGTCCTGGACCGGTCGCCGGTACTTCGGTGACCCGGAGCTGCCCCGCCTGGTCGACCGCCACCACCCCGACCTGGTCCTGGGCGGCCACATCCACCAGGCGCCGTTCGCCGACGGGGGGTCGTGGTTCGAGCAGCGGGGGCGGACCTGGCTGTTCAACGGCGGCTACCAGCGCGGGCCGGTGCCCACCCACACCCTCTTCGACCTGGAGCGGGGGACCGCGGCGTGGTGGTCCTTCGACAGCTCGGGGGAGATGACCTTCGGGCCGGGGGTGCCCGCGGGATCGCGGTCAGTAGTCGGGGGAGCGGTCCGAGCCGGGCTCGATGTCGACCGGTGGCCGGGAGGCCAGGCGCTCCAGGACGTCATGGACCAGGCCCAGGTGCCCCTCGGCGTCGGCGTACTGGTGCCGGACGTCGGCCACGTAGCTGATCAGCCGTTGGAGACGGCCGGCCAGCTGCCGGGCCAGTTCCAGCGCGAGCTCGGGGTGGCTGGCGAAGAACGTCTCGGGATCACCGATGACCCGAACGGTCGACGGGGCTGGTGGCCCTGACGGTCGCGGTCCGGGCGGTGCCGAGGAGGGCGCCGACCTCGCCGACGAAGATGCCGGGCGCCGTGTGCTCGTCGATGACGGCCCCGTCCAGCTCGGCGGTCAGGATGCCCTCGATGAGCACGGCGACGGCGTGGTCGGCCTCGTCACCCTGCTCGAACAGCACCTCGCCCGCCGCGAGGCGGCGGTCGGCGACGTCCCCGGTCAGCGCCACGACGTCGGCTCCCGGCGGCACCCGGCGAGCGTACCCCTGTGGGTCGGTCCGCCCAGCCCGGTCCCAGGACCTAGGTTCAGGCCGACCACGGGGAGGGGCCAGTGTCCGAAACGAGCACAGCGCCGCCAGGCGCGGGGGGATCCGGAGGGGCGGGCGCCGGCGAGAAGGGCCTGAAGGGCGGCGCCCTCGGGCTGCTGTCCACGACGGTCATCGGCGTCGCGTCGACCGCACCGGGCTACAGCCTGGCCGCCACGCTGGGCTTCGTCATCGCGGTGGCCGGCTTCAAGGCCCCGGCGATCATGTGGCTGGCCTTCGTGCCCATGGCGTTCACCGCCGCCGCCTACTACTACCTGAACCGGGCCGACCCGGACTGCGGGACGACGTTCTCGTGGGCCACCCGGGCGATGGGCCCGACGATCGGTTGGTTCGGCGGCTGGGCCATCATCGTGGCCGACGTCATCGTCATGGCCGCCCTGGCCCAGATCGCCGGCATCTACACCTTCCTGCTCTTCGACGCCGACGGCCTGGCCGAGAACACCTTCTGGGTCACCGTGCTGGGGTGCACCTTCATCGCCATCGTGACCTGGATCTGCTACATCGGCATCGAGGTCTCGGCCAAGACCCAGTACTTCCTCCTCGGCCTCGAGGTCCTGGCCCTGGGGCTGTTCACGGTGGTGGCGCTGGTCCGGGTCTGGTTCGGCGATGTCGAGGGCTCGGTGGACCCGTCGCTCAGCTGGCTCAACCCGTCGGGCATCCAGGGCTTCGAGCTCTCGTGGGCCGAGCTCAACCCGTTCAGCAGCAGTCAGAGCTCGCTGGTCATCGGCCTGCTCCTCGCCATCTTCATCTACTGGGGCTGGGACTCCGCGGTCACGGTCAACGAGGAGAGCAGCGACGCGGCGCACACCCCGGGCAAGGCGGCGATCATCAGCACCGTGGTGCTCGTGGCCATCTACGTGGTGGTGTCGGTCGCCGTCCAGGCCTTCGCCGGCATCGAGGCCCTGGCCGACCAGGACGACGTGCTCGCCGTCGTGGGCGACCAGGTCCTCGGCTCCTGGCTCGGCAAGCTGCTGATCATCGCCGTCCTGACCTCGGCCACGGCGTCCTGCCAGACCACGATCCTGCCCACCACCCGGACCGTCGTTGTCGATGGCGGCGAAGGGCGCGGCGCCGAAGTACTTCGCCCGGATCGAGCCCCGCTACCTGACCCCGTCCACCGCGACGGTCTGGATGGGGGTCCTCTCGGTCGTGTGGTACGCCGGTCTGACCGTGGTCAGCGAGGACGCGCTGAGCGACTCGCTCCTGAGCCTCGGCCTCGATGATCGCGCTCTACTACGCCCTGACGGCCTGGGCCTGCGTCTGGTACTACCGCCGGCACCTCACCGAGGGATGGCGCAACATGGTCTACGTCGGCCTCTTCCCGGCCCTCGGCGGACTGATGCTCACCTGGGTGCTGATCAAGTCGGTCTTCGTGCTGTCCGAACCGGCGAACTCCAACTCGGGCAACGAGTGGTTCGGCCTCGGACCGCCGGTGGTGATCGGGGCCGGGTTCATGATCCTGGGCATCGTGCTCTACGTCCTGCAACGCACCCGGGGCGGCGGGGACTTCTTCGACCGCAGGGCGGAGCTCCCGTCCGATGCGGTCGCCCGGGGCGAGGCCATCGCCGAGGGTGCCTTGATCGTGGAGGAGGACTGACATGGGGGACTACGTCGTCGGTTACGACGGCTCGGACTGCGCCAAAGCCGCGCTCGAAGGTCGCGGCCGACCTGGCCGAGGCGACGGGAGCCGGCCTGGTGATCGTCTTCGGCTACGAACCGCCGTCGATGCGGGCCGGCGGACCGGTCGGCTACCAGAAGGACGCCATCGAGGCCATCGGCGAGGAGCGGCTGGCCGAGGCCAAGACGATCCTGGGCGACTCGACGGTGCCCGTGGAGACGCTGCCGGTGCCCGAACTGCCCGCCGACGCGGTGATCGACGTCGCCACCGAACGCGGGGCGTCTCCTGATCGTCATCGGCACCCGAGGCGAGACCCCGCTGATGGGGGCGATCCTCGGCTCGACGGCCTACAAGCTCCTCCACCGCAGCCCGATCCCGGTCCTGGTGGTCCCCGCGCCCGACTGAGCCCTGCCCTCGGCTACTCGGTGCGGAGGTCGCACGCCGGGCTCGCGGCGGGCGACGGCGGTGGCGAGGCCCTGGGCGTAGAGGTTGACCAGCGATCAGCACGACCAGCGTCGCGGCGCCGATCGTCAGCAGGGGCACGGTGGGTCCGATCTCGCTGCCGAGGCCGTCGGCGGCCAGGGTCCAGGCCAGGCGGCCCGCCACGACCCCGAGGGGCAGGCCGACGAGGAGGGCCAACCCCACGAAGGTGCGTGGCCTCGCCGGTGAGCAGCCGCCGGAGCTGGTCGCGGGCCAGGCCGAGGGACCGGAGGACGGCGACCTCCCGCCGTCGCCGCCGGGCGGCGGTGGCCAGGGTCACCACGACGCTGACCAGGGCCATCGCGCCGAGGAGGCCGGCCAGCAGATAGGGGACCGTGCGGACCCGTTCGAGGTCGGCGACGTCCAGCGGCTTCATCGGGCCGAGGACGGTGCCCGGGAAGTCCTCGTCGAGCCGTTCGCGGGCGGCGACCGGGTCGACGCCGTCGGTCGAAGGTCGACGAGGAAGCCGGCGATGTTCGTGGGACGCCTCCGGGTAGATCCGCCGACTGAGCCCGAAGGTGATCGAGCCGCCAGTGTCGAGGTCCATCGCGGGGGCGATCGTGGCCGGGGCGACGATGATGCCCACGATGGTCGCCTCGACGGTGCCCCGGCGGTCGCCGCGACCTCCACGGTGTCGCCCACCTCCTTGTCGAGCTCGGCCAGGGTGCCCCGGCCGAGGGCGATCTCGTCGTCGGTCGCTCGGCGCCCGACCCTCGAGGACCACCGGGACGAGGTCGACGGCCTCGGGCTCGAACTCGGCCAGGGTCACGGTGAGCCCGTCGACGTCCGCCGTGGCCGTCCTGGTAGGCGGCAAAGGCGGCGACGTCGGGGTTGGCCGCCAGCGCGGCGCGACCCTCCTCCGGGGCGACGTCGCCGGAGTAGTTGCCGACCACGACGTCCCAGATCCACCCCTGGCGCTCGCGGGTCGTCGATCAGACCGTCGAGGCTGGCGGCGTAGGTGGCCGCCGCCGGCGAGCGCGGCCACCCCGGTGATCGCCGCGACCAGCGCGGGCGACCGGCTGCCCTGCCCCGCGGCGACCGAGGCCCTCGGTGGCCGCTCGGGCGCCGAGCGCCAGTCGGGGTGAGGGCAGAACGCCGGCGCCCGTGGCCGGCTCGGGCCGGCCGACCCGACGCCGGTCGGACCAGCCCGCCTGGAGGATGCGGGCCCCGACCAGGACGGCGAAGGCCACGCCGCCGAGCACGAGGACGGGAGTGTCGACGTCGAGGCCCGGGATCGATCTCGGCGTCGCGGGCGAGGCCGATCGGGAACCGGGAGGAGGCGACGCACCGCCCCGGGACGGCCAGCACCGTGCCCGCCCCGGTGACCAGGCCGCCCCGCCAGAGCTGGATCGCCGTCCGCTGGCGGGCGGTCAGGCCGAGGACGTGCCAGGGTCGCCCGGTCGTCGGCGTCCTCCCCGGCGGCGCGGGCCAGTGCACTGCCGAGCAGCACGAGGCCGAAGACCAGAACCACGGCGGCCGAGGCCAGCACGGCATTGGACTCGAGGTCGATGGCGTCGCCGACGGGCTCGACCTTGCCGAGCTCCTCGGACCCCGGTGGTGTTGACCAGCGCGTCGTCACCCCCGACGGCGACCATGGCCGCGGCTGACGGCATCCAGATCGTCGGCCGGGACCTCGAGGGAGACCCCGATGCCGTAGTTGGCGCTCCGGGAACCGTGCTCGGCCCAGAAGGTCGGCTCGAGCAGCACCTGGGCCTCGTCGGACTCGAAGATCGTCCCGGGCTGGGCCTGGGGGCTGCGGGCCAGGTCCACGGGCTCCCGGACGACGGCGCCGACGGTCACCTCGACCTGTTCGGTCGGCGAGACGGTCCTCGCCGTTGCCGACGCGGTCGGTGTCCTCGGGGCGGAACAAGGCCAGCGTGAACGTGTCGCCGACGGCCACCCCGCGGCGGCGGGCGAACGTCTCGTTGACGGCGGCCTCGCCGGCGTCGAGCGGCAGCCCGCCATCGATCACCAGCGACTGCTTCACCCCGGCCACGGGAAGGTCGGCGATGTAGGCCTCGGCGACCAGGAGATCGGTACCGGGGCCGTCGATCCCGTCCGGGCCGAGGACGGCGGTGATGACCGGCGAGCGCAGGGCGTAGTGCTCCTGGCCCGAGGCCTCGAGCATCTCCTGCGAGCAGCGCCACCTGGTCATCGACGGGAAGGGACGGGTCGACGAACGCCTCGAGGTTGCCGTAGTGGTGGAACTCGATGAACTCGTCGAGGGCCTCGCGCCCGCGGCGGCTGCCGGCGACCGAGGCCAGCACGACCGCGCCCGTCAGGCCGAGAGCGACGCGTCAGCAGGAGCAGGGTCGGCCACCGTCGCCGGATCCCCTGCCACGCCACGAAGCCGACCGGTCCCACCGGGACGATCATCCCCCGCCGGGGCAGGCGCCCGGAACCGTGGAGGCCCCGGGCCCAGGGGGGTGCAGACCCCCCTGGCCCCGGGCGCTCCGGTCAGGCGAGGCCCAGGCGGAGGCCCAGCTCCCGGTGGTCGGCGGGGGACAGGACCGAGCCGGCGAGGCCCCACACCCCCTCGAACACCTCCGGCGGGGCGCCGGCCTGCATGCCGCCGAGCAGCTCGGTGCGGTCCTCGATGTTCATGGCCGGCAGCATGAGGGCCAGTGAGGTGGCCATCTCCTCGGGGGGGATGCTGCCCACGATGGCGGCGTTGATGCCGAGCAGGGCCTCGACGCCGACGGCCTCGGCCAGGGCCGGCATGACCACCCGCTCCTCCAGGTCCTGGTGGGCCAGGTAGGTCCCGGTGAAGGCGGCCAGGTCGAGGTACAGGCGGTGCCCCCGCCCGGCCTGCTCGGCGGCGGTGGCGTCGACGTTCTCCGCGGCCAGCGCGACCAGGTCGAGCAGGCGGGCGTCGAGGGCGAGGTGGTCGGCGCGGATCCGCTCGCTCAGGTCGGGGCGGTGCCCCTCGAGCACGGGGTCGATGTGGACGTCCTCGTGCTCGGCGTGGCTGACCAGCAGGTCGACGGTGGCCTGCACGTGGCCGGCCAGGGCGTGGCGACCGGCTCGGTCGGCCGGGTCGAGGCGGCCGGCCTCGCCGGTCACGGCGAAGAGGTCGGCGCGGATGCCCTTGTGGATGTCCCGGTAGAGGTCGAAGGCGACCCGCTGGAAGGCGGGAGCCTCGAGGACGGTGGGCTGGTCGGTGACGGTCATGGTGGTCCTCCGTGGTGGATGTCGGTGTCCTGACCCACGGTGCGCCCCCGGCGGGGGTGACGGTCCTCAATGCTCCGTAACCCTTTGCTCAGAACTTCCTAACCTCGGCCCGATGGCCTCGGGACCCGTCCTCTCCGCCGAGCTGGCGGCCTTCTTGGAGGGGGGTTGCGCGCTGATCGTGGGCACGGTCGGGCCCGACGACCGCGCCCCATGCCGGCCGGGCCTGGGGCATCGAGGTCCTCGATGCCGAGACGGGACGGCTGCGCCTGCTGCTCGACGGGGCGGATGGCGCGACGCTGGCCAACCTGGCGGGTGAGGACGCCCGCATCGCCTGCACGGGCGCGGACGTGCGCACCCTGCACAGCCGTCAGCTGAAGGGACGGGTCGAGGCGATCGAGCCGGCGACCGGCGCGGACCGGGCGCGGGCCGCGCGCTACTGCGATGCCTTCTTCGCCGACATCGAGGCCACCGACGGTGAGCCCCGCGAACTGCTCGACCAGATCGTCCCCGCGGCCTACGTCGCCTGCACCGTGACCGTCGACGCGCTCTATGACCAGACCCCCGGGCCCGGCGCCGGCGCCGCGGTGGAGGCCGACGCGCCGTGAGCGGGATCGAGGGCGAGCGAGCGGGTCGAGCTCTCCCTGGACGACCTGCGCCGGTGCTTCGAGGGGGTGGTCCCGGCGGTCATCGCGACGGCGGGAGCCGACGGCACGCCCAACGTCACCTACCTGTCCAAGATCCGGGTGGTGGACGAGCGCCACGTGGCCCTCTCCAACCAGTTCTTCTCCAAGACGTCGAAGAACCTGGTGGAGAACCCCCGCGCCAGCGTGTTGGCCATCGACCCCGCGGACTACGAGGAGTACCGCCTGCGCCTCGAGTACGAGCGCCACGAGCGCCGGGGCCCGGTCTTCGACCAGATGCGGCGCGACGTCGACGAGCTCGCCGCCCTGTCCGGGATGCAGGACGTGTTCGCGCTCCGCGGTGCGGACATCTACCGCGTGGTGGCCGTCGAGCACATCCCGCGGTCGGGGCGGCGCGTCGCCCGGCCCTACGACGCCGTGGTGCCCACCGCACCGGGGGTCGGCGGCCTGGCCGAGCTGAGCCTGCGCCTCGGCCGCTGTCCGGACCTCGACACGCTGGTGGACGCCGCGGTGACGGGCGTGGGGGACCTGCTCGGCTACGAGCACGCCATGCTCCTGCTGGTCGACGAGGCGGAGGAGCGCCTCGTTCACCATCGCCGCCCACGGGTTCGCCGGTGAGGGCATCGGTTCGGAGGTGGTGATCGGCGAGGGCGCCGTCGGGGTGGCCGCGGCCCGTCGATCGCCGACCCGGATCGGGAACCTGCGCCAGATGAGCAAGTACTCCGAGTCGGTGCGCCGCTCGGCCGCGGGCATCGGTCCCGGTCACGAGCTCCCGGTACCCCGGCTGCCCGAGGTCCAGAGCCGACTGGCGGTGCCCGCGCTCGCGCTCGGGAGCCTGGTCGGGGTCCTGGTGGTGGAGTCCACCACCGCGGCGGCGTTCACCGAGGACGACGAGGCCGTGTTGACCGTGGTGGCCACGATGGTCGCCGGGGCCGTCGAGGTGGAGCGGGCCCAGGAGGCCGACGGTGAGGGCCATCGTTCGTCGATCCGCGAACCGGTGTCACCGGAGGGCGCGGTGCACCAGGTGCGGTTCTTCCCCGTCGACGGGAGCACCTTCCTGGACGGCGAGTACCTGATCAAGGGCGTGGCCGGCCGCATCCTGTGGGCCCTGCTCGGCCACCACCAGCGCGACGGGCGGGTCGACTTCACCAACCGCGAGGTGCGGCTCGATCCGTCCCTGGAACTGCCCGAGTACCGGGACAACCTGGAGAGCCGCCTCATCCTGCTGAAGCGCCGCCTCGACGAGCGAGCGGCCCCGGTGCGCATCGAGAAGACCGGCCGGGGCCGCTTCCGGCTGGTGGTCGATGGCCGCCTCCGCCTCGACGAGGGGGCAGGGTGAGCGGCCCCGCCGGCTACTGGCCGTCACCGTGGCCGGGCGAGGACGCCGGGCCGTCGCGCCGCCAGGCCCCGCACGGGGTGGCCGGGTGGGGGTTGGCGCCCGGGGCCGGCCTCGAGGTGGTGGCCCGCCAAGACGTCGTGGCCGCGACCATGCCGGTGGTCCGGGAACCGGGCGAACTGTTCCTGCTCCGGCACACCTTCGGGACCGACACCGTGTCGTGGGTCGAGCGCATCGACCCGGCCACGCTCGCCACGGTGGCCCGGAGCGTGGACCTGGCGGCCGGGCCGTCGTGGCCGGGTGGGCTGGCGGCCCACGCCGACGGCGGGCTGCTGGTGGTCTACGGGCGCTGGGCCCATCGCCTGGACGTGGACCTGCGGGTCGTGGCATCCCGCGAGCTGCCCGTGGACCGGGCGTACAACTCCTTCGTGGTGCTGGCCGACGGGACGGTGGTCACCAAGGACCTGTCCCGGGGCCCGGAGCCGTCCACGTTCTCGGTCCTGGACCCCTCGACCCTGGAGGACCGGGGCGCTCCGGTGTCCCTGGGGGAGGCCTCGGTGGCCCGGCTCTCCGCCGAGGGCCTCGTGGTCCACGCGCAGGGGACCGAGACGGCGCTGCGCTTCGTCTGGGACACCGACCGGGGCGAGCTGGCGGCCGATCCCGGCTGGTCCGCCCCCTACCGCACGTCGTCTGACCAGGCCTTCGGCTGGGACGCGGTCGTGGACGGGGGCCAGGTCCTGTTCATGGACAACGGGGACCACACCTACCAGGAGGCGATGGCCATGACCGGCCAGGGGGTGGCGTCCGGTCCGGTCCACCTGGTCCGGGTGCCCGTCGAGGGCGGCGCCCCGGAGCTGGTCGAGATCAGCGGCCTGCCGCACGGGACCCAGACCAACCTGCCGGCCTTCGACCCGGAGCGGGGGATCGCGGTGGGCTACGACAGCGGCAACGGCGTGCTCGCCGCCTTCGACCTCGGGCCCACGGGCCTCAGCCTGCGTTGGCGCCGGGAGCTGGGCACCTCGATGCACCTGGTCCGCTTCCCGGACACTGGCGAGCTGATCGTGAACGACCGCCACGACGGTGAGGAGGACGTCGTCGTGCTCGACATCGAGACCGGCGAGGAGCGGGCCCGGGCCACGACGGGCAGCCCGGTCCAGTCGGTCGTGTTCCCCGCCGTGGACCACGACGCGGCCCTCTGGTACTGCTCGTTCACGACCCTGGCCCGCGTCACCCCCCGCCGGTAGCCCGGCGAGGGTGACCAACGGCCCGCTGGGCGGCATCGAGGACCCCTAGCCTCGGGGTAGGTCACCACCAGGAGGTCAGGACATGCTCGGATGGGTCGCAGACGTCGAGAAGGCCACGCTGGAGAACACCAACTTCCGCACGGTGCTGTTCACCGGGGAGCACACCCAGCTCACGGTCATGTCGATCGAGCCGGGTGGGGAGATCGGCTGGGAGGCCCACCACGACATCGACCAGTTCCTGCGGGTCGAGCAGGGCACCGGCCGGGCTGAGTTCGGCGCCACCGAGGACCGGGTCGACGAGACCCACGACGTCGAGGACGACTGGGCGATCATCGTCCCGGCCGGCGTGTGGCACAACGTGGTCAACACCGGCGGCGAGCGCCCTGAAGATCTACTCGCTCTACAGCCCTCCCGAGCACCCCGACGGCACCGTCCATGTCACCAAGGCCGACGCCGACGCCGCCGAAGCCGAACACGGCCACTGAGCCGAGGGTCCTACCGACACCGAGGCAAGCACGGGGGCGTGGGGTCGGGCCGCCGGCCGTCGGGGGCGAATCGAGCGTTCGGCCGTCGGAATCTCACGGGCGGTGACCAGTTGCCGTTCTGGCGCCCGATTTACCGCCTATAGGCCGGCAGATCAGGCGCCAGTTCGCCGGGATCGTCTCCGAAGGCCCCATCTGACCGCGGAGGGTGGCGAAACGG
The DNA here is from genome assembly GCA_963777805.1 of uncultured Microthrixaceae bacterium. Lineage (GTDB taxonomy): Bacteria > Actinomycetota > Acidimicrobiia > Acidimicrobiales > DATDAH01 > DATDAH01. The sequence goes on along the minus strand of CAVZRY010000028.1, from coordinate 102,127 downwards.
GCTCGAAGGGCAACGCCGACCGGCGGCAGGTGGGGCAGGCCCCCATGGTTGCCGTCGGTGTCGGTGCCACGACGACCGGACCGGCCCGAAGCCGAGCCCGCCACCGAGTCAGACCAGGACCTCGAGCTCCTCGCCGAGGACGGCGCCGGGGGCCAGCTCGAGGCGGTCGCCGGACCAGAAGCGGCCCGGGTCGTACCAGTTGAGGGGACGTTCCGAGCCGAGCAGGCCCATGCGCTGGTAGGTCAGCGCCGCCAGCTCGGCACAGAAGATGTCCTCCAGGGGCACCCCCCGGCGGAGCCGGCCGAGCGCGGCCCGACGGACGAGGCTGCCGGTGCGCGGGAAGCGGTGGCCGTCGTACTCGTTGACGACCCGCAGGAACTGGTCCTCCATGTCCCGGGTGACCACGGTGTCGAGCTGGCGGAACCAGGCCCGCTGGCCGTACGTGTCGACCCAGGTGCGGACGGCCTCGGTCAGCCGGTGCAGCTGGGCGCCGCGCTGGGGCTCGCCGGCCCACACGTCCTCGGTGGACATGCCCAACTCGGCGTGCCAGAGCAGCGGCGGGAGGTCGTCGAGGGTCAGGGCCACCGCGACGTGGTTGACGGGGGAGTTGGTGAACAGCCGGATGGCCCGGTCCGCGGGGCTCCTGCCCCGGAAGAGCCAGAGGTCGCCGGTGGAGGTCAGCTCGGCGGCCTCGGCGAGGGGGATCGCCTTCGGGGTCCGGTCGGCCATGGGTGGATACCTTAGGAGCGTGAAGCTCTGGAAGATCCTGGGCCTGGCCGGCCTCGCGGGGGTGGCGGCCACCGGTTTCGTGGTCGTGAGACGGCGGCGGGCCTACCGCGAGGTGGACACCGACGAGCTCCGGTCGCGGCTGCACGACCGCCTGGCGGAGGCCGAGTCCCGGGACGCCTGAGCGCGCGCGCCGCACCCCCCGAACAGCAGCCCGAACACTCACGCGGTTACGTATCCTTTCGGTGTAGTCCGCAGTCGGAAAAGTCACCCCCTGCCGGTAGGCTGGCGACCACTTCTCCCTCCCTCTCGACGCCGAAAGAATCGTGGCAGCGTGGCCAAGGCAGCATCGTCCTACTCCGCCAAGGACATCACCGTCCTGGAAGGCCTGGAGGCCGTCCGCAAGCGGCCCGGGATGTACATCGGCAGCACCGGTCCCAGCGGCCTGCACCACCTCGTCTACGAGGTCGTCGACAACGCGGTGGACGAGGCGATGGCGGGCTACTGCACCCGCATCGACGTGACCCTCCTGGCCGACGGCGGCTGTGAGGTCCGCGACGACGGCCGGGGCATCCCCGTCGACAAGATGGCCAAGGGCAAGTCGGCGGCCGAGACCGTGCTCACGGTCCTGCACGCCGGCGGCAAGTTCGGCGGTGAGGGCTACAAGGTCTCCGGCGGGCTCCACGGTGTGGGCGTGTCGGTCGTCAACGCCCTCTCCGAGCGCTGCGAGGTCGAGATCGACCGCGAGGGCCAGCGCCACTTCATGGACTTCGCCAAGGGCGGCAAGCTCCAGACCAAGCTCCAGGTCACCGGCAAGGCGCCCCGGGACCGCACCGGCACCACCGTCCGCTTCTGGCCGGACCCCACCATCTTCGACGAGGTCGAGTTCCGGGCCCAGACCCTGGTCGAGCGCCTGCAGATGATGGCCTTCCTGAACAAGGGCCTCGAGATCCGCCTCAAGGACGACCGGGACCCCGAGGCGGAGCCCGTCGTCTTCCGCTACGCCGGCGGCATCGTCGACTTCGTCAAGCACGTGAACGCCTCCAAGGAGGCCCTCTTCAGCCGGGTCGGCTACTTCGAGCAGGTCGAGGACACGATGGAGGTGGAGATCGCGTTCCAGTGGAACACCGGCTACAACGCCGACGGTCTCCACAGCTTCGCCAACGGGATCAACACCATCGAGGGCGGCATGCACGTGGAGGGCTTCAAGAAGGGCCTGACCAACCGCGTCAACGCCTACGCCCGGGCCAAGGGCCTGCTGAAGGAGAAGGACGCCAACCTCCTCGGCGAGGACATCCGGGAGGGGCTCACCGCCATCATCTCGGTGCGGCTGCAGGACCCCCAGTTCGAGGGTCAGACCAAGGGCAAGCTCGGCAACGTCCCCATGCGCTCGCTGGTCGAGCGGGCGACGAACGAGAAGCTCGGTGACTTCCTCGAGGAGCACCCGGCCGAGGCCAACAAGATCGTCAAGAAGTCGATCGCCGCGGCCACCGCCCGGACCGCGGCCCGCGACGCCCGCAACGCCACCCGGCGCAAGTCGGCCCTCGAGGGGGCGGGCATGCCCGAGAAGCTCCGGGACTGCCAGTCCAGCAACAGCCACGAGACCGAGCTGTTCATCGTGGAGGGCGACTCCGCCGGCGGCCCGGCCACCCAGGCCCGGGACCCCCGCATCCAGGCGGTGCTGCCCATCCGGGGCAAGATCCTCAACGTCGAGCGGGCCCGGATCGACAAGATGCTCAAGAACAACGAGATCCAGGCCCTGATCTCCGCCATCGGCGCCGGCCTGGGCGAGGAGTTCGACGCCGAGAAGATCCGCTACGGCAAGGTCATCATCCTCTGTGACGCCGACGTGGACGGCAGCCACATCCGCACGCTGCTGCTGACCTTCTTCTTCCGCCAGATGAAGCCGCTGGTCGAGCTGGGCCACGTGTACATCGCCCAGCCGCCGCTGTTCTCCACCATCGTGGGCAAGGACAAGATCTACCTGAAGGACGATGCGGCCAAGAACGAGTTCATGGCCCAGAACCCCAACCACAAGAAGGAGTTCCAGCGGCTGAAGGGCCTGGGCGAGATGGACTGGGAAGAGCTCCAGGAGACCACCATCGACCCGACCAAGCGCACGCTGCTGAAGGTGTCGGTCGAACAGGCCGCCATCGCCGACGAGGTGCTGTCGGTGCTGATGGGTGACGACGTCGAGAGCCGCAAGCACTTCATCCAGACGAACGCCAAGGACGTGAGGTTCCTGGACATATGACGCCTCCACCCGACGAGACCCTCTTCGAGGAGGAGTTCGAGCCCATCGAGATCCAGGAGGAGATGGAACGCTCCTTCCTGGACTACTCGATGTCGGTCATCGTGTCCCGGGCCCTGCCCGACGCCCGCGACGGCCTCAAGCCGGTGCACCGTCGGATCCTGTGGGGCATGCACGACCTCGGCGCCCGCCCGGACCGGCCCACCATCAAGTGCGCCCGGGTCACCGGCGACGTGATGGGCAAGTACCACCCCCACGGCGACTCGGCCATCTACGACGCCCTGGTCCGGATGGGCCAGAGCTTCTCCCTGCGCCATCCGCTGATCCACCCCAAGGGCAACTTCGGCACGCCCGACGACCCGCCGGCCGCCGCCCGCTACACGGAGTGCCGGCTGGCCGAGATCGCCATGGCGATGCTCGACGGCATCGACGAGGACACCGTGGACTTCGTCGACAACTACTCCGGTGAGTTCCAGGAGCCGTCGCTGCTCCCGGCCCGCTTCCCGAACCTGCTGGTCAACGGCAGCCAGGGCATCGCGGTCGGCATGGCCACCAACATCCCGCCCCACAACCTGGGCGAGGTCATCGACGCCACCAACCACCTCATCGACCACCCCGATGCCACACCGGATGACCTGATGCAGTTCATCAAGGGCCCGGACTTCCCGACCGGGGCGCTGATGATGGGCCGCCAGGGGATCCTCGACGCCTACCGCACCGGCCGGGGCTCCATCCGCCTGCGGGCCGTGGCCGAGATCGAGGAGGGCAAGCGCAACGACATGATCGTGGTGTCCAAGCTGCCCTACCAGGTCAGCCCCAGCCAGGTCCTGATCAAGATCAAGGAGCTGGTCGACAGCGGCGAGCTCACCGGCATCGCCGACATCAACAACGCCTCGGCCGGCGAGGACATCCGCCTCGAGATCAAGCTCAAGCGGGACGCTCCCGCCCTGGTCATCCTGAACAACCTCTACAAGCGCACCCCGCTGCAGACGAACTTCTCGGTCAACACCGTCGCCCTGATCGACGGCGTGCCCCGCACGCTGAACCTGGTCCAGGCCCTCCAGGCCTACATCGACCACCAGGTCAACGTCATCCGGCGCCGCTCGGAGTTCCGCCTGGCCAAGGCCAAGGCCCGGGAGCACATCGTCGAGGGCCTGATCAAGGCGCTCGACATGATCGACGCCATCATCGCCCTCATCCGGGGGTCGGAGAACACCCCGGCCGCCCGCGAGGGCCTGATGGGCGAGGGCTTCGAGTTCAGCGAGATCCAGGCCAACCACATCCTGGACATGCAGCTGTCGCGCCTGACCCGCCTGGGCCGGGCCAACCTCGAGGAGGAGCTGGCCGAGCTGCGCCAGACCATCGGCGAGCTGGAGGCCATCCTCAACGACGAGGGCAAGCTGAGGTCGGTCATCAAGGAGGAGCTGGGCGAGGTCCGCGACAAGCACGCCAGCGACCGGCTGACCGAGCTGACCCACGACCCCGGTGAGATGAACCTCGAGGACCTCATCGACGACGAAGAGCTGGTCGTCACCTACAGCGCCGCGGGCTACATCAAGACCGTCCAGGCCGACGCCTTCCGCACCCAGGGCCGCGGCGGCCGAGGCGTGGCCGGGGCCAAGCTGCGCGACGACGACTACGTCACCGAGGTCATCTCGACCACGGCGCATGCCTACCTGCTGTTCTTCTCGAACCGGGGGAAGGTGTACCGCCTCAAGGCCCATGAGATCCCGATGAAGGACCGCACGGCCCGGGGCACCGCCATGGTCAACCTGCTGCCCCTGCAGCCGGACGAGAAGATCCAGGCCATCATCGACACCCGCGACTACGAGACCAGCCGGTTCCTGTTCTTCGCCACGGCCAACGGCCAGGTCAAGAAGACCAAGTTCACCGAGTACGACTCGTCCCGTCGAGACGGCCTCATCGCCATCAACCTGAAGGACGGTGACGAGCTGGTCCGGGTCATCCAGACCGGCGGCGACACCGACATCTTCCTGGTGGCCCGCAGCGGCCAGACCGTCCGCTTCAGCGAGGACCTGGTGCGGCCCATGGGTCGGACCGCCGCCGGCGTGCGGGGCCTCAAGCTGCGGGAGGGCGATGCCGTCGTGTCCTGCGCGGTCAGTGAGCCGGGGGCCGACCTCCTCTGCATCACCGAAGGCGGTTACGGCAAGCGGACCAAGATCGACAAGTACCCCCGGAAGGGCCGCGGCACCATGGGCGTCAAGGGGTTCAAGATGACCCCGCAGAAGGGCCCGGTCGTCACCGGCCGGATGGTCAAGCTCGACGACGAGGTCATCCTCGTGTCCTCCAAGGGGACCTTGATCCGCACCGCGGTCAAGGACATCTCCTCCCAGGGCCGGGACGCCTCCGGCGTGCGGGTGATGCGCCTCGAGGACGGCGAGACGGTCGTGGCCGTGGCCCCCGTCTTCACCGAGTCCGAGGACACCGCCAAGCCCGCCGCCCCCCCGACCCTCCCTGTCGACGAGCCTCCGGAGCCCTGAGTCCGACTGACCCCGTTCTGGCGCCCGATTCGGCGCTGACGCCTCAATCGGGCGCCAGAAGCATCCGTTTCGGCGCTTCCCCCGCGACCGGATGGAACCGAGGAGGCGCGCGTGCGCCGAAGCGACGAACGGGGTCAGGCCTTGCCCCTGGTCCTGGTGATCATGGCGGCGGCGATGGGGGCCGCCCTGCTGCTGGGGGCGCTGGGGAGCCGGGCCCTGGCCGAGTCCCGGGCCCAGACCGCGGCGGATGCCGCGGCCCTGGCCGGTGCGGCCGAGGGCCCCGACGCCGCGGCGGAGTTGGCCCGGCTGAACGGATCGGCCTCCAGCGACGTCGAAGGCACCGTGGGGGATGCCACGGTCACCGTGCGGGTAGGAGACGGCCGTGCCACTGCCCGGGCCCAGGCCCCACCGCCCCCGACCGGCGCCATCGAGGGACTGACCCCGGAGATGACCGCCGCCGTGGCCCGGGCCGAGGCCCTCCTGGGCACGCCCGTCGTCATCAGCTCCGGCTGGCGCAGTGTCGCCCAGCAGGCCGCGCTCTGGGCCAACCGCCACCTGAACCCGTACCCGGTGGCGCCGCCCGGCACCTCGATGCACGAGCGGGGCCTGGCCATCGACGTCCCTCGGTCCTTCGTGGCCACCCTGCGCACGGCCGCCGCCGCCGCCGGCCTCTGCCAACCCCTGCCCAGTTCTGACCCCGTACACTTCGAATTGTGCCGGCGGACACTGGTCCCGACGGGGGCGACGTGACGACCCTCGAGGACGACGACGATCTGACCGACGCGTCCTCACCGGACGCGTCCGCGCGAGGATGACGATGCCGTCGACCACGACCCCAACGACACCCTGGTCGACGTCCCGGACGCCGAGATCGTGGGCGACGCGGTCGAGATGGACGGCAACGACGACGTCGACCTGCTGACCGACGGCCCCTACGCCCCGCCCGAGGAGATCGACGCCGACGAGCCGGCCGACCTGGTGGTCCCGCCGGCGCCCACCAAGCCCTCCCGCCGGGAACACCGGGCGGAGATGAAGGCCTCGGCCCGACGGGTGCGCCGCGTGGTCCGCCACATCGACACCTGGTCGGTCTTCAAGGTGGCCGCGCTGTTCGTGGCCTGCCTCTGGGGTGTGGTCGTCCTGGCCTCCCTGTTGATCTGGCGGGCGGCGGTGACCTCGGGGTCGGTGAAGGACACCGAAGACTTCATCGTCGACCTCGGCTTCGAGGACTTCAACTTCAACCCGCAGCAGATGTTCGAGGCCCTGCTCTCCGCCGGCGCGGTGATCGCCATCGCCGCCATCTTCTTCATCTGGCTGCTCACGGTCCTGTTCAACCTGATCTGTGACATCACCGGCGGCCTGCGCATCACCATGATCGAGCAGGACCTGGCCGACGCCCGCCAGCGCCCGAAGAAGGCCTGAGCGTCACCGATCCCCGTTCTGGCACCGGATTTGCGGCCCATGACCGGCAGATCCGGTGCCAGTTGCCGAGATGGACGTCGCCTAGGTCGCCTCGGCGGCCACCAGCGCCCGGAGCCGCTCCTGTTCGACCGGGCTGATGTGGGGGTCCAACAGGGTCAGCTCCGCCGCGTAGGCCAACCCCGCCCGGGCCTCGTCCCGGCCCGCCACCTCCAGTAGGCCCCCGATGAGGGCCTTCCGGACACGGGTCAGGGCCAGCTTGACCACCCCGCTCACCTCCGCGTCCGCGCAGGCGGTCAGCGCCCAGGCCCGGGCGACATCGACGCCCGGCGCGCCGACGCAGGCGTTGGTCCAGTCGATCACGACGGGGCCGGTGGGGGAGAGGATCACGTTGAGCGGGTGCAGGTCGAAGTGCAGGAGGCGGTCACCGCTCGGCAGCCGGGGCAGCCAGTCGGGCCCCGGCAGCTCGTGCAGCCGGTTGTGCAGCTCACCCAACTGGCGGCCCACCGCCCGGGCCGTCCACGGCCGGCGCTCGAGGGCGTGCACCATCGTGGGTCCCTCGACCTTCTCCATGATGAGGTCGCGGCCCTCGTCGGCGAGGTGGTGCACCCGGGGCACGGGGTAGCCGTGCTCGGCGACGTGAGCCAGGATCCGGGCCTCGGGGCCCTGGTCGTAGGCCTGGCGGGAGCGCCGCAGCACGGTCCCGTCGCCCAGGTCGAACACGTCACAGTCCCGACCCTGGGCGAGGAGCTCCACGGTGGCGAGTCTCGCACCAAGCGGCAACGAGGGTGATTCTCCCCTGCCTTGCTCGTTACAGTGTCCGGTCCCGGGGCTATAGCTCAGTCGGTTAGAGCGCGCCTCTGATAAGGGCGAGGTCGTTGGTTCGATTCCAACTAGCCCCACCACCGCCCGGGTCCCTCCGCATCGCGGGATCGCCCGACGGCGAGTACCGTCCGGGCCTGTGCAACGACTCCGCCGTGTCTTCCTCGCCGTGGGGGTCGCCGGCCTGTTCGCGGCCGCCTTCCGGGTCCGGGGCAAGGGCGGCACCCCGCCGAGCGACGGCGGCTGGCGCCAGCTCGACGGCCCTGAGCTGCGTTGACCCCTGCCCCCCCATGAGGATCGCCGTCATCGGCGTCGGTGCCACCGGGGCCCGCGCCGCCCGCCAACTGGCCTCCACCGACGCGGTCGACACCGTGGTGGTGGCCGACGCCGACCCCGGGACCCGCCGCAAGGTGGCCGACCTGCTGGGCGCCGGGGCCGAGGCCTCCGACGCCGACGTGCCCGAGGCCGACGTGGTCCTGCTGGCCACCCCGGCCGGCACCCAGGCGGCCCTCGGCACCCAGGCCCTGCGCCAGGGCGCCTCGGTGGTGGCCACCTCCGATGACGTCGGTGACGTCCGCGCCCTGCTCGATCTGGACCCCGAGGCGGTCGAACGGTCCGCCACCGTCGTGGTCGGCGCCGGCTTCGCCCCCGGGCTCAGTTGCCTACTGGCCCGCCACGCCGCCCACACCCTCGACCAGGTCGACGAGGTGCACGTGGCCAAGGTCGGTACCGGCGGCCCGGCGTGCGCCGAGCAGCACCACCGGGCGCTCGGCTCCGACGGCCTGGACTGGCGCGACGGCGGCTGGATGGCCCGCTCCGGGGGCTCGGGCCGCGAGCTCTGTTGGTTCCCCGAGCCGGTCGGCGGCCGGGACTGCTACCGGGCCGCCGTCCCCGACCCCTTGCTGCTGGTCGATGCGTTCGGTCCGCTGGAGCGGGTGACGGCCCGACAGGCCGCCAACCGCCGGGACCGGCTGACCGCCCGCCTGCCGATGCTGCGGCGGCCCCACCCCGAGGGGGGCCCGGGTGCCATCCGGGTCGAGCTCCGAGGCTCGCGAGCGGGCGGTCGTCACGTCGTGGTCTACGGGGCCATGGACCGGCCGGCGGTCGCCGCGGGCGCGGTCGCCGCGGTGACGGCCCGGGCCGTCGGCGACGGGAGCATCGACCGGTACGGAGCCTTCGGGCTGGCGGCCCTCGAGGATCCGCTCCCGCTCCTGACGGACCTGGCCGAACGGGGCATCCGGGCCGCCGCGTTCGAGGGTGGCGCAGGCGTCTGATCGAGGCCTCGTGGAGAAATCCGGAGGAATCCCGAAAAAGTCCTAAAGCTTTCAGCGGCACGCGCCGTAACCCCGATGGCTACAACAACCGAGAGAGGGCGATTCTCTGATGGGCGATGCCATCGATGCGAAAGTGATCGAAGAACACCTGCCGCTGGTTCGGCACATCGTGTTCCAGGTGGCGGTGCACTTCCCCCGCCACGTGGACCGCGAGGAGCTGGCTCGAGCCGGCGCCCTCGGCCTGGTCGAGGCGGCCCGCCGCTACGACGCCAGCCGAGGCGTGCCGTTCGACCGCTTCGCCGCCCAACGCATCCGGGGCGCGATCCTCGACGCGGTGCGGGCGGCGGACTGGGCGCCCCGCTCGGTGCGCAACCTGGCTCGCAAGATGGAGCAGACCGAGCAGCGCCTGGCCACCGAGCTGGGCCGGGTGCCGAACATGGCCGAGGTCGCCCAGGAGCTGGGCATGTCCATGGACGAGCTCAACCGCCTCCAGGACCGCATGTTCCGCTCCGTGGTCCTGGCCCTCGAGCACGAGGTCACCGAGGACGCCGACGAGGACCTGACCCTCGTCGACGTCCTCTGTGACCGCAGCCAGCTCGAGCCCCTCGAGGAGCTCGAGACCCGGGAGCTGCACGCCTACCTGCGGGACGCCGTGGACCTCCTGCCCGAGCGGCAGCGCCTGGTCATCATCGGCTACTTCCTGGAGGGTCGGACCAGCCTCGAGCTGGCCGAGTTCCTCGGGGTGACCGAGTCCCGCATCTCCCAGCTGCGCTCCGAGGCGCTGGAGATGCTGAAGGAGGGCATCGAGGCCCAGTACGAGGGCAACGAGGCCCCCACCCCTGCCCGTGACGGTGTCGGCCGGGTCGCCAAGCGCAAGGCCAACTACGCCGCCGCCATCGGCGAGCGCAGCGACTGGCAGGACCGCCTGGACCACCTCGACCTCGACGAGGTCGCCGCCATCCACAAGCAGGGCCACGCCAACGTGGTCGCAAGCCCTGAGCTAGAGCTAGGATGCGTTCCTGTCGGAACCGACGAGACCCTCCGGGCCCCGGCCGCATGGCCGGGGCCCGGTCGCGTCCGGGGTCAGAACCTCGTTGACTCCCGCCAGCGGGTGAGGACGGCCTCGTCGCCGAGGACCTCGACGGCGTCGGTGTCCTTCCGTCCCCAGAGGACCAGGAGCAGGTCGCTCGTGGTGCCCCGGACGGCCACGTCGGCCTTGGTGTGGCTGCGCTCCCAGGTGAGGCCGTCGCCGGTCGGGTCGATGAACCACTCGCCGTCGCCGTCGGTGGCGTGCAGGTGGAGCGTGCCGCCCACGCCGGTGATGTCGGCGGCGGGGAGGAACTCGCCGAGCAGCTCGTCGATGCCGTCCTCGGCCACATCGGTGGTGATGGGCTCGGGGGTCCCGGCGGCAGCCTGGGCGTCCCAGCGGTGCACCGCCAGCTCGTGGGTCATGCGGCGCCACAGCCACGACGGCGGCTGAAGCCCGGCCCAGGTCTTGATCTCGGCATCCGGCGCGGCCGCGGTGAGCTGCTCACCCATGGTGGCCGTGCCCTGGCGCAGCCAGTCCGACGGGGTGGTCCCCTCGGGGCGCTCGGTGTCGTAGAACTCCCCGCCGCCCGCGCTGCGCACCCGGCCCGACCAGTACCAGCTCAGGCGGCCGACGTGGTGGAGGAGGTCGGCCAGCGTCCAGTCCGTCCCCGGTACCGGGCTCGCCCCGTCCGCGCTCTCGCCGGCGACGGCGATGCCTTCGGCCTCGGCCCGGATGATCCCCTCGTGATCCAGCATCCCCGCAGTCTGGCCGTCATTTCGGTGGGTGCACGCGGTCGGGGGCTTGGTGCGGAAGGCGGTCAGGAGTCGGTCGCGGGTGGCGGGGTCGACGGCGGCCACGGCCTCGTCGCCCAGGCGGCCGGACAGCGCGATGACCGTCTGCCACTGGGCCAACACCCGGGCGCAGTCGGCGCAGGCCTCGAGGTGCTGGTCGATGCGCTCACGCTCGTCGGGACCCACGGCATCGTCGAGGTAGTCGGTCACCCGCTCGACGAAGTCGATGCAGTCGACCTTGCCGCGGTGGGCCCGTTCGGGCGCGAGGCCAGGGTGGCCGAGGGGGCGACGTTCCGGGCGGTTCCCGGGGCGGGAGGGCCGGCTCACGAGTCGGCGGCCTCGAACCGGTCCTCGAGGGCCTGCCGCACCCGGGCCCGGGCCCGGTGCAGCACCACCCGTTGGTTGGCCTCGGAGAGGTCCAGCAGGTCACAGACCTCGGCCGCGGTCCACCCGTCGATGTCGCGCAGGCTGATGACCGCCCGCTGGCGGTCGGGCAGCGCGGCGATGGCATCGCGCACCGCCGCGAGGGTGTCGGCCGCCGCCAGGCGCTCCGCCGGTTGCTCGTCCCACGGCGCCGGCCCCGCGCCCGGCCGCCAGTGGCCGGTGTACAGGCTGAAGGTGCCCCGGAACCGGTCGGGGGCGAAGGCCGGCGCCTCGTCATCAGCGTCGGGGGCGAGGTCGGCGAAGGGCACGGTCCGCTGCTCGCGGGTGGCGCGGGTGCGGGCGACGTTCATCAGGATCCGGAACACCCAGGTCTTGACCGTCGAGCGCTCCTCGAAGCGGTCGATCCCCGCGATGACGGCCAGCCAGGTCTCCTGGACCACCTCGTCGGCGCTGGCGCCGGTCCGCACGAACGTCGAGGCCACCCGGCGCAGGGAGGCGTCGTGGCGGTCGAGCAACCACGCGAACGCGGCCTCGTCCCGTCGCCGCAGTGCGGCCACGAGCTGACGCTCGTCGGTGAAGTCGACGAACGGAGCGGCCACGGGCGGCCATGGTGACCGACCGCGGGGCTCGGGTCCACCTCGCGCGTCATGGCTCAACCGTCTCCGGGGACAGCCGAGCGTTACATCACACTTGCGTGGCTTCGCTTCGCTCAGCAACGCCGGCGTCGCCGAAGCTGCGGGTCCACCGTGCTGCTCCACGCTGTTGCGCGGCGTGACGCGCGCCGTTCGGGAGACACTGGGTGCATGCTCGATCCCGACACCCTGGCCACCACCCGCCGTTCGCTGCATGCGGTGGGCGAGCACGTCCTGGGCGCCGCCCTGTTCGCGGGCCGGCACCGCATCGGCCTGAGGCAGTTCACCGGCGGCTTCGCCACCCAGAACTACCTGCACATCCGCAACGGCGCGGCGGTGGAGCGGCGGGCGATCGTGGTGGGCACCGAGGTGGTCGTCCGCGACGACGACCTGGCCGGCGGCACCATCGAGGAGAGGGCGCCGATCACCACCCTGGCCGCTCGCGGGCGAACTGGTCGACGTCGAGCCGGGGATGCCGGCGACGATGTACACCCCCGAGCCGATGCCCGCCCTCGACGAGGTCCTCGAGGTCGACGCCGACGCCGCGGCCTTCCTGGCCGAGATCACCGCGGTGGGCTACGCCGCGCTCGTCATCCTCTGTGCCCACTTCGTCGAGGACGCCCCCGACGAGATCCAGCTCTGGCCCGAGCACTTCGACCTGGCCACCAGCTTCGCCGAGGTCAACTACGGCCTCTCGCCGGGCGATGTCGACCACCCCTGGCCCTACCTCTATGTCGGGCCCTGGTCACCGCCACCGGTGGGCGGCTTCTGGAACGAGCCCTTCGGGGCCAGCCTCGAGCTCCGGGCGGTGCCGACCGTCGACGAGGCCCTCACCTTCTTCGGCGAGGGTCACCGCTCGGTGTAACGCCAGGCCGGTTCGGGGGACAGCACCTCCATGACCGCTGCGGAGACCACCGACGTCGACTACTCGGACCTGCGGGCCCTGTTCATCAACTGCACGCTGAAGCGCTCGCCCGAGGTGTCCAACACCCAGGGGCTGGCCAGACATCTCGATGGAGCATCATCGAGGCGCAACGGCGTCGAGGTCGAGATGCATCCGGGCGATCGACCACGACATCGCCACCGGCGTCTGGCCGGACATGACCGAGCACGGCTGGGAGACCGACGAGTGGCCGGCGATCTTCGAGCAGGTGATGGCCGCCGACATCCTCGTGCTCGTGCACGCCGATCTGGCTCGGCGAGAAGTCCTCGGTCTGCACCCAGATCATCGAGCGCCTCTACGGCAACTCCCACCTGCTCAACGACGCCGGCCAGTACGCCTACTACGGCCGGGTCGGCGGCTGCCTGGTCACCGGCAACGAGGACGGCGTCAAGCACTGCGCGATGAACATCCTCTACTCCCTGCAGCACCTCGGCTACACGATCCCGCCGCAGGCCGACGCGGGCTGGATCGGCGAGGCCGGCCCGGGCCCGTCCTACCTCGACGAGGGCTCGCGGCGGTCCCGAGAACGACTTCACCAACCGCAACACCACCTTCATGACCTGGAACCTGCTGCACCTGGCCCGGATGCTGAAGGACGCCGGCGGCATCCCCGCCCACGGCAACCAGCGCTCGGAGTGGGACGCCGGCTGCCGCTTCGACTTCCCGAACCCCGAGTACCGCTGACCCGCCGTCGGTCCAGCCGTCGAGGCGGAGCGCGGCGACCCTCGTGCGCAGGAGGCGCCAACCGGCTTCGAAGGCGAACACCAGCCCGGCGACCACGGCCCAACCCTCGGCCGGGGGGAGCTCGAGGGCGAAGAACTCCTGGCCCGCCGGCAGGAGGAGGACGAGGGCGAACAGGCCGATCATGGACAGGACCAGGCCGGCTCGCCAGGCGCTGAAGGGCTGGGCGAGGCGCACGAGCACGACCAGGCCGGCCCCGGTGAGGATGAGGGTGGCCATGGTCCGGGACTGGTCCCCGCTCAGATCGAGGGGACCCCGGGCCAGCGCGTAGCCGGTGAAGGTGACGAGGGCAGCCAGCGCGCCGGCGGGCACGGCGAAGTGCAGGACCCGCGACACGAACCCGGGCACGGCCAGGCGGTCGTTGGGGGCGAGGGCCAGGAAGAACGAGGGGATGCCGATGGTCAGGCTGCCCACCAGGGTCAGGTGGCGGGGCAGGAACGGGAAGGGCACGTCGATGACGCCGACGGCCAGAGCCAGCAGCATCGAGTAGGTGGTCTTGACCAGGAACAGGTTGGCCACCCGCTCGATGTTGTTGATGACCCGTCGACCCTCGGCCACGACGTCGGGCAGGGTGGCGAAGGAACCGTCGAGCAGCACGAGCTGGGCCGCCACCGGGAGGCCGAGGACCCTGAGCCCATGGCGATGCCCATGTCGGCGTCCTTGAGGGCGAGCACGTCGTTCACGCCGTCGCCGGTCATGGCCACGATGTGGCCCGCGGCCTGCAGGGCCCGCACCATCTGGCGCTTCTGGTCGGGCTGGACCCGGCCGAACACGCTGTGGGTCTCCAGGACCTCGCGCAGGCCGGCCTCGTCGGTCGGGAGGTCCCGGGCGTCGATGGCCTGTCGGCGTCGGGCAGGCCGGCCTCGCGGGCCACGGCGGCGACGGTGACCGGGTTGTCGCCGGAGATGACCTTCAGCGTGACGCCCTGGGCGGCGAAGTAGGCCAGGGTCTCGGCCGCGTCGGCCCGGATCTTGTCGGCCAGCACCACGAGGGCGGCGGGCTCGATGTCCTCGGGCAGGGCGTCCTCGCCCAGGGTGGTCGACGAGCGGGCCAGGAGCCGACCCGCCGCCCCTCGACGGCGTGGCGCCTCGGCCGCGTCCGCCACCGTCTGGTCCTCGGTCAGGACCTCGGGTGCGCCGAGGAGCCAGGTGGTGCCCTCGGCGGTGGTCACCCCACTCCACTTCCGGGCCGACGAGAAGGGCACGACCACCGAGCAGGCCGGCGGCTCGGTGGCCGTGGCCTCCACCACCGCGGCCACCGCCGCAGGGTGGCGTTGGGGTTGGCCTCGGCGCCGGCCAGCACGACGAGGGCGGCCCGGACCTCGGCCTCGGTGTGGGCGCCGACGGGCTCGATGCCGACCAGGCGATGTCGCCCTCGGTGATCGTGCCCGTCTTGTCCAGGCAGAGGACGTCGACCCGGGCCAGCGTCTCGACCGCGGGCAGCTCCTGGACGAGGGCCTGGCGGCGGCCGAGGCGGACCACGCCGGCGGCGAACGCCATGGAGGTCAGCAGCACGAGGCCTTCGGGCACCATGGCCACGACCCCGGCGACGGTGCCCGCGGCGGCCTCCCGCCAGTCCTCGTGGGCGTTGAGCTGGCTCCACAGCAGCAGCGCGGCGGTCGGCACCATGGCGTAGCTGATCAGGCGGATGATGTCGTCGATCCCGGTGCGCAGCTCGCTGGTGGCCAGGGTGAAGCGCCGGGCGTCGTCGGCCAGCTTCACCGCGTAGGCGTCCGCCCCGACCCGGGTGGCCCGGACGTAGCCGCCGCCCGCGGCCACGAAGCTGCCCGAGAGCACCTCGTCGCCGGCCCGCTTGAGGATGGGGTCGGACTCGCCGGTGAGCAGGGACTCGTCCACCTCGAGGCCGGAGGCCTCGAGCACCTCGGCGTCGACCACGACCTGGTCCCCGGGCTGCAGCTCCAGCACGTCGTCGAGCACGACCTCGTTGACCGGGACCTCGGTCTCGGTGCCGTCCCGGCGGACGCGGGCTCTGGGGGCGGAGAGGATGGTGAGGCGGTCGAGGGTCTGCTTGGCCCGGACCTCCTGGGTGATGCCGATCAGGGCGTTGGCGATCAGCACCCCGCCGAAGAGGGCGTCGTTGAGGGGCCCGACGACGAGGATGACCACCAGGAGCCCGCCCAGCAGCAGGTTGAAGCGGGTGAGCAGGTTCGCCCGGAGGATCTGGCCGAACGTGCGGGTGTTGGTGGCGGGCAGGTCGTTGCCGAGCCCCCGCGCCCGGCGGGCCTCGACCTCGACCGCAGTGAGACCCGCCGGCGCCCCGCTGCTCATGTCACCCCGGGGCGAGCAGGCCGAGGAGCTCGTCGTGCAGGGCGCCGTTGGTGGCGAGACCGCTGCCCCCCGTGTGGGTGGCGGTGCCGGTCAGGTCGGTGAAGCGACCGCCCGCCTCGGTGATGATCACCGGCATGGGGGCGACGTCCCAGACCGCGGCCTGGTGGTCGACCATGGCCTCGACCCGCCCGGTGGCCACCAGGGCGTAGCCGTAGGCGTCCCCCCAGGTGCGGACGAAGGCGCCGGCCCCGTGGGTGGCGTCGAGGGCCCCGGCGGGCCAGTTCCGCAGGGCGGACGCGGTGACGTAGGCCCCGGCCACGGTCGTGTGGTCGCTCACGTGGCAGCGCTCACCCTCGAGGAAGCAGCCGAGGCCGCGCCCGGCCCACACGGTCTCGGGCAGCGCGGGCAGGCAGATGACCCCGAGCAGCGGTCCGTGCTCGTCGACCGCGGCCAGCAGGGTGCTGTAGAGGGGGACGCCGTGGGTGAAGGCCTTGGTCCCGTCGATGGGGTCGACGATCCAGGTCCGGCCCGAGGTGCCCTCGGTGGCGTCCTCCTCCTCGCCGATGACCGCGTCGTGGGGGAAGGCCTCGTGCAGTCGCTCCCGCACCAGGCGCTCGGCCCCCCGGTCGGCCTCGGTCACGGGGGTGTCGTCGTGCTTGTGCTCGACCTCCAGCTCCACGGAGCGGAAGTACGGCAGCGTGGACGCCGCCGCCTCGCGGGCGATGGCCACGGCCTGGTCGAGCAGCGCAGGGTCACACGGGGGAGCGTCGGCCACGCCCGGAGCGTAGGGCGGGGGCCAGGATCGTGACGTTGGTCCCGGGACCCCGACGGCCGTCGGGTCGTATAGTCAGTCACTGTGCGACTTGAGATCACGCGCCGTTCCGACCTGGCCACCCGGGCCCTCCTGGCCCTGGCCGCTGCGGGTGAGCGGACCAAGGCGTCGGTGCTGGCCGAGGCGGTGGGGACCACGCCCGGGTTCCTGTCCCAGGCCATGACCCCGCTGGTGGCCCGGGGCTGGGTGCGGTCCGAGCCCGGCCCGACCGGCGGCTACACCGTCCTGGTCGACCCCGCCACGGTCAGCGTCCTCGAGGTCATCGAGGCCGTGGAGGGAGCGACCGACACCGGACGGTGCGTCCTGGAGGACCGGCCGTGCGCCGGGGGTGGCACCTGTGCCCTGCACCGGCCCTGGACCAGTGCCCGCGAGCACCTGCTGGACGAGCTGGCCGCCACCCCGCTGGCCAGCCTGACGCTCCGGCCACCGTCATGAGCACACCGGTGGCGGCCGAGCCGCAGGCCACCGGGGCCCGGACCCGCCTGCCGCGCCGTCGCCCTGCCCAGCGAGCACGGCGGCTGGGGGCTCACCGCCGAGCCCGGCGCTGCTCGGCCTCCTGGTCGCCCCCGAGTCCCGCGGGCCTGTGCCCTGGCCCTCGGCGCGCTGGTGGCCTTCCTCGTCCGCACCCCGCTGAAGCTGGCGCTGGTCGACCGGCGCCGAGGTCGGGCCCTCGAGCGCACGACGCTGGCCCGCCGGGTCGCGGCCGTCGAGCTCGGGCTCCTGGCCGTGCTGGTCGGCGGTCGCGGTGGCCACGGCCGATGCGCCGTTCTGGGCGCCCGCTGGTCGCTGGCCGCTGCCGCTGATCGCCGTCGAGGCCTGGTTCGACGTCCGCTCGCCGCGGCCGCCGCCTCGTGCCCGAGCTGGCCGGCGCCATCGCCGTCTGCTCGGTCGTGGCCATGATCGTGCTGGCCGACGGCGGAGTCGCCGGCCTCGCCGCCGGGCTGTGGCTGGTCCTCGCCGCCCGGGTCGTCACCTCCATCCCCCACGTCCGGGACCAGCATCGCCGAGCTCCACGGCCGACCGGTCGCCAGCCCGGGTGCCGTCGGTCGCCGACGCGCTCGCCCTGGTCGCTCGCCGCGGCCGCCGTCGCGCTCGACCGCCGAGCTCGTCGCCGGCGCCGTCGCCGTGCTCGCCGTGGTCGTCCTCCAACGGCTGGCGCCCACCGTCCGCACCGACCGGGCCGTCGTCCTCGGCCTGCGCCAGATGGCCCTCGGGCTTCGGCGTCGTCGCTCGTGACCGCCGCCGGCGTCGACCTCACGTCGAGCTGAGAGGAGCACCACCATGACCACCTCGCACCGCCCGACCGCACCCTCGGCCGACGTCGTCACGCGCCGTGCCCGGCGCGGCGCGCGTCCTCGAAGCGCTATCGGCCTCGACTACTGCTGCGGCGGCCGCCGCACGCTCGCCGAGGCCTGCGCCGACCGCCGGGCTCGACCCGACGCCGTGCTCGGCGGCGCTCGGCGACGCTCGACGCCCGGCCCGACGCCGGACTGGGCGCTCGATGGCGCCCGGCCGAGCTGGTCGACCACCTCGAGGCCACCCACCACGCCTACCTCCACGCCGAGCTGCCCCGCCTGCGCCGCGCTGGCCGACAAGGTCGTCGGCGTCCACGGCGACCGCCACCCCGAGCTCGTCGAGATCGCGGCCGACCTACGACGAGCTCCGGGCCGACCTCGAGCCGCACCTGGCGAAGGAGGAGCGGGTCCTGTTCCCGATGATCCGCGAACTCGCCGCGAGCCGACGGCCGCCCCGACGTTCCACTGCGGCTCGCTCGCGAACCCGATCTCGGTGATGCTCGCGCGAGCACGACCGCGCCGGCGAGCTGCTCGCCGACGCTGCGCGACGCTCACCGACGGCTACCAGACCGCCGGCGACGGCTGCGCCAGCTACCAGGCGCTGCTACGACGGCCTCGCCGAGCTCGAGGCCGACACCCACCTCCACGTCCACAAGGAGAACAACCTCCTGTTCCCCGCCGTGGTGGCGCTGGAGGAGCGCGCCGCTGCGGTCGTGACACGCCCCGGTCGGACGGGAGTCCTAGCGCGTGACCGGCGGACAGGTCGGAGGTCCGTGGACACGGATCACGCCGCTCGATCGGCGAGGCGTGGCGTGGGGGCTCGTCGCGGTCGCGCGTCGTGGTGGCGCTCACCTTCATCGGCAGCGACCGGCTGGTGTGGTTCGACGCCGCGCTCGTCGGCTACCTGTTCGGCATCGTGTTCGCCGTGTTCGGTGTCGTCTACCGCTACACCGTGTGGCTGCGGCGACCGCCGACGGCGATGCTGAACCGCCGCGGGCTGGGATGCGTTCCGGGCCCGCAAGGGCCGCAACGTGGTCGCGCTGCCGGCGCTCGTCGCCACCCAGCTCCTGACCCAGGGCTTCATCCGCCGCCGGTCCCGGTCTCGGTGGCTGGCCCACCAGCTCGTGTTCTGGGGGTGCATCCTCGCCGCGCTGGTCACGTTCCCGCTGACGCTCGGGCCTGCTGCACTTCGAGAGCGTCGGCCAGCAGGCCGACCGCTACCAGGTGTACGTGTCCCGGGTCGGCACGCTGAAGTTCGACGCCGAGAGCATCGTCGGCTGGCTGATCTTCCACGCCCTCGACATCGCCGCGGTGCTGGTGCTCGCCGGCGTGTTCATCTTCCTGCGCCGCCGCCTCCACGACCCGGGCGCGCTGGCCGTCGAGCGCAGCGGCGACTTCCTGGCCCTCGCCGGCCTGTTCGCGGTGTCGGTCACCGGCCTGTTCCTGACCGTGTCGAGCATCTGGCTCGACGGCCGCTTCTACTCGGCGCTCAACACCATCCACGCGCTCACCGTGATCCTCGGCCTGATGTACCTGCCGTTCGGCAAGCTGTTCCACATCTTCCAGCGCCCCGGCAACCTCGGCGTCGCCTACTACAAGCGGGCCAACGCCGAAGGGCCCGCCGGCGGTGTGCCGGCGGTGCGGCGAGCGGTTCGCCAGTGCCCAGCAGATCGCCGACCTCCAGGAGGTGCTGCCGCAGGTCGGGTTCGACTACTCGCATCGACGGGCGGCGGCAACTACCAGGACACCTGCCCGCCGTGCCGGCGGGCCGAGCGTCACCCTGGCCCAGTCGGCGCGGGTCGGAGGGTTCGGCTGATGGCCCGACCCCCGATCAGCGACGACGAGCTCATCGAGCGCGTTCGGCCCGCACCTCAACGAGGCCCCGCCCGGCGGCTGGGACGCCGGCCTCGAGGTCGACCAGGTCGTCGAGACCCACTGCTGCTTCTGCGGCCAGCAGTGCGGCATCAAGCTCAAGGTGCACGACAACGAGGTCGTCGGCTTCGAGCCCTGGTACGACTTCCCGTTCAACGAGGGCAAGCTCTGCCCCAAGGGCGTCAAGCGCTACCTGCAGGGCAACCACCCCGACCGCCTGCTGCACCCCATGGAGCGCGACCCGTCGGCGCCGGCGGGTTCCGGCAGATCAGCTGGGACGCAGGCGCTCGACCGGGTCGTCGCGGAGATCCAGCGCATCCAGGCCGAGCTACGGCGACGACGCCTTCGCCATGCTGTCCGGGCGTCTCGCTGACCAACGAGAAGAGCTACCTGGTCGGCAAGTTCGCCCGCCTCGCGCTGCACACCGCGAACCTCGACTACAACGGCCGCTTCTGCATGGTGTCGGCCGGCGTCGGCAACAAGAAGGCCCTCGGCGTCGACCGGGCCCCGAACCCGTGGAGCGACATCCCCCTGGCCGACGTGGTCTGGGTCGCCGGCTCCAACGTGGCCGAGACCTTCCCCATCACCACCAGCTACATCTGGCGGGCCCGCGACCGCGGCGCCAAGCTCATCGTGCAGGACCCCCGCGTCGTGCCCCTGGCCCGCACCGCCGACCTGTTCCTGCCGGTCCGTCCCGGCACCGACTCGGCCCTGTTCGGCGCGGTGCTGCACGAGCTGATCCGCAACGACTGGCTCGACCACGAGTTCATCGACGACCACACCGTCGGCTTCGACGAGGCCGCCGCGGCCGTGGCCGACATGACCCCGGCGTGGGCCGCCGACATCACCGGGCGTCCCGGCGGCCCGCATCGAGGAGGCCGCCGAGCTGTGGGGCACCGCGGCGACCGGGATGATGCTGCACGCCCGCGGCATCGAGCAGCAGACCAAGGGCGTCGACAACGTGCTCGGCCGCATCAACCTCGGGCTGGCCACCGGCAAGTTCGGCAAGCCCGGCTGCGGCGTGTCGACCATCACCGGGCAGGGCAACGGCCAGGGCGGCCGCGAGCACGGCCACAAGTGCGACCAGCTCCCGGGCAACCGCGACATCACCAACCCCGAGCACCGCGCCGCACGTCGCCAAGGTCTGGGGCTGCGACGAGAGCGAGATCCCCGGCAAGGGCCTCCCGGCCCAGGAGATCATCGAGGCGATCCACGACGGGCACCATCAAGGGCCTGCTGTCGATCTGCTTCAACCCGCTCGTCTCGGCGCCCGACGCCAACTTCACCGCCGAGGCGCTCGACAAGCTCGAGTTCTACGTCGTCATCGACTTCTTCCTCTCCGAGTCCGCCCAGCACGCCGACGTCGTCCTGCCGGGTCGCTGCACGAGGAGGACGAGGGCACCTCGACCAGCGGCGAGGGCCGCATCATCAAGATCAACGCCGCGGTCACCCCGCCCGGCGAGGCCCGCCTCGACTGGCAGATCCTGCTCGAGATCGCCGAGCGCCTCGGCAAGGGCGAGTACTTCCCCTACGAGAACACCGAGGAGATCTTCGACGAGCTCCGCCTGGCATCGCCGGGCGGCACCGCCGACTACACGGGCGCCACCTGGGAGCGGATCGAGGACGAGCACGGGCTGTTCTGGCCCATCCCCGAGGTCGGCCACCCCGGCACGCCCCGGCTGTACGAGGGCGGGAAGTTCTCCCACCCCGACGGCAAGGCCCGCTTCCACGGCGTCGCCGTACCGGCCGCCCGCCGAGGTCGTCGACGACGACTACCCGGTCTGGCTCACCACCGGCCGCGTGCGTCAGCCAGTACCTGTCGGGCACCCAGACCCGCCGCATCGCCGCCTGGTCGACCAGTACCCCGAGCCGCTCTGCGAGATCCACCCCACGCTCGCCGAGACGCTCGGCATCGCCGACGGCGACCTGGTCACCGTCACGTCGCGGCGCGGCGACGATCACCCTGCCGGCCGCACGTGGTCAACACGATCCGCCCCGACACCGTGTTCATCCCCTACCACTGGCCCGGGAGCAAGGCCGCCAACCAGCTCACGAACCGGGCCGTCGACCCGCTGTCGAAGATGCCCGAGTTCAAGGTCGCGGCGGTCCGGATCGCAGCGGGCCGGCGGCACGCGGCGACGAGCGACGCCCGCGACCTCGACCTCACGAGGGCCGCCGTGAGAAGCCCGCTACGGCATCGACGACCGCCCGATCTTCGTCATCGACCAGAGCCGGTGCATCGGCTGCGAGGCCTGCGTCCAGGCCTGCGCCGAGTGCGGCACCCATCGCGGCCAGTCGCTCATCCACCTCGAGCGCATCGACCGCGCCACCAGCACCCAGACCGCGCCGATGGTCTGCATGCACTGCGAGGACCCGACCTGCGCCCAGGTCTGCCCGGCCGATGCCATCAAGCAGACCGAGGAGCGGCATCGTGCAGTCGGCGCTCAAGCCCCGCTGCATCGGCTGCTCGAACTGCGTGCTCGCCTGCCCGTTCGGGGTGCCCAAGTACGTCGCCGACTTCGACCAGATGATGAAGTGCGACATGTGCACCGACCGCACCTCGGAGGGCTACGCCCCCATGTGCGCCTCGGTGTGCCCGAGCGAGGCGCTCTGGTACGGCACCCCCGAGGAGTTCCACGCCACCCGCGCGGGTCGCTCGCTCGACAACTGGCTCTTCGGCCGCCAAGCGTGCGCACCAAGGTCTTCACCGTCGTCGACGACCTGGCCGGCGGCCCGCTCGACGTCGCTCGGCGGCAGCCGCCGGCACCTGGCTCGACGACCCGTTCGGCCTGGAGGAGCCCTGATGGACGACGACCGACACGACGCCGACCGAGCCCACCGATCTGGAAGCGCGACTTCCCCTACGAGGCCGCCGGCGAGGACGACGTGACCCGGCGCGAGTTCGCCCGCTACCTCGTCGCCGGCGCCGGCGTGATGGCCGTCGGCAACGTCGGCATCGCCGCCTGGACCCAGCTGCGCACCATCAACACCGGCGAACCCGCGGGCTGATCGTCCCGCTCGCCGACGTCGCCGATCGGCGACACCTACCTGTTCCGCTACCCCACCGACGCCGACCCGGCGATCCTGCTGCGCCTCGCCGACCGCGAGGTCGTGGCGTTCAGCCAGAAGTGCACCCACCTCGGCTGCGTCGTCTACTTCGAAGCCGAAGAGGACCGCTGGCACTGCCCGTGCCACGAGGGCAACTTCGAGCCGCGGACCGGCGCCGTCATCTCCGGGCCACCGCCCCGGCCGCTCGGGCCGCATCGACGTCGAGATCCGCGACGACGCCGATCTGGGCCCTCGGGTACCAGCCATGAGGGTCTCGCGAGCAGGCCACCGGCGGGCCTCGTCGGCCGTGGTGATCTACGTGATCATCCTCGTCGCGTTCCAGGTGTTCCTCCTCACCGTCGCCGTCGAAGCCTTCGCCGACCGACGACGAGCCGCTCGCCTGGGCGACCGCCGCGCGTCTCGGTCGTCCTGGCCGGCGGCTGCGGCCGTGCTGCTGCCGCTACCTGCGTCCGTGACCGCCCCGACCGCCGACGCGCGATCGAGCTCGAACGTCGCGCACGCTGTTCCCCGGCTACTTCGCCATGGTCATGGCCACCGGCATCGTGGCCGTCGGTGCCGCCCAGCAGGACATCGGCTGGCTGGCCGAGCGCGCTCTACGCGATCGCGGCCGGTCGCCTACGTCGTCCTGGTGGCGCTCCTGCTCCGACGCGTCGTCGCGGTTCCCCCGGCTGCTCGCCGCCGACCTCACCAGCCACGCCAAGGGCTTCGCCTTCCTGACCACCGTGGCCGCCACCAACGTGCTCGGCAGCGCCTCGGTCGTCATCCACGGCTGGTGGACCCTGGCGTGGGGGCTGTGGTGGGTCGAGCCTCGGCCTCTGGGTGGTCCTCGTCTACGCCACGCTCGTCGCCGTCGTCGCTCAAGGGACCCAAGCCCGGCCTCGGCAATCGGGCATCAACGGCACGTGGTTCCTGCTCACCGTCTCCACCGAGTCGGTCGTCGTGCTCGGCGCCCTGCTCCTTGGCCGAGCACCCCAGCGACCTCCTGGCCTTCGCCTGCCTCGCCGCGTTCCTGCTCGGCCTCGTCCTCTACCTGATCGTGATGACCATGGTCTTCCTGCGCTGGACGTTCCAGGACCTCGAACCCACCGAAGCCGACCCGCCGGCCTGGATCGCCGCCGGCGCCGTCGCCATCACGGTGCTGGCCGGGTCCAACCTGCTCACCGCCGGTGCGGTGCTCCCCGCGCCTCGAGCGCCTCGCCCCGTTCCTCGAGGGCATCGTCACCCTGGCCTGGGCCACCGCCACGTTCTGGTTCCCCCTGATGGTCGCCATCGGGGTCTGGCGTCACGTCGTCCACCGGGTCCCCCTCCGCTACCACCCGTCCTACTGGTCCCTGGTCTTCCCGCTCGGCATGTACGGCGCGGCCACCTTCCGGATGATCGGGGCGATCGGCCTCGAGGAACTGGACCGGCTGCCGGAGCTCGTGCTCGGGGTGGCCCTGCTGGCGTGGGCGGCCACCGCGACCGGGCTCGGCCTCCAGGCCGTCCGTTCTCGCAGTCGGTGAGTGACCGACCTAGCGTTCCCCTCGTGACCGACGCCGTCGAGGTCCCTCCCGTCCTCTTCAACCCCTTGGACCCGGCCTACCTGGCCGATCCCTATCCGCACGTGGCGGAGCTGCGGGAGCAGGACCCGGTCCACGAGAGCCCGCTGGGCATCTGGGTGCTCACCCGCTACGAGGACGTGTTCGCCCTGCTGCGCAACCCGGCCACCTCCGTGGAGGACGCCAACATCTCCGGCGGCCTGAACGAGATGCGCCAGGTGATGTTCGCCGACCTGCTCGAGGAGTTCGGGGGCGACGAGCGCGAGCGCGGTGACCGGGCGATCCTCAACCTGGACCCGCCGGACCACACCCGCATCCGCAAGCTCGTGTCCAAGGCGTTCACGATCCGCCGGATCGAGCAGCTCCGGCCCAGCATCCAGGCCCAGGTGGACGCCGTCCTCGACCGGGTCGCCGGCGCCGGGCCCTGGGACGTGGTCGACGAGCTCGCGTTCCCGCTGCCGTTCCAGGTGATCACCGAGCTGCTGGGCATGCCCGAGGGCGACCGGGAGTCGATCCGCAACTGGTCCCACGCCCTGACCAAGACCCTGGACCCGATCATCAGCGAGGAGGACATGCGCGCCGCCTTCGAGGCCAGCGACGCCATGACCGCCTACCTCGACGAGGTCGTCCCCTGGAAGCGGGCCCATCCCGCCGACGATGTCCTGACCGGCCTGGTCCAGGCCGAGGAGGACGGCGACGTGCTGTCCGCCGCCGAGCTGCGGGACCAGATCGTCCTGCTCTACATCGCC
Organism: uncultured Microthrixaceae bacterium; assembly: GCA_963777805.1. GTDB lineage: Bacteria > Actinomycetota > Acidimicrobiia > Acidimicrobiales > DATDAH01 > DATDAH01. The sequence continues at coordinate 76,973 of CAVZRY010000028.1, read as the reverse complement.
GGCCACGAGACCACCGTCAACCTCATCGGCAACGGGATGCAGGCCCTGCTCCGCCACCCCGACCAGCTCCGGCGCTGGGCGGAGGACCCCGCCCTCGACGCCACCGCGGTGGACGAGCTGCTGCGCTATGACGCACCGGTCCAGCTCTCCCGCCGGATCACCCTGGAGGAGACCGAGATCAGGGGCCGGACGATCGCGCCGAACACCCTGGTGATGACCCACCTGGCCGCCGCCAACCGGGACCCCGCCAAGTGGGGCCCGACCGCGGACCAGGTGGACGTGGGACGGCCCGACGCCTCCCAGCACGTGACCTTCGGCTCCGGCATCCACTTCTGCCTGGGTGCGGCTTTGGCCCGGCTGGAGGGGCAGGTGGCCATGAGCTCGATCATCCGTCGCTTCCCCGACCTGGAGTTGGCCGGGGACCCGGTCCCCAACGGCCGCATCACCCTCCGCGGCCTGGACTCCCTCCCGGTCGAGGGCTGAAGGCCGACTCAGCTGCCGAGCAGGGCCTCCAGCTCGGCCAGGGCGGGGGCGTAGTCGTCGGCGACGAGGATGGCCTGGATGCCGACGGCCCGGGCGGCGGCGACGTTGCCGGGAGCGTCGTCGAGGAAGACGGCGCGCTCGGGGGCGATGCCGCCGAGCTGGTCCAGGGCGAGGTGGAAGATGGCCGGATCGGGCTTGCGCAGCCCGACCGCGGAGGAGTCGATGATCACGTCGGCCATGGCGTCGAGATCCGCGAACAGACCGCGCCATCCCTGGGCGAACTCGGCGATGTTGTTCGTGATGATCGCACTGGCCCGCCCACCGGCCTTGGCCGCCACGGCCACCGCCACGACGTCCTCGCGGACGATCGAGGCGCCGTCGCCGCCCATGCGCATCAGCACCGCCATCGGATCCACGTCGTGGCCCGACTCGGCCGCGAGGGCGATGAGCTCCGCGTTGCAGTCCTCGAAGGACACCTGTCCCCGTTCCAGGCGGTGCCACGGGTGGTCGGTGTCCTCGTGGTACGGCCCGAAGACCAGCTCCAGCAGCTCGTCGCCGTCGATCCCGATCTCGGCGCCCAGGGACCGGACGTGGCTGAACGGCGAGGGGAGGAAGACCCCGCCCACGTCCCACAGGACGGCTTCGACGGTTTGGCTCATCGACGGAGTCTGACCCGCGAGGCTGCCGGGCATGAAGATCACGACGTTGGGGACCGGGTGGCCGTTGCCGTCCGCGGATCGGGCGGGAGCGGCGAACCTGGTGGAGGCGGGGGGCCAACGGTTCCTGGTCGACACCGGGCGGGGCGTGCTCATGCGGCTGGCGGCCGCGGGGGCCGGCATCGGCCAGGTCACCGCCGTCCTGCTGACCCATCTGCACTCCGACCACGTCAACGACTTCAACGACGTGGTCACCACCCATTGGATCGGCTCCTTCGCCCCGGCCCCGCTGAAGGTCATCGGACCCGCAGGCACCCAGGCCTTCGTCGACCGGACCCTGGCCATGCTGGAGGACGACATCGGCTGGCGGATGGACCACCACGACGACCTCAGTCTGGCGGCCCGAGGTCGAGGTCACCGAGGTGACCGACGGCGTGGTCCTGGAGTCGGGCGGGGTGCGGGTGCTCTGCCGCCCCCACCGACCACCGGCCGGTCCACCCCACGGTCGGGTACCGCTTCGAACACGAGGGTGCCGTGGGGGTCTGCGCGGGGGACACCGTCCCGTGCGACGGCCTCGACCGCCTGGTGGCCGGGGCGGGGGTCTACGTGCAGACGGTGTGCCGACGATCCGCGGTCGAAGCCATACCGGCGCCCCGCCTGCAGGACATCCTCGACTACCACTCCGACCTCGCCCAGGCCGGCCAGACCGCGACGCGGGGGGGGTCGGCACCATCGTGCTCACCCACATGGTCCCGCCACCGGTGCCCGGCACCGAGGAGGAGTGGGTCGCCGAGGTGGCCGAGCACTTCGCCGGAACGATCGTCCTGGCCGACGACCTGACGGCCGTGGAGGTCCCCGCGGGCGAGTGACTAGTGTCACTCGCAGTGACGATTGGACGGGTCGTCTGGAGGGGCATCCAAGCCGCACTCGGTCTCGCGCTGGCCGTGCTGGGCCTGACCTGGCTCAACCTCGTCGCGTCCTCGGTGCTGTCCGTCGGTGGTTCCTGCAGCAGCGGGGGCCCCTACGTGTCGGCGGCGCCGTGCCCGGGCGGGGCCTGGATGGCGCCGGTCGGGATCTTCGTGGCCATCGGCGGGCTCGGCCTCTACCTGCTGCGCCGTCCGGCCGGCAGCCCCCAACTCGTCCTCTTCGCCTGGCCCGCCCTCTTCGGGTCCCTGGGCATCCAGTTCCTGCGGGCCGCGACGGCCGAGTCCGGGGCCTACGGCTGGTGGCTGTGTGGCGTGGTCTTCCTCCTGATGGCCGCCGCGCCCTTGGCCCTCGTCGTCGTGGGCGACCGGGCCGCGTTGCGCCGGGCGGTGCTGGGCGATGGCTTCGCCGAGCGCGAGCCCACCGACGAGGTCGAGGTGCCGCGGATCGCCCGGTTCGGCGCGGACGGGTCGGTCAACCGCCTGGGTCCGCTCGGCCCGGTCAACGGGAACGGAAACGGGAACGGCGCTTCGTCGAGGCCCGCGCCCGACGGCGAGGACCTGGCCGAGAGCCTGTCCCGCCTCTCTCGCCTCCACCGGGACGGTGAGCTGTCCGACGCCGAGTTCGCCGACGCCAAGCAGCAGGTGCTGGACGGCGCCTGATGGTCGACGAAGACGGCGGGCGGCAGCGGTATCCGACCTGGGTCCGCGTCGTGCTGGTCGGGCTGCAGGCCCTGGGCGTGGTCGTCGGCGTGGGCGTGGGCGTCCTCACCTACGACGCCTGGTCCCAACCCGACCCCGCTCCGGCCACCACCACGACGGTGGTCACCCCCGAGACCGCCGTCCCCCCCGACACGCTGGGCTGAGCCGCCCCTCTTCCCGGTTCTGGCACCGGATTTACGGGCTCTGACCGGCAGATCCGGTGCCAGTTCGCCGACGCGAGCCAGATCCGAGCGGTTTCGGTTGCGCTCGTCAAGTCACGCCGAGGGCGATGGCCGTGCTGATGAGGAGCAGGGCGCCGACGAGGTCGACCGACGCGGTCACGACCGGGATGCCGAAGGTGTCCGGGTCCAGGCGGAGGCGGACCGAGGCGACGCCGCTGACCTCGGCCACGGCGAAGGCGAAGGCCACCGCTCCGACGCCGGCCACGAGGGTGACGGCGACGACCGAGCCCAGTCCAGGAAGGGCCGGACCGATCAACCCGGCGACGGCCCAGGCGCCGACGGCGTTGTAGAGCATCACCGGGACGGCCAAGGTCCCGAGGGCGGTGACGTCGGCCCGGGTGCCGCGGTCGGGCCAGAACGTGGCTCGCCGGGTGCCGAGGTGCAGGCCGGTGGCCACCCGGGCCGAGAGCACGCCGCCGAAGGCCCCGGCGCTGCTGACGAAGGCGGGCACCGAGCACGAGCAGGGCCGGCGCGGCCTGGAAGGCGGCGAGGCGGTGCTCGATGACCAGACCGGCCAGCAGGCTGAGGCCGCCGGCGCCGACCAGGATCGGCCACGACTGGCGGCACACCGTGCGCAGCAGCTCGTGGCGGCTGGCCACGCCGTAGGCGCTGACCGCGACCGCCCCGGCCACGACGATCCACCCCGTGACGGTCGACGCCGTCCCGTGGTCGACCAGGTGGGTGGCCAGCCAGAGGGCGGGCAGGGTCAGGACATCGCCCAGGGTGGCCACCACCGGGGCGACGAGGTTGTCGAGGTCCCAGCGCCGTGGGGCGGCCAGGACGGCCAGGCCCACGGTCACCCCGAGCACGACGGTCGACGCCAGGAGCCCGCCGACGATCGAGATGAGGGCCAGGTCGACCAACGGGATCGGCGTCACCGCGAGGGCCACGGTCGCCAGCAGCCATGCCCCGATCGCCAGGGCCAGGGACAGTCCGGTGGTCAGCACGAGGGCGCCGATCACGTTCTCGGCCATGACCGTGTCCCGGTGTCGGGACAGCGAGAACGTCCCGGTGTGCACCGCGGTGCTCAGCCGGCTGCCCAGGGCCGAGAACACATTGCCCCGGAGGCCGATGGCCGCGGGGACCAGGACCAGCAGGCCCGGGAGCCGGTCGAAGGTGCCGGTGAGGGCGCCGAGGGTCAGGCCGGCGACGAGGCTGGTGGTGCTGTTGACGGCCAGGGCCGTCAGCGTCTGGGCGCGGTCAGTCGATCGGGTGACGGCGCGCGGCGCGCGGAGGAACGAGGTGGCCGTCGCATGACGACTCGGAGGTTCCTGACGCATCCGCATGCCGCCATGGTGCCGCAGTCGGGCCGCCGAATCCACTCACCGGCGCCGGTCCATTCGGGACCGGCGATCGGGACGCGCGAGACTGCCTCGGTGAGCAAGCAGATCCCCTTCGTCGACTACCTGGCCCTCGAGCCGGAGCCCCACCTCGTCGCCAACGAGTGCACGTCGTGCGGTGCCCGGTTCTTCGATCGGCGCAACGCCTGCGCCTCGTGCTTCGGCACCGACTTCGCCAAGGTGGACGTCAGCACCGAGGGAGAGCTGCGGTCGTTCACGATCGTGGCCTTCGCGGCCCCCGGCGTCGACGTGCCGTTCGTCGCGGGGATCATCGACTGCGACGGGACCACGGTGCGGGGCAACGTGGTCAACATCGAGCCGGACGCCGAGCACGTCCAGCTCGGGATGAAGGTCAAGCTCACGACGGTTCCCATCGGTGAGGACACCGCCGGGACCAATGCGGTCAACTTCGCATTCGAGCCCATCGAAGGAGCAGCCTGATGGCCAGCGACGACATCTGGATCCTCGGGATCCACATGACCAAGTTCGGCAAGCGCCCCGACGACGACGTCATCGACCTGGCCGCCGAGGCCGCCATGGCCGCCCTGAAGGACGGCGGGGTGACCATGGGCGACATGGGCGTGCTCGCCGCGGGCAACCTGATGGGGGCCAGCGCGCCGACCGGCCAGATGCTGCAGAAGCAGATCGGCCAGACGGGCATCCCCGTCTACAACGTGTCCAACGCCTGTGCCACCGGCGCCACCGCGCTGCGGACGGCGATCATGGCCATCAAGGCCGGCGAGTGCGACATGGGCCTCGCCGTCGGGGTCGAGAAGCTCTCCGGCGCGGGCCTCCTCGCCGGCGGCTCGCGCAAGGCCGACGCGGACGAGTGGACCCCCTCGGGCCGCTTCGGCGCCGTGGCCGGCGTCGACGGTCGCATCGGCACCGAGATCATGCCGGGCGTCTTCGCCCAGGTCGGCATGGAGTACAGCCACAAGTACGGCGGCGCCGACTTCGAGCTGTTCGCCCGGATCAGCGAGAAGAACCACAGCCACTCCACGCTGAACCCGCTGGCCGCCTACACCAAGAAGATGACCCTCGAGGAGATCATGGGCGACATCATGATCGCCTACCCGAACACCCGGCCGATGTGCTCGGCCAACTGCGACGGCGCCGCGGCGGCCGTGGTCGTCTCCGACGCCAAGCTCAAGACCCTGGACCCCGACCAGCAGCGCCGGGCCGTGAAGGTCTCGGCCTCGGTGCTCACCTCCGACCCGTGGGAGGAGGCGTGCCAGATCCTCCCCGACGTCAACACGCTCACCCGTCGGGCCGCCACCCAGGCCTACGAGCAGGCCGGCGTGGCCCCCGAGGACCTCGACCTCGTCGAGCTCCACGACTGCTTCGCCACCGCCGAGCTGGTCCACTACGACAACCTCATGCTCTGCGAGGAGGGTGAGGCGGTCCCGTTCTTCGAGTCCGGCGCCACCTGGCGGGACGGCTCGACCCCGGTCAACGTGTCCGGCGGCCTCGAGTCCAAGGGCCACCCCATCGCCGCCACCGGCATCGCCAACATCTGGGAGGTCTGCCACCACCTCCGCGGCGAGGCCGGCGACCGCCAGATCGAGGGCGCCAAGGTCGGCCTGGCCCACGTCATCGGCCTCGGCAGCGCCTGCGGCGTCCACATCCTCGAGAAAGCGGCTGCCTAGCTCCGCCTACCGGCGGAGTGCCCCTGACGGGGACGAGGGACGGGCGCCGGGTTCAACCGCTCGGTTCGCGAAAATGGCCATGGACCTTCCCCGACATCCAGCATCGCCGGCGTGGTTTCTCTCCGCGCTGGCCGTGCCGTGCACCGACGAGTTCGTCGAGGTGGACGGGGTCGCCATCCACTACCTGGCCTGGGGTGAGCCCGGGCGGCGGGGGTTGGTGTTCGTGCACGGGGGTGGGGCCCACGCCCACTGGTGGACCCATGTCGCGGCCCGCTTCGCCCGGGACTTCCGGGTGGTGGCCATCGACCTGTCGGGCCACGGCGACAGCGGGCACCGTGACGTCTACGCCCTCGACACCTGGACCGACGAGGTCGTGGCCGCCGCCGAGGCGGCCGGGATCGACGGGCCCCCGGTCGTGGTCGGCCACTCCATGGGCGGCTTCGTCAGCATCGCCACGGCGGCCCGCCATCCCGACCACTGCGCCGGGGTCGTCGTCTGTGACTCACCGGTGACCGAGCCCGATCCGGAGATCGAGTCGTTCCGCCTCAAGGAGGCCTTCGGCCGGCCCCGCACCTACGAGACGGTCGAGGACGCGCTGGCCCGCTTCCGCACCGTCCCGCCCCAGGACCACTACCTGGACTTCGTGATGGACCACGTCGGCCGGCAGTCGCTGAAGCCGGTCGACGGCGGCTTCCAGTGGAAGTTCGACCGCCGCATCTTCGAGCAGTTCGCCCAGGGCATGCGCTCCATCGCCCTGCCGTACCTCCGCGACGTCCGCTGCCGCCTCGCCCTCCTGCGCTCCGAGAACGGCCTGGTCACCGAGGACATCGGCGCGTTCATGTACGACCAGCTCGGCCGGGTCGCCCCCGTCATCGAGATCCCCGAGGCCGGCCACCACGCCATGCTCGACCAGCCCCTCATCCTGCTCACCGCCCTCCGCGCCTTCCTCGCCGACTGGGACCACTCCGAACCCCTCCGCCGCTAGTCGTTCCGGCACCGGATCTGCGGGCCCGGACCGGCACATCCGGTGCCAGAACGGGGGTCAGTGGTCGAGGTGGCGTTCGGCCCAGTCGCGCCAGTCGTCGGGGAGGGTCGGGACGACGAGCATCGACCGCAGGGCCTCTGGCGTGGGGTCGGCCGTGGTGTGGAGGAGGTCGAGGACCGTCCGGCCGTGGGCGGGGCGGTCGATGACCTCGACGGTGTCGCCGGCGCCGACGTCGCCGTCCTCGATGATGCGGAGGTAGGCCCCGGGTCGGTCGGCGGCGGCGAAGCGGTCCTTGAAGGCGGCGGCGCCCATGCGGATGCCGAGCTTGAAGCAGGGCTCGCGGGGCTGGGCCACCTCGAGCACCGTCGTGCCGACCCGCCAGCGCTCGCCGAGCACGGCGCCGGTGAGGTCCAGGCCCTCGGTCGTCAGGTTCTCGCCGAAGGTGCCGGGGCCGACGTCGTCGCCCTCGGCGGCCCACCACGCGTAGTCCTCGATGGCGTAGGCGTAGACCGCCTTGTCGGGCCCGCCGTGCACCCGGCGGTCGGCCTGGTCGTCGCCGTCCAGGTTCACGCCTCGCACCGCGACCCGACCGTCGACCGGTGCCTTCCAGATCGCCGTGCGCACGGTGCGCCCGAACCACTCGACGTCCCGCTGCGGACCGACGTTCACCGAGACGATCGAAGCCATGGTCACACCAACCCCGAGCGGCGGGCGGCCCTTCCCGGCGGGTCGTCGGGGTGACCGTCACAACCCCCTGTCCTTCCCGATCTGGCAGGCCGAGCTCGGAAGGATCTGTGAACACCTCCGCGAAGCCGACCGGGCCGAAGCCTGGGACCGGCTCGGCCGCGCCCCTCTCGACCATGAGCTCGGCCGGACCCCCCGCCAACGTCGCCTCGACGCCATGAGGCTCATGGCCGAACGCTCCGCCGCCTACAACGGCGACCTCGGCCCCTCCTCGTTCTGCCTCAACATGCACGGCGGCACCGACCTGGTCGCCAAGATCCTCGAGCGCATCATCGAAGCCCTGGAAGCCGACAGCCCCGACGGCGACGTCCTCCGCCACGGCCACGCCCGCCGCCTCTTCACCCCCGCCCAAGCCCAGGCCATACGCGCCAAGTTCTGGCGCTGTGCCCACCCCTACGGCTGTGACCGCACCTACCCGTTCCTGCAGAGCGACCACATGACCGAACACCACCACGGCGGCTGCGCCGACTCCCGGTTCTGGCCCGCCGGAGCGAGGGTAGGCGAGTGGGGTCCTTCGAACCCCGGGACATCGACATCATCGACTGAAGCGCGCGGGAGGGGCGTCATGGCTGTGGACCCAGCGGACTGGATGACGTTGTTCGAGACCTTGGAGCTCACCCATCTGCCGTATGCGGACGTGCTGCAGTTGGCCGACGAGGGGGTGCTGACCACCCGCCGGTCCGGGGCCGTGGTCCTCTATGCCGCCGAGGACGTGATCCGGCTGGCGGCCTCGGGACAGGCGTTGGCGGGCCCGTCCGCCCCGCCGCAGGGCAAGAGCTCGCCGCGAGGTGAACGACGATCCCCCGACCGGGTGGTCAGCCGTGGCGAGCTCGTCGTGCGCAGACGAAGGTGACCGCATCGTGGTGGTCGACCTGCACGGCATCCATGAGCTGGTCGACGATGTAGAGGCCCCGGCCCTGGGCTCCGGTCGGGTCCGGTACCCCGCCGGCGGTCCAGTGGAACGCGTTGGGGGCAGGGTTGCTCACGAGGACCTCGACCCCCTCCCGCTCGAGGTCCACGCCGACGGTGGCCTGGGACGGGTCCCCGGACTCGAGGGCGTTGGCCGCGAGCTCACTGACCACCAACGTCACATCGGCGACCAAGCCGGCATCACAGCCCTGGGCCAGGAGCCAATGGCGCAGTCCAGCCCGAGCACCGGCCAGCGCAGCCCGGTCAAGGACGTCGACGTTGAAGGTGACCACGGTGGGTACTTACCCCCTCGTGGCGTCCGGGGCGGGGGGTCGTCACCCCTCAGGCGGGTGGCGGCGTGGCGAGGAGGTCGACGCAGAGCACGGCCAGATCGTCGAACTGGTCGACGACGGAGCGCCCGAGGATGTCGATCCAGCTCTGGGCGTCCTCGTCGGAGCACGGTGAGCGGTTGGCCGTTCCGAGGGCGGCGGACCTCGCCGGAGGGCGGTGGTCTGGTCGATGAGCCGGGGGGGAAGGTAGGCCGATGCCGAAGCCGGACGGAAGGGAAGGTCCTTGAACCACGAGGAGAGTGCGTCAGGTGTCGTGTCGGTCGAGGTGGACGGCGCAGCTGCATCGCCGGTGGTGCGCCTGCGCGGCGAGCTCGACCTCGCCGGCGTCGAGCTCGTTCGGTCACGGGTCGACGCGGTGCTGGCCGACGAGCCCCAGGGCCTGGTGTTCGACCTCGAGGACCTCTCGTTCATCGACAGCTCCGGCCTCGGGGTGCTCATCGATGCGGCCCGCCGGACGGCCGTGACCGTTCGCCGCCCGACCCCAGCGGTTCGTCGGGTGTTCGAGGTCACCGGGCTCGACGAGGTGTGGGACACCGAGGCGTGACCGCCCGGCACTACCCGCCCCGCTCCGAGTCGGTCACGCTCGCCCGGCGGTTCGTCGCCGACGAGCTCCGCGGACATCGATCCGGACCTCCGGGAGGTGGCCGCCCTCGCCACCTCGGAACTGGCATCCAACGCCGTGCCGCCACGCGGCGACCGGGTTCGGGGTGGAGGTGCAGCGCACGGACACCGAGGTGCGGGTCGTGGTCAGCGACCAGGGCGAGGGGGTTCCGGCGGTCCAGCACCCCGGCCCCGACACACCGTCGGGCCGCGGCCTCGCCATCGTGGAACAGGTCACCGATGCCTGGGGGCTCGAGGCGAACGACGGTGACGGCCACCGGATCTGGTTCCTGCTCCGCCTGCCGGAGCCCGCCGTGCCCGTACGTCGTCGAGCGTGAGAGCCAGCAAAGGGGACGAGCGTCATGATCCGGGACCGGAGTGGTCAGGAGGCCCGATGAGGCTGCGGGCGACGACCCTGGTGGTGCTGGGGCTGGCGCTGGTCGCCACCGCGGCGGCGGCGGTGGCCGCCCAGGCGGCCCACGACGACGGCGAGGAACGACTGCTCGACCAGCGCCTGGACGAGGCCGCGGTGGTGCTGGCGGGGACGGTGCCGAGGTTGACGGCTCCGTTGGCTGCCGCCGCGGAGCTGGCCGAGGCCACCGATGGCGGCCGCGCCAGCTTCGAGCGGGTGCTGACGCCCCAGGTCGGTCCCGACGCGCCCTTCGTCTCGGTCTCCCTCTGGTCGTTGACCGAGCCCGATCAGCCAGCTGACCGTGGTCGGCGACCAGCCCGTGCTCGCCGATCAGGGCGGCGGGGAGACGGCGGCGTTCCTGGAGCGGTCGACGGGGACCGACGACGTCACCGTGATCGGCCTCCTGGAGGGACCGTCACCGGTGATCGGGTTGTCGTACACGTCGTCCACCCGGGAACCGCACTTCGTCATTTACGCCGAAGCCCCCGTCCCGGAGGACCGCACGGCGGTCCGGCAGGAGGACGCCCTGTTCGCCGACCTCGACTATGCGCTCTACCTCGGTGAGGAGGCGTCGACCGCCAACCTGCTCGGCACCAGCCGGGAGCTGCCCCTGCCCGCACCCACCGCCGCCGCCACGGTGCCCTTCGGTGACCAGTCCCTGCGGCTGGTCGTGCACCCGCGGGGCGACCTCATGGGGGGCTTGAGCGCCCGTCTGCCGTGGGTGACCGCCGTACTCGGCTTGATCCTGGGGCTGGTCCTGGCCGGGCTGACCGAGCGCCTCGGGCGTCGCCGCCGTCGGGCCGAGGCCCTGGCCCAGGACAACGCCCGGCTCTACACCGAACAGCGCAGCGTCGCCCACACCGTCCAGCACAGCCTGTTGCCCGTCATCCCCGCTTGTCCGGACGGCCTGGAGATCGCCACCTACTACCAGCCCGGGGTGGACGGGACCGAGGTCGGGGGGGACTGGTACGACGTGGTCGACCTTCCCGGTGGCGGCCTCCTCGTCGTGGTCGGCGACGTCGCGGGGCGTGGCCTTCGCGCCGCCACCGTCATGGCCCTGCTCCGCCACGCCACCCGGGCCTACGCGGCCGATGGTGACGGCCCCGAGGTGATCCTCCCCAAGTTGACCCGCCTGCTGGACCGGGAGGGGGTCTCGGCCTTCGCCACCATGCTCTGCCTCGAGTTGGACCCGTCCCACGACCACGTGCGGGTCGTCAACGCCGGGCACCCCCGCGCCCTGCTCGTCACCGGTGAGGAACGGACCTTCCTCGACACGCCCGTGGGCCCACCGGTCGGGGTGCGGTCCACCAAGCCCTACCCCGTGACCCGGTACGACCTGCCGGCCGCGGCCACGCTCCTGGCCTTCACCGACGGCCTCGTGGAGCGCCGGGGTGAATCGGTGGACAGCGGGCATGGAACGGCTCCGGTCGGCCGTCCATGCCGAGGCGCCGTTGAGCGAGCTGCTCACCACCGTCGTGGACGACTTGACGGGTTCCGCCGCGAACGACGACATCGCCGTGGTCGGCCTGCGGTGGGCGCCGTCGGAGGTCCTGACCCCCGCCTGATCGTGCGGTCGGCGCTGGCGCGCCGCCTCCGCCGTGGCCTGACGCGCGCCGCAGGCGCCCGGGGTCAGATGTCGACCTGTCGGCCGAGCTCGATGGTGCGTTCGGGGGGGAGGCTGAAGAAGGCCGCAGCCCCGGTTGCGTTGCGGTGCATGATGGCGAAGAGGCGTTCCCGCCAGAGGGCCATGCCGTCGCCGGGGCTGGGGCGGATGGACTCCTTGCCCAGGAAGTAGCTGGTGTGCAGCGGGTCGAAGCTGACCTTGGAGCTGAGCACGTGGCCCAGCGCGGCGGGCACGTCGGGCTCCTCCATGAAGCCGAAGCGCAGCCGGACCGAGAAGAAGCCCTGACCGTGGTCGATGAGCTCCTCGCGATCGGCGGGGGGCACCCGGGGCACGTCCATGGTGCGCACCGACAGGATCACCACGTTGGTGTGCAGGATCCGGTTGTGGAACAGGTTGGCCAACAGGGCCGGCGGGGTGGAGCCGGGGCGGCTGTACATGAACACCGCCGTGCCCGGCACCCGGAGGACCTTCTGCTTGCCGAGGCTCTTGATGAAGGTGGCCAGGGGCAGCTCGCCCTGGCGGAGGCGCTTGCCCACCAGCACCCGGCCCGTGCGCCAGGTGGTCATGAGCCCGAAGACCACGGCGCCGACCACGAGGGGCAACCAGCCGCCGTCGGGGATCTTGATCAGGTTGGCGCCGAGGAAGGCGATGTCGATCATCGAGGAACGGCGCGCAGACCGACAGCGCCTTGCGCTTGCGCCAGCCCCACCGATCCCGGGCCACCACGTAGAACAGGATCGTGGTGATGAACATCGTCATGGTCACCGCGACGCCGTAGGCCGCGGCCAGGTTGGTCGAGCTGCGGAAGCCGAGGACGAGGGCGATGCAGCTCGACCATGAGGGCCCAGTTGATGGTGGGCACGTAGATCTGGCCCATCTGGTCCTCGGAGGTGTGGTTGATCTTCATCCGGGGCGTGTAGTCCAGCTGGATGGCCTGCATCGGTGAGCGAGAACGCCCCGGAGATCAGGGCCTGGGAGGCGATGACGGTGGCCATGGTGGCCAGCGCGATCAGGGGGAGCAGCGAACCAGTCGGGAGCCATCTCGAAGAACGGGTTCTCGACCGCGGCGGGGTCTCCGATGATCAGCGCGCCCTGGCCGAAGTAGTTGAGCAGCAGGGCGGGCAGGACCATGCACGAACCAGCCCAGCCGGATGGGCTTGCGACCGAAGTGGCCCATGTCGGCGTAGAGCGCCTCGCCGCCGGTCACGACCAGGAAGACCGAGCCGAGGACGAGGTAGGCCTCCCAGCCGTCGTCGACGAAGAAGTCCACGGCGTAGACCGGGTTGACGCGCCTCGAGCACGCTGGGGTTGTCCAGCGATGTGGGTCGAGCGCCGAGGACGGCCAGCACCGTGAACCAGACGAGCATCACCGGGCCGAAGAGCTTGCCGACGGTGCCGGTGCCCTGGCTCTGGAACGAGAAGAGCCCCGATGAGGATCACGCACGGCGATGGGGATCACGCAGGTCGCCGATGCCGGGTTGGGCCACCTCGAGGCCCTCGACCGCGCGACAGCACCGAGATGGCCGGGGTGATCATCCCGTCGCCGTAGAGCAGGGCGGTGCCGAACAGGCCGACCAGGATCAGCGCCCAGCGCCGCGACGTCGGGTTGCCCTTCGGCGTGGCCAGTGACGTCAGGGCGAGGATGCCGCCCTCGCCGTCGTTGTCGGCCCGCAGGACGAAGACCAGGTACTTGATCGGTGATGACGATGATCAGCGACCAGATGATCAGCGAGAGCACGCCGAGGACGTTGGCCTCGGTCGGCGGCGATGTCGTGGTGCTCGCCGAAGGACTCCCGCACGGCGTAGAGCGGGCTGGTGCCGATGTCGCCGTAGACCACGCCGAGCGCGCCCAGCGTCAGCAGGCCGAGCCCGCCCTTGGGGCTGTGGCCTCCGCCGTGACTGTCGCCCGATCGGGCCTTGTGCTCACCGGCCATGAGGTCGCGTTTCTATCCCGTGGCGGGCGTCCTCACGTCATCGGATGGCCCGTCGACGTCCCGGCCGGCGCAAGCCTCGTCGTCGGGGCGATGCTGTCAGGCTGATCAGCTCGTGAACCGCGGCCACGCTGGTGCCCGGCCGTCCCTGGGAGCGCACCACACCGACTGGACCTACCTGCGGTTCCACGGCCCGAGGGCACAGAGAGTCGAGCGACGGCCTCGGGGCGGCGGTCTGCGGGGCGCGTAGGCGGGTAGAACAGGACGGTTGGACGAGCCAGCGGGACGGGGCGCAGAGCAGATGATCGACGCCGAGGCGCGCCTGGCCCAGATCGAAGCGCTGACCGAGCTCGCCCTGGCCGATCTCTCGGTCGAGGCGCTGCTCGACGAGCTGCTCGAGCGGGTCCGCGTGATCCTGGCGGTCGACACCGCCGCCGTGTTGCTCCTCGATCGGGACGCCGACGCGCTGGTCGCCACCGCGGCCCGCGGGCTCGAGGAAGAGGTCCGGCAGGGTGTCACCGTCCCGCTTGCGGCCGGGTTCGCCGGGAGGATCGCCGCCGACAAGGCACCGGTGGTCATCGACCACGTCGACGAGACGACGGTGGTCAACCCGTTGCTGATCGCCAAGGGCATCCGGGCCATGGCCGGTGTGCCGCTGGTCGAGGCCGGTGAGGTGGTCGGTGTCCTCCATGTCGGGTCGTTGGCACCGCGGGACTTCACCCCGGGCGACATCGAGCTCCTGCAGCTCGTCGCCGACCGGATCACCGGCGCCACCGGGTCGCGGCGGGCGATCGTCGAACGCGACGCCACCCTCGCGCTCCAGCGGGGGCTCCTGCCCGGGCGCTTGCCGACGATCAGCGGGCTGACCACCAGCGCTCGCTACGTCCCCGGTGGCGGCAACGCCGTCGGCGGCGATTGGTTCGACCTCTTCCCCCTCGCCGGTGGGCAGGTCGGCATCGTCATCGGTGACGTGTCGGGCCACGGGCTGAGTGCCGCCATCGTGATGGGTCGGGTCCGGAGTGCGCTGCGGGCCTACGCCCTCGACGGGGCCGGCCCCGAGACCGTGTTGACCCGGCTCGACCACAAGCTGCAGCACTTCGACGCGGGGGCGATGGCCACGGTGGCCTATGGCGTTCTCGACCCCACGTACTGCCGCCTGCGCATCGCCTGTGCCGGCCACCTGCCGCCGATCGTCGCCGATCCCCGGTCCAGGGCCGCCCGGCCGATGCCGCTCACCGTGGATCCGCCGATCGGGGTGGCCAGTTGGCGGTCACGCCAGGTGACCGAGGTGGACCTTGCCCCGGGCAGCGTCCTCTGCTTCTACACCGATGGTCTGGTGGAACGTCGGGGGCAGGACCTGGGCGCCGGGATCGAGCGATTGGCGCAGCTGGTGCGCCGGGCGGAGCCGACGACCGTGGCGGCGGAGGTCATGGCTGACCTCGTCGGCACCGCTGTCCTCGAGGACGACGTCGCCCTGCTCCTGGTGGCCATCGACGAGATCGACGTCGGGCGTCCGCTCGAGATCAGCACACCGGCCGAACCCCAGGCCCTCGCCGGCGTGCGCTCGGCCGTCCGGCGCTGGCTGGCCGCGACCCCGATGGCGAGCGACGCGGCCGAGGAGCTCCTGGTGGCGATCGGTGAGGCGACCGCCAACGCCGTCGAGCACGCCCACGGCCCTGCGGGCGGGGTCCTCGGCCTCCGTCTCGAGCTGCGGGGTGGGCACGATCGTGGCCACCGTCCGCGACGAGGGCCGGTGGCGGGCGGCCCGGGGCGAGCACCGGGGCCGGGGCGGGTCGATCATGCGCGCCCTGTGTGACGAGGTCAGCGTCGATCGGGGTGCCAACGGGACGACGGTGACCCTGGCCAAGCGGGTGGGAGGGGATCCGTCATGACGATCGTCGACGTGTCCGTCACCCAGGACGACCAGGATGTGCACGTCGTGGTCAACGGTGAGATCGACCTCACCAACCGCGATGCGGTCGCCGACCGGCTCAACGCCGCGATCACCAACCAGACGACCTCGGTCGTGATCGACCTGGAGGCGGTGTCCTACCTCGACAGCTCCGGGCTCCGCCTGTTCTTCACCCTGGCCGAGCGTCTCCGGGTCCTCCAGGTCGATCTCGCTCTCCTGGTCTCCGAGGCGTCCCTGAGCCGGCGGATCATCGCGCTCTCGGGGCTGGACCAGCTCGTGGAGGTCCGCGACACCCACGCGTCCTGACCGCGGGTCGTCGCCCGCGGTCAGCCCTCGAACCGGTAGCCCATGCCGGGCTCGGTGATGAGGTAGCGGGGCCGGGACGGTTCGGGCTCGAGCTTGCCCCGCAGGTGGGCCAGGTGGACGCGGAGGTAGTTGGTCTCCTCCTCGTAGTCGGGGCCCCACACCTCCTGCAGCAGGTGGCGCTGGGTCACCAGCCGGCCGGGGTTCCGCACCAGGATCTCCAGCAGGCTCCACTCGATCGGCGTGAGGTGCACCGGCGCCCCGCTCGCGTCGGTGACCGACTTGGCGGCCAGGTCGATGCGGAAGTCAGGGGTCTCGATCCGGGGCTCCTCGTCGGCCGGCGCCGCGCGGCGGAGCGCGGCCCGGAGGCGGGCCATCAGCTCGTCCATGCCGAAGGGCTTGGTCACGTAGTCGTCGGCGCCGGCGTCGAGGGCGGCCACCTTCTCGGTCTCCTCGCCCCGGGCCGACAGGATGATGATCGGGACCCGGGTCCAGCCCCGCAGGCCCCGCACCACCTCCTGGCCGTCGATGCCGGGGAGGCCGAGGTCGAGGATCACCACGTCGGGGTGGTGCCGGGCGGCGAGGTCGAGGCCCTGCTCGCCGGTGGCGGCCAGGTCGACCTCGTAGCCCCGGGCCTTCAGGTTGGCCGACAGGGCGCGCACGATCGCCTCCTCGTCGTCGACCACCAGGATGCGCGCCACCTCAGGCCTCCCGCCCGACCGGGGCCCGTGCCGTGAGGGGCACGATGGCCTGGCGCAGGCGGATGACGGCGGTCAGGCCCCCGCCCGGGGTGTCCTCGAGCACGATCTCAGCACCCATCGCGTCCAGGAACCCCCGGGCGATGGCCAGGCCGAGACCGACCCCGGTGCCGTGATCGGTGGTGCGCTGGAAGGGCTCGAAGACCCGCTCCCGGTCCCGCTCGGCCAGGCCCGGCCCCTGGTCGACGATGCGCAGGTCGATCCCGTCGGGCACGACCCCGGCCTCGACCCGTATCGGGGTGTCGGGCGGGGCCTGCTTGAGGGCGTTGTCGACCAGGTTGGCGACCACCCGCTCGAGGAGTGCGCGGTCGGCTACCACGGCGGGGAGGTCCTCGGTGACCTCCACCTCGACCCGGGCCGCCCGGACCCCGAGCCCGGCGACCGCGGCCAGCACCACGTCGTCCAACGCGACGGGGCCCACCTGAGTCCGCACCGCACCGGACTGGAGTCGGCTCATGTCGAGCAGGTTCTCGACCAGGGTGTCGAGGCGGTCGGTCTCCTCCTCGATCGTGCGCTCGAACTCGGCCCGTTGGTCGGACGACCAGGTGATCTCGGTCTGGCGCAGGCTGCTGATCGACGCCTTGATGCCCGCCAGCGGGGTGCGCAGGTCGTGGGACACCGCCTGGAGGAGCGCGCCCCGGAGGTCGTTGGCGGCGGCCAGCTCCGTGGCCCGGCCCGCCTGGGCCTGGAGACGGCGGGTCTCGACCGCGGTGGCCAGTTGGGCGGCGAAGGCGGTGAGGACCCCTTCGTCGGCGGACTGCAGGGTCCGGCCGGACAGGGTGAGGACCAGGTCGGGCCCGATCTCCCGACTGACATCGGCGTGGCGGAGGTCGACCGGTGGTGACCCGCCCACGGTCGCGTCGATCACCCACCGGTCACCCTCGCGGCGGAACAGCGCGGCGTTGGTCATGGCGAAGGTGGTGCGCAGGTGGGCCAGCAGGCCGGGGAGGGCCTCGGCTTCGGCCAGCGAGCCGGCCAGGGTGGCCATGGCCTCGGCCTCGGCCTGGCTGCGGGCGGCCTGCAGCCGGGTGCGACCCAGACGGTCGACGAGCACGGCCACCAGCCCCGCCGCCAGCAGGTAGACGACGAGGGAGATGACCACCTCGGCATCGTTGACCTTGAGCCCGTAGAGGGGTTCGGTGAAGTAGTAGTCGGCCAGCAGGAAGCTGCCGACCACGGTGGCCAGAGCGGGGAGGGCACCACCGACGAGGGCCACGCTCATGCCGAGCCCGAGGTACAGGAGCAGCACCGTCGGCAGGTGCACCTCGGCCCGCAGGTTGGCGAGGGCGAGGGTCAGGAGCAGCAGGCCCACCGCGCCCAGGCTCCAGCCCCAGGCCTGGCGGGTGGGGGAGACCGGGGTGAGCACGCGCCGGGTGCGGGGGAGGGTCAGGGGTCGGGCGGTGGCGGTCGCCGAGATGACGTGGACGTCGATCGGGCCCGCCTTGGCCACGACCCGGGCGATCACCGAGCCCTGGGCCAGGCGTTGCAGCCGGCTGCGGCGGCTGGCGCCCAGGACGATCTGGGTGGCGTTCTCGGCCCGGGCCACGTCGATGAGGGCGGCGGCGACGTCGGTGGCCACCACCTCCTGGAACTCCCCGCCCAGCTCCTCGAGCAGGAGGCGCTGCTCGTCGACGAGGTCGCTCGGCGGCTCCGGTCAGGCCCGAGTCGGCGGTGACGTGGACCCCGATGAGCTCGCCGTGGGTGCGCTGGGCGATGCGGGCGGCGCGGCGGATCAGGTGCTCGGTGCCGGGCGCCCCGGTCACGGCCACGACCACCCGCTCCCGCATCTCCCAGGTCTCGGTGATGCCGTGCCGCTCCCGGTAGTCCTCGAGGGCGTCGTCGACCCGGTCGGCCACCCACAGCAGGGCCAGCTCCCGCAGCGCCCCGAGGTTGCCGACCCGGAAGTAGTTGCCCAGGGCGGCGTCGATCTTCTCGGGCCGGTAGATGTTGCCGTGGGCCATGCGCCGGCGCAGGGCCTCGGGCGTCATGTCGACCAGCTCGACCTGGTCGGCCTCGCGCACGACGTGGTCGGGGATGGTCTCGCGCTGCTTCACGCCGGTGATCCGCTCGACGACGTCGTTGAGCGACTCGAGGTGCTGGACGTTGACCGTGGAGAGGACGTCGATGCCGGCGTCGAGCAGCTCGTCGACGTCCTGCCAGCGCTTCTCGTGGCGACTGCCCGGGACGTTGGTGTGGGCCAGCTCGTCGACGAGGGCCACCTCCGGCCGGCGGGCCAGCACGGCGTCGATGTCCATCTCCTCGAAGGTCGCCCCCTCGTGGGTCAGGGTGTGACGGGGCACGACCTCGAGGTCACCGACCTGTTCCTCGGTGCGTTCCCGCCCGTGGGTCTCGACACCGCCGACGACGACGTCGGTGCCCCGCGCGGCCCGGCGCCGGCCCTCGTTCAGCATGGCGAAGGTCTTGCCCACACCGGGCGCGGCGCCCAGGTAGATCCGTAGCGTCCCTCGGCGAACCGCCGGTCACGGCCATCGCGGTCACGCTATGCGGCCGCGTCCTCGAGCCGGTCGAGGGCCAGGTTGAGGGCCAGGACGTTGACCCCGGGCTCGCCGAGGAACCCGAGCGCCCGGCCGTCGGTGTGGTCGTCGATCAGGGCGTGGACGGCCTCGACGTCGAGGCCCCGGGCCTCGGCCACCCGGTCGGCCTGGAGCCGGGCGTTGGCCACCGAGATGTGGGGGTCGACGCCCGAGCCCGACGCGGTCACCGCGTCGACCGGTACCGGGGCGTCGGCGGCGAGGCCGTTGGTCTCCCGGTAGGCCACGGCCGCGCTCGGTCGACCGCGGCCAACAGGTCGGGGTTGGTCGGCCCGAGGTTGGATGACCCCGAGGCCACCTGGGCGAGGTCGTCGGGCTCCGCGCCGGCGGTGCCCGACGCCGCCGTCGCCGGCCGCCGAGGGCCGGCCGTGGAAGTACTCCGGTGCGGTGAAGGACTGGCCGAGGAGCGCCGAGCCGACCACCTCGCCGTCCCGGAGGACCAGGGAGCCGTCGGCCTCGTCCTCGAAGCGCCAGCTGGGCGACGACGGTGACGGCCAGCGGGTAGAGGACCCCGGTGAGGACGGTGAGGACGAGGACGGCCCGCAGGGCGGGCAGGAGCTGGACCCGGATGGTGCTCATGAGACTCCGATCGCGGTGAGGACGACGTCGATGGCCTTGATCCCCACGAAGGGGGCGACCAGGCCGCCGACGCCGTAGACGAGCAGGTTGCGGCGCAGGACCGCCGCCGCCCCCAGGGCCCGGAACCGCACGCCCGCGGAGGGCGAGCGGGATCAGGGCCACGATGATCAGGGCGTTGAAGATGACCGCGGAGAGGATGGCCGAGCGGGGCGAGGCCAGCCCCATGATGTTGAGGGTGTCGAGCTGGGGGAACGACCCCGACGAACATCGCCGGGATGATGGCGAAGTACTTGGCCACGTCGTTGGCGATGGAGAAGGTGGTCAGCGAGCCCCGGGTGATGAGGAGCTGCTTGCCGATCTCGACGACCTCGATGAGCTTGGTCGGGTCCGAGTCGAGGTCGACCATGTTCCCGGCCTCCTTGGCGGCCTGGGTCCCGGTGTTCATGGCCACGCCGACGTCGGCCTGGGCCAGGGCGGGGGCGTCGTTGGTGCCGTCGCCGGTCATGGCCACCAGGCGCCCGCCCGCCTGCTCGGAGCGGATGAGGGCCATCTTGTCCTCGGGGGTGGCCTCGGCGAGGAAGTCGTCGACGCCGGCCTCGCGCGGCGATGGCCGCCGCGGTGAGCGGGTTGTCGCCGGTGATCATCACGGTGCGGATGCCCAGGGCCCGGAGCTGGTCGAAGCGCTCGGTCATGCCCTCCTTCACCACGTCCTTCGAGGTGCGATGACCCCGAGGACCTCGGCGTCCGTCGGCCACCAGCGAGCGGGGTGCCGCCGCCGGTGGCGATGCCCTCGACGATGCCGGTCGAGGCGCGTCGGGCACGGTGCCGCCCTGGTCCGGCGACCCAGCGCCGGACCGAGTCGGTGGCGCCCTTGCGGACCGAGGTGCCCGGCCGAGGTCGACGCCGCTCATGCGGGTCTGGGCGGTGAAGGGCACGAGGGTCGGCCTCGGTCGAGGTCGCGGTCCGTCGAGGCCGAACCGCTCCTTGGCCAGGACCACGATCGAGCGGCCCTCCGGGGTCTCGTCGGCCAGGCTGGCGAGCTGGGCCGCCGTCGGCCAGGCGTCGGGCATCGACCCCGGGCAGGGGCAGGAACTCGGCGGCCTGCCGGTTGCCGCAGGGTGATGGTGCCGGTCTTGTCGAGCAGCAGGGTCGAGCAGTCGCCGGCGGCCTCGACGGCCCGGCCCGACATGGCCAGCACGTTGTGCTGCACCAGCCGGTCCATGCCGGCGATGCCGATGGCCGACAGCAGCGCCGCCGATCGTGGTCGGGATCAGGCAGACCAGCAGGGCGACCAGCACGATGATGTCCTGCTCGGCGCCGGAGTAGATGGCGAAGGGCTGCAGGGTGACGATGGCCAGCAGGAAGATGATGGTGAGGCCGGCCAGCAGGATGTTGAGGGCGATCTCGTTCGGGGTCTTCTGGCGCTCGGCCCCCTCGACCAGGCTGATCATGCGGTCGAGGAAGGTCTCGCCGGGTCGGGCGGTGATGCGCACCACGATCTGGTCGGACAGCACGCGTGGTCCCGCCGGTCACCGCGGAGCGGTCGCCGCCCGACTCGCGGATGACCGGGGCCGACTCGCCGGTGATGGCCGACTCGTCGACCGTGGCGATGCCCTCGACGATCTCGCCGTCGGAGGGGATGACCTCGCCGGCGGACACCTCGACCAGGTCGTCGACCTGCAGCAGCGAGGAGGCCACTTCCTCCAGCGCGCCGTCGGCGGTGCGCCGCCAGGCACTGGTCTCGGTCCGGGCCTGGCGCAGCGTCTCGGCCTGGGCCTTGCCCCGGCCCTCGGCCACGGCCTCGGCGAAGTTGGCGAACAGGACGGTGAACCACAGCCAGAGCGGCCACCAGGCCGGCGAACAGGTTCTCCTCGCCGGTGCTCGAGCCGAAGTCCCGGACGAACAGCACCGTGGTCAGGACGCTGCCGACCTGGACCACGAACATGACCGGGTTGCGGGCCATGATCCGCGGGTCCAGCTTGCGGAGGCTGTCCGACCGCCGCCGACCGCAGGATCTGGGCATCGCAGGCAGGGACTGTCTTCTCGGTGGTCATCGATCGTCTCCTCAGAGGCCCAGCTGCTCGACGACGGGTCCGAGCGAGAGGACCGGGAAGTAGGTCAGGCCGACCACGATCAGCACCACGCCGACCAGCAGGCCGGCGAACAGCGGGGTGCCGGTGGGGAAGGTGCCGGCGGAGACCGGGACCCGCTGCTTGCGGGCCAGTGACCCGGCGATGGCCAGGACCGGCACGATGAGCAGGAAGCGGCCGACCAGCATGGCGAGGCCGAGCGTCGTGTTGTACCAGTCGGTGTTGCCCGTCAGGCCGCCGAAGGCCGAGCCGTTGTTGTTGGCCGGCCGAGGTGAAGGCGTAGGTGACCTCGGTGAGGCCGTGGGGCCCGGGGTTGAGGATGGAGCTCTGCGCGCTGTCCATCACCACCGAGATCCCGGTGAACACCAGGATCAGCACGGGCACGATCAGGATGTAGAGCACCACGAGCTTCATCTCGGCGGCCTGGATCTTCTTGCCCAGGTACTCCGGGGTCCGGCCGACCATGAGCCCGGCGATGAACACCGCCAGGAGGGCGAAGACCAGCATCCCGTAGAGGCCGGCGCCCACGCCGCCGGGGCTGACCTCGCCGAGCATGATGTTGACCAGCGGCACGGCGCCACCGCCGCGGGGTGAAGCTGTCGTGGGCCGAGTTGACCGCGCCGGTCGAGGTGCCGGTGGTCGAGGCGGCGAACAGGCCGGAGGCGGCGCTGCCGAAGCGGACCTCCTTGCCCTCGACGTTGCCGCCGGACTGGTCGGCGGTCACCTCCTGGGTGACACCGGCGGCGTCGAGCTCGGGGTTGCCGCTCGTCTCGAAGCCCATGGCGAGGCCGGCACTGGCCACCCACAGGACGAACATGGCGCCGAGCACGGCCAGGCCCTGGCGCCGGTCGCCGGCCAGCCGCCCGAACGTCACCGTCAGCGAGAACGGGATCACCAGCAGCAGGTAGATCTCGAAGAGGTTGGTGAAGCCGTTGGGGTTGCTCGAAGCGGGTGGGCCGAGTTGGCGTTGAGGTAGCCGCCGCCGTTGGTGCCGAGCTCCTTGATGGCCTCCTGGCTGGCGGCCGGGCCCGCCGGGGATGACCTGGGCGGCGCCCTCGAGGGTCGTGGCCTCGGTGAAGCCGCTGGTGTTCTGGACGACCCCCTGGCTGACCAGGACGATGGCGGCGACGAAGGCGATGGGCAGCAGGACCCGCGATGATGCCCCGGACGAGGTCGACCCAGAAGTTGCCGATGGTGTCGGCGTGGCGTCGGACCAGGCCCCGGATGAGGGCGACGGCGACGGCCAGGCCGACCGCGGCGGACACGAAGTTCTGCACGGCCAGGCCCACCATCTGGGTGAGGTGGCTCATGGTGCTCTCGCCGGCGTAGTTCTGCCAGTTGGTGTTGGTGACGAAGCTGACCGCGGTGTTGAACGCCAGGGCCGACGGCACGCCGCCGACGTCGGTCGGGTTGAACGGCAGCGAGCCCTGGAACCGCTGGAGGGCGAAGAGGGCCAGCACCGACACCAGCGCTGAAGGCGAGCAGCGAGGTGGCGTAGGTCGGTCCAGCGCTGCTCCCGCTCGGCGTCGACGCCGGTGAGCCGGTAGACGACCCGCTCGACGGGACCGAAGACCCGGTCGCCGGGGGCGGCGCCCCCGCCGAAGACCGAGGCCAGGTAGCGGCCGAGGAAGGGCACGGTGACCGCCAGGGCGATCACGAGCGCGGCGAACTGGAGCCAGGAGGACGTGGTCATCTAGAGCCGCTCGGGGAAGAGCAGGGCCACCACGAGGTAGCCGGTCAAGCGAGACGGCGAGCACGAGGGCGATGATCTCGTCGGCGCTCATCGACTCACCCTATGACCGGCCTCGACCTCGTGGTCGAGGTCTCGTCGGTCTCGTCGGTCTCGTCGGCCTCGGTCTCGTCGGCATTCGGCTCGTCGATGTCACCGGTGTCGGCCAGGATCCGGGCGCAGAGGGCGATGTAGGCCGCCCCGAGCACGAAGAAGGCGATCACTCCGGCGATCACCAGGACGTCACGCATGGTTGCTCCTCTCCGCGGTCAGCGCCGCGCCGGCCTGGTCGGCCAGGGCGACGGCGACGATCCGCCGTTCCAGGGACACGCCGGTGCCCGGGGTGGGCACCAGGACGAAGCGCCCGACCGGCCGGCCGCGGGCCAGCACCGGGAGGGCCACGCCGTCCGCGGGCAGCTCGAAGCCGTCGAGCGTGTAGCGGTGGCGGTCGGTGATGACGGTGCCGCTGCGCTCGAGCACGGGCAGGTCGGTCTCGTAGGGCAGGGCCTCGAAGCGGCAGTCGGTCAGGCCGAGCAACCCGATCAGGTCCTGCTGGGCGTGGTCCAGGACGACGGCCGGGTCCTCCCCCCGAGCGGTCATCTCGGCCAGGCGGTGCACGCGGTGCATCTGGTCGTGGGAGGCGTCGGCGTCGCGGCGGGCGGCTCGGGCGCGAGGCGGCAACGGTGCCGACGAGGAGTCCGATCGGGAGCAGGAGGATCGTGGTGATGAGGTCGTCGGTCGAGTCGATGGTCAGCGAGAGGAAGGGCTCGGTGTGGAAGAAGTCGAAGGCCAGCACCGCGCTCACCGCGGCCACCGCGCCGGCGATCCGGCCACCGGTCAGCGCGGCCACGAGGACCACGAGCACGAGCACCAACGCGGTGTTGGTGCTGCCGAAGGTGCCGCGGACCGACACCAGCGCAGCGGCGGCGGCAATGGGTCCGAGGGCGGCGAGGACGATGCCGGCGACGGCGCTGTCCCGGTCCTCCCTCCGGTCGGTGGTTCGGTTCTTGGTCACGAGACCGGTGTACGCCCGCCTCAGGACCCGGGGAAGCGCCTCAACGCGTTCTCTACGCCGGCGGGCCGGACCTCAACGCGTTCTCTACGCGCCGCCGCTCAGCTCGTGGCGTCGAGGAAGGCCTGGCCCCGCGGCGAGATCTCGTAGCCCACCTCGAGGCTGAGGGTCAGCCCGAGGCGCTTCAGCTTGCGGATGTCGGTCTTGAGGGCGAAGCGCTCCCGGCCGAGCGTCTCGGCCAAGGTCGTGGAGACCACACCGGGGTGCGTCGCGATCAAGGCCAGCGTCGGGCGGGTCCAGGCCCCGACCGGGCTGGCCCCGTCGAGGCGATCGAGCCGGCCGGCGATCTCGGCCACGTCGTCGGGCGTCAGGTGGGCGTCGTCGACCGGTGGGCCCGCGGGGTCGATCCGGTGGAAGGCGACGCGGAAGACCTCGTCGGTGGGGGCGGGGTCGCGCAGGCGGGCCAGGACGCCGGCCACGTCGGGCTCGCCGGCTCGGCGGGCATCGGCCCGCGTGATCGAGGCCACGGCCACGACCTCCACCGAGTCGACCTCGAACCACAGGTCTCCCCGATGGAACCGGCCGCCGACCTTGGCCTGGGGTCGCTTCCAGTTCCGGAACGTGACCGTGATCGACCCGTCGGCCAGACCGGCGACGGCGTCCTGGGTGAACAGCACGAGGTCAGTCCGGCGAGCGGCGGCGCAGGATCAGGACGACGGCGGCGGCGACCAGGGCGGCGCCCGCGACCACGGCCCCGATGATCAACCCGGCGGGCGGTCCGTCGTCGATGTCGACCTCGTCGACGGCCGGATCGGGGTCGTCCGCCGTCGGCTCCGTCGTGGTGGTCGGCGGCATCGTCGTGGTCGGCGGCGTCGCCGGGACCTCGTAGGTCGCCTCGATCGTGGCCGCGGGCTCGATGGCGGCGAAGGCGACGGTCCAGCGACCGGGACCGGGGAAGAGCACCGGCCCGGCGTACCAGCCCTCGCCGATGGACGCGAGGGCGATGGGCTCCCGGGGCCCGCCGGGGCCGCGGACGGTGGCCGAGACGATGGCGCCGTCGACGGGGTCGCCGTCGTTCGCGTAGGTCAGTTCGAGGGTGTAGGTGACCTCGTCACCGGCGCTGGTGGGCACGGCGTCGACGACTTCGAGGGCGCCCTCGTCGCCGTGGGCCAGGGCGGGGTCGGTCCCCAGCGCGGCGACGGCGACGAGGAGCGAACAGAACAAGAGGCGGCGCACGGCGCCCATTGTGGCGGGGTCAGTCCGGCGCGGGAGCGACGCCGGGCAGCTCGCGGCAGCTCAGGACGCAGAACTCGTTGCCCTCGGGGTCGGCCAGGACGACCCACGTCTCGTCGCCGGTCTGGCCGACCTCGACCGGGTGGGCCCCGAGCGCGACCAGCCGGGCCACCTCGGCGGCGTGATCGGCGTCTTCGGGGGGCGACGTCGAGGTGCAGGCGGTTCTTGACGCATGGGCCTCCGGCACCGGGAAGATGTCGAGGGTCGGGCGCCGGCCCGAGGGCGAGGCGAGGACCGTGCCCTCGTCGTCCTGGTCGACGATGGTCCAACCCGAGCCTCGACCCAGAAGGCGGCCAGCGCCCGGTGGTCGCCGGCGTCCAGGCAGACGCGGACAGCGGCCCACCGTCGCCGCCGCCCTGCAGGACGCAGAACTCGTTGCCCTCGGGGTCGGCCAGGACGACCCAGCTCTCGTCGCCGGACTGGCCCACATCGGCCTGGCTCGCACCGGCGGCCAGGAGGCGCTCGACGATGGCGTCCCGATCCTCGGCGTCTTCGGCAGCCAGGTCGAGGTGCACCCGGTTCTTGACGGCCTTGGCCGTGGGCACCGGCACGAAGACCAGCGCCGGCACCCGGTCCTCGAGGTCGGTGCCCAGCGGCTCCACGACCACCTCCCCGTCCTCCTCGAGGCTGATGGGCCAACCCAGGGCGGTGGACCACCAGCGGGCCAGTGCGGCCGGGTCGGCGGCGTCGATGACGACGGACACGAGGTGGGTGCTCACGGGGCCTCCGTAGTGGTCGGGACGGTCGTGGTCGTCGTGGTGGCGGCCGGCAGGGTGGTCGCCGGGACGATCGTCGTCGTGGACGGCACCGGGGTCGTCGGGGCCGGCGGCGTCGGCGGCGAGGCGGACCGTGGAGAAGGCGAACAGGAGCTTGGCCATCTGGGCCCGGGTCAGGGCGCGTCCGGGTCGGAACGTCCCGTCGGCGTACCCGGTGAGGAGGCCGCTGACCGAGGCCCACCGGAAACCCGGGCCGGCGACGTCGGTCCAGGGGTCATCGGCGGGTTCGTCCGGGCGGCCGGCCAGGCGCCAGAGCAGGTTCAGCGCCTGGCCCCGGGTGACGGCCCGCCGCGGCCGCCAGCTGCCATCGGCCAGCCCGGGCAGCAGACCCCCGTCGGCGACCCAGTCGAGGGCGGGGTCGATGGTCGTTCCGCCGTCGGACCACGGGTGGTCGTCGAAGCCCGTGGGCCGCCCGGCCAGTTTCCAGGCCATCGCCGCGAAGGCGCCACGGGTCGCGTCCTGCACCCACGGCCCGATCTCGGCCCGGTAGGTGTGGTTGGGGTACCCCCGAACAGGCCTTGGTCGCCGACCCAGGCGATGGCCTCGGCCGCGGGGTGGTCGTCGGGGACGTCCCAGAACGGGCCGGAGGTGAGCGCCGGATCACAGCTGTTGGCCACGGCCTGCATGAGACGGGCCAGGGCCAGGGCGCCGCGCTCGTTGTGGTGGAGGATGTCCGGGCGCTCGAACTCCGGCCCGGCCCGGTCGGCCCACGCGTCGTAGTGGTACCACTCGGCGGTGGCGTACTCCTCGGTGACCTGGCGGGTGATGCGGTTGTAGGTGGCGGCCTGCCGGTCGTGACGGCGGTAGAAGCCGGTGTCCGTGTCGTCGATCTCGAACACCCGGATGCAGTCGACCCGCCGGCTCACGAGGGTCAGGAGCCGCCGGAGCTCGGCCCGCCAGATGGCTGGGGGATCGGTGTTGGACTGGTGGGTGCCGATGAACACCAGGAAGACGTCGGGCGGCTGGTCGCCCCGGATCGCGTCCCGAGTCGGCGGGAGCACGTCGCGGATCTCGAGACCCAGGCCGGCGTAGACGAAGGCGATCTTGCGGTCGGCGCCGAGGGTGTCGGCCAGGTCGAACAGGGACTGGAAGGGGACCGAGTCACCCACGAGGCCGACGGTCGGGGCGGGGTTCTCCGCTGCGGCCGCAAGGGG
This sequence comes from uncultured Microthrixaceae bacterium, assembly GCA_963777805.1. Classification (GTDB taxonomy): domain Bacteria; phylum Actinomycetota; class Acidimicrobiia; order Acidimicrobiales; family DATDAH01; genus DATDAH01. Next base: position 49,268 of record CAVZRY010000028.1, on the reverse strand, counting down.
CAGAGGTCGTCGTGCCATCCAGCCCGAGGAGCCCGAGGGCGAGGACGACGACGGCGAGCAGGCGCAGCATCCTCACGTCGAGGGAGGGTAGGGGTGCGAATCGTCGCCGTTGGCGCGACCCTGGAGCCATGTTCGACCTCGACACCTTCATCGCGGACTGCCTGACGGCCAACCAGGAGGCCCAGCCCCGGCTGGCGATCAAGGAGGTCCTGGACCGAGCCGTGTCGATGCCCTGCGGAGGTGGCCGCCGCGCTGCCGCCTGACCGCGCCGAACTGGTCCGTCTGCATGTGTCCGACGAGCTGACCATCCTCAAGGTGGTGTGGGCGCCCGGCATGTCGATCCGGCCCCACGACCACCGCACCTGGGCGTCGATCGGGATCTACTCCGGTGGCGAGGACAACGCCTTCTTCCGGCGCGCCGACGGCGGTCTCACCCAGACCGGCGGCAAGGAGCTGCGTCCGTCCGACGCCTGCCTGCTGGGGGACGACACCATCCACCAGGTCACCAACCCGACCCGGGAGCACGCCGGAGCCATCCACATCTACGGCGGGGACTTCTTCACCATCGAGCGCAGCGAGTGGGACGAGGACACCCTGGTCGAGCAGCCCTATGACGTCGAGCGCACCCTCCGCAACTTCGAGGCCGCCAACGCCGGGAGCTAAGGGCGGTCTTCGGCGGTGAGGGCCCAGCGCTCGTGGTCCCGCCAGTCCCCGTCGATGAAGAGGTAGCGGGGGGAGAAGCCCTCCTTCAGGAACCCGCAGCGCGCGGGCCAGTCGCAGGCTCGGGCCGTTGGCGGGCTGGATGTTGGCTTCCAGGCGGTGGAGGCCGAGGCGGTCGAAGGCGTGGGCGACCACCCAGGCGGTGCCCTCGCTCAGCAGGCCCTGGCTCTCGTGGCCGGCGAAGGCGTAGTAGCTGAGGTGGGCGGAGCGGAAGCTGCCCTGGATGATGTCGCTCACGTTGACGATGCCGACCACCGAGTGATCGGCTCTGGCCCGGAGCAGGAAGCCGTGGTGGCGGACCGAGCGGATCCGGCGGAGGTAGCCGGCCCAGGTCTCGGTGTCGGTCGGCGCTGTCAGCCAGGGATGGTGCAGGTCCTGGCTGGCCCGGCCCGCCGCCGTGACCTCGGCCCGGTCGCGGGCCGACGGCCGATGGATGTCGAGCCGTTCCGTCGAGCCGAGGCGGGCGCCCATCCCGCCATGGTCGCAGACCGGTGCCCGCTTCTGGCGCCCGATCGTGGCGTCCGGGCGCCTCAATCAGGCGCCAGAACGGTCGTGTCGGGCCAGGGATGCACCACGATGCGGGGCCAGAGGGACTGCCACCGGGCCGCCTTGGTCTCGTAGACCTCCCGAGGGGCGACCACGGGGTTGGGTCGCAGGACGAAGCCGAAGAGGTCGTCGTAGCCGGCAGGGGCGTAGACCGACCAGCCGGCGGGCTCGGGGCGGATGGCGAAGCGGCAGGTGTGGGCCGCGTACCGATCGACCGCGTCCCGGCTGGAGCCCAACGCCGGGTAGGGGACACCGAAGTGGTCCTCGTACCAGAGGTGGACCCGGGCCTGGTTGCGGACCTCCACCTCGACGGGCAGGTCGGCGAAGGCCGCCGCGCACCGTCGGATGACCACGTCTTCGGCCGCCCAGGACAGGTCCGAGTCGTCGAAGTAGATGACGTCGTAGTCCCCGATGCCGTGTTCGGGGTCCTGGCCGTCGAGGACGTTCCACACGGTCTGGAAGAGGCAACCCGCGGCCAGGTGCGCGTCGGGCAGGGCGAGGGCCTCGAGCCGCTCGAGGACCGTGGTGACCATCGGGTTCCGGCGCACCGCGGCCAGGAACTCGGCCTCGCCCGGCGTCACGGGTGGAGGAGGTCCTCGTAGGCCCGGTGGGCGTCGTCGTTGAAGGCCACGAAGGTCACTGCCTCGACTGCCGTCGCCGCCGACCGGACGGTGGCGACGGCGATCTCGGTCGCGGCGCGCACGGGGTAGCCGTAGACGCCGGTGGAGATGGCGGGGAAGGCCACGCTCCGGGCCTCGACCTCGTCGGCCCGGGCCAGGGACTCGAGGTAGCAGGAGGCCAGGAGGTCGGCCTCCCCGTAGTCGCCACCCCGCCAGACCGGCCCGACGGTGTGGATGATCCAGCGGGCCGGGAGGGCGAAGCCGGGCGTGATCTTCGCCCCGCCGGTCGGGCACCCCCCGAGGGTGCGGCAGTGCTCCAGCAGCTCGGGGCCGGCGGCGTCGTGGATGGCGCCGTCGACGCCCCCGCCGCCCAACAACGACTCGTTGGCCGCGTTCACGATGGCGTCGACCTCCAGCACGGTGATGTCGCCGGTGACGAGGCCGATCTCCATCGGAGTCAGGCGGGCGTGCGCTCGGGGGCGATGTCGGTGACCCGGCGGCGGTGGGACAGGGCCCACAGCACGAGGGGGATCTGGAAGGGGAGGCGGACCCAAGCCACGATGGCCTCGGTGGTCCGGGGTGCGCCGGCATCCATGGCCATCCAGATGTTGGCGGGGTAGACGGCGACGATGGTGGCCGCCGACACCCAGGCCCCGATGTGCTTGGTCCTGGTCGAGAGGAGCAGCCCGCCGGAGACCAGTTCGGCCACGCCGCTGGCGTAGGTCCAGAAGCGGGGGGCGCCGAACATCGGGGGCACGATGCGCATGAACGGCTTGGGCAGGACGAAGTGCAGCACGCCCATGCACAGGAGAAGGGCGGCCAGCGCGTAGCGGGAGCGGGGCCGGTCCTCGGGGGTGTCGCTCACGCCGGGCGACCGTACCCGCCCCGCAGGATGCCCCCGGCGGCGGCGACCAGCCAGATGTCGCCCACGGTCAGGCCCATTCGCTGCAGCAGACCTGAACGTTCGGCCACCGTCGTGCCGGCCAGGCAGACCAGCGCCGCGACGCCGATGACCCGGGAGGCGACGGCGGCCCGGCGGTGGCCGAGGTCGGCCAGCGGTCCGGCCGCCAGCAGGGGGGTGGCCGCCAACGTGACGTACCCGATGGTTGCGGCCATGGCGTGGGGCGGGTCGCCGGCCCACCCGTCCAGAGGAAAGGCGGCGACGCCGAGGGTGGCGATGCCCGTGGCCGCCGCGGTCATCCAGGCTCGGCCGGGCAGGGCGTCCCGCAGCGCCACCGCGAACAGCGGCACCCCCACGCCGAAGGCCACGAAGCCGGCCGTCATCCACGCCTGGCTCGACGCGCCGTCCGCCGCCAGCCGGCTGATGGCGTCGGTGGTCGGGTCGTAGCCGGGAGACCGGGCGCCGAGCACCGCCCAGGCGGTCACGAACGCCACCGGCCCCACCACCCCACCGATCGCAAGCCGCCTGGTCGTGCCGCCATGCTGCCAGGCTTCGGCGGTGGCCATTCCGTTCGATCCAGGCAAGTACGCCCGGCCGGAGCGGGAGCGGCGGTTCCTGCTCGATCGCGTGCCGGACGGACTCGGCCCTCCCGTGCACATCCGGGACCGCTACCTGCAGGGGACCCGCCTTCGGTTGCGGTGGTTCGATGGCGTAGACGGGACGGTGCGCAAGCTGGGCCAGAAGGTCCGGACCGATCCGGACGACCCGGCCGAGGTGTGGATCACCAACCTCTACCTCGACGAAGACGAGTACGACCGGCTGGTCGGGCTGCCCGCCGCCGTCCTCGAGAAGGACCGGTATCGGTGGCCTGCCTTCGGGGGTTCGGTCGACGTCTTCGCTGGGACCTTGGCCGGCCTCGTGCTCGCGGAGATCGAGTGTGCCGACGACGTCGCCTTCCGTGCGGTCGCCGCGCCACCCGGCGCCCGGGCCGACGTCACCCATGACGATCGCTTCTCGGGTGGGGCCCTGGCCGCCCTCGACCGGCGGTCGTTGGTCATCCTTCTCGGTGAACTCACAGGTACCTGAACGCTGAGTCGGGCCTTTGGCTGGCATCCTGATCGGCGGATTCCCCCAAGCGAAAGAGCTCCTGTGCGCCGTTTCCCCCTGATCGCCTCCCTCCTGCTGCCCCTGCTGCTGCTCCTGGCGGCCTGCGGTGACGACTCCGGCGACACCCTCGAAGCCGATGCCGAGGACGCCGACGAGGCGGGTGTCGACACCACCGCAGTGGTCGGCGACGCCGCCGTCGACGACCCCTCCCTCGACGCCATCACGGTGACCGGGGTGTTCGACGAGTCGGCGGCCATCGAGGTCGACGACCCCTTCAGCACCGACACCACCTACCGGCGGATCATCGAGGAGGGGGACGGCGACCCGGTCGAGGCCGGCCAGACGGTGTCCTTCCAGAACGTGGCGGTCAACGGCCGGGACGGCGTCGAGTTCGACAACTCCTATGAGGCGACCGGCGAGGGCGGCACCCCGTCGATCGTCATGGACGAGAGCCAGATCATCCCCGGCCTCGTGCGGGGCCTGATCGACGTGCCCGTCGGCAGCCGGGTGCTCGTCGCCGTCGCCCCTCAGGACGCGTTCCAGGAGCAGGGCGGCATCCCCGACGCCGGCATCGAGGCCGACGACACCATCCTCTTCGTGGTCGACGTGCTCGAGGCCACCACCCCCGAACCCCCGCTGGAGCGGGCCGAGGGCACCCCGGTCGAGCCCGAGGAGGGCCTGCCCACCGTCGAGCTCGACGACACCGGCAAGCCCACCATCACCATCCCCGACACCGACCCGTCCGACCGAGCTGGTCACCCAGGTCCTGATCGAGGGCGACGGCCCCGTGGTCGAGTCCGGCCAGGACCTCACCGTCCACTACACGGGCGTCATCTACGCCAGCGGCGAGCAGTTCGACTCCTCCTGGGACCGGGGCGAGCCGTCGTCCTTCCCCATCGGCGTGGGCGGCGTGATCGCCGGCTGGGACGAGGGTCTCGTCGGCCAGACCGTCGGCAGCCAGGTCCTCCTGGTCATCCCGCCCGAGCAGGGCTACGGCGCCGACGGCAACCCCGACGCCGGCATCTCGGGCACCGACACCCTCGTGTTCGTGGTCGACATCCTCGCCGCCAACTGAGCTCCGCTCAGGGGCGGGCGACCTCGGCAACGGCGGCGTCGAGCACCGTGACCAAGTCGCCGGGGGCCACCTCGATCTCGAGGCCCCGCCGCCCGCCGCTCACGTAGATCGTGGCGAAGGTCTCGGCCGAGGCGTCGAGCACGGTGGGGAGGCGCTTGCGCTGGCCGAAGGGGCTGATCCCGCCGTGGACGTAGCCGGTGGTGCGCTCGGCCCGGGTCACGTCCGCCAGCGCGGCCCGCTTGGCCCCGAGCGCGCCGGCCGCGGCCCGGAGGTCGACCTCGCCCGTCGCCGGCGCGACCACGACGCCGAGCCGACTCGGGTCCTTGTCCAACTCCAGCACCAGCGTCTTGAACACCCGGGCCGGATCCAGCCCCAGCTGCTGGGCGGCGTCCAGCCCGAAGCCGACGTCGACCTGGGACGCGTCGTAGTCGTGCAGCGCGTGCTCGACCCCCGCCTTCGTCAGCACGGTCACCGCCGGTGTCACCTTTCCCGCCATCCCCCGGATTCTGGCACCGGATCTACGGCCCCCGACCCGTAGATCCGGTGCCAGGTCGCGTGATCCACCTTCCGGCACCGGATGTGCGGCCCCCGACCCGTAGATCCGGTGCCAGATCGGCGGGCGGGGGGTCAAGCGGCGAGCCGTCGGGCGAGGGCGCGCAGGCGGTCGACGGTGCCGGCGGGGTCGAACCAGATGTCGCGGTCCCAGATCTCCTCCACGCGCCAGCCCTCGGCCTCGAGCTCGGCTCGGCGGGCCGCGTCGGCGGCCCGGTCCACCAAGGCGTCGTGGTAGAGGGAGCTCTGGACCTCGATCACCAGCTTGGCGTCGGGCCACACGAAATCGACCCGGCCCAGCCACTCCCGGCCCAGGAGCTGACGCTGGCGCACGAGGTGGAACAGCCCCGCCTCCCGGGCCAACTGCTGGAAGCGGTCCTCCAGGTTGGTGTCGTTCGGGCGGTAGTCCGCTCCCCGGGTGACCAACAGCTCTCGCATGAGCACGATGCCGGGTCGGCCCCGCTCGGCCAGCTCGCCCAGCATCTCCGAGACGGAGGTGTGGCTGAGGACGCCGAGGGCCCACAGGCGGTCCAACACCTTCGCCGCCTGGGACGGCAGGGTGGCGGCAACATCGAAGGGGATGCGGGACGGCACGCAAACCGGGATGCCGTCGAGCACCGTTCGGTGGTGAGCCGGGAACAGTCGGGGCTCGTGCACCCGGGCGAGGCGGGCGGGGATGGTGGTCGTGCCCCGCTGGCGCATGACCTCCGGGTGTCCGGGCCTCGTGTTCACGCCCCACTTGTGGGCACAGGGCAGGTGGGAGAGGGCGGCGCCAGAGCCGGCATCGAGCACCGCTTCCATCAGCGCTTGGTCGTGGGTGGGCGGCGAGCCCGCTCGGCGCAGGACCATCGGGGTCACCCGGATCCACTGGCCGGAGGCCATGAGGTGGGCAATGACATCGCGGCTGGCGCCCAGCGCCCGCAGCTGCGGGATGGCGACCGAACCGTGCTGGCGGGCGGCCAGAGCAAGAATCGAGACAAGCAGGTCGGACAAGGCAGAACCCCCGGGGGACCACGACATCGAGCGGGGGAAGCGCCGCTTCGCACGGTAGGCCCGGCCCTCCCCGCCCGCAAGGCCCACCCGAACCGGCACCGGATGTGCGGCCCCCGACCCGTAGATCCGGTGCCGGAACGGGGGCGGTACCGTGCGCGGCGTGGGTGAACCGTCGGGGCCGAGCGCGGGACGACTGCGACGGCTGACCGAGGAGCTCAACGACGAGGGTCTGCTCGGCGAGGGGCGGGAATGGCCCGATGCACTCCTGGTCGAGCTCGACCACGCCCTCCGGCCGCCGACCTTCGAGAAGCGCATCCCGCTCTTCGGCGCCATCTTCGAGCCGCACATCGATCCCCAGGCGTGGCGGGAGCAGACGGCCCTCACGGTGTCCCGGCGCTGGGTCGACGAGTTCCACGAGGCCGACGCCCGGCGCTACGCCGACGGCCTGTCGAGCTGGATGGTCCGCCACGCCGACGGGAGCGTCGAGGTCATCGTCTTCGACCGCCCCACCGGATCGGAGCGGGATCTGGTCGTCCTGGCCGAGGCCACCATGGGCACCCTCGTGCAGCGCCACCCTTCGGGGGTCGTGCGGCTCGTCGGTGACTTCGGCGTCCTGCGGTGGGACGGCGTGGGCTGGCACCACGAGCCTCCGGTCAAGGCCTGGGTCCGCAGCCTGATCGGCCACGGCTTCGAGGGTGACGAGAAGACCCTCGCCCGGCTCCTGGCCTTTGCCGTCTACGACCTCGGCGCCACGGGTGTCGGCGCCCTGCTGGTGTACCGGCCCGACGGCGACTGCCCGGCGGGCTACGAGCTGCGCCTGCCCACCCCGCCGCCGTACGAGATCGGTCGGCCCGAGGACCTCGGCCCGCTGCGCCATGTGCTGGCCCTCGTCGACGGGGCCGCGGTGTTCGACGGCACCGGCATCCTGCGCCACCTCGGGGTCCGGCTGGTGCCCAGCGCGGAGGCCGAGGCTGACGTCGCGGGCTTCCGGGGGATGCGCCACACCTCGGCCCGCCGTTACAGCTTCGACGATCCCACCGCCACGGTGATCGTGGTGAGCGAGGACGGGCCGGTCTCGGTCATCCGCGACGGCGAGGTCCTCTACCGGCCGGTGGAGAAGCGGCCACGCGCCTGAGTGGTCTCAACCCGCGGCCACGACGGTGGGTTCGTGGTGGACGGAGAAGTTCACCGACCGGGCGATGAAGCAGAGGGCCGGGACGTCGTGGTGCAGCGCGGTGGCCTTCTCGACCATGTCGGGTTCGGCGACGGTCACCGTCGGCCGCAGCGTGACCGACTCGAACTGGCCGCTGTGGTCCTCGTTCAGGGCCATCTCGCCGTGGGCCTCGTCCACGTAGCCGGTGACCACCACGCCGTTCAGGGCGCAGAGGTGCAGGTAGGTGAGGAGGTGACACTGCGAGAGGGCGGCCACGAGCAGCTGTTCGGGGTTCCAGCGGGCGGCGTCCCCCCGGAAGGTCGGGTCCGCCGAACCGGCCAGGTCGGGGGGCCCGTCGGCGGTGACCACGTTGTCCCGGCGGTAGCTGCGGTAGGTGGTCGTGCCCTCGCCGTCGTCGCCGGTCCAGGTCACCGTCACGTCATAGGTGTGCACGGCCCCAGTCTCCGACCTTCGGCCCGGCCGACCAAGGGCTTTCGCCCCTGGTGACCGAGGCCGAACAGCCCGATGCTGTGCCTGGTGTCACCGATGAGCAACGGAACCGTGACGGGTCGTCGAGCGACTGGTAGGCGATGACGCCCGACCAGGTCGCCGACGTGCTGGGCACGGCCGCGTCCGCCGGCGTCCTCCTCCTTCTGGGCCTCGTCGGTCTGCGGGTCGTCGCGCCGACCCGGTTCACCACACTCCAGGCGTCGGTCGCAGGCTCCGGGCCGGCCCTCGGAGCCCTGGTCGCCGTCCTCGCGATGCTCGGGAGCCTCTGGTTCTCCGAAGGGGCGCACTTCCCGCCGTGTGAATGGTGCTGGTACCAACGCATCGCCATGTATCCGCTGGCCCTGATCCTGACGGTGGCGGCCGTCCGGCGGGACCCGGCCGTCCGGCCATACGGCTTGGCCCTGGCCGGCACCGGCTTGGTCGTCAGCGCCTGGCACAACGTCATCGAGACCTTCCCGGACCTGCACGCCGGGAGCTGTGACCCCACCAACCCCTGCACCATCCGCTGGGTCGAAGGCCTCGGGTTCTGGACCATCCCCCGGATGGCCTTCGTCGCCTTCGCCCTCGTCTTCACCGCCCTGTTGATCGACCGCCCCCTTCCGGAGGAACCATGAGCACCACCAAGACCCGCCCCCGCCCGTCGGCGCCGCCCGCGAAGCGGCTGCCGATCGTTCCCCTGGCCATCGGGGCGGTGGTCCTCGTGCTCGCCGTCGGCCTGGCCATCGCCCTGGCCACGGGTGGTGACGACACCTCGACCACCAACGGTGATCTCGCCGCGTTCGCCCCCGTGACCGTCCAGGGCACGAACCTCCCGGGGTTCACCGAGACCGAAGGCGATCCGGCGGTCGGCGAGGAGGCCCCGCTCCTCGTCGGGGAGACTCCCGACGGCACGGCCATCGAGGTCGGCGGGACCAGCGCCGGTGAGCCCACCCTGATCGCCTTCCTGGCCCACTGGTGCCCCCACTGCCAGGCCGAGCTCCCCCTGCTCGTGGATCTGGAGGAGCAGGGCGCCTTCGATGGCGTCCGCACCGTCGCCGTCCTGACCGGAACCGACGAAGCGGCACCCAACTTCCCGCCGGCGGCATGGCTGCAGGACGAGGGCTGGGCCGGTGATGTGCTGGTGGACGACGAGGGCACCAGCGCCGGCGATCGCCTACGGCCTGGCCGGTTACCCGTTCCTGGTCATGTTGGACGCCGACGGACGGGTCGTGGCCCGGACCTCCGGCGAGCTGCCGGCCGAGGACGTGGTCAGCTTGGTCGAGGCCGCATCCGCGGGCTGAGGTGCTCAGTCCAGGAAGGTGAAGAGGAACAGCTGGGTGGCGTAGGCCACCAGGCGGGGTTCGTCGCGCTGGTCCGGTCCGTAGTCCCAGAGGGCCATCTCCGCCGACGCGTAGCCGTCACCGGCGTGGCGGGCCCGGTTGTGGCCGAGGAGCGTGCCCGAGCGGGCGTCGTCGAGCAGGTGCACGGTCAGGTCGACGCTGGGGGCGAACCAGATGCGGTCCTGGGGGCCGAGCTTCTCGCCCACTGCACCGGGCATGACGTCGGCGGCCACGATCAGGGCCAGCGGATCCAGGCGGCCGTCGTCGAGCAGCGGGGGCTCGTCGAAGCGGTACCAGCAGCCCCGTTCGGCGCGGTCGGGCTCGTAGTCCTCCCACGGGGGATGGCCGAGGAACGGTCGGCCGTCGAGGATCTGATCCCAGAACGGCATGGGCCCGAAGTCCTCGTCCTCCATCCCGGGCGGGGGCGGGTCCCGGAACGACGGGCAGTCGTCGGGGTGCGGCGGGTCGACGGGCGGCTCGAGGTCCGTGAAGTGGAAGCCGTCCCGGGGGGCGCCGAAGATCCCGGTCGTGAGGTGGCCACGGGCTGCCCCGGGGTTGCGCACCTCGGCCCGCAGGTGGGACATGGACCGGCCCCGGCGGAGCAGTTCGACGTCGACGTCGACCGGTCCGTGCGCCACCTGGGCCACGAACGAGGTGTGCACGGTGCGCAGGCGCTGGGCCGGGTCGTCCAGCGCGGCGGCCATGGCCCGCAGGGCGATGGCGGTGACCACGCCCCCCTGGGGGAGCGGCCGCAGGTTCCAGACCTCGTCGATGTGGCCCCGGTAGCGGCCATCGGCGTCGGCGTCGACCGCCGTGCCGTCCAAGAAGGCGTTGCCCACCCCAGCACGCTCGCCGCGGTCAGGCGGGTCGTCAACCGGATTCCGGCGAACCCGCCGGTCTGACAGGTCAGCTGTCATCCTTCAGCCGTGACCCTGTCGTTCTGGGAGGCCGTGCTGGTCGTGCTGGCCGGCATGGGCGCGGGTGGGGTCAATGCCGTCATCGGGTCGGGCAGCCTCATCACCTTCCCGACGCTCCTCGCGGTCGGCTACCAGCCGGTGGTGGCCAACGTCTCGAACAACATCGGCCTGGTCCCCGGCTCGCTCGCCGGCGTCTACGGGTTCCGCCGGGAGCTGGAGGGCCAGGGGCGCCGGGCCCGGACGATGGCCGTGGCCTCGGGCCTCGGCGGTCTCACCGGGGCGATCCTCCTGCTGAGCCTGCCCTCCGACGTCTTCGACGCCGTCGTGCCGATCCTGGTGCTGATGGCCTGCGCCCTGATGCTGGCCCAGCCCCGGCTGTCGGCCTGGGTGGCCGCCCGCCGGCCGGAAGGAGCCCGGGACGTGGGCCCGGCCCCCCTGGCGATCGCCTACGCCGCCGGGATCTACGGGGGCTACTTCGGGGCGGCCCAGGGCGTGATCCTGCTGGCCGTGCTGGCGGTCTTCGTCCCCGACGAGCTCAAGCGCTCCAACGCCCTGAAGAACGTGCTGGCCGGGACGGTCAACGCCGTGGCGGCCGTGGTGTTCATCCTCTTCGCCGATGTCGCTTGGGAGGCCGTGGTCCTGATCGCGGTCGGGGCGACCGTCGGCGGGACGCTGGGGGCGGGCATCGGGCGCCGGGTCCCGCCCAACGTCCTGCGGGTGATGGTCGTCGTCCTCGGCCTGGTGGTGGCCGTGAAGCTGATGCTCGACTACTGAGCCCCGCTCAGGTCACGACGCCGACGTCGTCCACGACGTCGAACCACACGCAGACCACCGGGGTGTCGTCATCCACCACGATGCCCTCACCGGTCCAGTAGCCACGGTGGCCGTCGCGCCAGTCCTCGATGGACGTGAAGCCCTCACCCTCCTCCTGGGCGAACTCCCAGGTCACCTCGGCGAAGGAGACCTGCTCGACCCGGGTCACCTCGATGATCGCGATCAGCGTGCCGTCGTCGTCGAGCAGGGCCTGGCGCTCACCGACCTCGTCGAGGGCCTCCCCCTCGAGCACGTAGTCCTCGTTCCAGAGGCCGGCGGTGGCCCGCTTGTCGCCGGCCAGCACCAGGGCGTTGAGGCGGTCCTGCATCTCGCCCTTCGACCCGAGCTCGAAGCCGCGCATGTCCCCTATTCGTGCCCACATGCCCGCCACCCTGCCAGACGCGTCTCCGCCCGCGGCGGACGTGGCCTACCTTGGCCCGATGCCAGACCCCGACCTGTCCGACTTCGAGCGGGGCACCTTCACCCACGGGGACAAGACGCGTGAGGTGTTCCGCAAGGGGAGCGGGCCCGCCGTCCTGGTCATCGCCGAGATGCCCGGGATCACGCCCAAGGTGCTGGCGTTCGCCGACCGGGTCGTGGCCGCCGGGTTCAGCGTCACCCTGCCCCACCTCTTCGGCGTGCCCGGCCGCGACACGTCGGCGCGAGTGCCGGCGGTGAAAGCCGTCCTGACCTCGATGGTCCCGGCTTGCGTGAGCAAGGAGTTCGTGGTCTTCGCCGACCGGCAGGACGTCCCCGGTCGTGGACTGGCTGCGAGCGTTGGCCAAGGCCGAGCACGAGCGCTGCGGCGGCCCGGGCGTCGGCGCCGTCGGCATGTGCTTCACCGGGGGCTACGCGCTGGCGATGTCCACCGAGCCGGCCCTGTTGGCCCCGGTGCTGTCCCAGCCCTCCCTGCCGATCGGCAAGAAGGGCGCCCACGGCATCGACATCTCGCCCGAGGACCTCGACGTGGTGAAGGGCCGGTGCGCCAACGAGGACCTCCAGGTCCTGGGCCTGCGCTTCAAGAGCGACAAGTTCGTCCCCGCCGCCCGGTTCCAGTTCCTGCGCGACGAGCTGGGCGACGCCTTCACCTGTGTGGAGCTCGAGGACGCCGACGCCAACCCCGACGCCATGATCAAGCCCCACTCGGTCCTGACCGAGCACTTCGTCGACGAGCCCGGCTCGGCCACCCACGACGCCCTCGACCAGGTGCTCGACCTCTTCCGCCGCAAGCTCCTGGTGTAAGGCCGACCTCACCCTTCTGGGCACGGGATCGTGTCGCCGGTGACACGTCGGGTGGATCAGAACGCGAGACTCGGGGGATGCGCACCAAGGCCACCGAACTCGTCGGCATCGATCTGCCGATCTTCGCCTTCAGCCACTGCCGGGACGTCGTCGCCGCGGTCACCAACGCCGGGGGCATGGGGGTGCTGGGCGCCGTGGCCCACAGCCCCGAACAGCTGGCCATCGACCTCGACTGGATCGAGGACGAGGTCAAGGGCAAGCCGTACGGCGTCGACCTGCTGGTCCCGGAGAAGTACGCCGGGGCCGACGAGGGCGGCCTGACCCCGACCCAGCTGACCGACCTGCTCCCCGAGGAGCACAAGGCCTACGTCGACGACATCCTCGAGCGCTATGACGTGCCCCCGATGCCCGAGGGCCTCGAGGTCCGCCGGGGCATCGGCGGGATGCGCATCGACCCCAAGAGCATGGCCCCCCTGCTGGACGTCCTCTTCGACCACCGGCCGTCCCTGGTCGCCTCCGCCCTCGGCCCGCCGCCGCCCCACTTCCTCGAGCGGGCCCACAGCCATGACATCCCGGTGGCCGCCCTGGCCGGCAACCTCGACCACGCCCGCCGTCACGCCGAGGCCGGGGCCGACATGATCGTGGCCCAGGGCACCGAGGCCGGTGGCCACACGGGCCTGGTCGCCACCATGGTCCTGGTCCCCGAGGTGGTCGACGCCGTGGCGCCGCTCCCGGTCCTGGCCGCCGGGGGCATCGCTCGGGGCCGCCAGTTGGCGGCCGGCCTGGCCCTCGGCGCGGACGGCGTGTGGTGCGGCTCGGTCTGGCTGACCACCGAGGAGGCCGAGACCCCGCCGTCGGTCAAGAGCAAGTTCCTCGCCGCGGGCTCCTCGGACACGGTCCGCTCCCGTTCCATGACGGGCAAGCCCGCCCGCATGCTGCGCACGGCCTGGACCGACGAGTGGGAGAACCCCGAAGGCCCGGGCCCGCTGCCCATGCCCATGCAGCCGATCCTCATCGGCCCCGCCCTCCAGCGCCTCGCCCGGGTCGCGGACACCGAAGGCAGCGGGGGCCAGAAGCTGGTGACCTACTTCGTGGGCCAGGTCGTCGGGGCCATGAACACCGTCAAGCCCACCCGCCGGGTCGTCCTGGAGATGGTCGAGGAGTTCATCGACGCCGTCGACCGCCTCGACACCCTCACCCACACCGATTAGCGCACAACAAAGTCCTCGGGGTCCGGGCGCTGGGTCCAGGTCCAGTAGTCCACGAGGCGCCAGGGGCTGAGGACGTGGATCTCGCCGTCGGGGTTCTTGAACCACGAGTGCTGCGATGCGAGGGCTGCGACCAGACCAGGCCCTTCAGCTCCTCCTGGACCCGCGCGGTAGTAGTCGTCGTGGACCTCCTGGCGGGGCTCCATCGCCGTGGCTCCCGAGGACAGCAGCAGGTCCAGGCAGCCGGTGATGTACCGCATCTGGCACTCGGAGTGGAAGATCAGGCTGCCGCCGTGGGCCAGGTTGGTGCCCGGGCCGTACATGCAGAACAGGTTCGGGAAGCCGGGCACGGTGATGCCCAGGTAGGCCGACGGACGGTCACCCCAGCGCTCGGCCAGGACGTCGCCGTCGCGGCCCACGATCTCGATGGGGAACAGGAAGCGGTTGGCCTGGAAGCCGGTGGCGAACACGATCACGTCGACCTCGTGGCGGACGCCGTCGCTCGGTGACCACGGCGTCGGCCTCGATGTGGTCGATGCCCGTGCGCACCAGGTCCACGTCGGCGCCGGGTCAGGGTCTGCAGCCAGCTGCCGTTGTCCTGCAGGGTGCGCTTGCCGGTGGCCGGGTAGTCGGGGACGACCTTGGCCAGCAGGTCCGGGTGGTCCTCGCCGATCTGGCTGGTGATCCAGTCGGTGAACATCTGGCGGGTGAACTCGTTGATCTCGCTCACCGCCCGCCGTCCTGCTGTCGTAGGCCGGGTCGACCCGGGCGGCGGCCAGGCCCGTCGTCACAGGCCGGCCAGAACAGCAGGAACCGGTACCAGCGCCCGTAGAAGGGCAGGTGGCGCAGGGCCCACTGCACGCCCGGGCCGACGACCTCGTGGTAGTTCGGGTTGGGGAACATCCACTGGGCCGTGCGCTGGAACACGGTGAGGTGCTCGACCTCCTCGGCGATGGCCGGCGCGATCTGGAAGCCGCTGGCCCCGGCCCCGATCAGCGCCACCCGCTTGCCGGTGAGGTCGACGGAGTGGTCCCACTGGGCGGAGTGGAACGACGGGCCCGGCGAAGTCGTCCCGCCCGGCGATGTCGGGGAGGTTGGGCCGGTTGAGCTGACCGACCGCGGAGATGACGGCCCGGGCGGTCAGGGCGTCCTCGGTCCCGTCGGCGGCCCGGACCCGCACCGTCCAGGTCCCGGCGTCGTCGTCCCACGCGGCCGAGGTCACCTCGGTCTCCCAGCGGACGTGCTGGTCGACGCCGTGGCGCTCGCATCACGTCGTCGAAGTACGCGGGCCAGCTCGGGCTGCTGGGCGAAGTACTGGCTCCAGTGGTCCGACGGCTCGAAGGAGTAGCAGTAGAAGTGGTTGCCGACGTCGACCCGGCACCCCGGGTAGGTGTTCTCGTACCAGGTGCCGCCCACCCCGGCGTTCTTCTCGATGATCGTGTACGGGATGCCCGCCTCCTGCAGGCGGATGCCGGCCAGCAGCCCCGACTGCCCGCAGCCGATGACCACGACGGGGAACGCGGCCCGCTCCTCGGCGCCCGACCGACAGGTCGACCTCGCGGGCGTCGACGCCGTCGAGCTCCATCTCCTCGAGCAGCATCGGGACGTACTCCTCGGGCACGTCCTCGCACGACCAGGAAGCTCATCATCTCCCGGATCAGCTCGGGCGACGGCGGGTCGGCGGGCACCGAGCCCCCGTCCCGGTAGGCCCGGATCACCTCGAGGGCGAGGCGGCGGACCTCGGCCTTGTCCTCCTCGCTCATGTAGCCCTGGACCTCGTTGAGGAACAGGCCCTGGGGCTTCAGCTCGCCCCGGATGATCGACGGGTCACCGGTCATGTGGACCATCGAGAGCATCAGCGTCGGGATGCTCACGTCCTCGAGGGCGGCGGCGATCGTGGCGTCGTCGTCGGTGATCGGCAGGCCGGCGTGGGGGTTACGGTCCGGGGTCACGGTGGGTCACCATCCCACGTCGGGACGCCAGGAGAGGAACGCCGATGGGCACCAACGAGCGCAGCAAGATCACGATGACCGAGGACGAGGTCACCGAGTACATCGAGCGGAGCCGCACCTGCACGATGGCGACCATCGGCCCCAGCGGCCAGCCCCACCTGGTGGCCATGTGGTACGCCGTGGTCGACGGCCACATCTGGTTCGAGACCAAGGCCAAGTCCCAGAAGGTGGCGAACCTGCGGCGGGACGACCGCATCACGGTCTCCATCGAGGACGGCCTCACCTACGACACCCTGCGGGGCGTGGCCCTCGAGGGCCGGGCCACCGTGGTCGACGACGCCGACGCCCTCTGGGCCGTCGGGGTCAGCGTCTGGGAGCGCTACAACGGCCCGTACTCCGAGGAGGTCAAGCCCTTCGTGGAGTTCATGCTGAACAAGCGGGTCGCCGTCCGGGTCGACGTGGAGCGGGTCCGCTCCTGGGACCACCGCAAGCTGGGGATGGACCCCACCCCCATCGGGGGATCCACCGCGGCCTTCCTGGAGTAAGAACTGCCCCCGTGGGGGTGATCAAACCGGCGCTGCCGGACCTGGACCTGGACGACTGGGCCGCCCGGCCGGAGTCGGACCGGGTCCGGCTGATGTGCGAGTCCTGGGCCACCCAGGGCTTCGGCGCCCCGGCGGTGGCGTACGCCTTCTACCTCTTCAAGATCGCGGTCTACATCTCCCTGTGGGTCCTCTTCGTGAGCCAGACCCCGACCGTCGACGGGTTCTCGGACATCGGGGACTGGTGGCACCTGCCCATCGCCTTCCAGAAGGCGATCGTCTGGACGATGCTGTTCGAGGTCCTCGGCCTCGGGTGTGGCAGCGGCCCGCTGACCGGGCGCTACGTGCCACCGGTCGTGGCCTTCACCCACTTCCTGCGCCCCGGCACCATCCGCCTGGCGCCGTGGCCCGACCGCGTCCCCCTGACCGCCGGCCACCGCCGCAGCGTCCTCGACGTCGCGCTGTACGCCGCGCTGGTCGCCCTGTGCCTGCGGGCCCT
The DNA here is from genome assembly GCA_963777805.1 of uncultured Microthrixaceae bacterium. Lineage (GTDB taxonomy): Bacteria > Actinomycetota > Acidimicrobiia > Acidimicrobiales > DATDAH01 > DATDAH01. The sequence goes on along the minus strand of CAVZRY010000028.1, from coordinate 32,599 downwards.
GCTGTCCTCGGACTCGCTGCTGCGGCCGGAGGACCTCTGGCCGATCATCGGGGTGGTCGCCGTCCTCGGCCTCCGGGACAAGACGGTGTTCCTGGCGGCCCGGGCCGAGCACTACTGGTCGATGCTGATCGTCTTCGTCCTGGCCGATGGCGACCTGGCCGCCCTGTTCGCCGGGGCCATGGTCGTCCAGCTGGCCATCTGGTGGGGGGCAGCCACCTCCAAGCTCAACCACCACTTCCCCAACGTGGTCACGATCATGGTGAGCAACTCGCCGGTCCTGCGGGTCCCGGCGCTGAAGCGGGCGATGTACCGCTCCTACCCCGAGGACCTCCGCCCCTCCCGCCTGGCCGCGGCGCTGGCCCACGGCGGGACGGTCATCGAGTTCGTCTTCCCCCTGGTGCTGGCGCTCACCCTCGGCGAGCACGGCCACCACCGTGGCGTTGGTCGTGATGCTCCTGTTCCACCTCTTCATCACGTCCTGCTTCCCGATGGGCGTGCCCATCGAGTGGAACGTGCTCTTCGTGTACTCGATGTTCTTCCTCTTCGCCGACCTCTCCCTCGGCGACCACGGGACCGTCGACGCTGGCCGACATCACCGGGAAGCCGGTCGTGATCGTCGCCCTGGCGATCGGCCTGCTGGTCGGCCCCGTGCTCGGGCAACCTGCGGCCGGACAAGGTCTCGTTCCTGCCCGGCATGCGCTACTACGCCGGCAACTGGGCGGCCAGCCTCTGGCTGTTCCGCAAGGACGCCGACGGCGGTGACTGCTCGACGCTGCTCGACGAGCGGCTGACCAAGACGGCGGGCACCATCAACCGCCAGCTCGCCGTCCTCTACGACGAGGACACCATCCGGGCCGTCAACGGCAAGCTGCGGGCCTTCCGGTCCATGCACCTCCACGGCCGGGCCCTCAACGCCCTCCTGCCCACGGTGGTCGACGACCTCGAGGCCTACGCCGTCAACGAGGGGGAGGGCACCGCGGGGGTCATCCTGGGTTGGAACTTCGGCGACGGCCACCTCCACCACGAGCAACTGCTGGCCGCGGTCCAGGCCGAGTGCGGCTTCGCGCCCGGTGACCTCCGGGTGCTGGCCCTGGAGTCCCAGCCCGCCGGGAAGCCGTGGATGCACTGGCGGGTCCTCGACGCCGCTGACGGCCTCCGGGCCGAGGGCCGGGTCGTCGTGGCCGACCTGCTCGCCCACCAGCCGTGGCCCGAGACCGGCGCCATCGACCTCCACCCGTCTGCCGCCCGATGAGCGTCGGAGACGATCGGCGGGCCGAAGAGGCCCGCAAGCCGATGAGCCGTCAGGCGAAGAGGCATCAACAGTGAGCGACACGCTGATCGTCTTCCTGATCGTCGCGGTCCGGCTGCTGCTGCCGCTGCTGATCCCGCTCTTCCCGCTGCCCACGATCCTGTCGCTGCTGGTCATCGACGCCGCCGACCAGTCGATCCTGCAGAAGAACACCGACCTGTCCCTGGACAACTACCAGGGCTACGACAAGGCCCTGGACATCTGGTACCTGTCGGTGGCCTACCTGGCCACGATCCGCACCTGGACCGACGCCCGGGCCCAGCACGTCGCCGCCTTCCTCTGGTACTACCGGCTGGTCGGCGTGGTCGCCTTCGAGCTGCTCGGCTACCGGTGGCTCCTGATGGTCTTCCCCAACACCTTCGAGTACTTCTTCATCGCCTACGAGGCGATCCGCCTGAAGTGGGACCCGAGTCGCCTGTCCCGGCGCGGGCATCATCGGGCTGGCCGCCTTCATCTGGATCGTCATCAAGCTGCCCCAGGAGTGGTGGATCCACGTGGCCCAGCTCGACTTCACCGACTTCATGAAGGAGGACGTGTTCGGCGTGCCCGTCGACACCTCGTGGGCCGAGGCCATCGGTCAGAACCTCTGGTTCGTCGGCCTCCTCGGCGTCGTGGTGGTCGCCGCGGTGCTGGCCTGGCGCCGCCAGCGGGACAAGGTGCCCGCGTCGGACTGGCGCACCACGGTCCGCGTGGCCGACCACCTCCCGCCGGTGCCCCGGGACACCCCGGGCGTCCGGGAGCCCGTCGTGTCCCTGCCGACGGCCGAGAAGGTGGCGCTCATCGGCCTCGTCTGTGTGATCTTCGCCTCGGTCCTGCCCGACATCGACCGCGGTCCCCTCCAGACCGCGCTCGGGGTCGGGCTGCTGGTCGTGGCCAACGCGACGGTCAGCCACTGGTTGACGGGTCGGGGCGTCCGGTGGCGGACCACCGGCACCCAGTTCCTCACGATGCTGGCGGTCAACGCCGGGCTGCTGTGGCTCTTCGGCGCCCTGGGCCGCAACCCCGTCGAGGTCGTCAACGGCGCCGCGCTGGTGTTCTTCACCCTCATCATCACCCTGCTCGTGACCCTGTACGACCGCTTCGACGCCGAGCGCGAGGCCCGGGCCCTGCTCGAGGCCCGGACCTAGAGTCGCCGCCGTGGCGGAGAGCACGATCACCTACCTGATCCTGCTCGGGGCGGTGGTGCTGTTCATGTCCGAACCGGGTCCCGGTCGCGCTGGTGGCCATCGGGGTGTCGTTGTCGTTGTGGGCCACGGGGATCCTCGACCTGGACCAGGCCCTCGCCGGCTTCGGTGACCCGACGGTGGTGTTCATCGCCGCCACCTTCGTCGTGGCCGAGGCCCTCGACGCCACCGGGGTCACGGCGTGGATCGGCCAGCAACTGCTGGCCCGGTCCGGCTCGGGGCGGGCCAAGGTGCTGGCGCTGGTGATGGTCGTCTGCGCCCTGGTGACGGCGATGATCACCCCGAACGCCTCGGTCGCCGCCCTCATCCCGGCGGTGGTGATCATCGCGGTGAAGACCCGCGAGGCGTCCTCGCAGTTGCTCATGCCGCTCGCCTTCGGGGCCCATGCCGGCGCCCTGCTGGCCCTCACCGGCAGCCCGGTCAACGTGCTCGTCGCCGAAGCGGGCGCCGACGCCGGCGTCGGCCGGTTCGGCTTCTTCGAGTTCGCCCTGGCGGGTGTCCCCCTGCTCGTCGGCACGGTCCTGCTGACGGTGTGGCTCAGCCCCAAGGTCCTGCCCCGCCGCAACGCCAAGACGATGCCCGCCGACTTCAGCACGCTGGCCGCCACCCTCGCCCGGGACTACGAGCTGGACGGTCCGTCGGCGCTCTTCGGCCGCGAGCAAGGGGCGGCCGAGCTGGTCGTGCCGCCCCGCTCGGGCCTGATCGGCCACGTGGTGTTCGCCGGCATGGTGACCGAGAGCGGCGACCTGGTCGTCCTCGGCGTGCACCGCGGACGGCGAGGCGCTCGGCCCCGGCGAGGTCGTGCTGGCCGCGGGTGACGCGCTCCTGGTCCGGGGGACCTGGCAGGCCCTGGCCGAGCAACTGCCCGACGACGACGTGGTGGTCGTGGACGAGCCGGCCGCCGTGCGCCGCCAGGTCGTGCCGCTCGGGCTCGGGGCGAAGGAGGCCCTCGCCGTGCTGGGCGGCATGGTGGTCCTCCTGGCCACCGGGGCGGTCCCGCCCGCGGCGGCCGCGCTGCTGGCCGCCGGGGCCCTCGTCCTGCTGAAGGTGGTCACCATCGACCACGCCTACCGGGCGATCTCGTGGACCACGGTGATCCTGGTGGCGGGCATGATCCCGTTGTCGACGGCCATGCAGTCCACCGGGGCGGCCGCGGACCTCGCCGACGGCCTGGTGGAGCTCGTCGGCGACGCCGGTCCGTATGCCTTGCTGGTCGGGCTGTTCGTGCTCGTCGGCGGTGCTCGGCCAGCTCATCTCGAACACGGCGACCGCGCTCATCGTGATCCCGATCGCCATCTCGTCGGCCGCGGAGCTCGACGTCTCGGCCCGTCCGGTGCTGATGGCGGTGAACGTCGCCGCCACCGCCGCCCTCCTGACCCCGGTCGCCACGCCCGCCAACATGATGGTCATGGAGCCCGGCGGCTACCGCTTCGGCGACTACTGGAAGCTCGGGCTGCCGCTCATGGGCTGGTACGCCGTCATCGCCATCGTCGTCGTCCCGCTGATCTGGCGCTTCTGATCGATCGCAACCCCCGATCGGGCTTCTGACTCGGTGCTACGTTCCCCCGGTCGGGGGAGTGGACGGCTTCAGGGAGACGGCGATGCCTCGGGCGGTACTGGTCGCAGACGACTTCGATCCCATCCCCTCGGTCGCCCGCACGACCGCGGTCCGGCTCGAGTCGGCCGAGTCCGTACCGGCCGACACCGAGGCCGTCGGGGTGCCGGTCACCACGACCGGCGACGTCAACCCCCTGCTCGGCCTGGACCGGGAGGCGCTGGCCTCGGCCGGCTTCGAGGCCGGACTGGGCCAGACGCTGCTCGTCCCGCCGGCGAACGGTCCCGTGCTGGTGGCGGTGGGCCTCGGGGACCCACGTGTGCTCACCCCCGCGGGCGCTCGCGACGCGGCGGCCGCCTTTGCCGCGGTGACCACCCGCCATGCACGAGCTCGCCGTGGTGCTCGGTCCCGGCGGTGACGACCCGGCGGCGCTGGCCCAGGCCATCGTCGAAGGGATCCTGCTCACCCGCTACCGCTATGACCCCCTCAAGACCGGGGACACGGATCCCGCGGTCGCGTCGATCGCGTTCGTCGCCCCCGCGGAGCGCCACGACGCGATCCAGGCCGGCGCCGAGCGGGGCCGGGCCTTCGCCCTCGCCGGTGGCCTGTCCCGGGACCTGGCCAACGGGCCGCCGGCCCACATGACCGCGACCCGCATGGGGGAGATCGCCCAGGCCCTGGGGGCCGAGCGGGGGTTCGGCGTCGAGGTGTTCGACCGCGACCAGTTGATCGAGCTGGGCTGTGGCGGCCTGCTCGGGGTCAACGGGGGCAGCGTCGAGGAGCCCCGGATGATCAAGCTGACCTACCGGCCCGAGGGCGCCGGGGACGACACCCCGCACCTCGGTCTGGTCGGCAAGGGGATCATGTACGACTCCGGCGGCATCAGCCTCAAGCCCGCCGACGGCACCCACGCCACCATGAAGAACGACATGACCGGAGCGGGCTCGGTGCTGGCCGCCTTCACCGTCCTGGCCGAGCTGGGCTGTCCGTCGGCGGTCACCGGCTGGCTGATGTGCACCGACAACATGCCGTCGGGCACCGCCCTGAAGATGGGTGACGTGCTGACCACCAGGGCGGCACCACCGTCGAGGTCATGAACACCGACGCCGAGGGGCGGCTGGTCATGTCCGACGCCCTGGTGCTGGCCACCGAGGAGCCGACCGACGCCGTGGTGACCATCGCCACCCTCACCGGGGCGGCCCTGCGGGCCCTCGGCATCGAGGTGGCGGCGGTCATGGGCACCGACCAGGGCCTGGTCGACCAGCTCCGGGCGGCGGGCGACGTCACCGACGAGCCGCTCTGGCAACTGCCGATGGTGGAGAAGTACAAGTCCGAGATCCGCTCCGAGATCGCCGACCTGAAGAACCTCGGCGGTCCCAACGCCGGGTCCATCACCGCCGCCCTCTTCCTCGCCGAGTTCGTCGGCGACGTCCCCTTTGCCCACGTCGACATCGCCGGCACCGCCGAGTTCCCGGCGGCGTCGACCTGGCGCACCGCGGGCTGCACCGGCTTCGGTGCCCGCCTGCTGGTCGAAGCTGCCCTCGACTTCACCCCACCCGCATGAGCGAGGAGCCCTCCGTGAGCGAGTCGGCCGCACCCGACGTCGAGGCCCCCGAGTCCCCGAAGCGGGGGTTCATCCAGCGCATGCTCGACGGCATCGAGCGGGTGGGCAACAAGGTCCCGCACCCGGCGATCATCTTCCTCGGCCTCTGTGTCCTGGTGATCGTGCTCTCCGCCGTGCTGGCCGCCTTCGACGTCGAGGTGACCTACGACGTCGTGGAGCCCCCACCGGTCGAGGCCTACGAGGCGGAGCTGGGCGGCTCGGTCGAGCCCGAGGTCATCACCGTCGACAACTACCTCGAGGAGGACGAGCTCGAGGTCGTCCAGGAGACGACGGCGATCGAGAGCCTGCTCAGCCGGGAGGGGATCGCCTTCCTCTTCTCGTCCTTCGTCGACAACTTCGCCGGGTTCAGCGTCGTGGCCGTGGTCTTCATCGCCATGATCGGCGTCGGCGTGGCCGAGGCCGCCGGCCTCATGGGGGCCCTCATCCGCAAGCTCGTCGGCGTCGCCGGGCGGCGGGTCCCTCACCTTCATCATCGTGCTGGTCGGCGGGCTCTCCAGCGTGGCGACCGACGCCGGCTACCTGATCCTCATCCCCCTGGCCGCCGCCGCCTTCTACTCGGTCGGGCGAAATCCGATCACCGGGCTGGCCGTGGCCTACGCGGGGGTCAGCGCCGGGTTCGCCGTCAACATCCTGTTGACGCCCCTCGACGGCCTCCTCACCGAGGTCACCAACGAGGCCATCGCGCTCGCGGATCCCAACCTGTCCATCGACCTGACCGCCAACCTGTGGTTCTCGATCGCCTCGACCGTCTTCGTGGCCATCGTGATCACCCTGATCGCCCAGCGGGTCACCGAGCCCGCCGTCGGCGCCTACACCGGCACCCCGGACCTCGGCGACGAGGGCGAGCAGGAGATCCCCGAGGGCGAGTCCCGGGGCCTGCGCTTCGCCGGGCTGTTCACCCTGGCCGCCCTCGCCGTCATCACCCTGCTCAGCGTCCTGCCCGACGCCCCGCTGCGCAACCCGGACACGGGCTCCATCTTCAACAACTCACCGCTGATGAGCAGCCTCATCTTCATCATCACGCTGCTCTTCCTGGTCGCCGGCATCGGCTTCGGCATCGGGGCCAAGACCCTCACCACCAGCACCGACGTCATCGCCGGCATCGAGAAGGCGTTCGCCGGGCTGGCCAGCCTGGTCTTCCTGCTCCTGCTGATCAGCCAGTTCATCGCCTACTTCAACTACTCGAACATGCCCACCGTCGTCGCCGTGAACATGGCCGACTTCCTGGAGAGTGCCGACGTCGGGGCCCTCCCGCTGCTGATCGGGTTCATCTTCGTGATCGTCCTGCTGGACATCATCATCCCGGGCTCGTTGCCCAAGTGGGCCATCTTCGCCCCGATCTTCATCCCGCTCTTCCTGCGCCTCGACGTCGCCCCGCAGACCGTGCTGGCCGCCTACCGGTCGGCGACTCGCCGGCCAACGTCATCACGCCGCTGATGGTGTACCTGCCGTTCATCGTCATCGTCGCCCAGCGCTACCGCAAGGACGCCGGCGTCGGCACGATCATCTCCCTGATGATCCCCTACACGTCGATCGTGCTGGTCGCCTGGCTGGTCTTCTTCGCCGCCTGGTTCCTGCTCGGGATCCCGATGGGCCCCGGCTACCCCGCCTCGCTCTGAGGCTCGGCGCCCCGCGCCCGCAGATCCAAGAGGGTCCGCCGCAGGAGGCGGGAGAGGTAGGACTGGCTCACGCCGATCCGGTCGGCGATCTCCTCCTGGCTGAGGTTGTCATAGAAGCGCAGCTGCAGGATCTCCCGCTCCCGGTCGGGGAGGCCGGCCAACAGGTCCTCGACCAGGAGGCGCCCGTCGGTGTGCTCGTAGCCGGGGTCCCCGGTGCCGAGGTGGTCCGAGGCCGTCCGGGTGCCCTCGTCGAGCGGCGCGTCGAGGCTGGTCGCGTGATGGGCGACCCCGGCCTCCATCGCCTCCAGAACCGCCTCCTCGTCCACGCCGAGGCGAGCGGCGAGCTCGGTGAGTCGCGGTCGGCGCCCCAGTTCCTGGGTCAGCTCCTCGTCGGCCCGGCGCAGGTCGAGGTGCAGCTCCTGGAGCGCGCGAGGGGGGCGTACGGACCAGGAGTGGTCCCGGAACTGCCGCTTCAACTCGCCGTCGATCGATCGGCTGGCGAAGGTGGCGAAGGCCACCCCGCGCTCGGGGTCGAAGCGGTCCGCCGCCTTGACGAGGGCCAGCAGGGCGGTCTGCTCGAGGTCGTCCCGGCTCAGGCCCCGGCCCGAGTAGCGGCGGGCGAAGTGGGAGGCCAGGCGGGTGTGGCCTTCGACGAGCTGGTCACGGACGGCCCGCTCGTCGCTCGCCGGGGTCACACCGGGTCCGGGGCGCCCTCGCCCGAGCCCGGTGTCGGGCCCTTCCGGAGTGAGAAGCTCCAGCGGCCGTCGACGGCCTCGAGGGCGTGGTGGTCGGTGATGACGGCCAGCAGCTCCCGGGCGATGGGATCCAGATCGGGGGCCGGACCGGGCGCGGGGTCGCGACGGCCGAGGAGCACGACGTCACCGGCGTCGACCCGGAAGCGCAGCTCGATGCGACCGAGGTCGCCGTCGCCGTCGACGGCTTCGTCCGCAGGGGGGCCGAGGAGGGCGCCGCACAGCTCGGTGACCGCAACGCGCAGGTCCTCGATGTCCTCCAGTCCGAACCCGGCGTCCGCGGCCACGCTCGAGACCGCCATGCGGGCGATGCGCAGGTTGGTCCGCCAGGCCGGGAAGGCCAGGACGATGTCCTCGTCGGTCTGCCCGTCACCGGTCGTCGGGCTCACGAGGTCGACTCGATGGTGAGGCGTCGGTCCAGGCCGGTCATCTCCAGGAGGCGCAGGAAGGTGGGTGACACCCCCGACAGGCGTAGGGAGCCGGGTCCGCCGCCGAGGGTGCGGTGGGTCTCGACGAGCACCCGCAGGCCGGACGAGTCGATGAAGTCGAGTCCGGTGACCTCGAGGTGGATGGTCTCGTCGCCGGCCGCCATGCGTTCTTGGAGCGCCGTCTCGAGGAGGGGCGCGGTGTGCGGGTCGAGCTCGCCGGTGAGGACCAGGGTCGAGCCGTCGGCGCTCTGATCGATCCGCAATCGGGCACCCGGGGACTCCCCGGAGGAGATCTCCGAGCTCACGGCTCCACCAGTGCACAGACGGTCATGATCAGGTTCTACCCGAACGGGGGAGGCACAGACCTCAGTCGGCGTCGGGCGCCAGGATCCCCTCTCGGAACGCGTGGGCCACCGCCGCACTGCGGTCGCCGACGCCCAGCTTGTGGTAGAGCGACTTGAGGTGGCTGCGCACGGTCTCCTCGCCGACGAAGAGCGACTCGGCGACCTGCCGGGTGGACCGGCCGTGGCTGAGGCCCTCGAGCACCTCGCTCTCCCGCCGGGTCAGGCCGCGGGTGACGCCGGGCCAGAAGCTGTCGTCGGCGAGGCGGGCACCGCTCAGGGCAACGCGACTGGCCAGCGCGGACGCCACCACGGCATCGCCGGCGGCCAGGCGGGGGAGGGCGGCGGCGACCTCGCTGCTGGGGGTCGTGTGGAGCAGGAACCCCAGGTAGCCGGCGCGGAGGCAACGCAGCACGAAGGGCTCGTCCCGGCGGTGGGTGAGGGCGAGGTGGTGGCAGTGCTTCAGGCGGGTGGGGGGGCCGCCGGGGCTCCGGCTCGGGTCCGAGACCACGAGGTCACCCGGACTCGGGGTCGCGTCCTCGAGAACCTCGACCCGGTGGCCCGCCTCGGTGGCGAGGGCAGCGAGCCCCCGGAAGCCGATGGTCGGCTCGGGCTCGGACAACCAGACAGCGGGACAGGGCATGGAAGGGGACCTACCCCGACCGGAAGGTCGCCAGTCGAGCTGGCCCCCGTCACCCCGGCTCGTAGGGCTGGGAGGCGAACAGGTTGAGGCCGAGGTCCTCGGACAGTCGGCGGGTGAGGGCCTGGCCCCGCACGCTGTTGCCGGCCTCGTCGAGCGGCGGTGACCAGGTGCCGAGGCCCCCCTTGCCCGGAGCGATCGTGACGATCCCCCCGCTCACCCCGCTCTTGCCGGGAAGGCCGGTCTCGTACAGCCATTCACCCGACCGCTCGTAGAGGCCGGCGGTGGCCAGTACCGCCAGGACCCGGCGACAGAGGCCGTCGTCGACCACCCGGACCCCCGTGAGCGGGTTGACCCCGCCGTCGGCCAGGGTGGCCCCCATCACCGCGAGGTCCCGGGCGGTGACCAGGACCGAGCACTGCATCGTGTACACGTCGGTGGCCACGTCGGGGTCGAAGTACAGGCGCTCGTAGCTCTCCAGCAGGTGGGCGATGCCCTGGTTGCGGAGGTTGTTGGCCGCCTCGGACGTGTAGACGCCACGGTCCATGGTGAGGTCGCGGCCGGCGAAGGCCGACAGGCCCTCGAGCACGAACTGCCACTTCTCGAGCCCGGTGGCGCCGGGGACGAGGCTGGTGGTGGCGATCGCGCCGGCGTTGACCATCGGGTTCATGGTGCGATCGGCACCCAGCTCGATGGCCATGACCGAGTTGAAGGGGAGGCCGGTGCTGTTCACCCCGAGCTTGTCGCGGGCCTGCTCGGCACCGAGCGCTTGGCAGACGAGGGCGAACACGAAGGGCTTGGAGACGCTCTGGATGGAGAACTCCGTGGTGGTGTCGCCCACCTCGTAGAGGCGACCGGTCACCCCGGCGATGCAGGCCCCGAACGCGTCGGGGGCGCGGCGGCCAGGGCCGGTATGTAGTCGGCGACCGCGCCCTCGCCGAGGTCACGGCAGGCGGCGTGGGCCGCCTCCAGGACGGCTTGGACCTGCTCGGGGTCCGGGAGCTGCCCGGTCGAGATGAGCGGGCCGGGCCCGTCGGGGCTCACGACTCGGCGCTCAGCTCCAGGGACTCGTCACCCACGGTCAGGGTCATCGCGTCGCCGTCCAGGGTGATGTCGGGGTCGGCCTCGAGGAAGCTGGCCACCCACTGGTCCTGGGCCATGAGCGGCTCCTCGCATCCCATCATCGTGCTGGCCAGCTGCGAGGTGAGCCGCAGCTGTCCCTCGGCCACCTCGACGCCGCCGTTCTGGGTGTTGCAGCCCGCGGCCGCCGAGATGCGCTCGTCCTCGAAGCTCAGCGAGATGGTGGTGTCGGCCACGATCTCGTAGCCGGTCGACCCGGTGGACACGAAGGTGCGCCCGTCGAGATCGGCATAGGTGACCTCGGTGGCGGTGTCCCCGCCGTCGTCACCCACGTCGACGGTGTCGGCGTCGTCGCCACACGCGGTCAGGAAGAGGGCGAGCAGGAGCAGAGGAGCGAGGAGCCGTCGCATATGCCCGCCGAAGCTAGTGCGGGCCGGTCCGGCCGTCGGGCCGGGCGAACGACACCGACGCAACCACGGGGGCGTGGGGACGGGCCGCGGGCCGTCGGGGCGCGAAATCCCACCGCCCGTGACCGCCCTGGCTTCTGGCACCGGATCTGCGGGTCATGACCCGCAGATCCGGTGCCAGAACGAGAGGACCCCGACAAGCGGCCCGATTCGGCCACGCAGGGTGAGATCCGAGGGCTCGTGTGCCCCCGACGACGGTCAGCCCGACCCCACGCCTCATCCCTGCCGTCGGTGTCGGTCACCGGCGGGACACCCGCCAGGACGCCAGGCTGACCCCGGCGAGCAGGACAGCGGTCACGAGCGATGCGAGGCGGACGCCGTCGGTGAAGGCGGCGTCGGCGGCCGCGATCAGGGCGTCGCCGGCGGCGGTGCCGAGGTCGGCGGCCACGTCGTGGGCCCCGCCGAGGGTCTCCTGGGCAGCGGCGGGGGCCTCGGCCAACCGGTCGCGGTAGACCGCCACCAGGATGCTGCCCAGGACGGCGGTGCCGAGGGCGACGCCGAGCTCGTTGGCGGTCTCGGAGACCGACGCCCCGGCGCCGGCCTTCTCGGGCGGGACCACGGTCATGATCCCGTCGATCGACACCGTGATGGCCGCGCAGAGCCCGGCTTCGATGATGACCAGCGCCGCGATCACCTGCAGCAGCGAGCTGTCCACGGTGAGGCGGGTGAGGACCAGGAAGCCGACGGCCCCGACGGCCAGGCCGGTGGTGATCACGGTGAAGGTGCCGACCCGCCGGGTCATGGCCGGGGCGGTCATGGTCGACAGCACGCCGGCGGCGGCGCCCGGCAGCAGCATGGAGTGCGGCCCGGGTGGGGGAGAGCCCGACGACCAGCTGGAGGTACTGGGTCAGGAAGAACGTCGAGCCGGCGAACCCGAAGCAGGTGAGCAGGTTGGCGGTGATGGCCACCCGGAACTTCGGCACGGCGAACAGGGTCATGTCGATCATGGGCACCGGGAGCCGGCGCTGGCGGCGGATGAAGGCCCAGCCGGCGACCAGGCCGACCAGGACCGGTGGGACCACGACGAAGGCCCAACCCCGTTCGGCCACCGTCTTCATGCCGTAGACGAGGGGCAGCACGGCGGCCATCGACAGCGCCGCGCTGGGCACGTCGAAGGGGGCGGGGTCCGGATCCCGGGACTCGGGGATCACGATCGGGCCGACGACCAGGAGGGTGATGGTCACCGGGAGCCCGACGAGGAAGACCGAGCCCCACCAGAAGTGCTCGAGCAGCAGGCCGCCGATGATGGGCCCGACCACCGCGCCGACCGAGAACATGGTGGCCCACACCGCCACGGCGAACTGGCGCCGCCGCTCGTCCATGAAGATGTTGCGGATCAGCGAGAGGGTGGAGGGCATGAGCGTCGCGCCGGCCACCCCGAGGGCGGCCCGGGCGGCGATCAGGGCGGTGGCCGAGGGGGCGAACGCGGCGGCCACCGAGGCCGCGCTGAAGCCCGCCGCCCCGTAGAGCAACAGGCGCCGGCGCCCGACCCGGTCGCCCACGTTGCCCATCGTGATGAGGAGGCCGCTGAGGACGAAGGAGTAGACGTCGATGATCCAGAGGAGCTCGGCGCCCGAGGGCTGGAGGTCCTCGCTGAGCCGGGGCACGGCGAAGCCGAGGATGGTGGCGTCCATCGAGATGAGCAGCACCGGCAGGGTGAGGGCGACGAGGGCGCGGTTCTCCCCGGCGCGGCCGAGGCCCCTGGCCCCCTCCTCCGCGATCGCCTGGTCGGTCACTCTGGTCTTCTACTCCCGTACACTGACGTCCCGCTGAAGGGGAGTATCCCCGGCGCCGCTGCACGTGGTGCAACGGTGTCACGTTCGTTTCGTCACCACGGTCCTCGGACCCGGGCGGACGGCCCGTCATGGTGACGGGTGGGAGAGACCTTCGGTAGACGGCTCACGTCTGACCGAGGAGTCACCTGAACCCATGCCCACGTTGCTCAGCCCCCTCTTGGCCAGTGCCGAGAGCACGAGCGAGAACTTCGCCAGCTTCGACGTCCCGCTCTGGGCCTGGGTCGCGCTGATCTCGGCCATCACCGCGATGCTGGTCATCGACCTGCTGCTCGTGCACAAGACGGCGCACGTCATCTCGATCAAGGAAGCGGCCATCGAGTCGGCCATCTGGATCTCGATCGGCCTGGCCTTCGGGCTGGTCATGATCGTGTGGCACGGCGGCCAGGCCGGCGCCGAGTACTACGCCGGCTTCCTGATCGAAAAGAGCCTCTCGGTCGACAACGTCTTCGTCTGGGCCGTCATCTTCTCGTTCTTCGCGGTGCCCAAGCAGTACCAGTTCCGGGTCCTGTTCTGGGGCATCTTCGGCGCCCTGGTCCTGCGGGCCATCTTCATCTTCGCCGGGGTCTCGCTGATCGAGTCCTTCGAGTGGATCCTCTACGTGTTCGGCGTCTTCCTCCTCTACACGGCCTGGAAGATCGCCACCCACGACGAGGACGAAGCGGTCGACTACAACAAGAACATCGCCATGCGGGCGGTGCGGCGCCTGGTGCCGACCACCGACAACTACGACGGCCAGAAGCTGTTCACGATCGAGAACGGCAAGCGGCTGGCCACCCCGCTGTTCGCCGTGCTGGTGCTGATCGAGGCCACCGACGTGGTCTTCGCCGTCGACTCGGTGCCGGCCATCCTGGCGGTGAGCCGCGAGCCGTTCATCGTGTTCGCATCGAACGCCTTCGCCATCCTCGGCCTGCGGTCGCTGTACTTCCTGCTCGGCGGGATGCAGGGCCAGTTCCGCTACCTCAACGTCGGCCTGGGCGTGATCCTGGCCTTCGTCGGGACCAAGATGCTGCTCATCGGCAAGCCGGTCGAGTACCACATGCCGATCCCGATCTCCCTCGCGGTCATCTTCGGGGTGCTCACCGTCTCGATCGTGGCGTCGCTGCAGGCCGACAAGCGCGACCGCAGGAACGGCGTGCTCCCCGAGCCGGGCGAGCCGATCGACGCCGACAGCCTGGACGATCCGGGTGGCGTCGACCCCGAGCGCACCCCGTAGCCCCAAGTCCCGGCCCGGCCCGGACGGGGGGTGCCCGGTAGGGTCACGGCGTGAAACGCCTCCCCCTGGTCGCGGCCGGCTTGGTGTTCGTCCTCGTGTCGACGGCGGTCGCCGCGTCCGCGGTGCCGACCTTCCGACCCGGCGCCGCCGGCATCGGTGACCCCTACTTCCCGATGGACGGCAACGGGGGGTACGACGTCAAGGCCTACGACCTGGAGCTGGGCTATGACCCGGCGACCGATGTCCTCACCGGGGTGGCCACCATCGACCTGGTGACGACCCGGGACCTGTCGCGGTTCAACTTCGACCTCGACGGCCTGACGGTGCGGACGGTGACCGTCGACGGCGTGGCCGCCACCTTCACCCGGGCCAACGGCGAGCTCAAGATCACCCCGGCCACCCCGCTGGCCGCCGGCACCCGTGTCCCGGTCGTGGTGACCTACGACGGGGTCCCCCAGCCCCTGCCCCCTGAAGACGACGGTGGCGGGTTCATCCCCAGCGACGACGGCGCCCTGGTGGTCGGCGAACCCCATGTGGCCGCCGTCTGGTTCCCGGTCAATGACCATCCTCGGGACCGCGCCAGCTACCACTTCGAGGTGACCGTGCCCGACGGCCTCGAGGTGGTGGCCAACGGGCACCTGGTCAGCCAGGACTCCGCCGGGGGCTTCACCACCTGGGTGTGGGACGCCCCCGCGCTGATGGCCTCCTACCTGGCCACCGTGACCATCGGGGAGTTCGACCTCGACCAGTACCAGGACCCCCGTGGTCGCCCCGGCGGTGTGTCCTACCTCGACGCCGTCGACCCGTCGCTGCTGGTTCCCCTCGCCCCGCACACCGGGACCCGCATGGCCCTGTCCCAGGCCGGCCAGCAGACCTACAAGCGCCTCAGCCGCTCGATCACGGTGCCCGGTGGCGGTGCCACCCTGTCCTTCTGGGTCAACCGGGCGACGGAGTCGGGCTGGGACCACGTCGCGGTCGAGGCCCACACCGTGGGCGACAACGACTGGACCACCCTGCCCGACACCAATGCCCACACCAGCACGAGCACCGGCGACTCCTGCCCGTCCTGGTTGGACCTGCACCCGCACCTGACCCACTACCAGGCCGACGACGGCAACGACGGCTGCACCGCCCAGGGCACCTCCGGTGACTGGAACGCCGCCAGCGGCAGCAGCGATGGCTGGGAGCAGTGGTCCGTCGACCTCGGGGCCTACGCCGGCAGCGATGTCAAGGTGGCGATCAGCTACATCAGTGACGACTCGGTCCAGGGCCCGGGCGTGGCCGTGGACGACATCGAGGTGTCGACGGGCGAGGGCACCACCTCCTTCGAGGCCGACGGCGACGAGTTGGACGGCTGGACCGTCCCGGGCCCGCCCGCCGGCAGCATCGCCAACACCAACGACTGGATCACGGGGACCTCGGCCGACGCGCCGCCGCCGGCGGGCGAGGTCGCCCAGACCGCGCTGGCTCGCCAGCCCGAGATGCTCGACTTCCTGTCCCGTCGCTTCGGGCCCTACCCCTTCGTCGACGGCGGCGGGTTCGTCGACGCCGTCGACGGTGTCGGCTTCGCGCTGGAGAACCAGACCCGGCCCTTCTACCCGCCCGAGATCTTCGGCGACCCCGTGGGCGGCGAGTCCACGGTCGTCCACGAACTGGCCCATCAGTGGTACGGCGACCGGGTGACCATCCCGGCCTGGCGCCAGATCTGGCTGAACGAGGGCTTCGCCACCTACGCCGAGTGGCTGTGGAGCGCGCGGGAGGGCAACGGGACACCGCAGCAGATCTTCGGCTTCTACTACCGGGCGATCCCGGCGTCGTCCCCCTTCTGGCGCCTGGAGATCGATGACCCCGGCCCCGGGCACCTCTTCGACGAGCCGATCTACCTCCGGGGGGCCATGGCGCTGCACGCCCTGCGCATGGAGGTCGGCGACGTCGACTTCTTCCAGATCCTGCGCCGCTGGGCCGTGCCCCGTCCCGGCCGGATGGCCACCACCCTGAACTTCAAGAACGTGGCCGAGCAGGTCTCCGGTGAGCAGCTCGACGGCCTGTTCCAGGACTTGGGTGTCCTCCCCCCGCAAGCCCCGGCTGAGCGAGTCCGCCGTCGCCGAGTCGGGGGCGGTGCCCGACGGCTTCCGCCCCGTCGTGAGCGCCGCCCACCGGCTGGAGGACTGACACCGCGGCAGGGATGGGGCGTGGGGTCGGGCCGAGGGCCGTCGGGGGCACGTTGCGTCGGTGTCGTCTACCGGGCCAGGCGGCGGCGGGCCTGCCAGGCGCCCAGCACACCCACCGCGATGCCGACGGCAGCACCGCCGAGGCCGCGGAGCTTCTGGTCCTGGCTCATGTGCTCGTGCTGGCCGAGGCCGCCGATCAGGTCGGCGAGGTCGGCGCCGCCGCTGGCCAGGAACCAGCCCGGGGTGGTGGGAGACCCGGTGAGGCCGGCCCGGAGGAGCATCCCGCCGACCAGGGCGTCGCGGTAGCCCATCGAGCGGAGCAGGAGCTGGGCCGTCGGCGTCTCGTCGGACTCGCCGCCCCAGAGCCGGTTGGCGGCCTGCGGGGCGATCAGGAACGAGACCCCCGAGGCCCCGCGGATGGCGCCGGCGCCGATGGCCAGCCAGTCACGACGGGTGTGCACCCGTGCATTCTGGCCGACCGTCGGAGGCGGATCGGACGGCGGGCCGCTCCGAGGGCTGTGTCTCCGCTCTTGGCGGCGGAGCCGCCGGGCCGCTGGGCCCGGGGCCCCGCGGTCCGGGCTCAGGCAACGAGGGCGACCTCGCGCTGCACCGGCCGGTCCGACTCGGTGTGGAAGTCGTGGACCACGGTGTGGCCCTTGGGGCACGCGACGACGGCTTCGGGGCCGTGGTCGGTGTTGTGGAACGACACGATGGCGGAGGTCCCGACGAGGTAGCGCTTCTGGCAGTGGTCACAGTGGATGGCGAACATGGATCGATCGTCGCGCCACGGACCATTTAGGACAAGCGACGTTTTGTGATGGGTTTCGTCAAGGACTGCTGATGTATCCGTTCCGGTCGTCGGGGGCCGACCGGAGGTCTGCACCGGGCCCGCTCCGCCGGTTCTGGATCCCGGCGGCGGTGCCGGTCACCTACTCTCACCCCGGTGACCCCTGCGCCGCCCGTGCCGCCGCCTCCGGGCGCGCCGAGCGAGTCGTTGCTGCGGACCGAGGCCCTCACCCTCACCTATCCCGGGGGTACGACCGCTCTGCGCGAGCTGGCGATGGACGTCCCCCGGGGCTCGGTCGGCCTCGTCGGGGCCAACGGGGCGGGCAAGACGACCCTCTTCCGCCTGATGCTGGGCCAGCTGCACCCGACCGCCGGCCGCCTCGAGGTGGTCGGGCGTCCGGTGGCCGACGACCCCGTCGGGATCCGGGCCCGCCTCGGGTACATGCCCGAGCACGACTGCCTGCCCAACGACCAGACCGCGGCGGACCTGGTCGCCACCTTCGGCGAGCTGGCGGGCCTGCCCGCCGAGGCCGCCCGCCAGCGGGCCTCCGACATGCTCGACCTGGTCGGCCTGGACGAAGCCCGGTTCCGGCCGGTCGGCGGCTTCTCGACCGGCATGCGCCAGCGCACGAAGCTGGCCCAGGCCCTGGTCGCCGACCCCGAGCTGGTCCTGCTCGACGAGCCCACCGCCGGCCTGGACCCGATGGGCCGGGAGGAGATGCTCGACCTCGTCGGCCGCCTGTCCACCTTCGGGGTGTCGGTCCTGTTCGCCACCCACCTCCTCGACGACGTCCAGCGGGTCTGTGACCACGTGGTGATGATCGACGCCGGGCGGCTGGTGGTGGCCGGCCCCATCGAGGAGCTCGTGCAGCGCACGGGGATCCTGCGGGTCGAGGTCGGCGGCCGTCCCGACGCGGTCGAGTTGCTGACCGCGGCGCTCGTCGGGGTCGGCCTCCGGGTCGCACCGGTCGACACCCACGTCATCGACGTCGACACCGCCGAGCACGGCGAGGACGTGTTCGACACGGTCCGTGACCTCGTCGCCGACCTCGGCCTGCGGCTCTATGCCCTGTCGAGCCGCCACCACTCCCTCGACGAGCTCTTCGTCCAGGAGGCCCAGCGATGAGCCGTCAGGCGAAGCGGCAGTCGCGATGAGCGTCCCGGCCCTGGGGGGTGCGGTCTATGACCGGGGCTACCGGCCGTACGAGGGCAGCCGGGGTGGTCGCGCGGCCGGGCGCTGGGCGCTGTGGCGCCTGACGGTGCGGCGGGCCCTCGGCCTGCGCCGGTCCTGGCGCCAGAAGGTGCTGCCGTGGACGCTGCTGGGCCTGGTCACCATCCCCGCCGCGGTCGACGTGGGTGTCCGCTACGCCACCCGCAACACCCCGGTGGGCGAGATCGGCTTCGAGTTCCTCACCTTCCGGGACTACGTCGGGGTGTCGACTCATCGCTCCTGCTGTTCGTGGCGGTGAGCGCCCCCGACGTGATCTGCCCCGACCGCCACGACCGGGTGCTCCCGCTGATCTTCTCCCGCCCGCTCACCGGCGACGACTACGTCATGGCCAAGGTCGGCGGCATCTTCTTCCTGGTCTTCGGGTTCTCGTTCCTGCCCCAGGTGATGCTCTACGTCGGCCAGATGCTGGTGGCCGACGGCGGCGTCGCTGACCTACGTCGGGGACCACCTCGGCATCCTCTGGAAGGTGCCGCTGGCCTGTGCGCGTGCTGGCCGTCTTCTACGCCGTGATCGCCGTGGCCGTGGCGTCCCTGACCGACCGGCGGATCGTCGGGGGTCTGGCCTTCCTCGGCACCATGTTCATCCCCTCGGTCGTCACCGCCGGGATCGTCGACGCCGCCGAGCCCGACGGCACGGTGCTGGGCGTGCTCAACCTGCTCGGGTTGCCCCTCATCCTGCGGGACATCGTCTTCGAGGGCCGGGTCGACATCGACCGGGACGCCGGACTGGCGGGCGTCTCGGGGGCCGGCCTCGCCGCCGTGGTCCTGTACGTCGTGCTGGTCGGCGGCGCCCTCGCCGTCCTGCACCGCCGCTACGACGAGGGGCGGCAATGAGCGTCGGAGACGATCGGCGGGCCGAACAGGCCCGCAAGCCGATGAGCCGTCAGGCGAAGAGGCATCAGCGATGAGCAGCATCCCGCCGCCGCCGACCATCCCGCCGCCGCCCACCACGCCCCCGGCGCCAGCCGACCCCGCCTTCGTCGCCGACCCCACGGTGGTGTGTGACGGGGTGTCGGTGTGGTTCGGCCCCAAGGTGGCGGTCACCGAGCTGTCGTGCTCCTTCGGCGCGGGGGTCACCGGCCTGCTCGGCCCCAACGGGGCGGGCAAGACCACCCTGATGCGGGCCATGTGCGGCCTCCTGCCCACCAACCGCGGGGCCATCCGGGTGCTCGGGGCCGACCCCCGCGCGGAGCGCGGCGTCCAGCAGCACCTGTCCCTGGTGCCCGAGGACGATGCGGTCCCCGGGCCCATGACCGCCCGCCAGCTGGTCCGCTACACCGCGGCGCTGCACTCGGTGAAGGACCGCCACGCCCCGGAGGCCGGCCTGGCCACCGTCGGCCTGCTCGATGTGGCCGACCGTCGCGTCGCGGGCTTCAGCAAGGGCATGCGCCAACGGGCCAAGATCGCCGCCTCCCTCGTCACCGAGCCCCGGGTCATGGTCCTCGACGAGCCCCTGAACGGGGCCGACCCCGTCCAACGGGTCGCCCTCATCGAGCTCTTCCACGCCCTCGGGGACCAGGGCCGGACCGTCATCATCAGCTCCCACGTCCTGCACGAGGTCGAGCGCCTGGCCGCCCGTCAGCTGGTGATCGTCCGGGGCCGCCTCGCGGCCGCCGGCGGCCACCGGGCCATCCGTGACGCCCTGGCCGACCGTCCCCGGGCGGTCCTGGTGCGCACCACCGAGCCCCGCCGCCTGGCCGGTGACCTGCTGGCCAGCGAGGCCGTGCAGGGGGTGACCGTCGACGGCGACACCCTCGTGGTCTCCTCGACCCACGCCGGGGAGCTGGCCACCCTCCTGCCGGTCGCCGCCCGGGCCGCGGGCGCCCGCCTGCGCGAGGTCCGGCCCCTCGACGACTCCCTCGAGAGCGTCTTCCGGGAGCTCCTCCGATGACCACGACCGACCCGCCCGTGGCGGCGGTCCCGGCTCCGGGGCCCCGGCTGGCGAGCCCCTTCGTGGCCGTGGTCGCCTACACGCTGCGGGCCTGCCTGCCGTTCAAACGGTGGCTCGGGGTGCTGCTGCCGTGCGCGGGTGCGCTGCTCTTCGGTTGGCTGACGCTGCTCGATGACCGACTCGACGCGCATCGCCTTCGCGGACATCGCCGAGGGCGGTCTCTTCCGCCTGATCCTGCCCCTGACCTGCCTGGTCATCGGCGACGCCGTGCTGGGCGCGGACGCCCGGGCCGGGACCTTCTCCCTGACCTGGCTCTCGCCGGTGCCGTTCCGGGTGATCGTGGCCGGGCGGTGGCTGGGCGGCTGGCTGGTGGCCCTGGTCACCCTCGTGCCGGCCATGACCCTGGCGGCCCTCGTCGCCGGTGTCCCCGAGGCCGCCGGCCCGATCGCCATCGCCACGGCCGCCGGTTCGGCCGCCTACATCGCCCTCTTCCTGCTCATCGGTGTGCTGGTGCGCCGCTCGGCGCTCTGGTCCCTGGCCATCGTCCTGCTGGGGGAGTGGCTGCTCGGCACCCCGCTCACCGGCATCGCCCTGGTGTCCCCGCTCTGGGAGTCCCAGCAGGCCTTCGCCGGCCTGTGGGAGTACGGCGAGCTGATCGAGCGCAGCGGCATGCCCTCGGGCTGGGGTGCGATCCTCCGCCTCGCCCTCATCACCCTCATCGCCCTCGCCCTCGCCGTCTGGCGCGTCGCCCACATGCGCCCCCTCGCCGGCGACGACTGACGATCCGTTCTGGTACCTGGATGTGCGCTTGGGGGCGTACATCTCGTTACCAGAACGAGAGATTGTGTAGTGAGGGTGGGGGCTGGGTGTGGTTATCGTGAAGCTGTCGTAATGGATCGCCAAGGGGGCACGGCATGGAGATGAGCCTGCAGCAGCTGCGCATGCTGCGTGAGGTGGCCAACCGCCAGACGATCGCCGCCGCCGCCGACTCGCTGGGCTACACCGCCTCCGCGGTCTCCCAGCAGCTCAGCGGCCTCGAGAAGGCCACCGGGGTGGCCGTGCTCGAGCGGGTGGGGCGCAACGTCCGCCTGACCGACGCCGGCCGGGAGCTGGTCCGCCACGCCGATGACCTGTTGGCCGGCATGGAGGCCGCCCAGGTGGCCATCGAGCGCCTGAGCTGCGAGGTCAGGGGCACCCTGGCCATCACCGTGTTCGAGTCGGTGGCCGCCACCATGCTGGTGCCCCTCCTGGACAAGCTGGCCGTGCGCCACCCGGACCTCCACCTGCGCACCCGGCAGATGGACCCCGACCTCGCCATGGACGCGCTGGCCTCGGGCGAGCTCGACCTGGCCTTCACCATCGACTACCCGCACGCCCCGGCCCCGCTCCGGGACGACGTGACCCGGTACTCGCTGCTCGACGACATCCTCTACCTCGTCGTGCGCGAGGACGACCCGCTGGCCGCCCAGGGCCGGGTCCGCCTCGCCGACCTCGCCCCCCGGCCGTTCATCGCCTCGCCGTCGGGGATGAGCTGCGGTCGCTGCGTCGGTCGTCGCCTGCCGGGACGCCGGGTTCGAGCCCGACCTGGTCCACGAGGTGGACGACTACCCGACCACGCTCCACCTGGTCGGCGCCGGCCAGGGCGTCTCGCTGGTGCCTGCCCTCGGCCTCATCGACCTCGCCCCCCACCTCCGGGCCATCGAGGTCGACCCGCCGGTGTCCCGTCTGGTCCAGCTGGCCTACCGCACCGCCAGCGCCGACCGACCGGCCATCGTCGCCGTGCGCCAGGCCCTGGACGAGATCGTCGACGAGCTCGGCCTCGGCCGGCGACGAAGGCGGCCTGACGTGCTGGAGATGCGTCCGATCTGCGAGCGCTGCGAGACGGCGCTGGCCGAGGACAGCGCCGACGCCCGCATCTGCAGCTTCGAGTGCACCTTCTGTGCGCCCTGCGCCGACGGCGACCTCGCCGGCATCTGCCCCAACTGCGGCGGCGAGCTCGTGCACCCGCCCCCGGCGAGCCACCGCGGGCTGACCCGAGCCGGCTCCTTCGGCCGTCGTCCGCGCCTGCCCGACCATCGTCGGGCCGGGCGAAACGAGGCAGGGAGGGGGGCGTGGGGTCGGGCCGCACGCCGTCGGGGGCGCACGAGTCCCATGGCGTGGTGGGGTTCGGGTCCACCGCGAGGTGGTCGCCGCCGGCGTGAAGCTCGGTGTGTACCGACAAGTACTCACCAAGGAGAACACGCCGATGGCTCTTGACGAGTCTGCCGTTTCTGAACTGCTCGGCACACGCTCGCGGTGGGCGAGGGGACCGACCTGGTCCGCCAGCTGGCCCAGTGGGCGTTGCAGGCCCTGATCGAGGTCGAGGCCACCGAAGCCATGTCGGCGGAGGCGTGGAGAGGGGCCCGGGCCGGGTCACCCACCGCAGCGCCTGGCCTGGACCTGTGGCGGCGCCTGGAGTACTGGTGGATATCGCCGCTGGAGGCCAGGGCGACTACAAGCGGCGGCGGATCGATCAGGCGCTCTATGCGGTGGTGATGGAGGCCTACGTCAACGGCGTGTCGACCCGGGCGGTCGATGACCTGGTCGCGGCGATGGGGGTTGATACCGGGATCTCCAAGTCGGAGGTGTCCCGGATCTGTGAAGGCCTCGATGAGAGGGTCGCCACGTTCCGGGGCCGGACCCTGGGCCATGTGGCGTTCCCGTATGTCTATTTGGATGCCACCTATATCCATGTCCGCGACGACGCCCTGGGCCAGGTCGTGTCCCGGGCTGTGGTCATCGCGACGGGCATCACCGCCGGCGGTGACCGGGAGATCCTCGGAGTCGACATCGGTGACAGCGAAGACGAGACGTTCTGGACCCGGTTCCTGCGCTCGCTACGACCGCGGCCTCAGCGGCGTCCGGCTCGTCATCTCTGACCTGGCACGCGGGCTTGCGGGCCGCGATCGCCAAGTGCTTCGCGGGTGCGAGCTGGCAGCGCTGCCGGGTCCACTACGCCCGCAACCTGCTGGCCACCGTCCCCCCGCTCCCACGCCCAGTTCGTCGCTGCCGCCTTCCGGTCGATCTTCGCGCTCGGCACCCCCGAAGAAGTCCTGGCCCGCTACGACGAGGTCACCGACACCCTCACTGCCCGGTTCCCCAAGGCCGCGGAGTCGATGCGCCAGGCCCGAGCCGACGTCCTGGCCTTCCGGGCGTTCCCGGCGAGTCACTGGCACAAGATCTGGTCCAACAACCCGCTCGAACGGCTGAACAAGGAGGTCAAGCGCCGCTCGAACGTCGTGGGGATCTTCCCCAATGACCTCGCCGCCCTCCGCTTGATCGGTGCCGTTCTCGCCGACCAGCACGACGAATGGGCCATCGGCCGCCGCTACCTCTCAGAGGCCTCGATGGCCGAGCTCAACGCCCGGCGGACGCTGGAGACGACCAGCCCCAACTCGAGGGCTGAACACACCGAGGATCACACCCTCGAACCCACCGCTCCGGCGACTGTGCTGGAGCAGCGCCGACCCCTAGATCGCCACCCTGCGTGACCCGATGAGTCCCGGTCACCCGGCCCTTGCGCTTCTGGCGCCGGATTTCCGGTGCTGTGACGCCGGAATCCGGTGCCAGAACGAGACGTGGCCACAGGCGGTGGAGTAGTACCCGACGGCCCTGAGCGGCCCCACGCCCCGTTCTTGCCATCGTTTCCCCTGCTCATGCCGATGAAGGGGCATCGCCGACATCGGCTGGTCGAGCCGGCTGCGGTGGCCCGACCAGCCGATGTCGGCGATGCCCCTTCATCGGCATGAGCAGGGGAAACGATGGCAAGAACGGGGCGTGGGGCCGCGCCAAGGGCCGTCGGGGCGCCGATCTCACCGCCTGTGGCCACGTCTCGTTCTGGCACCGGATTCCGGCGTCATGACGCCGGAATGTCGGTGCAGAGGGCCACGTACCGGGACATTTCGGTCACGCAGGGTGGCGATGCTGAGCGGCGCGCCCCCGAGACAGAGTCCCGCGGAGTGGTGGGGTTCGAGGGTGTGATCCTCGGTGTGTTCACCCTCGAGTTGGGGCTGGTCGTCTCCAGATATTGGGGCGTTGACTCGGCCATCGAGGCCTCTGAGAGGTAGCGGCGGCCGATGGCCCATTCGTCGTGCTGGTCGGCGAGAACGGCACCGATTGAACAAAGCGGAGGGCGGCGAGGTCATTGGGGAAGATCCCCACGAACTCGCTCGAGCGGCGCTTGACCTCCTTGTTGCACATTCGAGTCAAGCCAGATCTTGCCAGTGACTCGCCGGGGGCGCTCCCGGAAGGCCAGGAGCATCGGGTCCTGGCGCTCGACTTCCGCGGCCTTGGGGAACCGGGGTGTCGGTGACCTCGTCGTAGCGGGCCGGGTTACCTTGGGGGCTGCTACGAGCACGAAGATCGAGCCGGAAGGCGGCAGCGAGACGAACTGGGCGTGGGAGCGGGGACGGTGGCCAGCAGGTTGCGGGCGTAGTGGACCCGGCAGCGCTGCCAGCTCGCGCCCACGAAGCGCTTGGCGATCGCGGCCCGCAAGCCCACGTGCACGTCAGAGATGACGAGCCGGACGCCGCTGAGGCCGCGGTTCCTCCGTCGGCGAGCGCAGGGACCCGGGTCCGGACAACCCTCGTCTTCGCTGTCACCGATGTCGACTCCGAGGGATCTCCCGGTCACCGCCGGCGGTCATCCGTCGCGATGACCACAGCCCGGGACACGACCTGGCCCAGGGCGTGGTTGGCCGGACATGGATATAGGTGGCATCCGAATAGACATACGGGAACGCCACATGGCCCAGGGTCCGGCCCCGGACCGCGGCGACCCTCTTCCGCAGGAATCCGGGACATGCCGGTGTCGACCCCCTCGGCCACGACCAGGTCATCGACCGCCCGGGTCGACACGCCGTTGACGTAGGCCTCCACCACCACCGCCATAGAGCGCCTGATCGATCCGCCGCCCGCGCTCGAGGATCTGGGGAAGAAGCTGCCCTTGCGGAGCTTGGGGATCCCCAACTGCAGGTCCCCGGCCTTGGTCGACAGGACCCGGGGCCGGTGGCCGTTGCGGTGGTGATTCCACCGGCTCCCACGCCTCCGCGCCGATGCCTTCGGTGACCTCGACCTCGATCAGGGCCTGGTCGGCTGGCTCGCGGTACGTGCCCCTCGCCCACCACGAGCGCGTCGAGCAGTTCAGAAACGGCAGACTCGTCAAGAGCCATCGGCGTGTTCTCCTTGGTGAGTACTTGTCGGTACACACCGAGCTTCACGCCGTGGGGCTCACCTCGCGGTGGACCCAAGAAACCCCACCACGCCATGGAGCTCATGCGCCCCCGACGGCGTGCGACCCGACCCCCACGCCCCCCCTCCCCTGCCTTGTTTCGTGCCCAACTCGACGATGGACGGGCAGGGTGGACGACGGCCGAGGAGCCGCTGCCGGGTCAGCCCGCGGTGGCTCGCCAGGGGCGGGTGACGAGCTCGCCGCCGCAGTTGGTGCCCGGCGAGGTCGCCCCGGGCCCGGGCCCGCAGAAGGTGCACTCGAAGCTGCAGATGCGGGCGTCGGCGCTGTCCTCACCAGGGCCACGCGCGTCTGCACAGCGCTCACAGATCGGACGCATCTCCAGCACGTCAGGCCGCCATCACGTGCGGCCGAGGCCGAGGTCGGCCACGATCTCGTCGAGGACCTGGCGTACGGCAACGATGGCCGGGTGGCTTCGGCGCTGGTCTTCCTATAGGCCAGCTGCACCAGACGGGACACCGGCGGTCGACCTCCTTGACCGCGGAGGTGGGGGCCAGGTCAATGAGGCCGGCACCAGCGACGCCCTGGCCGGCGCCGACCAGGTGGAGGGTGGTCGGGTAGTCGTCCACCTCGTGGACCAGGTCCGGCTGAACCCAGCATCGGCAGGCGGCCACCACGCAACGACCGCAGCTCATCCCCGACGGTGACGCGATGAACGGCCCAGGGGGGCGAGGTCGGCGAGGCGGACCCGGCCCTGGCCGGCCAGCGGGTCGTAGCCGCCCACGACCAGGTAAAGTGATATCATCGAGCCACGTACCAGGTAGCATCGTCGCGCAGAGGGGCCGGGGCATGCGGGTAATCATGGTGAAGGCCAGGTCGAGCTCACCCGAGGCCACGCGTCCGTGGCGAGGTCGGGTCCTCGTCTCCGGTGCGCAGGTGGAGGTCCGGGTGGCGCACGGCGAGCTTGTCCAGCAGCGGCACGGCCGGCATGGTGGCGGCGACCGACTGGAACACGGTGATGGCCAGGGTGCCCCTGACCTCACCGCTGAGGCGCTCGATGGCCACCTCGGCCGCCTCCATGCCGGCCAAAAGGTCATCGGCGTGGCGGACCAGCTCCGGCCGGCGTCGGTGCAGGCAGACGTGCGCCCCACCCGCTCGAGCACGGCCACCCCGGTGGCCTTCTCGAGCCCGCTGAGCTGCTGGGAGACGGCGGAGGCGGTGTAGACGAGGTCGGCGGCGGCGGCGATGGTCCGGCGGTTGGGCCACCTCACGCAGCATGCGCAGCTTCATGCCGTGCCCCCTTGGCGATCCCGTACGACAGCTCACGATCACAGCCCAGCCCCCACCCTCACTACACAATCCCTCGTTCTGGTAACGGGGATCCTCCGCGCCCAGCGCACATGCAGGTACCAGAACGGATCGTCAGTCGTCGCCGGCGAGGGGACGCATGTGGGCGACACCGGGCGCCGGCGAGGGCGAGGGCGAGCGGGTGATGAGGATGCACGATGGCGCCCACCGGGGCGT
This sequence comes from uncultured Microthrixaceae bacterium, assembly GCA_963777805.1. Classification (GTDB taxonomy): domain Bacteria; phylum Actinomycetota; class Acidimicrobiia; order Acidimicrobiales; family DATDAH01; genus DATDAH01. The sequence goes on along the minus strand of CAVZRY010000028.1, from coordinate 5,763 downwards.
GGTGCGTGGATGCTCAGTTCGCCGCCGTCTCCCACAAGGCAACGAAGGCGTGTTCGGAGACCCCAGGAGCGGGACGCCGGAGCCGCGGTCAGCGGGGTGCCGAGCAGCCACTCCCCCAGCAGGACGGATATGGCCAGGGACCAGAGCGCCCCGAGCGGCGCACCCCGCGCACCGATGAGCAGGAAGGGGCGATGTACACAGCGACCGGCGGCCGTGGCGATGGCGAACAGCGCTCCTCGGCCACGAGGGCCGCCAGGGTCATGGCTGGCACGAGGTGACCCAGGCGGACTCACGACCGCCCAGCCACCGCCCGGCCACGATCACCCGGAACGGCACCGGCGAGAGCCAGGTCAGGGAGAAGTCCCCGGCCCGGCGTCAGCCACACGGCGTCGCCGATGGCCAGGCAGGTCAGGGGCAGGATCAGGCGAGAGACCGCCCTCGGCGATGTCCGCGAAGGCGATCACGTGGTCGGTGATCGAGCAGCGTCAGCCAACCGAAGAGCAGCGCACCCGCGCGCCGGCGGGCGCACCCCGAGCCACCGTTTGAACGGCAGGCAGGCCCGCAGCGTGTAGGCGACCACCGCCACGAAGGGGCTCGCCAGCCGGAGCACAGGGCGGGTCGGTCGTGGTCATCAGAGGACTCGGAAGACGCTCTCGAGGGAGTCGTCGAGGGGCCGGACCTCCCGCAGGCGGGCACCAGCCGGGCGGCGACCGGCAGGAGGTCTAGCTCCCCGGCGTGGGTCGAGGAAGACCGCGAGACTATCGCGTAACCCCCTGCACCGCCTCACTGGCCAGCAGGTCACCGGCCAGGCGGCGGGGCTCGGTGGTGCGCACCAGGACCGCCCGGGGACGGTGGCCAGGTCCTCACGGATGGCCCGGCGGCCGCGAGGCGGCCTCGGACGATCACCAGCTGACGGGCCGCCAGGCGCTCGACCTTGGTGCAGGACGTGGGAGCTGATGATGACGGTCCGGCCCCTGCGAGGGCGTGGAACCCGATGAGAGCGACCCGTTGGACGGGGTCGGCCCCGTTCAGGGGCTCGTCGAGGACCATGACCCAGGGGCTCGGTGACGAGGGAGGCGGCGATCTTGGCCGGTTAGGCACTGCCCTTGCTGAAGCCCGCAACCGCGACGGTCGGCCACATCGAGCCAAGCCGACGGTGGCCAGGCCGGCCTCCGGGGCGTGGCGGTCCTTCCGCCGAGTGCAGCGCCGGCGTAGCGGACCAGCTGGCGGGCGGTCATGAGCAGCACGTCGTCCTCGGGCACCAGGGACAGGTGCTGCTGGACGCCGCGCTTCACCGCGCGGGGGTCGGCCCCGAGCACCCGGATGGCCCCGCGGTTGGTGGGCAGGAGGCCGCACATGGCCCGCATCAGGGTGGTCTTGCCCGCCCCGTTGGGGCCGAGCAGGCCGGTGACCCCCGCGCCGAAGGAGCACGACAGCTCGGTGACCGCCACCTTGGGGCCGAACCACACCGACACCCCGTCACACACCACCGTGGGGTCGGTAGGAGACGAAGGCGGGGTCGGCTGGCGCCGGGGGCGTGGTGGGCGGCGGCGGGATGGTCGGCGGCGGCGGGATCTGACTCATTGCTGATGCCTCTTCGCCTGACGGCTCATCGGCTTGCAGGCCTGTTCGGCCCGCCGAGCGTCTGCGACGCTCCTTGCCGACCCTCGTCGTAGCGGCGGTGCAGGACGGCGGGGCCTGGCCGACCAGCACGACGTACAGGACCCAGGGCCGCGAGGCCGGCCCCCGAGACGCCCGCCGTCCGGCGTCCGGTCGATGTCGACCCCGGCTCTCGAAGATGATGTCCCGCAGGATGAGGGCAACCCGAGCAGGTTCAGCACGCCCAACGCCGTGCTGCGGCTCGGCGGCATCGACGATCCCGGCGGTGACGACCGAGGGGATGAACATGGTGCTCCGGACCAGCAGCCCGACGATGCGCCGGTCGGTCAGGGACGCCACGGCCACGGCGATCACGGCGTAGAAGACCGCCAGCACGGCACAGGCCAGCGGCACCTTCCACAGGATGCCGAGGTGGTCCCCGACATAGGTCGCACGCCACCGTCGCGTAAACTTCCACGTGAGCCGCCTGGGGCCAGGAACGAGAACTCAAAGCCAGGAAGAAGATGCCGCCGACCTCGCCAGTACGTAGTCGTCACCGGTGAGCGGGCGGGAGAAGTCAGCGGGAGCACCCGATCGTGGCGGTCGGGGCAGATCGCGTCGGGGGCGCTCGCCGCCACGGAGCGAAGAGGACACCCCGACGTACTCCCGGAAGGTGAGGAACTCGAAGCCGATCGCCCCACCCGGGGTGTTGCGGGTGACGTAGCGGACACCCACGTCGACCGCGGCGGGGATGGTGACCAGGGCCAGGAGCGACCGTGGGGCGCGCCTTCTGGCGCCAGGACCGGCCGAGGGCCCGCCGCGGCCGGCGCAGCAGCGCCCCAGCGCCCATCCCCGCACGAACGACCCGGCTGCCCTCCGGTACCGCCGATGGCCCGGTCGTCCACCGCGCCCCCCAGGGCCGGGACGCTCGTCCGCGGCTGCCGCTTCGCCTGGCTCATCGCTGGGCCTCGACGAAGAGCTCGTCGAGGGAGTGGTGGCGGCTCCGACAGGGCATGAGCCCGCGGGCCGAGGTCGGCGACGAGGTCACGACCGTGTCGACGCGTCCTGGCCGTGCTCGGCGGTGTCGACGTCGATGACGTGGGTGTCGACCGGTGCGACCCGGAACTCGACGAGCGCCGCAGTGCGCAACTCGACAGCGTCGGGACGGCCGCGACCTCGACCCGCAGGATCCCCGTGCGCTGTACGAGCCTATCATGGGGCCGGCCACCACCAGCCGCCCGGCGTCGATCATCACCACGTGTAGCGAGACCCGCTGGACGTCGTCGAGAAGGGCGTGGTGGCGAACAGGACCGACGCCCCGAAGGTGGACAGGCGGCCGACGAGGTCGAGCATCTATCCGGCCCATCGGGTCCAGCCCGGCGGTGGGCTCGTCGAGCAGGACCAGCTCGGGGTCGGCGACCGGCCCTGGGCCAGCTCGTGCGCTGGCCGTGCCGGTCGAGAAGCCGCCGACGGGCCGGAACCAGGTCCGAGTCCAAGCCGACCAGGTCGAGCATGTCGGAGCCCCCGCCTCGCGGGCAGTCCCTCGGCGGGCAGGCCCGGCCAGCGTTCCGCCGTCCGATCCGCCTCCGACGGTCGGCCAGGATGCACAGGTGCACACCGGTGCGTGACTGGCTGGCCGTCGGCGCGCGCCGTCCGCGGGGCCTCGGGGTCTCGTTCCTGATCGCCCCGCAGGCCGCCAGAACCAGCTCTGGGCGGCGACCAACAGCGCCGAACAGCCACCTCTCCGCTCGATCAGGCTTACCGCGACGCCCTGGTCCGACGAGCTACCTGCAGCCGCCTCACCAGGTCCTCCACCGCCCCGGGCTGGTTCCTGGCCAGCGAGCGGCGCGACCTCGCCGACCTGATCGGCGGCCTCGGCCAGCACCGGCGCGTGAGCCAGGGCGGAAGCTCCGCGGCCTGGCGGTGCTGCCATCGTCGCGGTCGGTGTTCGGCACCTGGCAGGCCGGGCCGCCGCCTGGCCCGGTAGACGACGCCCGACGACGTGCCCCCGACGGCCCTCGGCCCGAACCCCCACGCCGTCCTGCCCGGCCGAGATATCATCCTTCCAGCCGTCGCGCTCGCGTTCGGCGAGACCATGGGCACCGCCCCGACTCGCGACGCGGACTCGCTGGCCGGGGTTTCCAGGAGAAGGACGCCCAGTCTGGAACAGGCCGATCAAGCTGCTCGCCGGAGACCTGCTCGGCCACTTGAGGTTTGGTCGTCGGCCGTCCGGGCCGGGACCAGGGCCGCGGCCAAGCGGCGCAGGATCTCGAAGTAGACGTCGCCGACCTGCATGCGCAGGGCGTGCGGCGCCATGGCCCCAGAGGGTAGATCAGCTCGTCGAAGAGGTGCCCCGGGCCGGGGTCGTCGATCTGCAGCGCCAGAAGGGGGACGACGCCGGGATCGCCGGGTCGTAGAAGCCGAAGATCTGCTGACGGCTTCGTCCTCGTCGTGGGTGGCGATCTTCCAGGCCGTGTAGAGGAGGAAGACGCCGAACACGTAGAGGATCCACTCGAAGTGCTGGATGAGGGTGACGCCGGCGAAGATGAAGATGGCTCGGAGGACGAGGGCGCCGAAGATGCCCCAGAACAGGACCCGGAACTGGTACTGCTTGGGCACCGCGAAGAACGAGAAGATGACGGCCCAGACGAAGACGTTGTCGACCGAAGGCTCTTTTCGATCAGGAAGCCGGCGTAGTACTCGGCGCCGGCCTGGCCGCCGTGCCAGACGATCATGACCAGCCCGAAGGCCAGGCCGATCGAGATCCAGATGGCCGACTCGATGGCTGTCTTCCTCGACGGCGATGACGTGCGCCGTCTTGTGGACCAGCAGCAGGTCGATGACCAACATCGCGGTGATGGCCGAGACCAGCGCGACCCAGGCCCAGAGCGGGACATCGAAGCTGGCGAAGTTCTCGCTTCGTGCTCGGCACTGGCCAAGAGGGGGCTGAGCAACGTGGGCATGGGTTCGCGTGACTCCTCGGTCAGACGTGGGCCGTCTACCGAAGGTCTCTCCCACCCGTCGGGACGACGGGCCGTTCGCCCGGGTCCGAGGACCGTGGTGACGAAGCGACGTGGCACCGTTCGAGGTCCGGGCGGCGTCGGGGGTGTCCCTTCGGCGCCGGTACGAGGTCCGGAGTAGATAGAGTGACCGACGAGGCGATCGTGGAGGAGGGGGCCAGGGGTCTCGGGCGGGCCGGGGAGAACCGGGCGCTGGCCGTCCTGGTGCTGCCGGTGCTGATGATCTCGATGGACAACACGGTGCTGGGCTTCGCCGTGCCGCAGCTGAGCGAGGGATCGGACCGTCCAGCTCCAGCTGCTCTGGATCATCGACATCTACTCGTTCGTGCTGGCGGGCCTGCTGGTCACGATGGGCAACCTCGGCGACCGCATCGGTCGCCGCGACTGCTGCTGATCGGGGCCGCGGCGTTCGCGCTGGCGTCGGTCGCGGCGGCGCTCGTCGACGACCCCGCAGGCGCTGATCGCCGTCCCGCGCGCTGCTCGGCGTCGCCGGCGCCACCCTCTTGCCGTCGACCCTGTCGATGATCCGCAACATCTTCACCGACGACCACGCAGCGCAGATCGCCGATCGCGTCTGGACGACGATGTTCGCCGTCGGCCGCGCGCGCTCGGCCCGATCGTCGGCGGGTTCCTGCTCGAGCACTTCTGGTGGGGGTCGGTGTTCCTGTCCGCACTGCCCGGTGACGGTCGCGCTGCTGGTGCGTCGGCCCGTGCCTGCTGCCCGAGTCGAAGGACCCCGATCCCGGCCCGTTCGACCTGCGCAGCGCGGTGCTGTCGTTCCTCGCCATCGTTCCGGCCGTCTACGGCGTGAAGATCGTCGCCGAGTCGGGCATCGGGTGGGTCCCGGCCGTGTGCGTGGCCGTCGGTGTCGGTCGCCGCCGTCGTGTTCGTCCGGCGCCAGCGGCAGCTGACTGACCCGATGATCGACATCCGACTGTTCCGACTCCCCACGTTTCCGCACCGCCGTGATCGCCAGCCTGGTCGGCCTGCTTCGGCTACTCGGGCAGCCTGTTCATGTGACGCAGTACCTGCAGCTGGTCGCAGGACGCTCCCCACCCGAGCGGGCCTGTTGCTCCTGGCGGTCGGCGCGGCGGTCGTCTGCACGCTGTCCGCCCCGTTGCTGGCCCGTCGGTTCGGCACCTTC
>CAVZRY010000027.1:0-9696 GCA_963777805.1 uncultured Microthrixaceae bacterium | reverse complement strand
AGCGGCGTCGAGCATCTCGGTGATGCCCTCACGGGTGAACTCCGTCATGTCCGCGTCCCGGATCATGTAGAGCAGGGCGTAGAGCCCGATCCACGAGCGCATGGGGCTGGCCTTCAGGTTGGCCGGCTGGAGGGACTCCTCGCCCGTGGCCGCCAGGTCCTGGCGCAGGGCCTCGTAGACGGGCAGGTCGAAGGTCGCCGGGGCGAAGCTCCAGAGGAAGACCATCTGCTGGGCGAAGTCGCCGAGCTCGGCGATGGACGCCTGGGAGAAGGTCCCCAGGCTGGAGCCGATGAGGAGGTCGGTGCCGAGCTGCTGGCCGGCCCGCACGACCTGGACGGCCTCCTGCTCGCCCAGGGCGAGGGACACGCCGCCGACGCCGGCGTCCTGCGCACCGAGGATGAACTGGGTGAAGTCCGTGGTGCCGGCGGGGACCGGGACGTCATAGGGGAACGTGGCGCCGTCGTCGGCGTACAGGTCCTCGAGCAGGCCGACCAGCGCAGAGGCGGCGGCCAGGTCGACCCGGATGAGGCCGATGTCGGTGACGTCCTCCTCGATCAGGGCCTGGGGCAGCAGGAAGGTGACCCCGGTGCCGGAGGCATCGAGCGGGTAGGCGTTCTGGTCGCCCCAGTCCTCGGACACGACGTTGGAGGCGACCCGGGGGATGCCCGCCTCGGCCATGGCGGCGGACACGTCGGCCTGGCCGGCGGTGCCCTGGTCGTTGACCGTGGCCACGACCCCGGCCTCGTCGATCTCGCGGACACAGCCGAGCGCCTGGTCGGCGTTGCCCCCGTCGTCGCAGGTCGTGACCTCGATGCAGGCGCCGTTGGCGCCGCCCCGGGCGTTGAACGCCTCGGCCGAGGCCTCGAGGGCGGTCGCCTGGTCCTCCAGGGACAGCACCGGCGACTCGAACACGGTCATCAGCCCGATCTTCAGGGGCTCGAGGGACTCGTCGCACGGGCCGTCGTCCCACAGGCCGATGGCCTCGTAGTCGACCTCGACGGCGGCCGCCTCGTCGCTGCCGTCGTCGCCGCCGGCGTCGTCCCCGCCGCCGGAGTCATCCCCGCCACCGCACGCCGCGGCGACGAAGGCCATCGCGGCCAGCACGGCCAACAGCCGGACCCAGGTCTTCGACATCCCCCACTACCCCCTTGCCGGTCGGTTCGACCGGCGATCAGAACCCCCGTGAGACATCTCCGTGTTCAGACGGCGACGCACCCCCAGGCGAGTCGCCGATCCCGCCCTGCAGTATTGCCTCTCCCGGAGCGAGAACATAATTTCCGCACGACCTGACCCGTCAGCGCAGGTCGGGCAGGACCCTCGGGAGGTCGAAGGTGGTGCGGATGCCCGGCGCCGCCGCGCAGACCGTGGCCACGGCGTTGACCGCGGGGTGGGCCGTGAAGCCGGGCGACACCTGGGCGTAGCGCTCCGGCTCGACGGGAAACCGGATCTCGAGGTCGAGGGGGGTGTCGCCGAGGACCTGCACCCGCCAGCCGGTCTCCCGCAGGTCCCACGCCGGCTCGACGTCGGTCGTGACGTACCAGTTGGCCCGGAACTCCAGCAGGGGCTCGCCGTCGCGCAGACCCGTGACGACGGGTCGCTGCGCCGCGACCGTGCCCGCCGCCACCGGCCCGCGGCGATCTCGACGTCGTGGGCGGCCACGGCGACCTCGCCGCCGGACTCGATGGCGTCGAGGGGCCGACCGATGGCGTCGGCCAGCGCCGACAGCGACGGGCCGAAGGCGTGGGCGAGGTGGCCGAAGCGACGGGCGTCGAAGGCGGCCGGGTCGCGGCCGAAGGCCATCAGGTCGAAGAGCATCTCCGGGGAGTTCGCGCGACGACATGTCGGCGAACTCGTCGATCAGCAGGCGGTCGAGCCGACGCTGCATCGTCAGCAGCACGATCGGCAGGGCCTCGGAGATGAAGCCGGGGCTGCTCCCGGTCGAGTGGATCGACGTGCCGCCGGCCGCGCAGGCGTCTTCCACCCGTCGGCGCTCGTCGGGGTCCATGCTCGCGGGCCGGAGGAACTCCCCCCTCGTCGTGACGATGTTGGCGCCCGAGGCGAGCAGGCGACACACCGCGTCGAGGTCACAGCCCTGGGGCATGTACAGCACGCAGTCGGCGCCGAGGGCGAGGACGTCCTCGATCGAGCCGGTGGCCAGCACGCCGGTCGGGTCCGTGCCCGCGAGGTCGCCCGCGTCCCGTCCAACCTTGTCCTCGGTGTGCACGTGGAGCCCCACCAGTTCCAGGCCCGGGTGCTCGATCACGGCACGCAGCGACCTCGTCCCGATGTTGCCGGTGGCCCACTGGACCACCCGCAGGGGTGCGCTCACGGCCCCCCGACCTCGGGGCGGGCGCAGGCCGAGGTGCTCGCGGAGGGTGGCGCCGGTGTAGCGGTCGCGGAAGACCCCGCGGCGCTGGAGCTCGGGGACCACGAGGCGCACGACGTCCTCGTAGGCGCCGGGGACGTGGGTGGCGGCGATGACGAAGCCGTCGCAGGCGTCGCCGTCGAACCACTCCTGCATCTGGTCGGCCACCTCGGGTCCGGTGCCCACGAAGCGGGGGCCCTGCAGGAGGGTGGCCCGGTGCCCGGCCAGGTCGGCGAGGGTCGAGGTGTCGCCGCCGATGTGCTTGCGCAGGTTCTGCACCAGGCCCCGGATGCCCGAGACCGACTCGATGAGCTCGTCGGTGATGGGGTCCTCGAGGGCCATGTCCGAGAAGTCGTGGTTCATCAGCTCCGACAGCAGCGTGAGCGAGGCCTTGGGGTCGACGAGGTCGTTGAGGAAGACCTGCTCGCGCTCCTCGGCGTGGGCCCGGGACTCGCCGACGACCGTGTAGGCCATCGGCAGCATCTTCACCGCGTCGGGGTCCCGGCCCGCCTCGGCGATGCGCTCCTTCTGGTCCTTGTAGTGCGACGCGGGCGACCTCGATGCCGGGGTCGCCGGTGAAGATCAGCTCGGCCCAGCGGGCGGCGAAGGCCTGGCCCCGCCCCGACGAGCCCGCCTGGAGCAGCACCGGTCGGCCCTGCGGGCACCGGGGGACGGTGAGGGGCCCGCGGACGCTGAACCAGTCGCCCTCGTAGTTGAGCTCGTGGACCTTGTCGGGGTCGGCGAAGCGTGCCGCTCTCCCGGTCGAGGACGAGGGCGTCGTCCTCCCAGGAGTCCCAGAGGCCGGTCGTGGCCTCGAGGAACTCGTCGGCCCGGTCGTAGCGGGCGTCGTGGTCGAGCACCTCCTTCATCCCGTAGTTCTGGGCCTCGCTGTCGTTCACCGAGGTGACGACGTTCCAGGCGGCCCGACCGCCGGAGAGGTGGTCGAGGGTGGCGAAGGTCCGGGCGACGTGGAAGGGCGAGTAGTAGGTGGTCGAGTAGGTGGCGCCGAGGCCGATGTGCTCGGTGGCCCCGGCGAGGAGGCCCAGGACCACGGACAGGTCGAGCTTCACCGGTCGGGCCCCGAGGCGCACCGCCTCGGCCACCGAGCCGCCGTAGATGCCGGGCATGGCGAGGCGGTCGTCGAAGAACATCAGGTCGAAGCAGCCCTCCTCGAGGGTCCGCCCGAGCTTCTGGTAGTAGCTCGCGTCGAGGAAGCCGTGCTCGGTGGCGGGGTGGCGCCACGAGCCGGAGTAGACGGTGACGTTGCCCGCCTGCATGAAGCCGACCAGGGACATCTGGCGCACGTCAGTCATGGGGCCCTTCAGGACGATGGGATGAGAACGGTACTTCCGCCTAGGCAGAGCGAGCTTATACTCCGGGGCCGGTGGGCCGCCACCGGACGGGTGCGGCGACGGGGGATGCGACCATGGGGGCCATGACCGACGAACCCGTCCTGGTCCGCGAGCAGCGCGGCGCCGTCCTGGTGCTGCGCCTCAACCGGCCCGCCGCCCGCAACGCCCTGAACGGCGAGCTGCTGGACCAGCTCGGGCTCGCGCTGGTCGAGGCCGAGGCGGACCCGGCGGTGGTCGTGTGTCGTGATCACCGGGACCGGGGACCGGGCCTTCTGCGCCGGGATGGACCTGGCCGACTTCGCGGCCGAAGGCGCCATGGCACCGAGTGCCGACGGCACGGCTGGCTTCCGACGCTTCACCGAGGGCGGCATCGCGGTGCCGATCATCGGCGCGGCCAACGCCACCGCGGTGGCCGGGGGCTTCGAGGTGCTCATGGGCTGCGACGTGGTCGTGGCCTCGGCCGAGGCCCGCTTCGGCCTACCCGAGGTCAAGCGGGGCCTGTTCGCGGCCGGCGGTGGCACCGCCCTGGCCACCCGCATCCCGCTGGCCATCGCCCTCGAGCTCACCCTCACCGGGGACCTCATCGACGCCGACCGGGCGCTGGCCCTCGGCCTCGTCAACCAGGTCGTGCCCCCGGCCGAGGTGCTCGACGCCGCGCTCGCCCTCGCCGGGCGCATCGCCGCCAACGGCCCCCTCGGCCTCCAGGCCACCAAGCAGCTCGTCCGCCTCGCCATCCAGGGCCCGGACGAGATGCGCGGCGATCCGGGCCGAGTGGCAGCGGAAGGTCTTCGGCAGTGACGACGCCCGGGAGGGCGCCGCCGCCTTCATCGAGAAGCGCGACCCCGTGTGGACCGGGCACTGAGCCGCCGCTGCTAGCCGATCGGCTAGTTTCGGCCCGTGCCCGACACGAGCGCCGACCTCAGCTACGACCCCTACGACGTCGACATCGACGCCGACCCGTACCCGATGTTCCGGCGGCTGCGCGACGAGGCGCCGCTCTACTACAACGAGCGTCCACGACTTCTACGCGGTGAGCCGGTTCGACGACGTCGAGCGGGGCCTCGTCGACCAGGCAGACGTTCAGCTCGGCGCAGCGGCGGCGATCCTCGAGTTCATCAAGGCCGAGATCGAGATCCCGCCCGGCATCGCTGATCTTCGAGGACCCGCCGCACGCACACGATCCACCGGCAGCTGCTGTCGCGGGTCTTCACCCCGCAAGAAGATGCTCGCGCTCGAGGACCGGATCCGGGCGTACTGCGCCGACGCGCTCGACCCGCTCGTCGGCGCCGACCGGTTCGACTTCGTCGCCGACCTCGGCGCCCAGATGCCGATGCGGGTCATCGGGATGCTGCTCGGCATCCCCGAGTCCGACCAGGAAGCCGGTGCGCGACCAGCCGCACGCCAACCTGCGCACCGAGGCCGGGCAAGCCCATGGCACGGCGACAGATTGATCCCGCGTCGGCGGCGACGCTTCGGCGACTACCTCGACTGGCGGGCCGAGCACCCGTCCGACGACCTGATGACCGAGCTGCTGCAACGCCGAGTTCGAGGACGAGACGGGTACGACGCGGCGCCTGAGCGCCGGACGAGCTGCTGACCTACCTCGCCGTCATCGCCGGCGCCGGCAACGAGACCACGACCGGCTCATCGGCTGGACGGGCAAGGTGCTGGCCGACCACCCCGACCAGCGTCGCGAGCTCGTCGAGGACCCGTCGCTGATCCCCAACGCGATCGAGGAGCTGCTGCGCTTCGAGCCGCCGCCGCCCCACGTCGCCCGCTACGTCACCCGAGACGTCGAGCTCCACGGCACGACCGTCCCGGCGGGCAGCGCCATGCTGCTCCTGCGTCGGCGTCGGCCAACCGCGACGAGCGCCAGTTCGACGACCCCGACCGCTTCGACATCCACCGCGAGATCGGCCAGCACCTCACCTTCGGCTACGGCATCCACTTCTGCCTCGGCGCCGCCGCTGGCCCGGCTCGAGGGCCGCGTCGCGCTCGACGAGGTGCTCAAGCGGTTCCCCGAGTGGGAGGTCGACGAGGCGACAACGCCCGACGGGCGCCGACGTCGACGGTGCGGGGCTGGGAGGCGATGCCGGTCGTGACCGGCCCATGACCTCGGTCGTGCAGTGGGCGACCGGCAACACCGGCCTGCGGGCCCTGCGCGAGGTCATCCGCCACCCGAACCTCGACCTGGTGGGCGTCCGCGTCTACGACGACGCCAAGGACGGCGTCGACGCCGGCGAGCTGTGCGGCGAGGGCGCCGACGGGCGTCCTGGCGACGACCGACCGCGATGCGATCCTGGAGCTGGAGGCCGACTGCGTCGTCTACATGCCGCGGGCCACCGGGCGGGGCCAGACCCGGGCCGGCCTCACCGAGGACGAGCTGGTGGACGACGTGGTCGCGCTCCTCGCCGCGGGCACCAACGTCGTCACGACCTGCAGCGACCTGTTCGCCCGGGGTGTCCGGCTGAGCGACGAGAACCGGGCCCGGGTCGCCGAGGCCTGTGCCGCCGGCGACGCGTCCGTCTGGGCCAGTGGCAGCGATCCGGGGTTCATCACCGAGACCCTCCCGATGGCCCTGCTGTCCATCCAGCGGCAGGTCGACCGGATCGAGATCGAGGAGTTCGGCGACCTCTCCCGCCGCCCCTCACCGCACATGGTCATGGAGCAGATGCGGTTCGGGAAGCCGCTCGAGGACTTCGATCCCGAGCGCCGCAAGAACCACCTGTTCGGGGAGTACCAGCCCCCGCTCAGCGTGCTGGCCGACCTCGCCGGCTTCGCGGTCGACGAGTGGACGGCCGAGGGCGGCGTGGCGGCGGCCAAGGAGGACCTGACCATCGTCGCCGGGACGATCGAGGCCGGCACGGCGGCGGCCCAGCGCGTCGTCGTCCACGGCAACGAGGGCGGCGTCGAACGCATCCGCTTCACCCAGTACGGCTTCGTCGCCATGGACGTCGACCCCGACTGGGGCCTGCAGCCGACGGGCTGGCGCATCCGGATCCACGGCGACGCCCCGATCGACCTGAGCATGCCGTTCCCGGTGCCACTGGACGATCTGGCGTCCTACGTGCCCGCCTTCAACGCCAACGGCCCCGTCAACGCCATCCCCTACGTGTGCGCCGCACCCCCCGGGATGCTCACGACCGAGGACCTCCCCCACATCCTCCCCCGCGGCCCCCGACGGAGGATCCGTCATGACCGAGCCCGGACCGCTGACCAGCACGGTGCTCGACTACGTGCGGACGATGGAGGAGCTCGTCCCGACCGTGACCGGCGCCGGAGGACTGGGCCCCGCTGGCCGAGTTCGTCGCCGTCGACGAGTTCGAGCGGGTCGGCACCTTCCTCGAGGTGCAGGACTGGGCGCAGTACACCGAGATGCTGACCCAGTGGGCCTCCGCCATCGCCACCTTCGAGACCACGGTGCGGCGGATCTCCGAGGTCGCCGGCCTCGTCTACTACGAGGTCGAGGAGCGCCACCACGCCGGCGACCGGGTCGCCGTCGTCAACTCCCTGACGGTCTTCGCCTTCGACGACACCGGCCGGATCCGCCACCTCGACGTCTACCTCCAACAGGCGCGCTGACGCCGCGCAGAACGCGGCAACCACGGGGGCGTGGGGTCAGGCCATCCGTCGTCGGGGGCACGCCAGCCCGGCGAGTCGTGGCAAACCTCACCCGCCGTGACCAACCCTCGTTCTGGCACCGGATTTACTGGTCAGGGGCCGTAGATCCGGTGCCAGTTCGCCAAAGGTGATCCCGACCGATCCATTCGGCCACGGAGGGTGGCGAAAGCAGGCTCGACAGGCACCGCCGACGCCGGCCCGACGACCTCGCCCCCATCGTTGCCTCGCTGTCGTTCCTCCAGCCCGACGGGCCGGATCAGGCCAGGCCGTACGCCCGGCGGGCCATCCCCAGCAGCTCGGCCCGGAGGGTCTCGTCGTCGAGGCTGCCGACGATCGGCTGGGAGACGGCTCCGCCGATGCCGGCTTGGACCATCGCCGCCCGCACCCGGTCCTCGGCCGTCGGCGCATCGCCCATCAGCACGCGTGAGACCCGGGCCATCAGCTGCGGGAACGGATCATGGGTCGCCAGCAAGCGGGCGACGACGGGATCGGTCATGAGCGCGCGCTGACCACGTGGCGCCGGTCGACGGCCAGGTCCACGATCGCGACCAGCAAGACCTCGAGGGCGCGGCCCCGGTCCGGCTCCGCCTCGGCGCCGGTCACGGCCACCTCGAGCCGCGCCAGTTCCAGCTCGGCGACGGCGACGACGATCTCCTCCTTGGACCGGAACTGGTGGTAGACGGCGGCCTTCGTCACCCCCATGGCGTCGGCGATCATCTGCAGCGACGTCCCGTTCACCCCGTGCTCGGCGAACAGCCCCAGCGTGGCGTCGATGACCCGCTTCTGTGCGGCGCTGTGCGTTCCCGAGCCCACGATCAGCCCGCGGGGGTCAGCTCCAGGTGCAGCTGTTCGAGGCCCCGGAGGATGAAGGTCGGGGCGTAGTCGTAGTGCCGGTCGCCGGCCGGGCCGTGCTCGGACTCGTCGATGCGGATGGCGCGGGTGCGGGCCAGCATCCGTTCCACCGCCACGCGGCCCTCGGTGCGGGCCAGGGCGGCGCCCGGGCAGAAGTGGATGCCATGGCCGAAGGCCAGGTGCTCCCGGGCGTTGTCCCGCTCGATGGAGAACGTGTTCGGGTCCTCGAACTTGCGGGGGTCCCGGTTGGCGGCGCCGTTGAGCACCATCACCGTGGTGCCCGCCGGGAGCTCGACGCCCCCGACCGTGGTCGTGACCCGGTTGAGGCGGAAATCGCCCTTCACCGGCGACTCGTGGCGCAGGCACTCCTCGATGAAGTTCGGGATCAGGGCGGGGTCGTCCCGCAGGCGTTGCTGCAGCTCGGCGTCCTCGGCGATGCGGAGGAAGGCGGTGCCCAGCAGGCGGATCGTCGTCTCCTGGCCGGCGGCGAAGAGGTTGCTGGCGATCTTGGCCACGTCGCTGGCCTCCGGGATCGACCCGTCGGCGAAGGTGGCGGTGGCCAGTCCGGTGAGGACATCGCCCTTGGGCTCCCGGCGCCGGTCCTCGAGGTACTCGACGAACCGGTCGTAGAGCACTTCGAGCGGCGTCTTGGCCATGGTCGACCCGCCGGATGCCCCGACGTGACCGCCGCCCCGCTGGTTCATCGCCTGGATGAACCATTCGTGGTCGGACTCGGGGACGCCCAGCAGGTCGGCGATGACCAGCATGGTGAACGGCCCGCCGAGCTCCCGGACCACCTCGCAACGACCGGTGGGCAGGAACTCGTCGATCTGCCGGTCGGCCAGGGCCCAGATGAAGTCCTCGTTCTCGGCCAGTCGCTTCGGGGTGAGCAGGCGCATGAGCAGGCCGCGGTGAGCGGTGTGCTTCGGCGGGTCCATCGTGGTGATCTGGTCGCTGAACGGGAGGCTGTCCCGGTGCTCCTCGATGAGGTCGGTGACGTCGTCGCCCTCCAGGGGAACCGGCATGCCGGGGAACGGCGGTCACCGCGGTGCACGACGAGAACGTGGCGGTGTCGTGGTAGACGGCGAGCGCCTCCTCGTAGCCGGTCACCAGGACGACGTCCTCGTAGGGCTCGCGCCGCACCGGGCACTCGCCCCGCAGGGCCTCGAAGTAGGGGTAGGGGTCCGCGACCAGGTCGGGGTCCCGGAAGAAGTTCGGCTCGTCGCTCATGGCGACGTGATCCCGTGGAGCACGATCTGCCACAGCTCGTCGGCGGCCGCGTCGGCCGTGTCGAGGGGCGTGCCGCTGATGGTCGCGGCGAACGAGTTGAACATGACGGCCTGGAGGATCACCCCGGCCGTGCGCCGGTTGTGCACCTCGGGCCGGATGACCCCCGCGGCGGCTGCGTTGTCGAGGACCTCCTCCAGGAGGGTCACCACCGGGATGAAGGCCCGCGAGGCCTCCTTCGGGTGGGCCGTCAGGAGCTGCTGGGCGAAGTCGGCCATG
>CAVZRY010000026.1:0-101591 GCA_963777805.1 uncultured Microthrixaceae bacterium | reverse complement strand
TCTCGTCGGTGGTGCCTCTGCGTGAGTGGCGGTTGCTGCTGGGGATAGTCAGGTAACCGGGTCATCTACTGGAGGTTCTAAGACAGTGTCGAAATACAAGCGTGTGTGGGCGATGGTGGGGGTGGTGGGCCTTTTGGGCTCCCCTGATGGCCCTCGCTGCTGTCGCACCGACACCGGCGGGCGCACAGACGCCTCCGGCCAACACGGTCACGATCACCAAGATCGTGAACGGCACCTATGACGGGGCCGGCGCCACCTGGGCTCGCCGTCACCTGCGAGGATCCCGACGACGGCGGCCCGCTGGCTGGTGTCCCGGGTGACGACGACGTTGACTTCGAGGGCGGCGGGACTACTTCCGACAACCGGGGGTTCGGTCACGGTGAGCATTCCCGCCGTGTACGGCACCCCTGCCCGGCCGTGCCGGATCTTCGAGCTCAACCGCCAGAACGCCGACATCGTGACCATGCAGGCCACGACCTCGACGCCTGGCCTCACCAATCTGACCGTCTTGGGTGGTCCGGCCCCGCCGGCGCCCCGAGCCCCAGACGTTCGCCTCCTTCGATTCTGCGGGCGGCCAGAACGTGTCGGCGTTCATCGTGAACACCTACCTGGCGAACACGTTCGCCCGGGTGGACATCACCAAGGAAGTGGACGGGGTGGTGCCCGTGGGCGCCATCTTCCAGTTCCATGTCCAGTGTGGCGCCTATGGCGCTGACGCTGTCCTGGTCGGTGAGGGCACGGTCAGTGTCCCGGTGCCGACCGCCGGTCCGCCTCAGGGCGCCGGTGGTTGCACGCCGGTGGTGACCGAGCCGGTTCACGCAGCCCACGCCGACGTCCACGACGTTCAACCCGCCGGCGCTGTCGCCCTTCCCGGCTGACGGCGCCAGGACGCGGACGGTGACGGTCACCAACACCTACCCGGTGCCAGGTGAACCGGATCACGGTGACCAAGAACGTCATCGGGACGCCTCCGGCCAACGCGCAGTACGACGTCCAGTTGGTCTGTGCTGGACCTGGCCCGGCCTATGTGGCGACCCACACCTTCAACGCCGGTGAGAGCTACACCTTCGACGTCCCGGCCAACGCCGGCGTCATCTCCGGCCCTGGCGTCTGCACGGTCGCCGAACTACCGCCTCCGGGTGCTCCGCAGACGAGCGTGGTGACCTTCCCGGTCCTCTCCGGCATCATGCTGCTGGGCAGCGACGACGAGTTCGGCTTTGCGAACGGCAATGGTGGTCGCCAGCAGGTCGGCATCGAGAACGATCAATGCCGGCGAACAAGCACCGGTCACGGTGAACAAGTCCACGGTGGCCGGTTCCCGGCCGGGACACCGTTCCTGGTCTTGCGGATCAAGCGTCCTATGACATCGATCCGACCACACCGGGCGTGCAGAACAACTACTTCATGGCCTTCGGCCAGGGTCAGGCCGAGACCCAGTCGGTGGATCTGCCGGCCAGTGACCTCGAGTGCTCGGTGTCAGGAGATCAACAGCGGTGGGGCCACCTCGGTGACCTACGCCTCTGGTCCGGCCGCCGGGCACGCAGCTGAACGTGGTCCAGAACCCCGGCGGCTACGTGCTGGTCAACTGGGAGACGCCCAACGCCGACGGCGGCGAGTCCGCTCAGGTGAACATCGTCAACACGTTCCCGCAGAACCCCAGGGTCGCAACACCCTTCGGATCAAGAAGCAGCTCCGGGGCCGGATCCCCGCAGGGGCCACCTTCACGATCCGGGTGCGCTGCACCGGCGGCGGGATCACCGACGTTCGGGACCTGACCTTCACGACGAACTCCTTCCAGGAGATCGCCGTGTCGAGCGCCCGCACGGACTGCCGAGTGACCGAGATCGCCAATGGTGGGGCCCAGAGCGTGTCCTACTTCGCCTCCTCGGCCACCGCTGACGCAACCGACGGGCCGAACTCGGCTCGGATCGACTTCGGCAACACCGTCGGAGGCCGCGCGGCAAGGTCATCGTGCGGAACCAGTTCCCGGGGACCTGTCCCCGACCCGGACCGAAGTTCTGCTAAAGCGGACCTGACGTCCCTGAACACCAAGCAGTAACCGAAGAGCCCCGCCCGGCCAACCGGGCGGGTCCTCCGTCCCCCGAAGCGCCCTCAGACGAGGCGGCGCTTCCTCTCCGGTCGATGGGGCCCCCATCGACCAGCCGAACCCCAGCAGCGTGAACCCACGTGAGCGGTCAACGGCGGGACCCTCGAGGCTGGGGCTCTCGGTGTCTCGGGGCCGGCCGACCGGCTGGCGATCCCGCTCCACGGATCTCTACCCGTTCGGGTGGGCGTCCGCACCCGAACCATTTCGCTGGGCCGACACCGGTTGGGCTAACGTCGGCGTTCTCGTCGGTGGTGCCTCTGCGTGAGTGGCGGTTGCTGCTGGGGATAGTCAGGTAACCGGGTCATCTACTGGAGGTTCTAAGACAGTGTCGAAATACAAGCGTGTGTGGGCGATGGTGGGGGTGGTGGGCCTTTTGGGCTCCCTGATGGCCCTCGCTGCCGTCGCACCGACACCGGCGGGCGCACAGACGCCTCCGGCCAACACGGTCACGATCACCAAGATCGTGAACGGCACCTATGACGGGGCCGGCGCCACCTTCGGGCTCGCCGTCACCTGCGAGGATCCCGACGACGGCGGCCCGCTGGCCGGTATCCCGGGTGACAACGACGTTGACTTCGAGGGCGGCGGATCGGTTCCGACGACCGGGGGTTCGGTCACGGTGAGCATTCCCGCCGTGTACGGCACCAACCCTGCCCGGCCCTGCCGGATCTTCGAGCTCAACCGCCAGAACGCCGACATCGTGACCATGCAGTCCACGACCTCGACGCCTGGCCTCACCCAGCTGACCGTCTTGGGTGGTCCGGCCCCGCCGGCGCCCGAGCCCCAGACGTTCGCCACCTTCGATCCTGCGGGCGGCCAGAACGTGTCGTCGTTCATCGTGAACACCTACCTGGCGAACACGTTCGCCCGGGTGGACATCACCAAGGAAGTGGACGGGGTGGTGCCCGTGGGCGCCATCTTCCAGTTCCATGTCCAGTGTGGCGCCTATGGCGCTGACGCTGTCCTGGTCGGTGAGGGCACGGTCAGTGTCCCGGTGCCGACCGCCGGTCCGCCTCAGGGCGCTGGTGGTTGCACGCCGGTGGTGACCGAGCCGGTCGCGCAGCCCGCGCCGACGTCCACGACGTTCAACCCGCCGGCGCTGTCGCCCTTCCCGGCTGACAGCACCGCGACGCGGACGGTGACGGTGACCAACACCTACCCGGGTCCGGTGAACCGGGTCACGGTGACCAAGAACGTCATCGGGACGCCTCCGGCCAACGCCCAGTACACGATCCAGCTCGCCTGTGCTGGACCCGGCCCCGCCTATGTGGCGAGCCACGTGTTCAACGCCGGTGAGAGCTACACCTTCGATGTCCCGGCCAACGCCGGCGTCATCTCCGGCCCCGGCGCCTGCACGGTCGCCGAACTCGCGCCTCCGGGTGCTCCGCAGGTGAGCGTGGTGACCTTCCCGGTCCTCTCCGGCATCGTGCTGTTCTCGGGCGGCGGCCTCGAGCTCGTTCGGCTTTGCGAACGGCAATGGTGGTCACACCGCCAGGGTCGAGTTCACGAACCGGTACATCCCGGGGCCGACGGACCGGATCACGGTGAACAAGTCCACCGTGGGCACGGTTCCTGCCGGGACACCGTTCCTGGTGCGGATCCAGTGCTCCTATGACATCGATCCGGCCACGCCGGGCGTGCAGAACAACTACTTCATGGCCTTCGGCGCCGGTCAGCCCGAGACCCAGTCGGTGGATCTGCCGGCCAGTGACCTGGAGTGCTCGGTTCGGAGATCAACAGCGGTGGGGCCACCTCGGTGACCTACGCCTCTGGTCCGGCTTCGACGGGCACGCAGCTGAACGTGGTCCAGAACCCCGGCGGCTACGTGCTGGTCAACTGGGAGTCGCCCAACGCCGACGGCGGCGAGTCCGCTCAGGTGAACATCGTCAACACGTTCCCGCAGAACCCCAAGGGTCACAACACCCTTCGGATCAAGAAGCAGCTCCGGGGCCGGATCCCCGCAGGGGCCACCTTCACGATCCGGGTGCGCTGCACCGGTGGCGGGATCACCGACGTTCGGGACCTGACCTTCACGACGAACTCCTTCCAGGAGATCTCCGTGTCGAGCGCCCGCACGGACTGCCGAGTGACCGAGATCGCCAATGGTGGGGCCCAGAGCGTGTCCTACTTCGCCTCCTCGGCCACCGCTGACGCAACCGACGGGCCGAACTCGGCTCGGATCGACTTCGGCAACACCGTCGGAGGCCAGCGCGGCAAGGTCATCGTGCGGAACCAGTTCCCGGGGACCTGTCCCCGACCCGGACCGAAGTTCTGCTAAAGCGGACCTGACGTCCCTGAACACCAAGCAGTAACCGAAGAGCCCCGCCCGGCCAACCGGGCGGGGCTCCTCGCGTCCCCGGAAGCGCCCTCAGACGAGCCGGCGCTTCCTCCGTCGGCCACCGTCGTCGTCTGGTCTGAGTACGGCCCGGGCCGGCCGCCTGGGCTAACGTCGGCGTTCTCGTCGGTGGTGCCTCTGCGTGAGTGGCGGTTGCTGCTGGGGATAGTCAGGTAACCGGGTCATCTACTGGAGGTTCTAAGACAGTGTCGAAATACAAGCGTGTGTGGGCGATGGTGGGGGTGGTGGGCCTTTTGGGCTCCCTGATGGCCCTCGCTGCTGTCGCACCGACACCGGCGGGCGCACAGACGCCTCCGGCCAACACGGTCACGATCACCAAGATCGTGAACGGCACCTATGACGGGGCCGGCGCCACCTTCGGGCTCGCCGTCACCTGCGAGGATCCCGACGACGGCGGCCCGCTGGCCGGTGTCCCGGGTGACAACGACGTTGACTTCGAGGGCGGCGGATCTGTTCCGACGACCGGGGGTTCGGTCACGGTGAGCATTCCCGCCGTGTACGGCACCCCTGCCCGGCCGTGCCGGATCTTCGAGCTCAACCGCCAGAACGCCGACATCGTGACCATGCAGGCCACGACCTCGACGCCTGGCCTCACCAATCTGACCGTCTTGGGTGGTCCGGCCCCGCCGGCGCCCGAGCCCCAGACGTTCGCCTCCTTCGATTCTGCGGGCGGCCAGAACGTGTCGGCGTTCATCGTGAACACCTACCTGGCGAACACGTTCGCCCGGGTGGACATCACCAAGGAAGTGGACGGGGCGGTGCCCGTGGGCGCCATCTTCCAGTTCCATGTCCAGTGTGGCGCCTATGGCGCTGACGCTGTCCTGGTCGGTGAGGGCACGGTCAGTGTCCCGGTGCCGACCGCCGGTCCGCCTCAGGGCGCCGGTGGTTGCACGCCGGTGGTGACCGAGCCGGTCGCGTCAGCCGGCGCCGACGTCCACGACGTTCAACCCGCCGGCGCTGTCGCCCTTCCCGGCTGACGGCGCCGGCGACGCGGACGGTGACGGTCACCAACACCTACCCGGGTCCGGTGAACCGGATCACGGTGACCGAGAACGTGATCGGGACGCCTCCGCCAACGCGCAGTACACGATCGAGTGCCTGTGGTGGACCTGGCGCCCGCTACCACGCGAGCACGTCTTCAACGCCGGTGAGACCTACACCTTCGACGTCCCGGCCAACGCCGGCGTCATCTCCGGCCCCCCCGCCTGCGCGGTCCCGAACTACCGCCTCCGGGTGCTCCGCAGGCTCAGCGTGGTGACCTTCCCGGTCGTCACCGGTGTCGTGCTGTTCTCGAGCGGCGCCTCAGCCGTTCGGCGTCGCGAACGGCGCTGGTGGTCACACCGCCAGGGTCCAGTTCACGAACCGGTACATCCCGGGTCCGACGGACCGGATCACGGTGAACAAGTCCACCGTGGGCACGGTTCCTGCCGGGACACCGTTCCTGGTGCGGATCCAGTGCTCCTATGACATCGATCCGGCCACGCCGGGCGTGCAGAACAACTACTTCATGGCCTTCGGCCAGGGTCAGGCTGAGACCCAGTCGGTGGATCTGCCGGCCAGTGACCTGGAGTGCTCGGTTTCGGAGATCAACGGCGGTGGGGCAACCTCGGGACCTCATCTGTGGCCGGCTGCGACGGGCCGCAGCTCAACGTGGTGCGGAACCCCGGCAACTACATCCTGTTCAACTGGGAGTCGCCCAACGCCGACGGCGGCGAGTCCGCTCAGGTGAACATCGTCAACACGTTCCCGCAGAACCCCAAGGGTCACAACACCCTTCGGATCAAGAAGCAGCTCCGGGGCCGGATCCCCGCAGGGGCCACCTTCTCGATCCGGGTGCGCTGCACCGGCGGCGGGATCACCGACGTTCGGGACCTGACCTTCACGACGAACTCCTTCCAGGAGATCTCCGTGCGAGCGCCCGCACCGACTGCCGATGCGGGGATCGCCAATGGTCGGGCACCGACGTGTCCTACTTCGCCTCCTCGGCCACCGCGACGCAGCCGACGGGCCGAACTCGGCTCGGATCGACTTCCGCAACACCGTCGAAGGCCGAGCGGCAAGGTCATCGTGCGGAACCAGTTCCGGAGACCTGTAACCGCCCGCGACCGAAGTTCTGCTAAAGCGACCTACCGTCCCTGAACACCAAGCAGTACCCGAAGAGCCCCGCCCGGCCAACCGGGTGGGGCTCTCGGTGTTTTCGGGCCTGCCGACCCGCTGTCCAGCCCGCTCGACGAGATCTCTACCCGTTCGGGTGGGTGTCCGCACCCGGACCTCGTCGGTAGACCTCCACTGTCCTTCCGACGACGACCGTGGAGAAACATCATGTGGCGAAGCAAGAAGACCGGGCTCTCGGGCCTGGTCCTGACCTTCGGCCTGCTGGCGGCCCTGGGCCTTCCGGCCACGGCCGACACGGTGGGGCCGATCACCTTCGAGCCTCCGACCTACGCCCTCGGTTCGGTGAACGGCCAGAACGGCTGGGTCGTGACCAACCCCGCCTACGACCAGGCCGTGGTGGCCAACGCCGCGTTCCCTGCCGCAGCATCCTTCGGCACCCAGTCCTGGCGCTTCTCGAACGCCGTCACCAGCGGTGCCTTCGGGGACCAGCCCTTCTCGCCCTCCACGGCCAACGAGGCCGGCGAGACCGCGGCGCAGAACGCAGCCCTCTCGGGTGGTACCCGCCAGAGCACCTTCGTGGCCAGCTGGGACTTCGCGTCCACCAGTGCGACCGAGCAAGCCGGGCTCAGCATCGGGGTCAGCCCCGACCGGGGCGACGGCTCCCGCATGAGCCTCGTCCGCCTCGAGGACGCCCCCACCGGGCTCCGGGTGGTCTTCTTCGACTACCGGCGGTCCCTCAACCCGGGCTGTAGCCCGAACCGCGACGGCTTCGAGTCGACCACCGTGGCCACGGGCCTCAGTCGCACCGCACCCCACACCGTCCGCCTCGAGATGGACTTCGTGGACGGCCCGGCCAACGACGTCGTGCGGGTCTCCGTCGACGGCGCCCCCGCCGTGGTCGGCACCAGCTGGGAGGACTACTACCGGGACTGCGAGACCACCCCCACCCGCACCGTGGACTCCCTCCTCTTCCGGGCCAGCGGCACCGTGGTGCCCGGCCTCGCCAACGGCGGGTTCCTGTTCGATGACGTCACCCTCTTCACCGACACCCCGGTAGTTCCCCCGCCCCCCGTCCAGCGCTGTGGCGGGCTGCCGGCGACCGTGGACCTGGCCCAGGGCCAGCGCCCGACCGCCGGTGCGGATCGCATCGTGGGGACGCCGGGCAACGACGTCATCAACGGCCTCGGCGGCAACGACACCATCTGTGGCCAGGGCGGCCACGACCGACTCAACGGCGCTGCCGGCAACGACCGGGTCTTCGGTGGTGGCGGCAACGACACCATGTTCGGTGGCACCGGCGGCGACGTGCTGCGGGGCCGCTCCGGCAACGACGTCTGCGACGGGGGCCCGGGCCGCGACATCGGCGACTGCGAGCGGAGCATCGCCATCCCGTAGGCGGTCCCTCCGGCGACGAGCCCGTCTCCCCCTCAGTGGGGAGGCGGAGGCGGGCTCGTGCCGCTGCACCGTCAGGCCCCGCCGGGTCGCCGGGGCCCTCGGCGATCAGGCCAGGCGCCGGCGACGGCGGAGCACCTCGCCCACGCCCACCAGACCGATGCCGAGCGCCGTCAGGGGGACGGCGCTGAAGCCGGTGCGGGGCAGCGAGTCGCCGTCGACGCCGTGGTGCCGTCGGGATCGGTGCCGCCGTCGATCAAGCCGTCACCGGCCATCACGGCGGTTGCCGTGGACTCGTTGTTGGTGACGTCGTCCTCCGGGGTCCCGCTCTCGTCAGGGGCGCTGACCGTGGCCGTATTGCGGACCGGGCCCTGGTGGTCCTCGCTGACCTCGGTGGCCAGGACCAGGGTCTCCTCGGCGCCCGCGGGCATCGGCTCGGCCAGCACACAGCGCACCGTGCCCGTCGTCTCGTTGCACCGCCAGGCCTCCGAGGAGGCCTGGACCCCTTCGAAGGAGAGACCGGCCGCCAGGTCGTCCTCCACCGTCACCCGGTTGACCGAGGACGGGCCGGCGTTGGTGACCACGATCTCCCAGCGGCCGCGCTCGCCCCGCCGGAAGGTGTCCAGCGCCGACTTGGTGATCTCGAGGTCGTACACCGGCCGCAACACGGCGCGGTCCTCGACCACGTTGTCGTCGGGGTTCGGGTCGACCGCGTCGGCCGGGTCCACGATGATGCTGGTGACCACCTCACCCCGGGCTTCAGGGTCGACCGGCCCGCTGATCTCGAGGGTCACGGACTCGCCGGGCGCCAGGTCGACGCCCGTCCACGCCCCGGTGGCCTCGGCGTACTGGCCCTCCGAGGGGGTGAAGGTGGGGGCGCCGACCGCGTCGGGCAGGGCCGCCACCACCACGAGGTCGGCCACGGTGTCGGGCCCGTCGTTGCGGGCGGTGACCAGCCAGGACACGCCCTCGCCGGGCACGATGTCGGCCGTGGCCCGCTCGGCGGTCACCACGACGTCCGCGCCGGGGGTGGGTGCGCCCAGCGTCAGGTCGGCGGCGCCGATGTCGTCCTCCTCGACGGCCGGGTCGAGGGCGGCCTGGGTGGCGTTGTCATGGAGGGCGGCGGTGATCGCCGAGGCGCCACCGAGGGAGTCACCCGCCACGACGGCGCGGGCGGCCTCGAAGCACCGGAACGAGTCACCGACGACCGTCCGGAAGGTGAAGCGGCCGGTGGCGGCGGGGGTCTCGGCGCCGGTCGCCCAGGCCCCGGTGAGGATCCCGTCGGTGCCGCCGAGGGCGACGACCGCCGCCGAGACGTCCAAGTCGAGGGTCGTGGTGCCCTCGCCACAGGGACTGCCGGCATCGACGACGAGCGCCGCCTCGGGCACGGGCCCGGACACGTCGTCGTCGTCGTCGGTGACCACGAGGGTCGGAGCGACCCCCGGGTCCAACTGCTGGCCGTCGGAGAGGACCGTGCTCAGCCCGACGGACCCGAAGGTGAACAGGTCCGACACCTGGAAGTCGACCGTCCAGTCGAGGACGTCACCCGGCGACGGGCCGGTCGGCGCCGTGTCCGTGGCCACCGTCACCGAGGTCTGGGTGGCCAGGGAGCGCAGGTGCATGTCGTGGTCGACCGCCGCGGTCACGTTGCCGGCCGGGCCGGGGTCGCGGGGGTCGACCGGGGTCCAGTCACCGAGCGCCGAGGCACTGCCGCTGACGGTGACGGCGTCGCCGGTGGCGGGGTCGATGACCGGGTCGGCTCCGGCGTCCAGCTCGGGGACGAAGACGTCGATGGTGGCGACCGCGTCAGGCCCACCGGTGCCGCTGACCGAAGGGAAGGCCACGCGCACCACGTTGGCGGGCGGGCCGTGTGGGGCCGTCGTGTCCGGAGGCTCGACCGTCGGGGTCGGACTGGCCCCGAGGTAGACGAAGCTGTCGGGCAGCTCGTAGTCGAGCACCAGGTTCGAGACCGTCTGACCCGGCGCCAGCGAGAAGGCCAGTTCGATCTGGCGGGGGAACTCGGGCCCGGTGGCCGTCTCGGCGTCAGGGCCGATCGCGGCGACGGTGAAGTCGAACAGGCGGGGGGAGACCGAGGCCGTGGCCGCGCCGGCCTGGCTGACCGGCGTCGTGCCCGTCGGGGTGTCGCCGTGGCCGAAGCCGGCCACCGCGGCGACAGTGAGCGGCTCGCCGAGGTCGGCCTCGGGCGAGAGCTGGGCGGTGACGTCGATCACCGCCGGCGCCCGGGTGGCGCTGAAGCCGCCGTCGCCGAGCTGGAGGACGACGAGCTGGTCACCCGCCACCGATCCCGGCGGGCAGACCACGGTCTCGCCGGTCACGGGGTGGGTGCCGCCGTCGGCGCAGTCGGTGACCGAGATGACGTCGGCGTCCAGCGGCGTGCCCCGGTACGCGGCGCTGGTGAAGGTCAGCCCGTCGTCGGCCTCGTCGCCCGCCCCGTCGGTCCCGGTGGCGGGCAGCCACAGGTCGACGTAGGGCCCGTAGCCCGCGCCGGCGGTCGCGGTGTTGTCGAAGGACACGGTGAATGCGACCTCGTCGCCGAGGAGCGCGGTGGCGGGGAGCTGGATCTCGGCCGTCGGCTCGGCCGCGGCCGCCCCGGCGGGTGGTGCGGTGAGGAGAGCCAGGCCGGACGCGATCACGGCGACCACCGCGGTGGCGCTCGTGCGCCGCCAACGTGTCTCGAAGACGAAGGGCATGGGATTCTCCTTGATGAGGGCTGCTCCGTCACCTTCGGCCGGAACCGCCCTGCGGTTGAGGGGAAGGCCAGGTCCGCCCGCCCTGTCACCGCGCCGGTGGGAGCGAGGCCCGATCGTCGGGAGGCCCCGATTGGTCGGGAGGCCCCCGCCGAGCCGTAGCCTGACCACTCGTGCCCGAGCGCCCTGTCGGCCCTGCCGATCCGAAGCTGGCGCTCGCCGAACTGCGTTCGGCGAGACGGCGCAAGCGGGTGGCCGAGATCCACTGGATCGATGCCCTGTACCAGGTGTACCTCGCCGCCATCGTCTCCCTGGTCGCCGTACTCGCCCTTTCCGCCGGCATCGGCGGGGACCGCCTCGGCCCCTACCGGACGTCGCTCGTCCTGCGGGACGGACCCGATGTCCTGGGCGTCGTGGTGGCGGTGGCGATCCTCATCGGACTGCGCTCCGGCGCCCGGGGCGGGCCGCTGGCCATCGAGCCGGCGGACGCCCGTCACGTGCTGCTGGCCCCGATCGACCGGGCTCTCGCGCTCCGGGGCCCGGCCCTGCGCCAGCTCCGCTTCGCCGCCTTCGTGGCCATCGTCGTCGGCGCCATCGGGGGTCAGCTGGCGGTACGTCGTCTCGGCGACGAGCCGCTTCTGTGGGTGGCCTGCGGGGCGCTCTTCGCCCTCGTCACCCTCGGCTTGGCCCAAGGGGCCGCCCTCATCGCCGGTGGTCGCCGCCTCCCCGTCATGGCCGCCAACCTCCTTGGCCTGGCCCTCGTGGCCTGGGCGGTGGCCGACGTCTTCGACTACGTCCACTACTCGCCGACCGGCCTGGTCGGCACCATCCCCTTCTGGCCGCTCGAGTTCGAGCCGCTGGCCCTGATCCCCGCCGCCGTCGCGGTCGTCGCGGTCATCGTCGGGATCGTCGGCCTCGGGGGGATCTCCCTCGAAGCCGCCGAGCGCCGCACCCGGCTGGTCGGCCAGCTCCGCTTCGCCGCCACCCTCCAGGACCTGCGGACCGTCATGGTCCTGCGCCGCCAGCTGGCCATGGAGCTGCCCCGCACCCGCCCGTGGATCCGCGAGCACTCCTCGGGCCGGCTCCCGGTCTGGCACCGCGGGATGCGGGGCGTCCTGCGCTGGCCCGCCGGCCGGATCATCCGGCTGGTCTCCCTCGGCGTGATCGCCGGCGTCGCCCTGCGGGGCGTGGCCGACGGGACCATCCCCCTCATGCTCCTCGCCGGCGGTGCCCTCTACGTCGCCGCCCTCGACGGGGTGGAGTCGATGGCCCAGGAGGCCGATCACCCCGGCCGCAGCGAGGCCCTGCCTCGCCCGATCGGCGACCTGCTCGTGCGTCACCTCGGCGTCGGCGCGCTCGTGATGACCTTCGTCGCCCTCGTGGGGGCGGCGGTCGCCGTCGCCATGAACCCGAGCCTCGGCGCCGCCGGCATCGCCGCGATCGCCGTCGCCCCCGCCGCACTGGCCGCGGCCGCCGGTGGTGCCCTCAGCGTCCTCCAGGGGATCCAGGAGCCCTCCGCGGGCTGGGACCTCATCCCACCGGAGGTGGCGGGCATGCGCACGGCGTTCCGCGTCGGGGGGCCACCCCTGGTGGCCGTCATCGGCGTCCTGCCGGTGGTCATGGCCCGCTCCGCGATCGACAACGGCGGGGACCCGTTCGGCTCCGCCGCCACCGCCGCCGTGCTGGCCCTCATCGTGACCGGCCTGGTCACGGGCTGGATCCACCAGCGCGAGCAGATCAAGGCCTGGTTCCGGACCCTGCAGGACGAGGCCGGGATGGCGTCGCCGCGCCCGACGACCACCCCTGTCGCCTCCGCCTCCGCTTCGACCGGCCCCGGTCGGGACCGAACTGCTCGCAAGCCCACCCCCACCAAGGTGACCACGACCCTGCCGAGGAAGCGATGACGAAGAAGCCCACCCCCCTCCTGCGCATCCTCGACCTGGCCAAGCGCTACGGCGACGTCGACGCCCTCCTGCCGCTCGATCTGGACGTCGGCGCGGGGGAGCGGGTGGTGCTCGTGGGCCACAACGGCTCGGGCAAGAGCACCCTGCTGCGCATGGTCGCCGGCCTGCTCGACGCCAGCGACGGCGACGTGATGATCGCCGGGGCGCCCGCCGGCTCCCTCGAGGCCCGGGCCGTCACCTCCTTCCTGCCCGACGAACCCGTGCTCTACGACGACCTCAGCGTCCGCGAGCACGTCGACTACATCGGCCGCCTGCACGGCACCGAGGGCTACGACGACGCCGCGGCCGACGCCGCCGAGCGGCTGGGCATCGCCCACCGCATCGATGACCTCCCCGCCCGCTTCAGCCGCGGTCTGCGCCAGAAGACGGCCCTGCTCCTCGGCCTCACCCGACCCTTCGACCTGCTGCTGGTCGACGAGCCGTTCGTCGGACTGGACCTCGCGGGCAAGGCCGCCCTGGTCGAGTTGCTGGAGGAGAAGCACCGGGCCGGTGCCACCCTCCTCGTGGCCACCCACGACCCCGACTACGCCGACCGCGTCGACCGCTGCATCGCCCTGCGCGACGGCGAGGTCGTCTTCGACGGCCCCGCCGCGAAGGCCGACATCACCAAGCTGGTCTCCGCCTGACCGTCGCCGCCGCCTGTTCCCGGAACGGCCTGACGCGCGACACTTGACCGACGGGGCCGGGGGACCCTCAGGGCACATGCACATTCTCGGGATCAGCGCGTTCTACCACGACGCCGCGGCCGCCCTCGTGCGGGACGGCGAGCTGGTGGCGGCCGCCCAGGAGGAGCGCTTCACGCGGGTCAAGCACGACGCCGCGTTCCCGGCCCACGCGATGCGCTACTGCCTGGACCACGCCGGGGTGGCCGCCGACGGGGTCGACGCCGTCGTCTTCTACGAGAAGCCGCTCACCACTTCGTCCGGCTCCTGCGCACCTACCTCGGCACCGCGCCGCAGGGGTTCGCCTCGTTCCACCGGGCGATGCCGATCTGGCTGCGCGAGAAGCTGTGGATCGGCCAGCGCATCGAGGCCGAGCTGGCCGCCCTGGGCTACGAGCGACCCGGGGACCTCTGGTACGCCGAGCACCACGAGAGCCACGCCGCTTCGGCCTTCTTCCCCTCGCCGTTCGAGTCCGCGGCGGTCCTGACCTTCGACGGGGTGGGGGAGTGGGCCACCTCGAGCATCGGGGTGGGGCGGGGCCATGAGATCGAGATGGTCCGCCAGCTCAACTTCCCGCACTCCCTCGGCCTGCTCTACTCCGCGTTCACCTACTACTGCGGCTTCCGGGTCAACTCCGGCGAGTACAAGCTGATGGGCCTCGCCCCCTACGGCGAGCCCCGCTACGTGGACGCCATCCTCGACGACCTGATCGACCTCCACGACGACGGCTCGTTCACGGTCGACCGGAAGTACTTCGGCTACCTGGCCTCGCTGCGCATGACCAACGGCCGCTTCGACGACGTGTTCGGCGGCCCGCCGCGGGCGCCCGAGTCGGACCTCACCCGCCGGGAGATGGACCTGGCCCGGTCGATCCAGGAGGTGACCGAGGAGATCGTCCTGCGGATGGCCCGCACCGCGGCGAGCCTGACCGGCGAGCGCCGGGCGGTGCCTGGCGGGCGGCGTGGCCCTCAACTGCGTGGCCAACGGCCGCCTCCTGCGGGAGGGGCCCTTCGACGACCTCTGGATCCAGCCCGCCGCCGGCGACGCCGGTGGCGCGGTCGGCGCCGCCCTGTGGGGCTGGCACCAGGTGCTGGGCCACGAGCGCACGGTCACCCGGCCCGACGCCATGCACGGTGCCTTCCTCGGGCCCGTCCTGGACCACCGAGGAGATCGCGGCCTGGCTCGACGAGCAGGGCTACCCCTATCGGCGCCTGGCTCCGGGGGAGCGGGGCCCCGTCGTCGCCGAGCACGTCGCCCGGGGCGACGTGGTCGGCCTGTTCCTGGGGCGCATGGAGTTCGGCCCCCGGGCCCTCGGCCACCGCTCGATCATCGGTGACCCCCGCTCGCCGGAGATGCAGTCGGTGCTCAACCTCAAGATCAAGTACCGGGAGTCGTTCCGGCCCTTCGCCCCCGCGGTGCTCGAGGAGCGGGTGGCGGACTACTTCGACCTCGAGGGCCCCTCGCCCTACATGCTCATCGTGGCCGACGTCCTCGAGGACCGCTGGGTGGCCGCCGACGACCCGCCGGAGGATCTCCGCGACTGGGTCAACCAGGTGCGCTCGGACCTGCCCGCCATCACCCACGTGGACCACTCGGCTCGCATCCAGACCGTCGACGCCGAACGCAACCCCGAGTTCCACGGGATCCTCACCGCGTTCGAGGCCCTCACCGGCTGCGCCGTGCTGATCAACACCTCCTTCAACGTGCGGGGCGAGCCGATCGTGGGGACCCCCGAGGACGCCTACCGCTGCTTCCGCCGGACCGAGATGGACACCCTCGTGCTCGAGGACCTCGTGCTGGAGGAGGCTGACCAGCCCGAGTGGACCGAGGGCTCGGAGTGGACCCGGGAGTTCACCCTCGACTGATGGGCGCCTCCTGATGCGGTTCCTGCGCCATGCCGGCCTCCTGGCCCGCGACGTCGTCGGCTACTCGGTGCACAACCGGGCCTGGTGGCTGGTGCCGGTCATGGCCCTCCTCGTGTTGGTCATCGGCCTGGTGGTGGTCGGTCAGGCCGCGGCCCCCTACACCCTCTACACCCTCTTCTGACATGCCCACCCGCCCTTCTGGCGCCCGATCTGCCGCCCCTGACCGGGAAATCGGGCGCCAGTACGAGACGATCGTCCCCTCACGATGAGCACCGTCACCGACCCCGGCGCCACCGCCGTCTGGCCCCCACCGCCCGAACCCGACGGGCCCACCCGGACCGGGCCCTCCGCCCGCGAGCTGGCGACCCGGGCCCTCCCCACGCTCGCGCTCGCGCTGTTGCTGGGGTGGTTCGTGGAGCCATGGCTCGGCGTGCTGATCGTGCTCGCCGCCGCCGTCCTCACCGGCGTGGGCCTGCTCTCGCCGACGGCCGCCGGCTGGATCGACCGGGCCTTCGGCGGCATCGGCCACGTCGTGGGCCGGGTGCTGAGCGCCGTGGTCCTGACGCTGGTCTTCGTCGTGGTCTTCGTGCCGATCGGCCTCCTCGCCCGCCTGTTCCGCCGCGACCCGCTCTCTTCGCCGGCGAGTCGGCCGGGGACGACCTGGCTGGAGCGGTGGGGCTGGCGGGAGCGCCGCCTGCCCGAGCGCAGCTACGCCAGTGAGCAGGACCTCCTCGGCGGACGCCGGGCCGGCCGGGTGGCGTGGGCCGTGGGCCTGGTCACCCTGTTGCTCCTGGCCGACGCCGTCATCGGCACCGTGCTGGTCGACCCGCCGACCGAGGGCGCCCCGCCACCGGTGGCGGAGGGGGGCGGGGAGGCCGCGGCCATCCCGGCCCTCGCCGGCCTCGACTACGTCCCCCAGCTCTTCGCCGAGCAGTTCGCCGCCGAGTCCGGCCAGTTCGACCCCCTGCTGGGCTGGCGCCTGGAGGACACCGCCGGTGAGTACCTGAACATCGACGAGCGGCGAACGGGCCAGCCTCGCCGACGACGGCGCCGGGCGACGCCGACCTCGAGGTCTGGTTCTTCGGCGGCTCGGCCATGTACGGCTTCGGTCAGCGGGACCAGCACACCATCCCGTCCGAGCTGGTCCGCCTCGCCGCCGCCGATGGCATCGCCCTCGAGGCCCACAACTTCGGCACCCCGGCGTATGTCAACTGGCAGGGCGTGGAGCTCTTCGCCCGGCTGCTCACCGAGCGGGAGGCGCCCGACCTCGTCGTCTTCTACGACGGCTACAACGACCTCTCCATGCAGTTCGTGGACGGTCCCCTCCACGGCCCCAGCCACGTCCTGGCCGCCGTCCAGCGGGATCGCGCCGAGGCCCCGGCGGCCACGGACCAGCCCACGGCGTTCGCCGACGTGGCGGACTGGTGGGCGGACCACAGCGGCACGGTCAACCTCTACCGCCGGGTCCGGGACCGGCTGGACGGCGACGAGCCCGAGGTGCGCCTGACCGAGGCCGACGCCTCCGCCGTCCCCGCCGACGTGGACGCCGAGGCCGTCGAGGCCGCGACCGCCGACCTGCTGGGCCGAGGGCGCGCGTTCGCCGCCGCCCTGGCCGAGGCCCACGGGATCGACGCCCAGTTCTGGTTCCAGCCCACCCTCTACTCCAAGGGCCCGGTCGAGGGTGAGGAGCAGCTACCGGGTCGGGCCGCCAACCGGACCCCGGCCTGGGGGCCGACCATCGCCGCCCTGCGGGCCGGCTTCCCGGCCGCCGTGGTCGACCTGGCCGACGCTCTGGACGGTCAGCCCGATCCCCTCTTCTGGGACACCGTCCACACCAACGAGACCGGGGCCCGCCTCGTCGCCGAAGCCGCCTGGCCCGAACTGCGGTCCGCCATCGAGGCCTCCGACCCCTGAACCGCCCCGTCCGGGGCCCCGGCCCGTCGGGGTGTCTTTGGCCGGTCGGAGGGGCGCTCACTAACCTGCGCTCGCGATGTCGGACTTCCTCCGCAGCTACCTCACGGTGGCCATATTCGGCGCGGCCGCCATAGCGCTCGTGGCCGTGTCCCTGGGCGCCGGCAGCCTGCTGCGCCCCACCCGGCCCCAGGCCGGCAAGTACCTCACCTACGAGAGCGGCGTCGACCCCGTCGGGACCGAGTGGTCCCAGAGCCAGGTCCGCTACTACTTCTTCGCCCTCCTCTTCGTCATGTTCGACGTCGAGGCGCTCTACATCTTCCCGTGGGCCATGCGCCTGGAGGTCTACGGCGTCTTCGGCCTCGTGGAGATGGGCATCTTCATCGTGATCCTGGCCCTCGGGCTGCTCTACGCCTGGCGCAAGGGAGTGCTTCGATGGGTCTAGTCGAGAGCGGCAAGATGCCGAAGCCGATGACCAAGCTGCTGAACATCTCGCGGAAGTACTCGCTGTGGATGTACCAGTGGGGCCTGGCCTGCTGCGGCATCGAGATGGGCGCGGCCCTGGCCTCGCCCCGCTACGACATGATGCGCCTCGGCGTCATCCCCTTCCCGGCCAGCCCCCGGCAGGCCGACCTCATCGTCGTGTCGGGCACGATCACCGACAAGATGGCCCCCTCGGTGCGTCGCCTCTACGAGCAGATGCCCGACCCCAAGTACGTCATCTCCATGGGCTCCTGCACCAACTGCGGTGGGCCGTACTGGGACTCCTACTCGGTGACCAAGGGCCTCGACCAGATCATCCCCGTGGACGTCTACATCCCGGGCTGCCCGCCGCGGCCCGAGGCCCTGCTCGACGCCATCGCGATGCTGCAGGCCCAGATCATCGACGAGGACCCCGCCGAGCGTTGGAAGGGTGAGCCGCTTGTCGTCAGCTGACAGCAGCGCCACCACCGAGGAGACCCCGGCCCCCGAGGCCGAGGTCGACGAGGCCGTGGAGGTCGACGAGGCCCGTGAGGCCATCGTCGCCGACCTGCGGACCGAGCTCGGCGACGCGCTGGTCGACACCCACATCGACCCCGGTCGTGAGGTCTGGGCCCGCGTGGAGCCTCGAGGCCTGGGTCGCCGCCGGCACCTTCGCCCGCGACGGCCTGGCCTGTCACTTCTTCGACTTCCTCTCGGCCATCGACTGGATGCCCTCGCCCTTCGGGCGGGACATGAACAGCCAGGAGGACCTGATCGTCCACGGCGCCCCGGACAAGGCCGCCGACGAGCAGGCCACCGGCTACGCCGGCGGCGACACCCGCTTCCAGCTCCTGGCCCGGGTCCACGCCCCGAGCCGGGGCCTCGGCCTGATCCTGAAGGCCGACCTCGGCGACGACCCCGATCTGCTCCGGGCCGCCACCTGGGTCCCGGTCTACGCCGGCGCCGCCTGGCACGAGCGGGAGGCCTGGGAGATGTTCGGCATCTCCTTCGAGGGCCATCCCAACCTGATCCACCTCTACCTCCCGGGCGAGTTCGAGGGCCATCCCCTGCGCAAGGACTTCCCCCTGCTGTCCCGCCGGGTGAAGCCCTGGCCGGGGATCGTCGACGTCGAGCCCATGCCCGGCGAGGACGAGTCCGCCGCCGACGCGGCCGGCGAGTCCACCGAGGGGGGCGAGGCATGACCGTCGTGGACCCCCAGCAGCGGGCCTACGTGGCCAGCCAGGCCGCCGATGCCCGGGTGAACGTCGAGCTCGAGACCGGCGGCATGACCCTGAACATGGGGCCCCAGCACCCCGCCACCCACGGGACGCTGCGCATCGTGGTCCGCCTCGACGGCGAGCAGGTCGTGGAGGCCGAGCCCATCGCGGGCTACATGCACCGGGGCTACGAGAAGCTCTGCGAGGTCCGCACCTACCCGCAGGTCACCACGCTGGTGAACCGCATCGACTGGTTGGGCAGCTTCGCCAACGAGGTCCCCTTCATCCTCGCCGCCGAGCGGCTGATGGAGGTCGAGGCCCCGCCCCGGGCCCAGTGGATCCGCACGATCCTCTTCGAGATGTCCCGCATCGCCAACATCTCGCTCTTCCTCGGCGACATGGGCGCTCAGCTGGGGGCCATCACCCCGGTCTTCTTCGCCTTCCGCGACCGCGAGCGCGTGCTGAACCTGATCGAGTCCGCCACCGGTGGCCGCTTCCACCCGAACTTCGACCGCATCGGCGGCCTGAAGGACGACCTGCCCGCGGGCTGGGTGGAGGACTGCAAGGACGTCATGGAGCGCATCCGCGACTTCTGTGACCAGATCGAGACCCTGCTGATGGGCAACGAGATCTTCGCCGCCCGCTGCCGCGGGGTCGGGGTCATCCCCGCCGACGTGGCCCTGTCCTACGGCCTGTCCGGGGCCAACCTCCGGGCCAGCGGCGTCGACTGGGACCTGCGCCGCGACGTGCCCTGCGGCCTGGCCTTCGACCAGCTCGACTGGAAGGTCTGGACCCACCCCGACGGCGACTCCTTCGCCCGCTTCTGGGTGCGGCTCCAGGAGGTCCGGGAGTCCACCAAGATGATCGACCAGCTCCTGGACGGCCTGCCGTCCGGCCCGATCATGGCCAAGGTCCCCCGCATCATCAAGGTGCCCGAGGGCGAGGCCTACGTCGAGACCGAGAACCCGCTGGGCGAGATGGGCTACTACGTGGTGAGCAAGGGCGACCTGGTGCCCTTCCGGGTGAAGATCCGCTCGGCCTGCTTCAACAACATCTCGATCGTGCCCTGGGTGCTGAAGGGCGTGTACGTGCCCGACGTCATCACCATCCTCGGCAGCCTCTACTTCATCCTCGGAGACATCGACCGGTGATCTCCCTCGTGAACGCCGTCGAGCTGGCGTACTGGCAGGAGACGACCATCAAGGTCGTCGTCATCCTGGCGTGCATCCCGGCCGGTGCCCTGATCCTCGGCTACGTCTTCCTCCTGAAGATGATGAGCCACATGCAGAGCCGGCTCGGCCCGATGGAGGCCGGTCCCTACGGCTCGCTGCAGCTCATCGCCGACGGCCTGAAGTTCCTCCAGAAGGAGGACATCATCCCGGAGAAGGCCGACCGCTGGGTCTTCGCCCTGGCCCCGCTGGTCGTGCTGATCTCCACCTTCCTGCTCTTCGTGGTCATGCCCGTGGGCCCGGACCTCATCGTCGAGGACCTCGACATCGGCATCTTCTACGCCCTGGCCGTCTCGTCGATCTCGGTCATCGGCGTGCTCATGGCCGGCTGGGCGTCGGCCAACAAGTACGCGCTGCTCGGTGGCCTGCGGGCCGCCGGCCAGCTCATCGCCTACGAGCTGCCCCTGCTGCTCGCCGTGGTCGGCGTGGTCATCCAGGCCGGCACCATGATCGATGCAGGGCATCGTCGTCGCCCAGGCCGACGGGGCGATCTTCGGCTTCGACGGCATCGGCAACCCGTACATCCTCACCCAGTTCATCGGGTTCCTCATCTTCCTCGTCGCCGTGCAGGCCGAGCTCACCCAGACCCCGTTCGACATGCCGGTGGCCGAGTCCGAGATCGTCGCCGGCTACATGGTCGAGTACACCGGCTTCCGCTTCCTGTTCTTCTTCATGGGCGAGTTCGGCACCGCCTTCGCCTTCGCCGCCATCGCCGCCACGCTGTTCCTCGGCGGCTGGTGGGTGCCCGGCGTCGAGCCCACCGACAACATCCTCAACTGGCTCGGTCCGATCGTCCTGTTCGGCAAGGTGATGTTCGTCGCCTTCCTCATCTTCTGGGTCCGCTTCACCTACCCCCGCTTCCGGGAGGACCAGCTCCAGGCCTTCGCCTGGAAGTTGCTCATCCCGATCGGCCTGCTCAACATCCTCGCCACCGCCGTCCTGAAGGTGGCGTTCTGATGCCCGCAGCTCCCCGGTCTGGTCAAGGGTCTCGGTGTCACGCTCCAGACGATGCTGAAGCCGAACGTCACGGTGCAGTACCCCCACGAGAAGGAGGAGCCCGCCCCGCGGGCCCGGGGCGTCATCGCCCTCAAGGAGGAGAACTGCACGGTCTGCATGCTGTGCGCCCGCGAGTGCCCCGACTGGTGCATCTACATCGAGGGCCACAAGGACAAGCGCCCGCCCCGGCGCGAGGGGGGCAGCCCCCGCCCGAAGAACGTCCTCGACCGCTTCGACATCGACTACGCGCTCTGCATGTACTGCGGGATCTGCGTCGAGGTCTGCCCGTTCGACGCCCTGTTCTGGAGCCCCGAGTTCGAGTACTCCGAGCACCGCATCGCCGACCTGCTCCACGACAAGGAGCGCCTCGGGGAGTGGATGAAGACCGTGCCCGACTTCGAGCCCTACGAGGTCGGCGGCGAGATGAAGCCGAAGAAGGTGCCCCGATGAGCGGAGCGGTGGCCCGAGCGGCCCGGCGCAGCCGAGAGCGGTGACTAGTGGTCGCCCAGAACATCGCCTTCGGCATCATCGCCGCCGCCATCGTGCTGGCCGCGTTGCGGGTGGTCACCACCCGCAACGTCGTGCACGCCGCCCTGTACCTGGTCGTCGTGCTCGCCGGCGTGGCCGCGCAGTACATCCTGCTCGGCGCCGAGTTCGTCGGCACCGCGCAGATCCTCATCTACATCGGCGCCATCGTCGTCCTGTTCCTGTTCGGCATCATGCTCACCCGGGCGCCGCTGAAGGGCGAGTCCAGCCTCGACAACGACCAGCGCTGGCTGGCCGCCCTCGTCGCGGTCCTGCTGCTCGGGGTCATGAGCTACGCGCTCGTCGACGGCTTCGAGGACACCGAGCTCCCCGACGACACCGTGCAGCGCACCGCCCAGGTCGGCCGACTCGATCTTCAGCACCTACCTGGTGCCCTTCGAGGTCGTCTCGGTCCTGCTCCTCGCCGCCCTCGTGGGCGCCATCGTGATCGCCAGGAAGGACTGAGCGATGCTCCTCAACCAGTTCCTCCTCCTGGGCGCCGTGCTGTTCTGCATCGGCGTCTACGGCGTGCTCGCCCGGCGCAACGGCGTGCTGGTGCTCATGTCGATCGAGCTGATCCTCAACGCGGTCAACATCAACCTGGTGGCCTTCGGGGCCATGAACCAGGACGTCGCCGGGCAGGTCTTCGCCCTGTTCGTCATCACCGTCGCGGCCGCCGAGGTCGGCGTCGGCCTGGCCATCGTCCTGCTCATCTACCGCAACCGCCGGAGTGTCGACCTCGACGACGTCGACCTCATGAAGGGCTGGGCAGGCATGGACTGGTTCCTCGAAAACGCCTGGATCATCCCCCTGATCCCGGCGGTCTCGTTCGCCCTGATCCTGGTCTTCGGCAAGCACCTGCCCAAGGGCGGCTCCGAGATCGGCCTGCTGTCGGTCGGCACGTCCTTCGTCCTCGCCGTGGGCACCGGCATCGCCTGGATCCAGCACGTCAACGCGGGCGGGGCCGAAGGGGGCGGTGAAGGCGGCGAGCACGCCCTCGGCCTCGTGGCCCGGGCCGCCGAAGAGGGCCACCACGCCATCGAGCCGGTGATCAAGACCGTGACCTGGTTGCAGTTCGGCGGCCACGAGTTCCCGGCCGGGACCATGGTCGACGGCCTCTCGGTGATGATGCTCGTCATCGTCACCCTGATCTCGCTGCTGGTGCACGTCTACAGCACCGAGTACATGAAGGGCGACCGGCGCTTCACCCACTACTTCGCCTTCCTCTCCCTGTTCACGGCGTCGATGCTGACCCTGGTCATCGCCCAGAACACCCTGCATGCTGCTCATCGGCTGGGAGCTGGTCGGCCTGTGCTCGTTCGTGCTGATCGGGCACTGGTGGGAGGAGAAGCCCAACTCCGACGCCGCCCTCAAGGCCTTCCTCACCAACCGGATCGGCGACGTCGGCCTGATCATCGGCGTGATCATCCTCTTCTTCGCGGCGGGCTCGTTCAACATCGTCGACATCAACTCGATGGCGGCCGAGGGCGAGATCAGCCACCTGGTGCTGCTGGTGGCGGCCATCTCGCTGATCGCCGCGGTGTGCTCCAAGTCGGGCCAGTTCCCGCTCCACACCTGGCTGCCCGACGCCATGGCCGGCCCCACGCCCGTCTCGGCCCTGATCCACGCCGCCACCATGGTCGTGGCCGGCGTGTACATGGTCGCCCGCCTCTACCCGGTGTTCTTCGAGGGCTTCTCGATCAGCTCCTCCAGCATCAACCTGCTGGCCTTCGTCGGGGCCTTCACGATCGTGATCGGGGCGACCCTGGCCTTCGTCCAGAACGACATCAAGAAGGTCCTCGCCTACTCCACCATCAGCCAGCTCGGCTACATGGTCATGGCCCTGGGCGTCGGGGCCTGGACGGCGGCCATCTTCCACCTCTTCACCCACGCCATGTTCAAGGCCTGCCTCTTCCTGGGCGCCGGCTCGGTGAGCCACGCCGCCCACCACACCTTCGACATGCGCAAGATGGGCGGGCTGCGCAAGTACATGCCCAGCACGTTCGCCACCTTCGTCATCGCCTCCCTCGCCCTCGCCGGCATCCCGCCGCTGGCCGGCTTCTGGTCCAAGGACGAGATCCTGGCCGGCGCCCTGCAGGGCCAGGCCAGTGCCTACCCGGTGATGCTGGTCCTCGGCTGCATGACCGCCTTCATGACCGCGGCGTACATGACCCGCGCCATCTGGATGACCTTCTTCGGCGAGTACCGGGGCGAGGGCACCCCGCACGAGTCCCCCAAGGTGATGACCATCCCGCTCTGGATCCTGGCCGGCGCCGCGGTCGTGGTCGGGTTCTTCAACCTGCCCGACAAGCTCGCCCCCGACGGCATCGCCCTCCGCTTCGAGCACTACATCGAGCCGACCTTCGCCTTCCCGGAGATCGAGCACCCCGAGTTCAGCTTCCTGCTGGCCGGCTTCTCGATCCTGCTGGCCGTGTCCGGCATCGCCCTGGCCTGGCAGTACTTCGCCCGCAACCGAGGCCCCCACGGCCTCACCGAGCGCAGCGGCCTCGCCGCCTGGGGCTACCGGGTCCTCGAGAACAAGTACTACCTCGACTGGCTGTACGAGAGCGTCATCGTCAAGGGCATCAAGGGCCCGATCGCCCGCGGCGTCTACTGGTTCAACCAGAAGGTCCTCGACGGCGTCGTCAACGGCGCGGCGTCGACGCTCGAAGGCCACGGGCAACTGGCTCTACCGCTACATCGACCAGGGAGGCGTGGACCGGCTGGTCAACGCCTCGGGGGCCGGCGCCGAGGGCTCCGGCCAGTTCCTGCGCCGCATGCAGACCGGCCATGTGCAGCAGTACGCGGCCCTCCTCTTCGCCGGCGCCGCGGTCCTCGCCGGCATCTTCATAGTGATCATCTAGGCGGCCGAACCATGCACCAGACCCCGTCCCAGCCGCACCTTCATCAGCATCCTCTAGGAGTCACCACCGAGCCATGACCGACTTCCTCAACGACTGGGGCCTGACCCTGGTGACGTTCCTCCCGGTGGTGGGCGCCGTCCTGGTGATGGCCCTGCCCAAGGGTGACGAGAGCCTGATCAAGGGCGCCGCCCTGTTGACCTCGCTCGCCACCGCGGTGGTCGGCATCCTGCTGATGGTCGACTTCAACTACGACGACGCCGGCTCGCTGCAGTTCGTCGTGGACAAGAACTGGATCGACGTCATCAACAGCCGGTACATCATGGGCCTCGACGGCATCTCGCTGCCGCTGATGGCCCTGACCCTGCTGGTGGTGCCGCTGTGCATCATCTACAGCTGGAACCACCTGCCGGACCCGGGCAAGCCCAAGGCCTTCTTCACCCTGCTGCTCATCCTCGAGACGGGGATGGTCGGGACGTTCCTGGCCCAGGACCTGATCCTCTTCTTCGTGTTCTTCGAGGTCGTCCTGCTCCCGATGTACTTCATGATCGGGGTCTGGGGCGGTCCCAACCGCCAGTACGCGGCGATCAAGTTCTTCCTGTTCACCCTGTTCGGCTCGGCCCTGATGCTGGTCAGCTTCCTGGCCCTCTACTTCCTGTCCGACGTGGGCACCTTCGACATCCGGCTCCTCCCCGACGCCGCTTCGGGCATCGCGACGACCACCCAGCTGTGGATCTTCGGCGGCATGTTCCTCGGCTTCGGGATCAAGGTCCCGATGTTCCCGTTCCACACCTGGCTGCCCGACGCCCACACCGAGGCCCCCACGGTGGGCTCGGTCATCCTGGCCGCCGTCCTGCTGAAGCTCGGCACCTACGGCTTCATCCGCATCGCCATCCCGATCCTGCCCGAGGCGGCCAAGGACTGGGCGCCCTACATCGGCCTGCTGGCGGTCATCGGCATCATCTACGGCGCGCTCGGCTGTCTGGCCCAGACGGACATGAAACGGCTCATCGCCTTCTCGTCGGTGGCCCACATGGGCTTCGTCATGCTGGGCATCGCCACCCTGACCGACATCGGCCTCAACGCCGCCATCTTCGGGATGGTGGCCCACGGCCTCATCACCGGGATGCTCTTCTTCTGCGCCGGCTCGGTGAAGGACCGGTACCACACCCTGGAGATCAAGCGCCTCGGCGGCCTGCTCACCCAGGTGCCCCATCTGGGCTGGATCCTGGGCTTCGCCACGATGGCCAGCCTCGGCCTGCCCGGCCTGGCCGGCTTCTGGGGTGAGTTCCCGGCGATCCTGTCGGCCTACAACCCCGCCGAGGGCCTGCCGGTCGAGACGTTCCGGACCTACATGGTCATCGCCGCCATCGGCACGGTGCTGGCCGCCGGCTACCTGCTCTGGCTCTACCAGCGCACCGCGTTCGGGGCGCCGTCCGAGGAGTTCGCCGACGAGGACATCCCGGGCCTGACCGTCTTCGAGTACGTGGCCTGGATCCCGATGCTCCTGCCCATCCTGATCCTGGGCATCTACCCGAACCTCCTGTTCAGCGTGACCGACCCCGCCGTGGTCAACCAGCTCTCGGCCATCGCGGGCGGCTGACCATGACCGCCCTGTTCGCCCAGGCCGGCGGGTTCACCTCGCCGACGATCGACTACCACGCCTTCGCGCCCGAGATCGTCCTGGTGGGTGTCCTGGTGGTCGTGCTGATCGTGGACCTGGTCTTCGAGCGGGACAAGTGGCTGCTGTCGTCCCTGGCGGGCATCGGCGTCCTCGCCGCCCTCGTCCCGGTCATCACCCTCGCCCTCGACGGCACCGACCGCTCGATGTTCGGCGGGGCCTACGAGGTCGACGGCTTCGCCCTGGTCATGAAGGCCCTCTTCCTCGTCGTGGGCTACGTGGTCATCCTGCTGTCGACCAACTACGTCGCCGAGGGCGACTACCACGAGGGGGAGTACTACTTCCTGCTCATCAGCTCGCTGCTGGGCATGCTGGTCATGGCCTCGGCCCGGGACCTGGTCTCGATCTTCGTGGCCCTCGAGCTGCTGTCCATCCCCGCCTACATGCTGGCCGCGTGGCGCAAGCGGGACCTGAAGGGCAACGAGGCGGGCATGAAGTACTACCTGATGGGCGTCTTCGCCTCGGCCATCCTGCTGTACGGCATGTCCCTGCTCTACGGGATCACCGGCTCCACGCTGCTGACCGAGATCGGCGCCTCGATCGGGGCCGAACCCTCCAGCGTGCCGATCATCACCCTCGGGATCCTGTTCGTCATCGTCGGCTTCGGCTTCAAGGTCTCCGCGGTGCCCTTCCACACCTGGGCCCCCGACACCTACGAGGGCGCCCCCACCCCGATCGCCTCGTTCCTGGCCGTGGCCTCCAAGGCGGCGGGCTTCGTGGCCCTCCTCTCGCTGGTCTTCCTGGCCTTCGACGGCCGGTCCGACGTCGTCGAGCCCTTGATGTGGGTCCTCGCCGCCATCACCATGACCGTCGGCAACCTGATCGCCCTGCGTCAGACCAACGTGGTGCGGATGCTGGCCTACTCCTCGGTGGCCCAGGCCGGCTTCATGCTCGCCCCGCTGGCAGTGGTCGGCGACGCCGGCCAGGAGGCCCTGACCGCGGTGGTCGTGTACCTCCTCGTCTACGCCGCCATGAACCTCGGTGCCTTCGCCGTGGTCATCGCCGTGGCCCGGCGCACCGGGTCAGCGGAGATCGACTCCTTCCGGGGCCTCTTCCAGTACTCGCCCGGCCTGGCCGTGGTGATGTCGGTGTTCCTGTTCGCCCTGGCGGGCATCCCGCCGCTGGGCGGTTGGGTGGCCAAGTTCGTGGTGTTCCGGGCGCTGCTGTCCGCCGAGACCGTCTGGGGCGCGGGCCTGGCCGTGGTCGTGGCCGTGAACTCGGTGATCGCGCTCTTCTACTACGCCAACGTGGCCCGCCAGATGTGGTTCCAGGACGCGCCCGAGGGCGAGACCACGCCCATCAAGGTGCCGTTCTCCCTCACCGCCGCCCTGGCCATCTCGGTGCTGGGCACCCTGGCCTTCGGCGTCTTCCCCGGCCTGGTGACCCACTTCGGCGACGTCGCCAACCTCGCCGCCACCTCCGTCCCGTAACCCCCATCTGGCACCGGATTCCGTTGTCAGAGCCCGTAGATCCGGTGCCAGAACCGTTCAGCTCGGTGATGGAGTCGGCGCTCTACGGACCCGGCGGGTTCTACGAGCGGGAGGGGGGAGGGGCCGGCCGTCGGGGTGACTTCCTGACCGGCCCCGAGGTCGGCCCGCTCTTCGGCGCCGTGGTGGCCCGGGCGCTGGACGCCTGGTTCGTGGACCTCGGCCGGCCGGACGGGTTCACCGTGTACGACGCCGGCGCCGGGGCTGGGACGCTGGGACGCAGCCTGGCCCTGG
This sequence comes from uncultured Microthrixaceae bacterium, assembly GCA_963777805.1. Taxonomy (GTDB): domain Bacteria; phylum Actinomycetota; class Acidimicrobiia; order Acidimicrobiales; family DATDAH01; genus DATDAH01. The sequence continues at coordinate 73,819 of CAVZRY010000026.1, read as the reverse complement.
CCGGCAGCCCCCACCGCTACGTGGCCGTGGACCGCTCGGCGGTCCAACGGGCCCGCCACGAGGGCCTCGAGTCTGCCGCCGAGCTGCCCGACGGCCCGCTGGTCGGGGTGGTCGTCGCCAACGAACTGCTGGACAACCTGCCCTTCGACCTCACCCTGGACGGCGAGCCGTTCGACCCGACCGAGGACTGGCCGGAGATGGGTCTGGCCCCGCAACAGGACCGGGCCCGATCCTGGGTGGAGGATGTTCTCGGTCGGCTGCACGGTCGCCTCGTGGTCCTCGACTACTGCTCGACGACGGCGTCGATGGCCGCCCGCCCGTGGACCGAATGGCTCCGCACCTACCGGGGCCACGACCGGGGCGGTCACCCCATGGACCACCTCGGCCAGCAGGACATCACCGTCGAGGTGGCCGTCGACCAACTTCGGACCCCGGACGAGGACACCGCTCAGGCCGACGTGGCTGCGCCGGTGGGGGATCGACGACCTGGTCGAGGAGGGGCGCCGCGTCTGGCACGAACGGGCCCACCTCGGCGACCTCGAGGCCATCCGGGCCCGCAGCCGCATCAACGAGGCCGAGGCCCTGCTCGACCCGGCCGGCATGGGGTCCTTCCAGGTCCTCGAGTGGACTGTGGTCGAATAGCGCTGTGGAAGGGCCTCCCGAGACGCGCTTCGCCCGCAGTGGCGACCTGAGCATCGCCTACCAGGTGGTGGGCGACGGCCCCATCGACATCGTCTTCGTCCCCGGCTTCATGTCCCACGTCGAGCTGAACTGGGAGTACGAGTTCTACGCCGACCTCCTGCGACGCCTCGCCGAGTTCAGCCGCCTGATCGTCTTCGACAAGCGGGGGACCGGGCTCTCGGACCGTCCCTTCGGCCTCGGCACCTTCGAGGAGCGGATGGACGACGTCCGGGCCGTCATGGACGACGCCGGGGTCGAGCGAGCCAACCTCGTCGGGATCTCCGAGGGCGGTGCCCTCTGCACGCTGATGGCGGCCACCTACCCCGAGCGGGTCGTCGGCGCTGGTCCTCCTCGCCGCGGCCTGCCCGGGTCGGTTCCCCGACGACGATGCCTGGAAGGCCGGCATCCTCGAGTCCATCGAGCGGAACTGGAACACCGGCCTCGTCCTCGACACCTTCGTCCAGAACCCGCCCGATCGGGACGTGGCCCTTGGCCACCTGGCCCGCTATGAACGCTACTGCTGCACCCCGTCGATCGCCCGGGAGATCATGCGGCGCAGCCTCGAGAGCGACATCACCGACATCGTCCCGACCGTCGCCGTACCGACACTCGTGGTGCACGCCGAACGCGACCCGCTGGTGCCCTTCTCCCATGGCCGGTACTACGCAGAGCAGATCCCCGGAGCCGTTTCCGTTCCCCTCGACCTCGACGTGCACGGGAGCTGGCGCCCCGAGGACAACGTCCCGGGGATCGCGGCCATCCGGGAGTTCCTGACCGGCGAGGCCCCCCGCCCCGTCGTCTCGGTCGACCGGGTGCTGTCCACCGTCCTGTTCACCGACATCGCCGACTCCACCGTCATGGCCGCAGAGGTGGGCGATGCCCGCTGGCGGGAGTTGCTCGACGGCCACGACCGCGGCGGCCGCCGAGGAGGTCACCGGTCACGGCGGGATCCTGGTCAAGTCGACCGGCGACGGCATCCTGGCCCGCTTCGACGGCCCGAGCCGGGCGGTGACCTGTGCCCATGCGCTCCGTCGTCGGGCCGACGGGCTGGGCCTGCGCACCCGGGCCGGCGCCCACACGGGTGAGATCGAGCTCCGGGGCGACGACGTCGGTGGCATCGCCGTGCACATCGCCTCCCGGGTCGCCGGCCTGGCCGACGCCGGCGAGGTGCTGGTGTCCCGCACCGTGAAGGACCTCTCTGTCGGTTCGGGCCTGAAGTTCGAGGACCGGGGCGAGCACGCCCTGAAGGGCGTCCCCGACGCCTGGCAGCTCTTCGCCACGGCGGTCTGATGCTCCCCACCAGCACGGCGCGGGCCGAATCGGTCGACGCCGCCGCCGTGTACGAGGACCTCCGCCAGGAGCTCATCGACATCCTCCGGAGCGCGAGCGCCGACGAGCTGGACCGGACCGTGGCGGCCACGCCGGCCTGGCGGGTGCGAGACGTCCTGGCCCATGTGGCCGGCATCACCTACGACCTCAACCGCCAGGACCTGGCCGGTGACACCGACCGGCAGGTCGATCGCCACCGGGACGATCCGATCAAGGTGGTCATCGCCGAGTGGGACCGGGAGGCCCCGGCCTTCGAGGAGGGCCTCCGCCTCTTCGGCTACCCGCTCGGGAGCCACTTCGTGGCCGATCTCCACGCCCATCTCCAGGACATCCGCACGACCCTCGGCCTGCCCCGGCACGACGATCCCGCCACGGTGCTGGTGGCCCTGGACTTCTACCTCGACGACCTCGACCAGGGCCTGCGCACCGACGGTGGCGGGCTCGCTCACGATCAGCGTGGGCGAGGAGGTCCATCGTGGTCGGCACGGGGGACCCGGTGGGCAAGCTCACAGGCGACCCGTTCGAGATCCTGCGGTGCCTGTCCGGTCGTCGCTCCCTCGTCCAGATCCGACGGCTCGACTGGTCGGGGGCGAGCGAGGAGCTGGCACCCCGAGTGAGCCGCTACCCGCTGCCGGTCGCCGACCTCCCTGCCGATTGAGCCTGGGGCTCGGGTGATCCGCCCCACCCCCTCGGGGAGCTGTGTCAGACTCCGGACATGATCCGTGCGCTGCTCGTCGCCGTGGTGGTCCTCCTCGTTGCCACCTTCCCCGCCACCTGGCTGTTGATGCTCTTCCTCGGCAACATCGGGGTGAACCTCTCCTACTGGGGCGCCCTGCCCCTGGGGATCCTGGTGTCCGCCCTCCTCGGCGGCGCCGGCGCCGGCTCGTACCGCGTCTAGGACGTTGCCGCGGGTGTGCCGGTCGCTGCGCTTGGCGAAACGACGGCAACCACCGGGGCGTGGGGCCGCGCGGCGGGTCCTCGGGGGCGAGATCGATGACTTCGCCACGCAGGGTGACCGGATGCCGTCAAAACGCTTGGTTTGCCGAGCCTCTGGAGGCAGTACCTTGCGGTTTCCGCAAGGTACTGCCTCGGGACATCGGCGTGCCCAGCGATCCGAACGCAGAGGGTGGGAATCCGGTGTCGGGGGCATGGCGGACTACCGGCTCGACCCCTCGGGCCCGTGGCTGCCGTCGGTCACTCGCGGAGATCCGGCGCAAGGGCACCGAGGGCGACGGCTCGACGGCCCGCCCCCCGTGGTTGCTTCGGTGTCGGTCCTCCAGCCCGGGCTCTCGCCCGTGGGCCGGAACGGGCAGCGGGTCACCCGGGCGTCGAGGCCCAGCCGCTTCAGGCTGACCGAGGTGCCGCGGGGCTCCCGCCCGCAGACCGCCGCGGCCGGGCCGCGGTACTCCACGATGAACACGGCCTTGCCCGCGTCCACGAACGGGCGGTAGCGACCGCACTCGTCGTACTGCAGCCGATCGTCCGGCGCCGGCCGCCGGGGCCACGATGGTCAGCCGGGCTGCTGCGACCATGACCGCAGCGAGCCTGCGCACGGGGGACCAGCAGGCCGAGCGGCGCGTAAGGTCAGCGTCATGGCTCCCGAACCCACCATCGAGGACTACCTCCGCGAGGAGCGGACCTTTCCGCCTCCGGCCGACTTCGCCGCCAACGCTCTGGCTGCCGACCGTTCGCTCTACGACGAGGCCGACGCCGACTACGAGGCGTTCTGGGCCCGCCAGGCCCGGGAGCTGCTGACCTGGTCCAAGGACTTCACGACCGTCCTCGAGTGGGACCTGCCCTTTGCCCGCTGGTTCGGCGACGGCGAGCTCAACGTGGCCTACAACTGCCTGGACCGCCACGTCGAGGCCGGCCGGGGCGACAAGGTCGCCTTCTTCTGGGAGGGCGAGCCGGGTGACACGCGCACGGTCACCTACGCCGACCTGCTCGACGAGGTGTGCCGCTTCACCAACGTGCTGAAGGGCCTGGGGGTCGAGAAGGGCGACCGGGTCGCCATCTACATGCCGATGATCCCCGAGTTGCCGGTGGCGATGCTCTCCTGTGCCCGGCTCGGCGCCGCCCACTCGGTGGTGTTCGGGGGGTTCTCCCCCGACTCGCTGATCGACCGGATCAACGACGCCGAGGCCAAGGTCGTGGTCACCGCCGACGGAGGCTGGCGGCGGGGGAGCGCCTCAGGGCTCAAGGTCAACGTGGACGCCGCGGTCGGCTCGACGCCGTCGATCACCGACGTGGTCGTGGTCCGCCGTACCGGCCAGGAGGTGGAGATGGTCGAAGGTCGGGACCACTGGTACCACGACCTCATGGCCGACGCGAGCGCCGACTGCCCGGCCGAGCCGATGGAGGCCGAGCAGCTCCTCTACCTGCTGTACACGTCCGGGACCACGGCCAAGCCCAAGGGCATCATGCACACCACCGGGGGCTACCTGACCCAGGTCGCCTTCTCGCACAAGGTCGTGTTCGACCTGCACCCGGAGACCGACGTCTACTGGTGCGCGGCGGACATCGGCTGGGTGACCGGCCACAGCTACATCGTCTACGGCCCGCTCACCAACGGGGCCACCTCCGTCATGTACGAGGGGACCCCCGACCACCCCCACAAGGCCCGGCTGTGGGAGATCGTCGAGAAGTACGGCGTCACCCAGCTCTACACCGCACCCACCGCGATCCGGACCTTCATGAAGTGGGGACCCGACGAGCCCGCCAGCCGGGACCTCTCCTCGCTGCGCCTCCTCGGGACGGTGGGGGAGCCGATCAACCCCGAGGCCTGGATGTGGTACCACCAGCACATCGGCGGCGAGCGCTGCCCGATCGTGGACACCTGGTGGCAGACCGAGACCGGCGGCCACATGATCACCCCGCTGCCCGGGGTCACCACGACGAAGCCGGGCTCGGCCACGTTCCCGCTGCCGGGCATCGGCGCCGAGCTGGTCGACGAGAACGGCGAGCCCGTCGCCCAGGGCGGCGGGTACCTGACCCTCACCCGGCCGTGGCCCGCCATGCTGCGGGGCATCTGGGGAGACCCCGAGCGCTACCGGGACACGTACTGGAGTCGCTTCGAGGGTCGCTACTTCGCGGGCGACGGGGCCAAGATCGACGAGGACGGCTACCTCTGGCTGCTGGGTCGGGTCGATGACGTGATGAACGTCTCCGGGCACCGGATCTCGACCACCGAGGTCGAGTCGGCGCTGGTCGACCACACCTCGGTGGCCGAGGCCGCGGTGGTGGGGGCCAAGGACGACACGACCGGGCAGGCCATCGTCTCCTACGTGATCCTCCGCGGCGGGATCGAGCCCACGCCCGAGCTGGGCGAGGAGCTCCGCCAGCACGTGGCCAAGAAGATCGGCCCGACCGCCCGGCCCAAGACCGTGATCCTCGTCCCGGACCTGCCCAAGACCCGCAGCGGCAAGATCATGCGTCGTCTGCTGAAGGACGTGGCCGAGGGCCGGGACCTGGGCGACACCACGACCCTGGCCGACCCGGGGGTGTTCGACGAGATCCGGGCCCGCGCCGACGAGGCCCCCTCCGAGGACTGATCTCGTACCCTCTCCCGGGTGCAGGTGCCGGACAACTACTGGTGGCGTGACGGGCCGGTCGACCCGGGCCCCGCGGTCGTCTTCGACATGGACGGGGTGCTCTCGGACGCCTCCAGCCGCCAGCACTACCTGGAGTTCCCCCGTCGGGACTGGGAGGCCTTCTTCGCCGCCTGCGGCGAGGACGAGGTCATCGGCGAGGTGGCCCGTCTGCTGGAGGTGCTCGACGCCGACCTCCGGGTGGTCCTCCTCACCGCCCGTCCGATGCGGGTGCAGCGTCAGACGCTCGGGTGGCTGGAGCGCTACAAGCTGCGCTGGGACGTCCTGATCATGCGCGAGTTCGGCGACTACCAGGCCTCACGGGTCTTCAAGCAGCGGACGGTCGGCGAGCTGCGGTCCTACGGCTTCGACCTCCGCCTCGCCTTCGAGGACGACCGCCGCAACGTCGACATGTTCCACCGCGAGGGCGTCCCCTGTGTCTACATCCACTCCGGCTACTACGACTGACAGATCGCCCCTTCTGGCACCGGATTCACGGGCCATGACCCGTAGATCCGGTGCCAGAACGGGGGCTAGTCGCGGAAGTTCTGGAACTGGAGGGGGACGCCGAAGTCCTCCTCCTTGAGGGCGGTCATCGCCTCCTGGAGGGCGTCGCGCTTCTTGTGCTGGACCCGGATCTGCTCGCCTTGGGTCTGGCTCTGGAGGCCCTTGATGCCGAGGGCCTTCAGGAACTTGTTGATCTCCCGGGACTTGTCGGCGTTGATGCCGGCGGTCAGCGTCGCCACCTGACGCACGGTGCTGCCGGCGGCGTCCTCCACGTTGCCGAACTCGATCGACTTCAACGAGATCTTCCGCTTGACCAGCTTCTCCTCGAGGACCTGGCGCAGGGCGGTGAGGCGGTCCTCGGTGATCGAGGCCAGGGTGATGACCCCCTCGCCCAGCTCGACCCGGGAGCTGGTGTCCTTGAAGTCGAACCGGGTGGCCACTTCGCGGGCGGCCTGGTCCACGGCGTTGCGGACCTCCTGGAGGTCGACCTCGGACACGACATCGAACGTCGGCATGTCCCCGAACCTACCCGCACCGGCCCGGCAGCCGGGTAGCCTCTGGCGCTCCTGGGTCGGTGCCCGAGTGGCCAAAGGGAACGGGCTGTAAACCCGTCGGCATTGCCTACGGAGGTTCGAATCCTCCCCGGCCCACACTTCTCCTCTCATCCTTCGGCGAGCACCCGGTTCAGGGTGGCGCCGATGAGCACGGTCATGGCGCTCAGCTGGAGCCACAGCAGCAGGATGACGACCGCCGCGAGGGACCCGTAGGTCTCGTTGTAGCTGCCGAAGGTGCTCGTGTAGAGCGAGAAGGCGAGGGTCACCGCGACCACGAGGACGGCGGCCACGACCGCACCCCTGCTCACCAGCCGGGACTCGGGATGGGTGGCCGGGCCCAGGCGGTAGAGGGTCCCGATGCCGAGCACGAGCCCCACGCCCAGCAGGGCCCACTGGACCAGCCAGAGCAGGTGGTCAGCCGGGATGACGGCGATGACGAGCACGGCGGCGACGACGAAGGCGACGGCGCCGAGCGTGAGACCCAGCGCCTTGCCCCGCTCGGTGACGAACCGCTGGGCCCCGGCCCGGTCCCCGTACACGACCCCGATGGCCGTGACCAGGGTCCGCATGCCCGCCGAGGCGGCGAAGAGGGTGATCGCCAAGCCGATGACCAGGCCGCTGCCGAGGCCCCCGGTCGGCGTGTCCACGACGGCCCGGAGCTGGCTGATGATCAGCTGCTGGGCCTCCACCGGCAGCGCCTCGGTGCTCTCCCGCACCTGGCGTTCCACCTCGGCGGGGTCGGCCACGAGGCCGTAGAGGGAGACCAGCGCCACGAGGGCCGGGACGAGGGCCAGCATCGCCCAGAAGGCGACGGCCGAGGCCAGGAGGGGCACTTGGTCGGACTTCATCTTGGCCAACACCGCCCGCCCGAGCGCGACCACGGCGCTCGGTGTCATGGCCCGGGAACCCCGACGGGGACTCAGGGGGTCGCCCGCACCGCCTCGAAGCGGCTGGCTGCGGCGGTCCAGTCGGCCACCTCCCAGAAGGCGTCGACCCAGGCGGCCTTGTCGTTCAGGTACTGCAGGTAGAAGGCGTGCTCCCAGGCGTCGATGACCAGGATCGGGTCCGAGCCCTGGCCCACGTTGCTCTGGTGGTCGTACACCTGCTCGACGATGAGGCGGCCGGCCATCGGCTCCCAGGCCAGGGCGCCCCAACCGGAGCCCTGGACCGACTTGGTGGCCTCGCCCAGCTGGGCCTGCAGGTCGGCGAAGCTCCCGAAGCTCTCGTCGATGGCGGCGGCCAGCTCGCCCTCCGGGGCGCCCCCGCCGTCGGGGCTCATGCAGGACCAGAAGACGCTGTGCAGCACATGGCCCGAGAGGTTGAAGGCGAGGTCCTTGCTGAGCTTGGTGATGAGGGCGAAGTCACCGCTGCTGCGGGCCTCGGCCAGGTTGTCCAGCGCCTTGTTGGCCTGGGCGACGTAGGCGGCGTGGTGCTTGCCGTGGTGCAGCTCCATGATGCGGGCGTCGATGTGGGGCTCGAGCGCGGCGTGGTCGTACGGCAGTTCCGGGAGGGTGTACGGGGTCATGGGACCCGGTCTACCCCGATCGGGGAGGTATCAGACAGCGGGGGCGCCGCCGCTCCCCCGACGGTTGCGGAACGACGGCCCCGAGGTGCGAAGGTGGGGGAGATGGCAGGGGGTGACACCGACGGGGTGAACGGCGAGGACGCCGAGCTCCGGCAGCTCTGGCGCCTGCTCGGCGATCACCTTCGGCCCTACCGCGGGATCCTGGTCGTGGTCACGGTGCTGCAACTGCTCCAGTCGATCGCCCTGCTCTACCTGCCCACCCTCAATGCCGCCCTGATCGACAACGGGATCGCGGCGAACGATCCCGCCTACATCCGGCGCATCGGCGCGGTGATGCTCGTGGTCACCCTGGCCCAGGTGGCCCTGGCCGTCGGGGCGGTCTACTTCGGGGCGAAGGCGTCGATGGGCTTCGGCCGGGACGTCCGTCGGAGCCTGTTCCACCAGGTGACCGGGTTCTCCAGTCGGGAGGTGACCCACTTCGGCTCGCCGTCGCTCATCACCCGGATAACCAACGACGTCCAGCAGGTCCAGATGCTCGTACTCATGACCTGCACGCTGCTGCTGGCCGCCCCCTTCACGATGATCGGCGGCGTGGTGCTGGCCCTCCGGGAGGACGTCGGCCTGTCCGCGCTCCTGCTCGTGAGCGTGCCCGTGTTGGTCCTGGGCGTCGGCACGGTCGTGGCCCGCATGGTGCCCCACTTCCGCGACATGCAGGACCGCCTCGACACCGTGAACCGGATCCTGCGGGAGCAGATCATGGGCATCCGGGTCGTGCGGGCCTTCGTGCGCGAACCCGACGAGGTCGACCGCTTCGGGCGGGCCAACGAGGAGCTGACCGACACCTCGCTGGCGGCCGGTCGGCTGATGGCCTTCTTCTTCCCGATCGTGCTCCTGGTCCTGAACGCGTCCAGCGTGGCCGCGCTCTGGATCGGCGGCGCCCGCATCGAGGCCGGTGACCTCCAGGTGGGCCAACTCGTCGCCTTCCTCTCCTACCTGGTCCAGATCCTCATGTCGGTGATGATGGCCACCTTCATGATGGTGATGGTCCCTCGGGCCGGGGTCAGTGCGGGCCGGATCAACGAGGTCCTCGACACCCCCTCGACGGTCGTGTCGGCCCCGGGTGCGGTACGGGAGCTCACCCGCCGGGCCCAGCTGGAGCTGCGCCACGCCGGGTTCCGCTACCCGGGTGCGGCCGAGCCCGTGCTGGCGGACATCTCCTTCACGGCCGCAGCCGGGCGGACCACGGCCGTCATCGGCAGCACCGGGGCGGGCAAGACCACGTTGGTCAGCCTGGTCGCTCGGCTCTTCGACGTCACGGCCGGAGCGGTGCTGGTCGACGGCGTCGACATCCGCGAGCTCGACCTGGAGCTGCTGTGGAGCCGCATCGGGCTGGTCCCCCAGAAGCCGTACCTGTTCTCCGGGACCGTGGCCAGCAACCTGCGCCACGCCGATCCCGCCGCGACCGACGAGCAGCTCTGGGAGGCGCTGAGCCGTCGCCCAAGCCAAGGAGTTCGTCACGGCCATGCCCGGCGGGCTCGACGCCCGGATCGCCCAGGGCGGCGCCAACGTCTCCGGCGGTCAGCGCCAGCGCCTGGCCATCGCCCGCGCCTTGGTCCGCCGCCCGGAGATCTTCCTGTTCGACGACTCCTTCTCGGCCCTCGATCAGGCCACCGACGCCCGGGTGCGGTCGGCGCTGGCCGAGCACACGGCGGGGGCCACGGTCGTGATCGTGGCCCAGCGGGTGTCCTCGATCCGCGACGCCGACCAGATCCTGGTGCTCGAGGACGGCGTGCAGGTGGGCCTGGGCACCCACACCGAGCTGCTCACCGGCTGTCCGACCTACGTCGAGATCGTCGACTCCCAGCACGAGGAGGGCGTGGCGTGACCGACGACGACCTCGATCAGCGCCAGGTGGCGGCGGAGGCCCGCGCCTCGCAGAGCTCGGGTCCCGGGCGGATGGCCGCCGCAGGCATGCCGGCCGACAAGCCCGACGACCTCGCGGGGGCGACCCGGCGGTTGGCCGCCCGCCTGCGCCCCGACCGGGCCGCCGGGGTCCTGGTGATCCTGTTCGGGGTCAGCAGCGTGACCCTGTCGGTCATCGGTCCCCGGATACTCGGGGAGGGGACCGACATCATCGTCGAGGGCGTCACCGGTGAGACCGGCATCGACTTCCCCGCCCTCCACCGGGTGCTGCTCGTGGCCCTCGGGCTCTACGCGGTCTCCTCGGTGTTCGCCTACCTGCAGGCCTACCTCCTGGCGGGCGTGGTCCAGCGATCGATGCACCGGCTGCGGGCGGACGTGGAGGACAAGCTCCACCGCCTCCCCCTCGCCTACGTCGACGGCCAGCCGCGCGGGGACCTGCTCAGCCGGGTCACCAACGACATCGACAACGTGGCCCAGAGCCTCCAGCAGAGCCTCAGCCAGATGCTCACCTCGGTGCTCACCATGATCGGCGTGCTGGTGATGATGTTCTCCATCTCGCCCCTGCTGGCCCTGGTCGCCCTCGTCACGGTGCCGATCGCCCTCGGGACCGTCCGGCTCATCACCAGCCGGTCCAAGTCCCGGTTCATGGCGCAGTGGGCCCGCACCGGTTCGCTGAACGCCCAGGTGGAGGAGGCGTTCACGGGGCATTCGCTGGTCAAGGTCTTCGGCCGCCGGGAAGACGTGGAGGCCCGGTTCAACGAGACCAACGAGGAGCTCTACGAGGCCGGCTTCGCGGCCCAGTTCATCGCCGGGACCATCCAGCCGGCGATGATGTTCCTGAGCAACCTGAACTTCGTGGTCGTCGCCGTGGTCGGTGGCCTCCAGGTGGCCTCGGGCCGGCTCTCGATCGGCCAGGTCCAGGCGTTCATCCAGTACTCCCGGCAGTTCAGCCAGCCGCTGACCCAGCTGGCCTCGATGATGAACATCCTGCAGTCGGGGGTGGCCTCCGCCGAGCGGGTCTTCGCCCTCCTGGACGCCGACGACGAGGTCCCCGACAGCGGGATCGCCCTCACCCGCCCGCCCGGCACCCGTCCCGGTCGGGTCGAGTTCGAGCACGTGACCTTCTCCTATGACCCGGACAAGCCCCTCATCACCGACCTCTCCCTGCTGGCCGAGCCCGGCCAGACCATCGCCATCGTCGGTCCGACCGGGGCGGGCAAGACGACCCTGGTCAACCTCCTCCTGCGCTTCTACGAGCTCGACGCCGGCCGGATCACCCTGGACGGGGCCGACATCGCCACCATCAGCCGCCGGAGCCTCCGGGAGGGGATCGGCATGGTGCTCCAGGACACCTGGCTCTTCGGCGGCACGATCCGGGACAACATCGCGTTCGGCAACCTCGGGGCCACCGACGAGCAGGTCCTCGACGCGGCCCGGGCCACGTACGTGGATCGGTTCGTGCACTCCCTGCCCGACGGCTACGACACGGTCATCGACGACGACGCCGGCAACCTGAGCACCGGCGAGAAGCAGCTGCTCACCATCGCCCGGGCCTTCCTGGCCGATCCCACGATCCTCATCCTCGACGAGGCGACCAGCTCGGTCGACACCCGCACCGAGGTCCTGGTGCAGCACGCCATGGCGGCGCTGCGCTCGGAGCGGACCAGCTTCGTGATCGCCCACCGCCTGTCGACCATCCGGGACGCCGACACGATCCTGGTGATGGACGCCGGCCGGATCGTCGAGCAGGGCTCCCACCACGAGCTCCTGGCCGCGCAGGGCGCCTACTTCACGCTGTACCACGCCCAGTTCGCGGGCGCGCTGGTCGACGAGGAGCCGGTTGCGGCCGCTAGCCCGGGCCCGGGTCCAGGAGGCGCTGCATGACCACGACGTCGAGCCACTTGCCCATCTTGCGACCCACCTCGCGCTCGGTGCCCACGATCTCGAAGCCGACCTTGCGGTGCAGGGCGATCGAGGCGTCGTGGCCACCGACGATGCGGGCGATCACGGTGTGGAAGCCGTGGGCGGTGGCCGTGGTCACCAGCTCCTCGAGCAGGGCCCGGCCGACGCCGCCGCCCCGACGGTCCCTGCCCACGTAGACGGAGTCCTCGACGGTGGTGCTGTAGGCCGGACGGTCCCGGAACGGCGAGAGCGAGGCGAAGCCCAGCACGGTGCCGTCGTCGTCCTCGGCGACGAGCACGGCGTAGGCCCCGGAGCGCTGGACCAGCCAGGCCAGCTGCTCCTCGGCCGTGCGGGGCACGAGATCGAAGGTCACCGTCGAACCGGTGACCTCGGCGTTGTAGATGGTGCGGATGGCCTCGGCGTCATCGACCGTGGCCCGTCGGATCTCCATGACGGGGCCAGTGTGCCCCACCGACGGTCAGCGCCGGTCGACCGATCGTGGCCGACGGATCCGCGGTGGGCCGGGCTCACCCACCGGGCTCAGCGGAGGTCGACCTCGTGGGGCTGGTCCTGGGGGGCGGGGTCCGGCAGCGCCACGGGCTCGATGAGCGCGAGGTGGCCGGCGATCGCCTCCAGCCGGGCCCAGGAGGTGACGTCCTCGTCGTTGGTCAGGAACAGGACCTGCTGGCTGACCGTCGCCCGGCTCAGCAGCTCGAGGAGGGGCGGCTTCAGGGCGGGGTCGACGCCGGAGAAGGTGTCATCCAGGATCAGGGGGAGCGTGGTGTGGCGGGGCCCGATGTTGCGCACGGACGCGAGGCGGGTGTTGAGGGCCTGGGCGAACCGGGCGATCAGGTCACCGCCTCCCGTGGCGCCGATGGCACTGGACGCCGTCACGTCCTGGCGGAGACGGGCCGCGGCCAGGATCTCGTCCTTGTGCTCGGTGGCCCAGTCGGTGGTGATCGACGGACCCACGAGCTGCTCCCACTCCGCGAGGGTCGCCCGGTGTACGTCGGCGGCCTCCAGCAGGACCCGCCGCGCCCGGTCGTTGGCCAGCAGGGAGTTGACCCGGTCGAGGTGGAACCCGAGGTAGGAGGGGGCGCCGGCGGCCTCGAGAGCATCGGCCTCGGCGGCCAGGGCACTGCGGACCCGACCCCAGAACACGATGGAGGTGAGGGCGGCCACGGCGGCGAACAACACGAAGGGCATGGCCAGGACCCGGCCTTCGAGCATCGAGAGGGGCACGGCACCGATGGCGCTGAAGGTGGCGACGAAGAACGCCAGCTTCCGCACCCGCTCGTGGTCCTGCTGGGCCGACAGGAGCGCGGCGTGGCGCTCCTCGATGGCTTCGGCGGCTTCGGCGTCCTCGGGCTCGCTGCCCGCGATGAGGGCGGCGGTGCGCAGGCCCCGGTGGGCGGACTCGGCCACCTCGGCGTGGTGCCACAGCACCTGCTGGTCGATGCCGGCCAGGCGGCGGATGACCTCGTCGTGGTGACTGCTGGTCTGGAGATCGGCCGCCGTGCAGCGCAGGAGACGGCGGGTCATCACCGAGTCGAGGCCGCTGCCGCCGAGGAGGTCGATGTCGCCGTTGTCGGCCCGGAACGCCTCGCTCACGTCCACGCCGCGGCGCACGTCCACGACCCGGTGCTCGGCCCCGCTCGGGCGGAAGACGGCGAGCGGGGTGCCGTCGTCCCAGGTGATCTCGACGTGGACACCGGACCGGCGCGACCCGAGTGCGCCGACGAACTCACTGATCAGACCTTCGCGCTCGACCCCGCCCACCCCCGTCACCACCGTCAGTCGAGGGTGGAGGTCGAGGGCGACCGAACGGCCGGCGGCTTCGAGGACGAGCCGGTCTACCCGCACCTATGCTCAGTCGGCAGCCCCATGGCCCGCCTTGAGGCCAGAACCGCACTTGGGGTGTCGGGACCGGAGGCCGGTAAGCTTTCCCGCCGGTTCACGCCCCCTTAGCTCAGTCGGTAGAGCACAGCCATGGTAAGGCTGGTGTCGCCAGTTCGATTCTGGCAGGGGGCTCCGGGGCGGCGTAGCTCAGTCGGTAAGAGCACTCGGCTCATAATCGAGGGGTCGTCAGTTCGATTCTGACCGCCGCCACCAACGCAAGCAGCAAGCATCCACCAGAGAGAGACACCGGAGAGCGTCATGGGTAAGGAGAAGTTCGAGCGGAACAAGCCGCATGTGAATGTCGGGACGATGGGTCACATCGATCATGGCAAGACGACCCTGACCGCGGCGATCACCCGTGTGTTGTCCAATGATTCGGACTCCACGGCGTTCACCGAGTTCGCGGACATCGACAAGGCGCCCGAGGAGCGGGAGCGGGGCATCACGATCAACATCGCCCATGTCGAGTACGAGACCGAGAACCGGCACTACGCGCATGTCGACATGCCGGGGCATGCGGACTACATCAAGAACATGATCACCGGTGCGGCGCAGGTGGACGGCGCGATCCTGGTGGTGTCCGCGGCGGACGGTCCGATGCCCCAGACCCGGGAGCACGTGTTGTTGGCCCGCCAGGTCGGGGTGCCGGCGATCGTGGTGGCGTTGAACAAGGTCGACCAGGTCGATGACGAGGAGCTGTTGGATCTGGTGGAGCTGGAGGTGCGTGAGCTCCTCAGCGAGTACGAGTTCCCCGGTGATGACATCCCGGTGGTGCGGGTGTCCGCGTTGAAGGCCCTGGAGGGCGATGAGGCCGCCGCGGCGCAGGTGCATGAGTTGATGGCGGCGGTGGATGAGTACATCCCTCAGCCCGAGCGGGACACCGAGAAGCCGTTCCTGATGCCGATCGAGGACGTGTTCACCATCACCGGCCGCGGGACGGTGGTGACCGGCCGGGTGGAGCAGGGGATCGTCAACACCGGCGACGAGGTCGAGATCGTCGGGATCAAGGACACCCAGAAGACCACGGTGACCGGGGTGGAGATGTTCCGCAAGCTCCTCGATGAGGGCCGCGCCGGCGACAACATCGGCGCCCTGCTGCGGGGCACCGGCAAGGACGAGGTCGAGCGGGGCCAGGTGCTGGCCAAGCCGGGCTGCATCACCCCCCACACCGAGTTCGAGGCTCAGACCTACGTGCTGACCCAGGCCGAGGGCGGCCGGCACAAGCCGTTCTTCGCGGGGTATCGGCCGCAGTTCTACTTCCGGACCACCGATGTGACCGGCGACATCCATCTGCCGGAGGGCACCGAGATGTGCATGCCGGGGGACAACACCCCGATGACGGTGACGCTGCAGGCGCCCATCGCCATGGACGAGGGTCTGCGCTTCGCCATCCGTGAGGGTGGCCGCACCGTCGGCGCCGGCCGCGTCACCAAGATCCTCAAGTAGGAGAGCGAGATGGCTTCCGACAAGCGGACGCAGGTCACCCTGGAGTGCCAGGAGTGCAAGCGTCGCAACTACATCACGTCCAAGAACAAGGCTGAACAGCGCGAGCGCATCGAGCTCAAGAAGTACTGCCGCTGGGACCGCCGCCACACCTTGCACAAGGAGACGCGCTAGTCGTTCGCGTGTCCGGGGGAGGCGGGGCGCCCCCCGGCTGCGGCGCAACCGAGCGAAGTCCTCGCTCGGGAGGCCCCCCGCCTCCCCCGGCTGCGGCGTGACCGCGCGTCTCCTCGTGCGTGTGGCTCGATCCCCTTGGGGCGGCAGCGGCGGGCTGACTGCTCGCGTAACGTCCTGCTTCTGTGGAACGGTCTGATTGGTTGTGACGGACCGCGCGGATCTGGCGGGGCTGGTGGTGGCTGCTCAGGGTGGCGACGTGCGGGCCTTCGAGTCGTTGGTGCGGGCCACCCATGTGGAGACCTACACGTTGGCCTTCCGGCTGACCGGGGACGACGAGGACGCCCGGGATGTCACCCAGGACACCTATCTGCGGGCCTATCGGGCCCTGGACCGGTTCCGGGGTGACGCCCGCTTCCAGACCTGGCTGTACCGGATCACCGCCAACAGCGCCAGCACCCTCCTCGGCCAACGGGCCCGGCATCGTCACGACGAGCTGACCGAGGAGGCTCCCGTGGCCGACGACCGCATCCACATCGATCCCGTGGCCCGGGCCGAGGGCGACAGCCTCCGTCATCACCTCACCGACGCCCTGCGTCGCCTGCCCCCCGGTCTGCGGGCCGTGGTGGTCCTCCGTGACGTGTACGACCTGCCCCACGACGCCATCGCCGCCGAACTGGACATCTCGGTCACCGCGGCGAAGGTCCGCCTCCACCGGGCCCGCCGCCGCCTCCGTGAGGACCTCTACGCCCAGCCCCACGAGGGAGAAGCCCGTGCGGTGTGACCAGGTGGCGGATCGGCTCCCCGCCGCGGCGGAGGGCCTCGAGGCCCTCGACCCCGCGGCTCGTCGTCACGTCGAGCGCTGCCTGCGTTGCCAGGCCGATGCCGTGCAGTACCGCCGGGTCCTGCGGGCCATGCGGGCCCTGCGCATCGAGGTCCTGGTCCCGGCCCCGGGCCTTCTGCCCGAGCTCCTCGCCTCGTTGGGGGAAGCGGGCGAGCAGCACGCCCTGCGCAGCATGATCCGGGGCCACCGCGCCGCCTACCTGGGCGGTCTCGCCGCGGCCACCGCCGCGGGCGCCGCCGGCGCAGTCGTCCTCACCATCCGCAGCCGACGCGGCAAGGTCTCCCTGGCCGGCTGATCGGCCGACCTCCGGGCGATACTGCAGCGGCGACCGGCGACCGGGGGGCAAGGCGGACCCCTCGCGCTATCCTGCCTGCCGACCTCCGGAGGGCAGTAGCTCAATTTGGCAGAGCGCCGGTCTCCAAAACCGAAGGTTGGGGGTTCAAGTCCCTCCTGCCCTGCAAATACCCCCATCAGCCGACTACTACGAGCCTGACGAAACACGCCCATGGCGATGAACCGACAGACCAAGCGCATGCTCCAGAAGCAGGGGCAGCTCGGGGCCGACGGTGAACCCGTCGCGCAGAAGCGGAAGCCGCCGCCGGCGGCCAAGAACCGCGAGAAGCGCGTCGGGCCGCTCCAGTTCCTCCGCGAGGTGCGGGGCGAGCTGCGCAAGGTGGCCTGGCCCACCCGGGACGAGGTCGTCAAGTACTCGATCGTGGTGCTGGTGACGGTGCTGTTCCTGACCGCCCTGATCTTCGCCTTGGATTACGCCTTCGGCGAGGGCGTCCTCAAATTGCTCAACGCGGACTGATGACCTTGACCTCTGACATCGAACCCAGCGACGACGCCGCCGACGGCGCGTCCGACGACGTGACCGAGGAGGCCGCGACCGACGAGGTCGGGGCCGAGGTCGCGCTCGACGACGACGCGACCGACGAGGCCACCGAGGTGGCGGGCGATGACGACGCGTCCGAGGACGCCACCGACGAGGTCGCGCCGGACCCGGCTGCGGTCCTCGGCGAACGGGGCACCGAGTCCTTCGAGACCGAGGCCGACCACGCCCACTCCGACATCCTGAACGAGCCCGCCGTGGCCAACCCCCTCGACGCCCTGGGCGGCCTGGGTGACCACAAGATCGAGGCCGAGGCCCCGCCGGCCGACGAGGTCCCCGCCGACGCCGAGGTCCTCACCGAGGACGACCTCCTGGTCGAGGGCGAGGACGCCCCGCCGGTCGAGAGCCCCTACGACCGACCGGGCAAGTGGTTCGTGGTCCACACCCAGTCGGGCTACGAGAAGAAGGTGAAGTCCAACCTCGAGGCGCGGACCCAGTCCATGAACATGGAGGCCCGCATCTACGAGGTCGTCATCCCCATGGAGGACTTCGTCGAGTTCAAGGGCGGCAAGAAGCAGGTCGTCCAGAAGAAGGTCTTCCCCGGCTACCTGCTCGTGCGCTGCCGGCTCGACGACGACTCGTGGTACGTGATCCGCAACACGCCGGGCATCACCGGGTTCGTCGGCCAGGGCTCCAAGCCCACGCCGCTGCGCCGCAAGGACGTCGAGACGTTCCTGGCGGTCAAGCCCGAGGGTGACGAGCCGGCCAAGCGCCAGAAGCCCCGCCTCGAGTACGAGGAGGGCGAGACGGTGCGGGTCAAGGAAGGCCCCTTCGCCGACTTCTCCGGCGAGATCATCGAGATCAACGAGGAACAGCTCAAGGTCAAGGTCCTCGTCAACATCTTCGGCCGGGAGACCCCGGTCGAGCTCGAGTTCGGCCAAGTGGCCAAGCTCTGAGCGACTAGTCAGGAAACAGGAACACAGCCATGGCGAAGAAGAACGTCCTCGCGATCGTCAAGATCCAGATCCCGGCCGGCGCGGCTTCCCCGCGCCGCCCGTCGGTACGGCCCTCGGGCCGCACGGCGTCGCGATCATGGACTTCTGCAAGGCGTACAACGAGCGCACCGAGGACCAGCGGGGGACCATCATCCCCGTCGAGATCACCATCTACGAGGACCGGTCGTTCACCTTCGTCACCAAGACGCCGCCGACCTCGGTCCTGCTGCGCACCGCAGCCGGCCTCGAGAAGGCCGCGGAGAACCCCGGTCGTGAGGAGGTGGGCTCGATCACCGACGCCCAGCTGACCGAGATCGCGGAGATCAAGCTGCCCGACCTCACCGCCAACGACCTCGCCTCGGCGAAGAAGATCGTGGCCGGCACCGCCCGGTCCATGGGGATCAAGACGCCCTAGGCGTCCTGGTCCGGCATCACCGGCCTGCGGGAGGACCTCGCCCGGGCCGGATCCCATCCAACCCACAAGAGGGAGCCATCATGGCGAAAGGCAAGAAGTACCAGGACGCGGCTCGTCGGTTCGACCGGCAGCGTCAACACACCCCCGTCGAGGCGCTGGCGCTCGTGAAGAGCCTCGCGTCGGCCAACTTCGACGAGTCCGTCGAAGTGGCCGTCCGCCTCGGCGTGGACCCCCGCAAGGCCGACGAGATGATCCGCGGCACCGTGGCCCTGCCTGCCGGCACCGGTCGCGACGTCCGTGTGGCCGTCTTCGCCGCCGGTGAGGCCGCCGCGGCGGCTCAGGCTGCGGGCGCCGACATCGTCGGCGCCGATGACCTCGCTGCGGTGGTCGAGGGCGGGACCATCGAGTTCGACGTGGCCATCGCCACACCGGACATGATGCCGGTCCTCGGTCGCCTGGGCCGGGTGCTCGGCCCCCGGGGCCTGATGCCGAACCCCAAGACCGGCACGGTGACCGACGACGTCGCCGCCGCCGTCGAGGCGTTCAAGGGCGGCAAGGTCGAGTACCGCACCGACCGGCACGGCAACGTGCACGTCTCGGTGGGCAAGGTGTCCTTCACCGAGGAGGCCCTGCTGGAGAACTTCTTCGCGGTGGCCGACGAGCTCATGCGGGCCAAGCCCGCCGGCGCCAAGGGCCGGTACATCCGCAAGGTGACCCTGGCCTCGACCATGGGCCCCGGCGTCCACATCGACCACAACCGCTTCCGCCGCGAGGACAACAAGGACGAGGACGTCCCCGCCCCCGCCGCCTGACATCGTTCTGGCGGCTGCAGCGCGCGCTCCAGCGCGCACTGGAGCCGCCAGAAGCGAATATTTGGGTCTGGAAAAACCTGGAAAGTACTGAAATGCTTTCTGGGTGCACTGGGAGGACCGGTT
Source organism: uncultured Microthrixaceae bacterium (assembly GCA_963777805.1). Classification (GTDB taxonomy): domain Bacteria; phylum Actinomycetota; class Acidimicrobiia; order Acidimicrobiales; family DATDAH01; genus DATDAH01. The sequence goes on along the minus strand of CAVZRY010000026.1, from coordinate 54,277 downwards.
CCGTTGGCAGTCGGAGCGCTCCGAGGGCCTCGTCGCCCGTTTTCACCTCCCCCCGATGGGCTGTGACCGCAATCACTGGCGACGTGCCCTGGCGAACGGCCGCTGGGATGCGCTGTCGTATCGGGTCATCAAGCAGCGTGGTAGTCCAGCCTCTGACGCACAGCGCGTCCTGGCCGCAGTCCTCGACGCCAGTCCGGGAGCATCTCTCCACCATCGGTCATCGCTGGCGTGGCTGGGCTTCCGTGGGTTCGGTCTGCAAGACCTCGAGGTCGCGCGAGCACGCAACCAGTCCGGCCAGCGTCCCACTCTGGCAACGCTGCACGAGTTGAGGTGCCTGCGTCCCCACGACATCATCGTGGTTCGCGGTGTGGTGACGGAGACCGCGTTGCGGGCGATCTGGTGCGAAGCGGCGCAGTACGCCTCGCCAGGACGAGCCGACATCGGCCATCTCCGCATCGGCCGCCTGCTCGACGCCGGTCACCGCATGGGGCTGGTGACCTGGGCCGGCCTCCACGAGATGGTCGAGGACATCCATGAGCGGGGCCGCTCGGGCACCGTGATCATGCGAGCTCTGGCCGAAGCACGTCCACCCGGTTCGAGCCCCACCGAGAGCAACCTGGAGTCGCGTCTCGAGGAGATCCTCGACCGGGCTGGCTGTCGAGGGCTCCGGCGCCAGATCCGGGTGGGTGGCCACGAACCCATCGGGCGGGCCGATCATGTCGACGACGAGCTCCCGCTCGTCGTCGAGACGAACAGCATGACCTTTCACACCACTCCGACGGACCAAGCAGCCGACGAGCAGCGTTACCTCCGTCTCCTGGATGCCGGGTTCACGGTGGCAGTCATGTGGGAGGTCGACCTTTGGGGCAATGACCGAGCAGTCGTATCGACGTTGTCCCGGGCTCGAGGGTTCGCCGCCCGGAACCACCCGGCCGTCCTCCACTCGCCCGGTTGCCCGTGGCCGCTTCCCCACGTCGGCGCCCCGCCGTTCTGACCCGACTCCCGTTCCGGCGGCTCCAATGCGCGCTCCAGCGCGCGTTAGAGCCGCCAGAACGGGTGGGAGCAAGCGACGGGGCGGGGCGGTAGCCTCGCTCGTCACAACCTGATCTGCTCGCCGCAGACCTCCGGTGCGCTCCGGCGCTGAAAGGGTCCTGGACCCGCCCGACGAGGCGAACTCTCCGAAACCACGGGGCGTTCTCCTGCGCGAGCGCCCCGTTCATTCGTTTTCGAGACAGAAGCAGAGGAGGTGCAGCGATGGAGAACCCGAGGCCCGAGAAGGTCGCGGTGGTCGAAGAGGTGAAGTCCCGCCTCGGCGACGCCGATGCTGCCGTGCTCACCGACTACCGAGGCATCGACGTCCCCGGCATGGCCACGCTGCGCACCGCGCTGCGCGAGGCCGGTGCCGAGTACGCGATCTACAAGAACACCCTGGTGCGCTTCGCCGCCCGGGACCTCGGCCTGGAGATCGAGGAGATGCTGGTCGGCCCGACCGCCATCGCCTTCATCCGCCGGGACAGCGACGGCGACCCCGTCCTCATGGCCAAGGCCCTTCGGGACTTCGCCAAGACCAACCCGAACCTCGAGGTCAAGGGCGGTCTCCTCGGGGACCGGCCGCTGACCGCCGCCGACGTCGACCAACTCGCCCAGGTCGCGCCCCGCGAAGAGCTCCTGGCCCGCCTGGCCGGTGGCATCGCCGCCCCGATGGTGCAGTTCGCCGGACTGCTGCAGGCCCTGCCCCGCAACTTCGCCTACGGCCTCAAGGCCCTCATCGACGAGCAGGGCGGTGTGCCCGCGGCCGCCGAGCCCGAGCCGGAAGTGGCGCCCGAGCCCGAGGCTGCGACCGACGAGGCCCCCGCCGAGGCGGAGGCCGTCACCGAGACCGAGGAGGCGCCGGCTGAAGAGGCCGCCGCGACCGAGGCAGACACCGACGAGTCCCCCGCAGAGGCCGAGGCCGCTGCGGTGGAGACCGAGACCGAGGCCCCGGCGGATGACGCCGAGGCCGACGACACCGAGGCCGCTGTGGCCTCGGACGAGACCGATGCGCCGGCCGACGAGGCCGACGCTGACGACACTGCGGCGGAGGACGCCGCTCCCACGGAGGAAAGCTGATCATGGCCAAGACCAAGGAAGACATTCTCGACGCCATCGCCGAGATGAGCGTGCTGGAGCTCTCCGAGCTCCTGACCGCCTTCGAGGAGAAGTTCAACGTCAGCGCGGCGGCCCCGGTGGCCGCAGCCGCCGCGGCCCCGGCCGACGGTGGCGGTGCCGCTGAGGAGGAGAAGGACTCCTTCGACGTCGTGCTGACCGCAGCCGGCGACAAGAAGATCCAGGTCATCAAGGAGGTGCGCACCCTCACCAACCTCGGTCTCAAGGAGGCCAAGGAGCTGGTCGACGGCGCCCCCAACGCCGTCCTGGAGGGTGTCGCCAAGGACGAGGCCGAGAAGGCCAAGGAGGCCATCGAGGCCGCCGGCGGCTCCGTCGAGCTCAAGTAACCGTTCCCCTGGAGCGGTTGGTCCCCCTCGAGGGGACGCTCAACTTCCGTGATCTCGGTGGGTACCCCGCGGCGGGCGGGGTCACCCGCTGGGGTGCCGTGTACCGGTCGGACCGGCTCAACGAGCTGACCGATGCCGATGTCGCGGAACTGGCCACCCTCGGCCTGCGCACCGTCTGCGACTTCCGCTATGACCGCGAGGTCGCCGACGACCCCAGCCGCCTGCCCGAGGGCGCCCGCATCGTCCGCCTGGCGGTCGGCTCGGCGCCGGGGGACAACCCCCGCAACCTCGAGGACCTGATCCGGGCCGGCGAGATCACCCAGGTCACGACGGCCTCCATGGCGGTCGGCTACCTCGCCATGCTGGAGAACCAGGCTGCGCTGTTCGGCGAGCTGATCCGCCTGGTGGGCCAGGACGAGCACCATGCGGTGGTCATCCACTGCACGGCCGGCAAGGACCGCACGGGCCTCGGGGCGGCACTCCTGCTCGGGGCGGTCGGGGTCGACGAGGACGTGATCATCGAGGACTACGCCCTCACCGACGAGTACCGCTCGGTGCACCGCCTGGCCGAGATCGGCCCGACGATCGAGGCCCAGGGCCTGTCGCTGGACGACCTCCGGGTCCTGTTCACCGCTCCCGCGGAGACCATGGCCCTCACCCTCGGCCATGTGACCGAGCGCTGGGGCGGCATCGAGGGCTACCTCACCGGCCCCGCCGGCGTCACTGCCGAGGAGATCGACGCCCTCCGGGCCGCCTGGGTCGAATGACCCGCGTCCGCCTCGCCGGAAAGGTCGCCGTCGTCGTCGGGGCGGGGCAGACGGCGGGGGAGACCATCGGCAACGGGAGGGCAACCGCGTTGCTCTTCGCCCGGGAAGGGGCCGAGGTCCTGGTCGTGGACCGGGACCTCGGACAGCGCCGCTGAGACCGTCGGGCTGATCACCGCCGAGGGCGGTCGGGCCGAGGTCCACGTCGCCGACATCACCACCGACGACGGGCCGGCCTCGGTGGTGGGCGCCGCCGTCGACACCTTCGGTCGCATCGACGTCCTCCACAACAACGTGGGGATCGGCGCCGGTGACGGTCCGCCCCACCACCTGACCGACGAGGGGTACGACCGGATCCTGGACGTGAACCTCCGAGCGCTGTGGCGGACCTGCCGCGAGGCCGTGCCGGTGCTCCGGCAGTCGACGGCAGGGGCCATCGTCAACGTCTCGTCGCTGGCGTCGATCGCTTCGGCCGGGAACCTGACGGCCTACAAGATCTCCAAGGCCGGGGTGAACGCCCTGACCCAGAACCTGGCCCTCACCAACGCCAAGCACGGCGTGCGGGCCAACGCCGTGATGCCCGGCTTCATCGACACGCCGATGGCCGTGGACGCCCCCGTGCAGGCCCTCGGTCTCGACCGGGACGACTACGCCCAGCGCCGGGCCGACCACGTCCCCCTCGGCCGCCAGGGCAGCGGCGTGGGACGTCGCCCACGCCGCGCTCTTCCTGGCCTCCGACGAGGCGCAGTTCATCACCGGCGTGGTCCTCGCCGTCGACGGCGGGCAGAGCACCCTGGTGGGTTGAGGTCGGTCAGGCCTCGACGAGGTAGGTGATGCCCCGGACCCGGGCGGCCTCCCGCAGCCGTGGGGTGTCCTGGCCCACCACGATGTCGGCCCCGAGGAAGGCCGCCGCGGTCAGCGCCTCCGCCGCCAGGAAGTTGAGCCGGTGTTCGCCGGCCGCCGGGCCCATGGCCGGGATGAGCTGACGGAGGTCGACGACGTGAAACCGCTGATCGAGCCGATCGACCAGGACCTCGAGTCCATGACGGACCGTGCGCGGCTGCCGCTCGATGCGCCGGCTCAGGAATCCGCCGCGACCACCGTGGAGCGCGGAGGTGAGGCGCCACCACCACGAGCAGGTCGTGGCGACCTGGTCGTCATCGACGATCAGCGCGCCGTTGGTCAGCATGCGCAGGGCGAGCGTGTCGTCCACGAGGATCACCAGTCGGTCCATTCGGACTCGCGACGGTCGACCTCGGCGGCGGCGGCGGCGTACTCGCCGGATTCGACGGCCTTGCCCAACTCGGCACGGATGTTCGCCGCAAGATCCGCGGCCAGCCCGGCGACGGGATCCATGGCGATCCGAACGGCCTCCTCGAGCGACTCGCTCACGAAGGCTTGGACCGTCTGGCCCCGACGCTTCGCCGCTTGGGCGATCTCGTGGCGGAGGCGGGGGCTGATCCGCACCGAGAGCTGCACCGGCTCGCCGTCGTCCGGTCCGTCGTAGGGCTCGTGGGCCGGCGGGAGGTCGAGCGTCGCCCGGATGCGCTCGATCTCCCGGTCGTACTCCGGTCCGAGGTCGTGGGATCCCACGGGTGAGATGCTAGCACAGCAGCAATCCTGCTAGCACTTTCCGAAGAAATCCTTGACACGCGCGGCCCTCCCGTCCTACCTTGCGCGCCGACGCCCGCCGGGCGGCTTTCGGGCCGCCGGGATACGGGTTGCTTGTCGTCGCGTGCGCGCCTAGCATCCTCCTTGTCGTGCGTCCCCCTGCTGTCGCCAGTTCCTTCTTCTTGGCGTCCTCACGCGGACCTGCGGCGTTCTCGCCCCTCAACTTCTCGGAGTGACCGTTGGCTGCTCGCGCCGTCGCCCAGGACCGCTACTCGTTCGGCTCGATCGCCGAAGCGCTCCCCCTTCCTGATCTGATCTCCGTCCAGCGCGACTCCTTCGAGTGGCTGCTGCACCAGGGGCTGCGGAACACGTTCCACGACATCAGCCCCATCAAGGACTTCACCGAGACGCTCCAGCTCGAGCTGGAGTTCGATCCCGACGACGAGGACCTGCGCCCGCCGCCGAAGTTCACGGTGGAGGAGTGCAAGGAGAAGGACATGACCTACTCCGCACCGATCTTCGTGCGGGCCCGGTTCATGAACGCGCAGACGGGTGAGATCAAGGAGCAGACCGTCTTCATGGGCGACTTCCCCATGATGACCGACAAGGGCACCTTCATCATCAACGGCACCGAGCGTGTGGTCGTCTCCCAGCTCGTCCGCTCCCCGGGCGTCATCTTCCAGCCGGGTGAGCGGTTCCGTCTGCGGAACCTGGCCAAGCACCAGCTGGTCACCGGCACCATCCACCCCTACCGGGGTGAGTGGATCGAGTTCGACGTCGAGCAGAAGCCCGGCAAGGACGTCACCTGCGGCACCCGCGTGGCCCGCAAGCGTCGCCTCAGCGTCTTCGTGCTGCTGCGGGCCCTCGGCTACGACGAGGAGAACGAGCCCGGCTTCATCCAGAAGTTCGTCGACCACTTCGACTTCCTCGAGGGGCAGTGGGAGAAGGAGCGGGAGCTGGTCCAGAGCCAGGACGAGGCCCTCGTGGAGATCTACAAGCGGGCCCGCCCGGGTGAGCCCCCGACCACCGAGTCGGCGCGGGCCTACTTCCGCAACGCCTTCTTCGAGCCGCGGCGCTACGACCTCAGCCGGGTCGGCCGCTACAAGCTGAACCGGAAGCTCGGCCCCGAGCTGAAGAACATCCAGGAGACCTTCGGCCTGAAGGACATGGACATGCCGGCCGCGGACCAGCCGGTCCTGAGCCGCTGCGAGGTCCTCGCCGCGATCACCTACCTCCTGCACCTGGCCAAGGGCGACCCGGGCTACCGCCTGGACGACCAGGACCACTTCGCCAACCGTCGCATCCGGTCCGTCGGCGAGCTGATCCAGAACCAGGTCCGCATCGGCCTCTCCCGCATGGAGCGGGTGGTCCGCGAGCGGATGACCACCCAGGACGTCGAGGCCATCACGCCCCAGACCCTGATCAACATCCGGCCGGTGGTCGCCGCCATCAAGGAGTTCTTCGGCACCAGCCAGCTCTCCCAGTTCATGGACCAGGTCAACCCCTTGTCGGGCCTGACCCACCGTCGGCGCCTCAGTGCCCTCGGCCCAGGGGGTCTGTCCCGGGAGCGGGCCGGCTTCGAGGTCCGCGACGTCCACTTCTCCCACTACGGCCGCATGTGCCCGATCGAGACGCCGGAGGGCCCGAACATCGGCCTCATCGGCGCCCTGGCCACCTACGCCCGGGTGAACGAGTTCGGCTTCCTCGAGACCCCGTACCGGAAGGTCATCGACGGTCGGGTCACCGACGACATCGTGTTCCTGACCGCGGACGAGGAAGAGGAGTACGTCTGCGCCCAGGCCAACGCGCCGATCGACGCCAACGGCAACTTCCGCAACGACCGGGTCCTGGTCCGGCGCTCGCCGCAGGCCGCCTCCCTGGCCGACCTGCGCCTGATGCTGGAGCGGGACGTCTACTTCGCGGCCACCACCGAGATCAGCTCGGTGCCGCCCTCCGAGGTCCAGATGATGGACATCTCGCCGAAGCAGATCGTCTCGGTCGCCACGTCCCTGATCCCGTTCCTCGAGCACGACGACGCCAACCGCGCCCTCATGGGCGCCAACATGCAGAAGCAGGCGGTCCCGCTGGTGCGGGCCGAGGCGCCGTTCATCGGCACCGGCATCGAGGCCCGAGCGGCCCGCGACGCGGCCGACATGATCCTGGCCGAGGACGCCGGGACGGTCACCGAGGTCGACGGCCGGTTCATCGAGGTCGAGTACGCCAAGCTGGGCCGGAAGGTCTACAAGCTGCTCAAGTTCGAGCGGTCCAACCAGGACACCTCCATCAACCAGAAGCCCCGCGTGGTCGAGGGCCAGAAGTTGAAGAAGGGCGACCTCCTCGCCGACGGCCCCTCCACCGACAAGGGTGAGCTGGCCCTGGGCAAGAACCTCCTCGTGGCCTTCATGCCCTGGGAGGGCTACAACTTCGAGGACGCCATCATCCTGTCCGAGCGGCTGGTCCGTGACGACGTCCTCACGTCGATCCACATCCACGAGTACGAGATCGACGCCCGCGACACCAAGCTCGGCCCCGAGGAGATCACCCGGGACATCCCGAACCTCTCCGATGACATCCTCGCCGACCTCGACGAGCGCGGCATCGTGCGCGTCGGCGCCGAGGTGGGTCCCGGCGACGTGCTGGTCGGCAAGGTCACGCCCAAGGGCGAGACCGAGCTCACCCCCGAGGAGCGGCTCCTGCGGGCCATCTTCGGCGAGAAGGCCCGTGAGGTGCGGGACACCTCCCTGAAGGTGCCTCACGGCGAGCAGGGCAAGGTCATCGACGTCAAGCTGTTCAGCCGCGACGACAGCGACGAGCTGCCGCCGGGCGTGAACCAGCTGGTGCGGGTCTACGTCGGCCAGAAGCGCAAGATCAGCGTGGGCGACAAGCTCGCCGGCCGCCACGGCAACAAGGGCGTGATCTCCAAGATCCTGCCCGTCGAGGACATGCCGTTCATGGCCGACGGCTCGCCCATCGACGTCATGCTGAACCCCCTCGGCGTGCCCTCCCGGATGAACGTCGGCCAGGTGCTCGAGGCGCACCTCGGCTACGTCGCCCGTTGGGGCTGGGACATCGACGGCGACGGCAAGGCCGACGTCGGCGACGAGCCCATCCGGGGCACCGAGACCAAGACCCGCCCGACCACGAAGCCGGCGACGCTGATCGCCACGCCCGTGTTCGACGGGGCCCACTGGGAGGAGGCCGACGTCGAGGACGGGTTCAACGACCACCCGACGATCAAGGAGCTCCTGACCAACATCGTCCCGGAGTCCATCGACGGCGAGCGCCTGGTCCAGCCCAGCGGCAAGGCCACGCTCTATGACGGTCGGACCGGCGAGGCCTACGACAACCCGATCATGGTCGGCCAGATCTACATCCTGAAGCTGGCCCACCTCGTGGACGACAAGATCCACGCCCGGTCGACCGGCCCGTACTCGATGATCACCCAGCAGCCGCTGGGCGGTAAGGCCCAGTTCGGGGGCCAGCGCTTCGGGGAGATGGAGGTGTGGGCCCTCGAGGCCTACGGCGCCGCCTACTGCCTGCAGGAGCTGCTCACCATCAAGTCCGACGACGTGCTCGGCCGCGTGAAGGTCTACGAGGCCATCGTCAAGGGCGAGAACATCCCCGAGCCCGGCATCCCCGAGAGCTTCAAGGTGCTCATCAAGGAGATGCAGGCGCTCTGCATCAACGTCGAGGTCCTCTCCCAGGCGGGCGAGGAGATCGAGATGCGCGAGCTCGACGAGGACGTGTTCCGCACGGCCGAGGAGCTCGGCATCGACATCAGCCGCCCCGAGCGGGGCACCGACGAAGACGACGAACTGCGCGCGGCCAGCCGCACGACCGGCCGGATCTAGGGAGAAGAGGCACTCATGCTCGACGTCAACAACTTCCACCAGCTCACCATCTCCCTGGCCACGGCGGACTCGATCCGCACGTGGTCCAACGGCGAGGTCAAGAAGCCCGAGACGATCAACTACCGCACGCTCAAGCCCGAGAAGGACGGCCTGTTCTGCGAGAAGATCTTCGGGCCCACCAAGGACTGGGAGTGCTACTGCGGCAAGTACAAGCGCGTCCGGTTCAAGGGCATCATCTGTGAGCGCTGCGGCGTCGAGGTGACCCGCTCGAAGGTCCGGCGCGAGCGCATGGGCCACATCGAGCTGGCCGCCCCGGTGGTCCACATCTGGTACCTCCGTGGCACCCGCTCCTGGCTGGCCTACCTGCTCACCGGCACCGAGCCCAAGGACGAGCTCAAGGCCAAGCAGCTGGAGAAGGTCATCTACTTCGCGGCCAACCTCGTCTGGTTCGTCGACGACGAGAAGCGCCACGCCGAGCTGCCCAACCTCGAGGTCGAGCTGCAGGGCGAGAAGGAAGCGATCGAAAAGGACCGCGAGCTCGAGATCGCCGAGCGGCTCGAGGAGCTCGAGACCGAGGTGGCCGAGCTGGAGAAGGAAGGCGCCAAGGCCAACGACCTCAAGTCCCGCCGCCGCGCCGCGGACAAGGACCTCGAGGAGATCCGGGAGCGCTACGAGGAGGAGATGGACCTCGTCCAGCGCGCCTTCGACGAGTTCAGCTCCCTCTTCCCCCGCAAGATCATCGAGGACGAGATCCTCTGGCGGGAGATGGCCGACCGCTACGGCGAGTACTTCGAGGGCGGCATGGGCGCCGACGCCATCGCCCGCCTGATGGAGCAGGTCGACTTCGATGCGGAGGAGGAGATCCTCCGCAACCAGATCGACCCGCCGGAGGGCCAGAAGCCCCTCTCGGCCCAGCGCAAGCAGAAGTCGATCAAGCGCCTGAAGATCGTCTCGGCCTTCAACCGGCGCGACGAGCACGGCCGGCGCACCAACGACCCGCGGGCCATGATCCTCGACGTCGTCCCGGTGATCCCGCCGGAGCTGCGCCCGATGGTCCAGCTCGACGGTGGCCGCTTCGCCACCTCGGACCTCAACGACCTGTACCGCCGGGTCATCAACCGGAACAACCGCCTCAAGCGACTGCTGGACCTCGGTGCCCCCGAGATCATCGTCAACAACGAGAAGCGGATGCTGCAGGAGGCCGTCGACGCGCTGTTCGACAACGGCCGCCGCGGTCGCCCGGTCACCGGCCCGGGCAACCGGCCCCTCAAGTCCCTCTCCGACATGCTGAAGGGCAAGCAGGGCCGGTTCCGCCAGAACCTGCTGGGCAAGCGCGTGGACTACTCCGGCCGTTCGGTCATCGTGGGTGGTCCCCAGCTGCGCCTGCACCAGTGCGGCCTGCCCAAGCTCATGGCCCTCGAGCTGTTCAAGCCCTTCGTCATGAAGAAGCTGGTCGACGAGGAGCTGGCCCAGAACATCAAGTCGGCCAAGCGCATGGTGGAGCGGCGCAAGCCCCAGGTGTGGGACGTCCTCGACGACGTCATCAAGGAGCACCCGGTCCTGCTGAACCGGGCCCCCACGCTGCACCGCCTCGGCATCCAGGCCTTCGAGCCCGTGCTGGTCGAGGGCAAGGCCATCCAGATCCACCCGCTGGTCTGCCAGGCCTTCAACGCCGACTTCGACGGCGACCAGATGGCCGTGCACCTGCCCCTGTCCGCCGAGGCCCAGGCCGAGAGCCGGATCCTCATGCTGTCGGCTCACAACGTGCTCAGCCCGGCCCACGGCCGTCCGCTGGTCACCCCGACCCAGGACATGGTCATCGGGGCCTACTACCTGACCCAGGGCGTCGGCGAGGTCAACCCCGACGACCCGACCAAGGTCCGGCGCCACAAGGACGACGAGTGGCGCACGATCCGCACCTACCGGCACGCCGAGGCGGTGCAGCGGGCCTACGAGGCCGGCGACATCAGCCTCCACGAGCCGATCATCCTGCGGGTCCCCGAGCTGGAGGCCACCCCGGCCAACGGCAAGGCGGCGACGTACACCCCGACCACGACTGGTCGCGTGCTGTTCAACGAGGTCCTCCCCGAGGGCTTCGAGTACGTGAACGACGTCGTGCGCAAGGGCGACATGGGCGCCATCGTGGACGTGCTGGCCGACGCCTACCCCAAGGTGATCGTCGCCCAGACCCTGGACGGCCTCAAGAACCGTTGCTTCCGCTTCGCCACCAAGTCGGGCCTCACCGTCTCGGTCGACGACGTCCGCACGCCGGGCGACAAGCGCAAGATCCTCGACGACCACGAGAAGCAGGCCGAGAAGGTCGAGGAGCAGTTCCGGAAGGGCGTCATCACCGACGGTGAGCGGCGCCAGAAGGAGGTGGAGATCTGGAACGACGCCACGGCCATGATCCAGCACCAGCTGGAAGAGGACCTGGCCGCCCAGCCCTTCAACCCCATCGACATGATGGTGCGCTCCGGTGCCCGTGCGAACCCCATGCAGATCCGCCAGATCGCGGGCATGCGGGGCCTCGTGGCCAACCCCCGAGGCGACATGATCCCCCGGCCGATCAAGTCGAACTACCGCGAGGGCCTCTCGGTCCTCGAGTACTTCATCGCCACCCCGGGCGCCCGTAAGGGCCTGGTCGACACCGCGCTGCGGACCGCCGACTCCGGGTACCTCACCCGGCGCCTGGTCGACGTGGCCCAGGAGCTGATCATCCAGGAGCACGACGACACCGTCGAGGTCGTCGGTCCCGTCCGCGGCATCTGGCTCGAGGACATCGAGGCCGACACGCCCGGCAAGCGGACCTACCTGGAGACCCGGCTCTACAGCCGGACCCTGGCCGACGACATCAAGCTGTCCGACGGCTCCACCATGGCGGCCGGCACCATCGTCTGGGACGACGAGATGGAGACGCTGCGCGACGATCCGGGTGTCACCCGGATCCGGGTCCGCTCGCCGCTGACCGACGAGGCCGAGGTCGGGGTCTCCCTGGCCGCCTACGGCGGCTCGCTGGCCACCGGCAAGGACATCGAGGTGGGCGAGGCCGTCGGGGTCATCGCCGCCCAGTCCATCGGCGAGCCCGGCACCCAGCTGACCATGCGGACGTTCCACACCGGCGGCATCGCCGGCTCGGACATCGCCGGTGGTCTGCCCCGGGTCGTGGAGCTCTTCGAGGCCCGCAGCCCCAAGGGCAAGGCCACCCTCGCCCGCACCTCCGGCATCGTCCGGGTGGACGAGGAGGAGGGTCGCGGCCGCACGGTCACGATCGTGGCCGACGACGGCGAGGAGGACGAGTACAGCATCCCGCTGGCCGTCCGCCTCGAGGTCACCGACGGCGACGAGGTCGCCGCGGGTGACGCCCTCGTCGAGGGTCCCCGTGACCCCAAGGAGCTGCTGGAGATCAAGGGCGTCCGCGAGACCCAGAAGTACCTCGTGGACGAGGTCCAGAAGGTCTACCGGGACCAGGGCGTGTCGATCCACGACAAGCACATCGAGCTGATCGTCCGGCAGATGACCCGCCGCGTGGCGGTGTCCGAGCCCGGTGACAGTGGCTTCCTGCCCGGCGAGCGCGTCGATCAGTGGGTGTTCACCCGCATCAACCGCGAGCTGGTCCAGGACGGCAAGGTCCCGGCCGAGGGCCGGCCCGAGCTGATGGGCATCACCAAGGCCTCGCTGGCCACCGACTCGTGGCTCTCGGCGGCCTCCTTCCAGGAGACCACCCGGGTGCTGACCGAGGCGGCCATCGAGTCCCGCTCCGACACCCTCATCGGGCTGAAGGAGAACATCATCATCGGCAAGCTGATCCCTGCGGGGACGGGCATGGCCAAGTACAAGAACATCGGCACCACGGCCCCCGACTACGTCCCCATGGAGTACTACTCCTCGGCGGACGAGGAGCAGGACCTGGCCGAATGGCTGGCCGGCCGCAGCGAGACCGGCGACACCGGTGTGGGCATCCTCGCGGGCTCGCCCGCGGGCGCCGAGGTCATCGACCTCCCCGCCGGCGAGGGCGAAGCCTCCGCCTGATCCGCGTTCCGTTCTGGCGCCTGATCCGGCTGCTCCGGCGACCGGATCAGGTGCCAGAGCCGCGTCTACGGTGAAGCGAACGGGAGGCGATCGGTTGGCGACGGGTGAGGGGGGCTGGGTCCGGGCCGAGGCCCGCCGGCTGCTCGAGCTGGCGGCGCTCACCGGCCTGGCTCTCGTCCAGCCGATGCTCGACGTCCTCGGGCACAGCCCGGAGACCTTCGTGTTCCGGCGGGTGGACGGTGTCGACCTGGTGGTCTTCGCCTTCGTCGTGGCCGTCGGCCCGGCGCTGGTGCTGTGGCTGGTCGGCCTGGTCAGCGGCCTGGCCGGCGACCGGGTCCGGCGCCTCGTGCACCTCGGCGAGCTGGCTCTGCTGCTGGGCATCGCCGTGCTCGTGGGCCTGAAGTCCGCCGATGCCCTGTTCGGCCGGGCGGCGCTGGTGGTGGCGGCCGCCGCCGCCGGTCTCGGGACGGTGGCCTACCTGCGCTTCCGCGGCGTCCGGCTCTTCCTCTCCTACCTCTCGGTCCTGCCCCTGCTGGCCCTCGGGGTCTTCCTGTTCTCGTCACCGGCCTCGGGCCTGGTCCGCGGCCCCGAGTACGACATCGTGGAGGACCCCGGCACCACGACCCCGATGGTGATGCTGGTCGTGGACGAGTTCCCGACCGCCGTGCTGCTCGACGGGGACGGGGCGGTGGATGCCCGCCGCTTCCCGAACTTCGCCCGGCTGGGCGAGGACGCCCGCTGGTACCGGAACTACTCCACGGTGAACAACTTCACCATCCACGCCGTGCCCGCCCTGTTGTCGGCCGAGGCGCCGGAAGCCGACGACGTGCCGCTGCTCGACGACCACCCCCGCAACCTCTTCACCCTGCTGGGTGGCACCTACGAGCTGAACGCCTCCGAGGCGATCACCCGGCTGTGCCCGACCGAGCTCTGCCCCACCCCGGAGAGCGCCGAGCGGGCCGCGGGCCTCGGCGGCATCGCCGAGGACGCCCGTGAGGTGCTCGGGGAGCTGGTGTCCCTGGACGCCTACCCGGGACCCGAGTCCGACTTCTTCGTCGAGCCGGTCACCACCTACGACTCCAGTGACGAGCTCTTCCGCCAGGGGCGGGAGGCCGAGGTCCAGCCGACCCGCTTCCGGGACTTCCTGGCCGCGCTCGAACCGTCCGAGGGTCCCTCCCTGCACTACCTCCACATGGTCCTGCCCCACGAGCCCTGGCGCTTCTTCCCCGACGGCACCGAGTACCGCTCGCCCAGCCGTGACCCCCGGGGGGATCCCGCGGGCATCTGGCTGGACGACTGGCCCGCCCGGCTCGGGCGACTCCGCTTCGAGCTCCAGGCCCGCTACACCGACCGGCTGGTGGGCCAGTTCCTCGACCGTCTGCAGGAGACGGCCTTGTGGGACGAGGCGGTGATCGTCGTGGCCGCCGACCACGGCGCCGCCTTCACCCCCGGTGAGGGCCGACGGGTCCTGACCGAGGACAATGCCCACGAGATCATGTGGTCGAACCTCTTCATCCGGGCCCCCGGACTCGCCTCCGGCGCCACTGACGTGGCCGTCGCAGACCTTCGACGTCCTGCCCACCGTGGCCGACCTGCCTGGGCACCGAGGTGCCCTGGCCGGTCGAGGGGACCTCGGTCCTCGCCGCGGACGACGGCTCGGCGGCGTCCGCCGCCGGCGACCGGACCTACTACCGGTTCCCCAACCGCCACTTCTACGAGCCCGAAGCGGTCCTGCGCATCGACGGTCCGGCCAACCTCGACGCGCTCCTGGCCCAGGAGCCCGCCGGGTTCAGCGCCACGGACCCCGTGGGCTCGCTCTACCGGTCCACCCCGCTCGGCGACCTCTATGACCGTCGGGTCGAGGACCTCGACGTCGGTGCCCCGGTCGACGCCGTGGCCGAGGTGGAGGACCTCGACGACATCCTCCACGGCGGCCTCTCGGTCCTGACCGCCTATGTCGGGCGGCGGCCTCGACGACCCGGCGGTCGACGACGACGCCTGGGTGGTGGCGACCGTCGACGGCGTGGTCAGCGGGGTCTCGCCCCTCTTCGCCGAGGAGCGCCATCCCGCGGGGCTTCCACCTCCTGCTCGACGCCGACCGGGTGGGTCCTGACGGCACCGATCTCGAGCTCTACGTGGTCGAGGAGCCGGGAGGGCCGCTGCGCCCCCTCGCGGCCCGCACCGAGTGACCGACCGGGCTCCGCCCGCGCCGGCCCGGCCGGCCGAGGCCGCGGACGACGAGGCGCCGGTCGGCATCGGCGTGGCGTGCCGCCCACGTCCTGGCCCTGTCCAGCCTGGCGGTGACCGAACCGTTGCTGTCGGTCCTCGGCCAGAACCCGACGTTCTTCGTCGCCCACGGCTCCGGGCCCGGCCAGGTCCTGCTGGTCGCCGTCCTGGCCGCGGCCGTGGTGCCCGGCGATCCTGATCCCCCTCGAGCTGGTGGTGGGCCGCCTGCGCCCGGCGTGGGCGTGGCCGCTGCACCTCGTGATCGTGGGCGCGTCCTGGCCGCCCTGGTCGCCGCCGGCCTGCGTCGACGACCTCATCGGCACGGTCCTCGACGACCTCCCGCTGGTGTCGGGTCCGCTGACCGTGCTGGTCGCCGGCGGGGCGGGCTACGGCGTTCGTCCGGGCCTACCGCCACCGCCCGATGCTGCGGTCGATGCTCTCGGCGCTGGCCATCGCCCCGCTCGGGTTCCTGGCCTTCTTCGCCTTCGCCACCCCCGCCTACGAGTTGCTCTTCCCGTCCACGGTGGCGGCCGCGGACGTGAGCCTGGGCGACGACCTCCCCCCGATCGTCATGGTGGTCTTCGACGAACTGCCCCTGGCCTCGGTGCTCGACGCCGATGCCACCACGATCGACGCCGAGCGCTTCCCGAACCTGGCCCGGCTCGCCGGTGACGGCGTCTGGTACCCGAACGCCACCTCGGTGGCGGGGTACACCCACGAGGCCGTGCCCGCGATCCTGACCGGTGAACGGGTGCACGACGAGAACCTGCCGCCCACCCCGAGCGGGCACCCCGACTCGCTGTTCACGTTCCTGGCCAACGACTACTCGATCACGTCCCACGAGGAGCTGACCGGGCTGTGCACCCCGAGCCTCTGTGAGGAGTCCACGGGCCTGGAGGAGACCTCCGGGTTCCGGGTCCTGCTCGAGGACCTCGGCATCGTGGCCGGTCACGTCGCGCTGCCCGCGGTCCTGGAGGGCTGGCTGCCCACCATCAACGACACCTGGGCCAACTTCGGTCAGGACCCGGTGGCCTTGGACCAGGAGGCCGACCGACTGGCCGAGGACCGGGCCGACTTCGTCGAGGCCCTCGGCGAGTTCGACCGGGTGGGGAGTTCCGCGCTGCGGTCGCCGACATCGAGGCCACGCCCGAGCCCCACCTCACCTTCATCCACAGCGTGTTCCCGCACGTGCCCTGGAGCCGGCACGCCGACGGCTCGGTGTACCCCGATCCGGGCAACCCCGGTCTGGACGACAACGTGTGGTCCAGCGCCGCGGCCGCGGACCTCGCCCTGCAGCGCCACCTTCTCCAGGCCCAGTTCGCCGACGAGCTCCTCGGGCGAGCTGATCGGCCGTCTCGAGGCCGAGGGCCTCTACGACGACGCCCTCGTGGTGTTCACCGCCGACCACGGGGCCTCCTTCACGCCCGGGACCCACCGGCGCCTCCCGGCCGAGGAGAGCATCGCCGGCCTGATGCCGGTCCCGCTGGTGGTGAAGCCGCCGGCCACCGACCCGGTGACGGACCACACCGACGACCGCATCGCCGAGACCATCGACCTCGTGCCGACGATCGCAGACCTCCTGGGCACCGAGCTGCCGTGGGACGCCGACGGGGTCAGCCTGGTCGGTCCCGAGCCCGAGACCCACGAGCGGGGGATCTACGCCCGCGGCGAGACGGTCAGCACCGACGAGGACCCCGTCGACCTGACCCCGGTCGTGGACCACATCTGGGAGCGCTTCGGCGCGCTCGGCGACGGCCTCCAGCTCTACGGCCTCGGTCCCGACGGCGATCGCATCGGTCGTCGGATCCGCGCCCGGGACCGGGGCGGTGAGGACGGCGAGGCCTGCTGGTCCCCGGCCGATCCCGGTCGAGGGCACCCGGGCCTGGGCGGGCGGCGAGGTCGAGACGGATCTCGACGGCGACCTCGACCTGGCCGTCGTGGTCGACGACCGGGTCGCGGCCACCACCACGACCTTCGCCGACGGGGAGCGGGGCCACGCCCTGTTCGCGTTGGGCGACCCCGCCCTCTGGCCCGAGGACGGCTCGGTGACCCTCTGGCGCATCACCGAGGACCCCTGGCTGGAGGCTCGCCGCTCTGCGTAGCGAGCCGAGTGTGCGACTCTTCGCCGCGGGAAGTGCCCGTAGGCTTGACGGCCGTCCCCGGTCCCCGAGGACCGAGACAATCCCCTGTAGGTTCTGAGAGGTTCGTTCGTGCCGACCGTGCAGCAACTGGTCCGTAAGGGCCGCAAGTCGAAGCGTCGCAAGGAAGCGACACCGGCGCTCAAGGGAGCGCCCCAGAAGCGAGGCGTGTGCACCCGCGTGTACACCGCCACCCCCAAGAAGCCGAACTCGGCCCTGCGCAAGGTCGCCCGTGTCCGTCTGAACAACGGCATGGAGGTCACCGCCTACATCCCCGGCGAGGGCCACAACCTCCAGGAGCACTCCATCGTGCTCGTCCGCGGCGGCCGGGTGAAGGATCTCCCCGGTGTCCGCTACAAGATCATCCGCGGCACCCTCGACGCCTCCGGCGTCAGCCAGCGCAACCAGGCCCGTAGCCGCTACGGCGCCAAGAAGGAGGGCTGAGATGCCGCGCAAGGGCCCAGCCCCCCGTCGTGAGTACCCGCCGGACCCGATCTACAAGTCGGTCCTGGTCACCCAGATCGTCAACAAGGTCCTGCAGCGGGGCAAGCGCACCACCGCCGAGCGCATCGTCTACGAGGCGATGACCATCATCGAGCAGAAGACCGGCTCCGAGCCCGTCTCGACCCTCAAGCGGGCCGTGGACAACGTCCGCCCCCAGCTCGAGGTCAAGAGCCGGCGGGTCGGTGGCGCCACCTACCAGGTCCCCATGGAGGTCCGTCCCCGACGGGCCACCACCCTGGCCATCCGCTGGCTGGTCAGCTTCTCCCGTGACCGCCGCGAGCGGACCATGGCCGAGCGCCTCGCCAACGAGCTGCTCGATGCCAGCAACGGCATCGGTGCGGCGATGAAGCGCAAGGAAGACCTGCACAAGATGGCCGAGTCCAACAAGGCCTTCGCCCACTACCGCTGGTAGCCCCGTGCCGCGGGATTCGACCCCCGCGGCACTAGCCTTCCCACCGATGTCCTACCGCACGCGCTGGTCCGAAACGGATCTGAAGACTTCCCTGCGGTAGCCCCGAGCCGACCTCGGGGGTGCGCCCCCGAGGTGCCTCCCCGAGCAACGCTCACGTTCCACCCCCGAGCAACGCCCCGAGAGAGCACCATGGCTGAAGTCCGAGACCGCCCCCTGGCCCGTACCCGCAACATCGGGATCATGGCCCACATCGACGCGGGCAAGACCACCACGACCGAGCGGATCCTGTACTACACCGGCCGCTCCTACAAGATCGGCGAGGTCCACGAGGGCGCCGCCGTCATGGACTGGATGGCCCAGGAGCAGGAGCGGGGGATCACCATCACCTCCGCGGCCACCACCTGCAACTGGAAGGACCACTGGATCAACATCATCGACACGCCCGGCCACGTCGACTTCACCGTCGAGGTCGAGCGGTCCCTGCGGGTGCTCGACGGCGCGGTCGCCGTGTTCGACGCCGTCGCCGGCGTGGAGCCCCAGACCGAGACGGTCTGGCGTCAGGCCAACAAGTACGACGTCCCCCGCATCTGCTTCATCAACAAGATGGACCGTCTCGGCGCCGACTTCTTCGCCGCCGTCGACTCCATCCACGACCGCCTGGCGGCCAACACCGCCATCATCCAGCTCCCCATCGGGGCCGAGGGCGGCTTCCGGGGCATCGATCGACCTCGTCACGATGCAGGCGCTGGTCTGGGAAGGTGACGACACGACCTCGGCGCCAACTACGAGGTCAAGGAGATCCCCGCCGATCAGGTGGAGGAGGCCCAGACCTACCGCCAGGAGCTCCTCGACGCCCTCGCCTCCCACAGCGACGTCATCCTCGAGAAGTTCGTGGGCGACGAGGAGATCACCGCCGACGACCTCCGCACCGCCCTGCGCGACGCCACCATCAACGGCTCGATCGTCCCGGTGCTCTGCGGCACCGCCTTCAAGAACAAGGGCGTGCAGCCCCTGCTCGACGCCATCGTCGACTACCTGCCCTCGCCCCTCGACCTCCCGCCCGTCGAGGGCGAGGACCCGTCCGGCCACGCGACCCTCGAGCGCAAGGCCGACGACGGCGAGCCGTTCGCGGCCCTGGCCTTCAAGATCGTGGCCGACCCCCACGGCAAGCTGACCTACTTCCGGGTCTACTCGCGGCACGCTCGCCAAGGGCGGCCAGGTGCTCAACGTGCGCACCGGCAAGAAGGAGCGGGTCGGGCCGCATCCTGCGAGATGCACGCCAACCACCGCGAGGACCGCGACTCGGTCCACGCCGGCGACATCGTCGCCGCCATCGGCCTGAAGGACACCCGCACGGGCGACACGCTCTGGCCGAGATCGACGCCCCGATCGTGCTCGAGCAGCTGGAGTTCCCCGAGCCGGTCATCCACGTCGCCGTCGAGCCCAAGACCAAGGCCGACCAGGACAAGATGGGCAAGGCCCTCTACTCCCTCTCCGAGGAGGACCCCACCTTCCAGGTGCGCACCGACGAGGAGACCGGCCAGACGGTCATCTCGGGCATGGGCGAGCTGCACCTCGAGGTGCTGGTCGACCGGATGCTGCGCGAGTTCAACGTGCGACGCCACCGTGGGCAAGCCCCAGGTCGCCTACCGCGAGACCATCACCCAGACCGGTCGAGAAGGTCGTCTACCGCCACGTCAAGCAGACCGGCGGCACGGGCCAGTTCGCCCACGTGGTCATCAACCTCGAGCCCACCGGCCCCGGCGGCGGCTACGAGTTCGTCGACAAGATCACCGGTGGTCGCATCCCCAAGGAGTACATCCCCTCGGTCGACCAGGGCATCCAGGAGGCGCTCGAGCGCCGGCGTGCTCGCCGGCTACCCGATCGTCGACGTGCGGGCCACCCTCACCGACGGCTCGTACCACGACGTCGACTCCTCGCGAGATGGCGTTCAAGATCGCCGGCTCGATGGCCTTCAAGAAGGCGGCCCGCAAGGCCAAGCCGGTCCTGCTCGAGCCGATCATGGCCGTCGAGGTCGTGACGCCCGAGGACTACATGGGCGACGTGATGGGCGACCTCTCCAGCCGCCGTGGCCGCCTGGGTGGCTCCGAGCAGCGGGGCAACAGCCAGGTCATCGAGCGCCCAGGTGCCCCTGTCGGAGATGTTCGGCTACGCTACCGACCTGCGTTCGCGCACCCAGGGTCGAGCGACGTACACGATGCAGTTCGACTCGTACCAGCAGATGCCGGCAGTCGATCGCAGGAAGAGATCGTCGCCCGCGTGCGCGGCGAGTAGTCCCACCCCCCAGCAGTTCGTACAGACAGACACCGGAGAGAGTCATGGCGAAGGAGAAGTTCGAGCGGAACAAGCCGCACCTGAACATCGGGACGATGGGTCACATCGACCACGGCAAGACGACGCTGACCGCGGCGATCACCAAGGTGCTGTCGCAAGGATTCGGACTCGACGGCGTTCACCGAGTTCGACGGACATCGACAAGGCGCCCGAGGAGCGGGAGCGGGGCATCACGATCAACATCGCCCACGTCGAGTACGAGACCGACGAACCGGCACTACGCGCACGTCGACATGCCCGGGTCACGCCGACTACATCAAGAACATGATCACCGGTGCCGCGCAGGTGGACGGCGCGATCCTGGTGGTGGCCGCGACGGACGGTCCGATGCCCCAGACCCGTGAGCACGTGCTGCTGGCCCGCCAGGTCGGGCGTGCCGTCGATCGTGGTGGCGCTCAACAAGGTCGACATGGTCGACGACGAGGAGCTCCTCGAGCTGGTGGAGCTCGAGGTGCGTGAGCTGCTCAGCGAGTACGAGTTCCCCGGCGACGACATCCCGATGGTGCGGGTGTCCGCGCTGAAGGCCCTCGAGGGCGACGAGGCCGCCGCGGCGCAGATCCATCGAGCTGATGGAGGCGGTCGATGACGTACATCCCGGAGCCCGAGCGGGACATCGACAAGCCGTTCCTGATGCCGATCGAGGACGTGTTCACCATCACCGGTCGCGGCACCGTGGTGACCGGCCGGGTCGAGCAGGGGATCGTGCAACACCGGCGACGAGGTCGAGATCGTCGGGATCAAGGACACCCAGAAGACCACGGTGCACCGGTGTGGAGATGTTCCGCAAGCTCCTCGATGAGGGCCGGGCCGGCGACAACATCGGCGCCCTGCTCCGCGGCACCGAGAAGGACGAGGTGGAGCGGGGCCAGGTGCTGGCCAAGCCGGGCTCGCATCACGCCGCACACCGAGTTCGAGGCCCAGGTCTACGTCCTGACCAAGGACGAGGGCGGCCGGCACAAGCCGTTCTTCGCCGACTACCGGCCGCAGTTCTACTTCCGGACCACCGATGTGACCGGCGACATCGCATCTGCCGGAGGGCACCGAGATGTGCATGCCGGGGGACAACACCGACGATGACGGTCGACGCTGCAGGCGCCCATCGCCATGGACGAGGGTCTGCGCTTCGCCATCCGTGAGGGTGGCCGCACCGTCGGCGCCGGCCGCGTCACGAAGATCCTCAAGTAGATGGCCGCGGATCAGAGGCAGAAGATCCGCATCCGGCTCAAGGCCTACGACCACGAGATCATCGACCAGTCGACGAAGAAGATCGTCGAGACGGTCGTGCGGACCGAGGCCACGATCCGGGGCCCGGTCCCGCTGCCGACCGAGAAGCACCGCTACACGGTGATCCGGTCGCCGCACAAGGACAAGGACTCCCGCGAGCACTTCGAGATGCGGATCCACAAGCGCCTGCTCGACATCCTCGAGCCCTCGCCCAAGACGGTCGACAGCGCTCCAGCGCCTCGACCTCCCCGCCGGCGTCGACATCGAGATCAAGATCCAGCAGGCCTGACGCCTCACCGGTCCTGCGCACCGACGACCGCCCGTAGGGGCGGTCGTCTTCGCGTCCGGGTCAGGTGAACTCGATGATCGTCATGACGCCGGCTCGACGATCTGGTGTCGTCTGGTCAGCTCTGGCGTGACCAACTCACGCAATTTGGGATCGTCGCTCGCGGTGGAAGCCTGCCCTACCCGCCGCTATCATCGCTCAGTCGTCGTACCCGGACCGCGCCACCTACCACCGGGCGAAGAACAACCGACGTCTGCGCAGGCCCCGCGGGAACCGTGCAGCACAATCTGACCGTGCTCCGCTGGGCTTCGCCCTGCGGAGCACTCGCGTGAAGGACCCCAGAGCCAATGGCCAAGAAAGCGATCGTGGGAGAGAAGGTCGGCATGACCCAGGTCTGGGACGACGACCGCGTCGTCCCCGTGACCGTCATCCACGTCGGCGTCCTGCCGCGTCGTGCAGCTCAAGACCCCGGAGACCGACGGCTACAGCGCCGTGCAGGTCACCTTCGGCACCCAGAAGGTGCAGCGCCTCGAGCGGCGGCGAGCGGGGTCACTTCGAGAAGGCCGGCGTGGACCCCGGCAACAAGCTCGTGGAGCTGCGGGTCGACGACATCTCCGACTACACGGTCGGCCAGGTCATCAAGGCCGACCTGCTCGAGGCCGGCGAGCGGGTCGACGTGACCGCCGTCAGCAAGGGCAAGGGCTTCGCCGGCGTCATGAAGCGCCACAACTTCAAGGGCCAGCGGGCCAGCCACGGTGCCCACCGGGTGCACCGGGCCCCCGGGGCCATCGGCGCCTGCGCCACCCCCGCCCGCGTGTTCAAGGGCACCCGCATGGCCGGCCGCACCGGCGGCCAGCAAGGTGACCACGCTCAACCTGGAAGTGGTCGAGGCCGACGCCGAGCGCGACCTGATCCTGGTCAAGGGATCGGTGCCCGGCGCCAACGGCGGCCTGGTCATCATCCGTGACGCCGTGAAGGCAGGTGTGTGAGATGGCCAAGATCGACGTGAAGTCGGCCACCGGCAAGAAGGCCGGCACCGCCGACCTCGAGGAGTCCTGGTTCGGCATCGAGCCCAACGTGCCCGTGATGCACCAGGTGGTGACCGCCCAGCTGGCCGCCCGCCGCCGCGGCACCCACAACACCCTGACCCGGGCCGAGGTCCGGGGTGGTGGCGCCAAGCCGTGGCGCCAGAAGGGCACCGGCCGGGCCCGTGCGGGCTCGAGCACCGGACCGCACTGGCGTGGTGGTGGCGTGGCCCATGGCCCCAAGACCCGCAACTACGCCCAGCGCACGCCCAAGAAGATGATCCGCCTCGCCCTGCGCTCGGCCCTGTCGGACCGGGCCGCCGAGGACAAGGTCCTCGTCGTCGACGACTGGGGCTTCGATGCCCCCAGCACGAAGGCGGCCCTGTCCGCCCTCGCCGCGCTGAGCCTCGAGGGCAAGGTCCTCGTCGTCCTCGGTGACGACGACGTCGTCGCCCTCAAGAGCTTCCGCAACCTGCCCAGCATCCAGACGATCCGCTCCCGACGAGCTGAACGCCTACGACGTGCTGGTCAACGACTGGGTCGTCTTCACCCAGGCCACGCTGCCCGGCGGCGAGCCCGCCCCGGCGCCGGCCGCCGAGCCGGCCGCCGAGGCCGCGGAAGCCGACACCACGGAGGAGGAGGGCTGATGAAGGACGCCCGCCAGGTCATCATCGAGCCCGTCGTCTCCGAGAAGAGCTACGCCCTCCTCGAAGAGGGCGTCTACACCTTCCGCGTGCACCCCACGGCCTCCAAGCCGGAGATCCGGGACGCCGTCGAGAAGATCTTCGGGGTGAGCGTCGTCAACGTGAACACCCTCAACCGCAAGGGCAAGCGCCGCCGGAACCGCCGCAACGGCACCTTCGGCAAGCGGCCCGACCACAAGCGCGCCCTGGTCAAGCTGGCCGAGGGCGACTCGATCGAATTGTTCGGGAGCTGATCATGGGCACTCGCAAGCGCAAGCCGACCAGCCCCGGGCGCCGGTTCCAGACCGTCTCGGACTTCGAGTCGATCACCAAGGACTCGCCCGAGAAGTCGCTGCTGGCCAAGAAGAGCTCGACCGGTGGGCGCAACAACCACGGTCGCAAGACGGCCCGTCACCGCGGTGGCGGCCACAAGCAGCAGTACCGCATCATCGACTTCAAGCGGAACAAGGACGGCGTGCCCGCCACGGTGGCCGGCATCGAGTACGACCCCAACCGCAACTGCCGCATCGCGCTCCTGCACTTCCACGACGGCGAGAAGCGCTACATCCTCGCCCCCGAGGGCGTGTCGGTCGGCGACAAGCTGCAGAACGGCCAGGGCTCCGACATCCGTCCGGGCAACGCCCTGCCCATGCGCTACATCCCCGTCGGCACCGTGGTCCACAACGTGGAGCTGCGGGTCGGCCAGGGCGGCCGCATGGCCCGCAGCGCCGGCACCAGCGTGCAGCTGGTCGCCAAGGAGGGGGAGTGGGCCACCCTGCGCCTGCCCTCCACCGAGATGCGCCGCGTGCCCATCGACTGCCGGGCCACCATCGGCACCGTCGGCAACGCCGAGCACGAGCTGCTCAAGATCGGCAAGGCCGGCCGCAACCGCTGGAAGGGCGTTCGCCCCCAGACCCGCGGTGTGGCCATGAACCCCGTCGACCACCCCCTGGGTGGCGGCGAGGGCAAGAGCTCGGGTGGACGCCACCCCGTGTCGCCCTGGGGGAAGCCCGAGGGACGCACACGTAAGAAGAACAAGGACTCGGACAAGCTCATCATCCGTCGGCGCCGCCGGCGGGGTGGGCGGAGGTAGATCATGCCCCGCAGCCTCAAGAAGGGCCCTTTCGTCGACGACCACCTGCTCAAGAAGGTGGATGCGTTGAACGAGAGTGGCGAGAAGAAGGTCATCCAGACCTGGTCCCGCCGGTCCACGATCATCCCGGAGATGGTGGGTCACACCATCGCGGTGCACGACGGGCGCAAGCACGTGCCCGTGTACATCACCGAGTCGATGGTGGGCCACAAGCTGGGCGAGTTCGCCCCCACCCGCACCTTCCGGGCCCACGCGGGCCAGGAACGGGCGGGTCGTCGCTGATGGCCGCCCCCACCGCGGTCAAGGACCGCCCGCACACCCAGGCCCAGGTGCGCTACGTGCGCATGTCGGCCTCGAAGGCCCGCCAGGTCCTGGCCCTGATCCGGGGCAAGTCCGTCGGCGCCGCCGACGACGTCCTGGCCCTCTCCGAGCGCGACGCCGCCCGGGTCATCCAGAAGTGCCTGCGTTCGGCCGTGGCCAACGCCGAGCACAACGACGGCCTCGATCCCGAGGAGCTCTTCGTGGCGACCTGCTTCGCCGACGAGGGCCCGACGCTGCGCCGCTTCCGCCCCCGGGCCCGCGGCCGCGCCACCCGCATCCGCAAGCGCACCTGTCACATCACGGTCATCGTGGCCCGCTACTCGCCCGACGAGCTGGCCCGGCGGGCCGAGCGTGACCGGGCCCGCGGCACGCAGGCCGGCCGGAGCTCCGGTGGCGCCAGCCGCCGCGCCCGGGTCGCCAAGAGCCGCGGTGAGGAGATCGTCGAGGAGACCGAGGAGGTCCCCACGACCGACGAGGCCACCGACGAGCCGACCGTGGACGAGGTCCTCGACGCCGTCGAGGCCGAGGAAGCCGCCGAGGACGCCGCCGACGCCGAGGACACGACCGACGAGGTCGCCGAGGTCGAGGAGGCCCCCGTCGCCGACGAGGCTCCCGAGGCTGAGGCTCCCGAAGACCTGGTCGAGGCCCACACCAAGGACGAGCTGCTCGAGCTGGCCGACGAGGCCGGGGTCGAGGTGGCCAAGAGCGCCACGAAGGCCGAGATCGCCGGGGCCATCGAGGTGGCCACCGCCTCGGCCGACGAGCTGGCCGAGCACCACACGAAGGACGAGCTGATCGATCTGGCCGAGAAGGCCGGCATCGAGGTGGCCAAGAGCTGGACGAAGCCCCAGATCGCCGAGGCGATCGTGGCTTCACGAGAGGACGACTGATGGGACAGAAGGTCAACCCGTACGGGTTCCGGCTGGGGATCACCACCGACTGGAAGTCGCGGTGGTTCGCCGACCGCGAGGAGTACGCGGACTTCATCATCGAGGACTGGAAGATCCGCGACTACCTGATGGGTGAGCTGCCCCACGCGGCCATCAGCCGGGTCGAGGTCGAGCGCACCCGCGACCGCCTGCGGATCGACGTCCACACCGCCCGCCCCGGGCATCGTCATCGGCCGCCGCGGCGCCGAGGCCGACCGCCTGCGGGCCGGCCTGACCAAGATCACCGGCAACGCCAAGGTCCAGCTCAACATCCAGGAGATCAAGCAGCCCGAGCTCGACGCCGCGCTGATCGCCCAGGGTGTGGCCGACCAGCTGGCCGGCCGGGTCGCCTTCCGCCGGGCCATGAAGCGGGCCGTGCAGAACGCCCAGAAGGCCGGCGCCCAGGGCATCCGGGTCCAGTGCTCGGGTCGCCTCGGCGGCTCCGAGATGGCCCGCACCGAGTGGTACCGCGAGGGCCGGGTCCCCCTGCACACCCTGCGGGCCGACATCGACTACGGCTTCCGTGAGGCCCACACCACCGCCGGCCGCGTCGGCGTGAAGGTGTGGATCTACAAGGGCGACATCCTCCCCTACAAGGCCGCCAGCGAGGACAAGAGCGTCCGCGAGGCCGCCATGGCCGTGGGCGAGACCTCCGGCGAGCCGGCTCCGGCCCCCCGGGTCGTGTCCTCCACCGCCGCCCGCAAGCGCGAAGAGGAGCAGGCCCAGAAGGAGGCTGCGGCTGCGGCCGCCGCCGAGGCCGAGGCCGCCGAGCCGACCGAGGACGCTCCTGAGCCCCTCATCAAGGAGGCCGACCCCGAGTTCGAGCGCCTCCTCGCTGAGGAAGAGGAGATCGAGCGGACCACCCGTGAGCACCACGAGACCCCGCACTTCCGCCCCGGGGACGGTGACTGACCATGCTCATGCCCAAGAAGGTCAAGCACCGCAAGCAGCAGCGCGGGCATCGTCGGGGCCCCGCCAAGGGTGGCACCAACGTCAACTTCGGCGACTACGGCATCCAGGCCCTCGAGCCCGGGTGGATCACGGCCCGCCAGATCGAGGCCGCCCGTATCGCCATGACCCGCCACATCAAGCGCGGTGGCAAGGTCTGGATCAACATCTTCCCGGACAAGCCCGTCACCCAGAAGCCGGCCGAGACCCGCATGGGCTCGGGCAAGGGCAACCCGGAGTACTGGGTCGCCGTGGTCAAGCCCGGCCGGATCCTCTTCGAGCTGTCCTACCCCGACGAGGCCACCGCCAAGGCGGCCCTCGAGCGGGCCATCCAGAAGCTGCCCATCAAGGCCCGCTTCGTGCGCCGTGAGGAGGGCTTCTAGATGAAGGCCGCCCAGATCCGCGAGCTCGGCGACGCCGACCTGGTCCAGCACCTGGACGACGCCCGCCAGGAGCTGTTCAACCTGCGCTTCTCGCATGTCACCGGCCAGCTCGACAACGCCACGGCGTTGCGCGACGCCCGCCGTGAGGTGGCCCGGCTCATGACCGAGCTCCGGGCCCGAGAGATCCGTGCCGCTGAGGCGCTGGAGGAGACCACCGATGCCTGAGACCGAACCCACCACCGAGCGCAACCGGCGCAAGACCCGTGAGGGCATGGTCGTCGGCACGGCCATGGACAAGACGGCCATCGTGGCCATCACCGACCGCGTCCGGCACCGCCGCTACGACAAGACCGTCCAGCGCGTCACCAAGCTGTACGTCCACGACGAGGAGAACACCCTCAACGAGGGCGACCGCGTGCGGGTGGCCGAGACCCGGCCGCTGTCCAAGAAGAAGCGCTGGCGCCTGCTCGAGATCGTGGAGCGGGCCCGATGATCCAGCAGGAGACCCGCCTGCGGGTCGCGGACAACAGCGGGGCCCGTGAGGTCCTGTGCATCAAGGTGCTCGGCGGTTCCCGCCGGCGCTACGCCTCCATCGGCGACGTCTTCGTGGCCACGGTCAAGGACGCCATCCCCGGTGCGGCGGTCAAGAAGGGCGAGGTCGTCAAGTGCGTCGTCGTCCGGGTCAAGAAGGAGAAGCGTCGTCCGGACGGCTCCTACATCCGCTTCGACGAGAACGCAGCGGTGCTCATCAACGACCAGCAGCAGCCCCGCGGCACCCGCATCTTCGGGCCCGTGGGCCGCGAGCTCCGGGACAAGCGCTTCATGCGGATCGTCTCGCTGGCGCCGGAGGTGCTCTGAAAGTGGCAGGCATGAAGATCAAGAAGGGTGACCGCGTGCGCGTGCTCACCGGCAAGGACAAGGGCAAGGAGGGCGAGGTGTCCCGCGCCATCCCCTCGGCCAACAAGGTGATCGTCGACGGCGTGAACGTGGCCAAGCGTCACCAGAAGGCGACCAAGGCCACCATGCAGGGCGGGATCATCGACAAGGACATGCCCGTCCCCGTCGCCAACGTCGCCATCCTCTGCTCGAGCTGCGGCCCGACCCGGGTCGGCTACCGCTTCGACCCGGACGGCACCAAGTACCGGACCTGCAAGAAGTGCGGAGGTGACCTCTGATGGCGACCGCCACGAACACCAAGCCGCGCCTGGCAGCAGCGCTACGACGACGAGATCCGCGAGAAGCTGAAGGCGGACCTGGAGCTCGGGAACATCATGGAGGTGCCCCGGCTCTCCAAGATCGTCCTGAACTGCGGCGTCGGCGCGGCGACCGACCAGAAGTCGCTCATCGACGGCGCGGTCGCCGACCTGACGATCATCGCCGGCCAGAAGCCGATCGTGACCCGGGCCCGGGTGTCCATCGCCAACTTCAAGCTGCGCGAGGGCAACCCCATCGGGGCCAAGGTCACGCTGCGGGGCGCCCGCATGTGGGAGTTCTTCGATCGGCTGATCAACCTGGCCATCCCCCGCATCCGGGACTTCCGGGGCCTGCCGGACCGGTCGTTCGACGGCCACGGCAACTACACGTTCGGCGTGACCGAGCAGCTGATCTTCCCCGAGATCGATTACGACGCGATCGACACCGTCCGAGGCATGGACATCACGATCGTGACCACCGCCCGTACCGATGCCGAAGGCCGAGCCCTGCTCGATGCCTACGGCTTCCCCTTCCGACGCAACGAGGACTGACCCATGGCCAAGAAGGCACTGGTCGAGAAGAGCAACCGGACCCCGAAGTTCAAGGTCCGCGGCTACACCCGCTGTCAGCGGTGTGGCCGCTCGCGAGCGGTCTACCGCAAGTTCAAGCTGTGCCGCCTGTGCCTGCGGGAGCTGGCGCACGCGGGCGAGCTGCCCGGCATGACGAAGGCGAGTTGGTGATCCGATGACGATGACCGACCCGATCGCCGACATGCTCACGCGGATCCGCAACGCCAACGTGGCGATGCACGACGACGTGACGATGCCCTCCTCCAAGCTGAAGGAGAGCCTCGCCGAGGTCCTCCAGAAGGAGGGCTACATCCAGTCCTTCCGTGTCGACCAGGAGGAGGGCAAGCCCTCCAAGACCCTGATCATCGACATGAAGTACTCCGAGGCCCGCGAGCGGGTGATCACCGGCATCCGCCGTGTGTCCAAGCCCGGCCTCCGCGTCTACACCAAGGCCGACGCCGTCCCCCGGGTCCTCGGGGGCCTGGGCGTCGCCGTCGTCTCGACCAGCAAGGGACTCCTCACCGACCGCGAGGCTCGCCGCCAGCGCATCGGTGGCGAGGTCCTCTGCTACGTCTGGTAGGAGCCGACCATGTCACGAGTTGGACAAGCACCCATCCCGGTCCCGTCCGGGGTCGAGGTCAAGATCGAGGGCCGCGTGGTCACGGTCAAGGGCCCCAAGGGTGAGCTGACGCGCACCCTGCCCGAGGCCCTGAGCATCACCCAGGACGACGGTCAGCTGACCGTCGCCCGCGTCGATGACGAGCGGGAGAGCCGGGCCCTGCACGGCCTCTTCCGCACGCTGATCGCCAACATGGTGACCGGCGTGACCGAGGGCTACCGCCGCGCCCTCGAGATCGTGGGCGTCGGCTACCGGGCCACCGCCCAGGGCGATCGCGCCCTGGAGCTGGCCGTGGGCTACAGCCACACCGTCAAGGTGCAGGCCCCGGAGGGGATCACCTTCGAGGTGCCCTCCAACACCCGCATCGATGTCGTCGGCATCGACAAGGAGACCGTCGGCCAGGTGGCCGCCGACATCCGCGCCATCCGCAAGCCCGAGCCCTACAAGGGCAAGGGGATCCGTTACCAGGGCGAGGTGGTCCGGCGTAAGGCCGGCAAGGCCGCCTCCGCCGGTTAGCAACGAGGAACGAGTCATGGCTCACACCGCCAAGAAGGCCAAGGACCGGCAGCGCCGGCACGGTCGCGTCCGCAAGAAGGTCCAGGGCACGGCCGACCGGCCCCGCCTGGCCGTCTTCCGGTCGAGCCGCCACATCAGCGCGCAGGTGATCGACGACCGGGCCGGGGTCACCCTGGCCGCGGCGTCCACCTACGAGGCCGATCTCAAGACCGGGGCGACCGGCAACAAGGACGCCGCCGCGAAGATCGGGAGCCTCATCGCCGACCGGGCCAAGGCCGCCGGCGTCACCACCGTGGTCTTCGACCGCGGCGGGAACCTCTACCACGGGCGCGTCGCCGCCGTGGCCGATGCCGCCCGTGAGGGCGGACTGGAGTTCTAAGGAACCATGAGCAGCTACCAGCGTGAGCAGGCCCCGAACCCTCGGGCCAGTGGGGACCCGCAGCTGCGGGAGTCCCGCGTCATCGACATCAACCGCGTGGCCAAGGTGGTCAAGGGCGGTCGGCGGTTCTCCTTCACCGCCCTCGTGGTCATCGGCGACGCCAACGGCCGGGTCGGCCTGGGCTACGGCAAGGCCAAGGAGGTGCCCCTGGCCATCCAGAAGGGCACCGAAGAGGCCCGCCGCAACCTGTTCAAGGTCCCCATGGCCGGCAGCACCATCGTGCACCCCATCCTGGGGGAGTGGGGCGCCGGGCGCGTCCTGCTCAAGCCCGCCGCCCCCGGTACCGGGGTCATCGCCGGTGGCGCCGCCCGCGCCATCCTCGAGGAGGCCGGCATCCACGACGTGCTCTGCAAGTCCCTGGGCTCGGCCAACCACATCAACGTGGCCCGGGCCACCATCCAGGGCCTGAAGGGCCAGCGTCGCCCCGACGCCATCGCCGCCCTGCGGGGCCTGCCCGCCGAGGAGTTCGTGCCCAAGGGCCTGCTCGAGGCGTACCTGGCCACCGAGAAGGGTGGCGTGCCGGGGACCCCGCATCCGCAGCCGGGTGACGCGTGATGGCGGATCTCAAGGTCACCCAGGTCAAGTCCACGATCGGCTCCAAGCCCAAGGCCCGCGGCACCATGCGGGCCCTCGGCCTGCGGGGCATCGGTCAGTCCAACGTGTTGCCGGACCGCCCCGAGATCCAGGGGATGCTGCGCAAGGTCAGCCACCTGATCACCATCGAGGAGCAGGCGGCCGAGAAGAAGGCACCGGCGAAGGCCAAGACCACCGAGAAGAACGACGCTGAGGAAGCAGACGAGTCATGAAGGTCCACGACCTCAAGCCCGCACCGGGCTCCCACAAGGCCAAGAAGCGGGTTGCCCGCGGCATCGGCGGCAAGGGCGGCAAGACCGCCGGCCGTGGCACCAAGGGCCAGCGCGCCCGCAACACCGTCGCCGTCGGCTTCGAGGGTGGCCAGCTGCCGCTGCACAAGCGCATCCCCAAGCTGCGGGGCTTCAACAACCCGTTCCGCGTGGAGTACCAGGCCATCAACCTGGACACCATCGAGGAGTCCGGCCTCGACGAGGTCTCGCCCGAGACCCTGCGGGCCATCGGCCTGGTCGGCAAGAACAAGTTCGTCAAGGTCCTGGGCCGGGGCGAGCTGACCCGCAAGGTCACGGTGAAGGCCCACGCGGCCTCCAAGTCGGCCGAGGCGGCCATCACCGGCGCCGGGGGTACGGTGGAAATCGTGCCGCTGCCCTGGGGCGACGGCCGTCCGCCGGCCAAGGGCAACGCCCACACGAACCGTTAGGACCTCGCCTTCATGGTTAGCTGCACGATGCCCGTCGCCGATACCTGGGAGGGCTGACCGATGGGCTCGTTGCTCAACGTCTTCCGGATCCCGGACCTCCGCAACAAGGTCCTGTTCACGCTGGCGATGATCGCGCTGTACCGGTTCGGGGCGTTCATCCCCGTGCCGGGCATCGACCTCGACGCTGTCGCGACCCTGCGCACACAGGCCGAGGAGGGCGGCGTGCTGGGGTTCCTCCAGCTCTTCTCCGGCGGGGCGCTCACCCAGTTCGCGGTGTTCGCGCTGGGGATCATGCCGTACATCACGGCGTCGATCATCATGCAGATCCTCACCGTGGTGATCCCCAAGTTGGAGCAGTGGCAGGCCCAGGGCGCGGTCGGCCAGCGCAAGATCACCCAGTGGACCCGCTATGTCACCGTCGGCATCGCCATCATGCAGTCCACGGGCCTGGTGTTCCTGTTCCACAACGGTGGCGGCGGCTTCTTCGCCAACGTGTCGACCAACCTCGACCTGGTCCCGAACTTCACCATTCCCCGGATCCTGCTGATCGTGATCACCCTGGTGGCCGGCACCGCCCTCATCATGTGGATGGGTGAGCTCATCACCCAGCGGGGCATCGGCAACGGCATGTCGATCCTGATCTTCACCTCGGTGGTCAGCTCGTACCCCTCCACCGCCAGCCGGGTCCGCGCCGAGGCGGGCAACACCGCCCTGGCCGCCCTGCTGATCCTCTTCGTCCTCCTGACCGTGGCCATCGTGTTCGTCGAGCAGGGCCAGCGCCGCATCCCGGTCCAGTTCGCCAAGCGGGTCGTGGGCCGACGGATGTACGGCGGCCAGAGCACCTACATCCCGCTGAAGGTCAACCAGTCGGGCGTGATCCCGATCATCTTCGCCAGCTCGGTGCTGTACCTGCCGCTGCTGCTCTCCAACGTGCTGCCCGCCGACGGCTGGGGCGCGACGGTGCAGGAGTGGGTCAACGACCACCTGGTCCGCTCGACCAGCCCGTTCTACATCACCCTCTACGGCCTGCTGATCATCGGCTTCGCCTACTTCTACACGGCGATCACCTTCGACCCCGCGCAGCAGGCCGACACCATCCGCAAGCAGGGTGGGTTCATCCCCGGCATCCGCCCGGGACCCCAGACCGAGCGCTACCTGGCCCGCATCCTGAGCCGCATCACGCTGCCCGGGGCCCTGTTCATCGCCGTGGTGGCCCTGCTGCCGTCCATCCTGCTGACCCTGGTCCTGCCCGCGCAGAGCGGGGCGATCTTCGCCTTCTCCGGCACCTCGGTGCTCATCGGCGTGGGTGTCGCCCTGGAGACCATGAAGCAGATCGACAGCCAGCTGATGATGCGCAACTACGAGGGGTTCCTGTCGTGAGCACGCGCCTCATCGTCTTCGGGCGCCAGGGCGCCGGGAAGGGCACGCAGTGCGTGCGCCTCGCCGCTCACTACGGCATCCCCCACATCTCCACCGGCGACATGCTGCGGGAAGCCGTCGCCGAGGGCACCGAGCTGGGGCTGAAGGCCAAGGGCATGATGGACGCCGGGGACCTGGTCCCCGACGAGGTCATGGAGGGCATCGTGGTCGAGCGCCTGGCGAAGCCCGACGCCGAGCCGGGTTGGCTCCTGGACGGCTACCCCCGCACCCTCGGCCAGGTCGAGGCCATGCAACGCAACCTGGGAGAGGCCTTCGTCGACCTCGCCGTGAACCTCGACGTGCCCGTCGAGGTGGTCACCGAGCGCATGGTCGCCCGGGGCCGGGCCGACGACACCGAGGAGGCGATCCGCCGCCGCCTCGAGCTCTACGAGCAGCAGACCGCTCCACTGCTGGGCTGGTTCGGGGACCGTGACCGCCTGGTCGAGGTCGACGGCGTGGGCGCCGAGGACGAGGTCTTCGAGCGCCTGGTCAAGGTCGTGGACGCGGCGCTGGAGGCCTGAGCGATGCGTCGCTCCGCCGACGAACTGGCCAAGATGCGCCGCGCCGGCAAGGTCGTGGCCGAGATGCACGAGAAGATCCGCGAGGCCATCCGCCCCGGGGTGACCACCCGGCAGCTGGACAAGATCGGCCGTGAGGTCATCGAGCGCAACGGTGCCCGTTCCAACTTCCTCAACTACGGCGGCGGCCCCGGCGCCCCGCCGTTCCCCGCGGTGATCTGCGCCTCGCCCAACGACGTCATCGTCCACGGCATCCCCGACGACACCCCGTTGGAGGAAGGCGACATCATCTCCATCGACTGTGGGGCGATCATCGAGGGCTACCACGGCGACGCCGCCTTCACCGCCCCCGTCGGCCAGGTCAGCGAGGAGGCCGCCCGCCTCATCAAGGTGACCGACGAGAGCCTGTTCGCCGGCATCGACCAGATGGTGGACGGCAACCGGCTGTCCGACATCGGCCACGCCGTGCAGAAGGTGGCCGAGGCCGCCGGCTACGGCGTGGTCCGGGAGTACACCGGCCACGCCATCGGCACCGCCATGCACGAGTCCCCGCAGGTGCCCAACTGGGGAAAGCCGGGCAAGGGCCCCAAGCTCCGGGCCGGCAACGTCTTCGCCATCGAGCCCATGGTCAACATCGGCTCCGCCGAGACCCGGGTCATGAGCGACGGCTGGGGCGTCCGCACCGCGGACGGCAGCCTGAGCGCCCACGTCGAGCACACGATCGCCATCACCGACAACGGCCCCGAGATCTTCACCCTTCCCTAGCGTCGGGGCGTGGGCGCCCTAGGGGTCAGCTGCCGTCCGCCGTGCAGGGACGCGGCCCGTCGTGGAGGTAGGCGAAGTCCTGGATGGTCCGGCAGATGGATCCGGCGCGCTCGAACAGGTCCGGTAGAGACGAGTCTTCGGAAGCATTGTTGAGCAGCTCGTCCGCCGTGTCGCCGTGGGCCCTGGCCAGGGCATCGGTGACCTGCGCCTCGCCGGCGAGGACCTGGTTGAGGGCGTCGATGTAGTCGGTGTGCGCGGTGCTGACCGCCGCCGGTGGGTCGAGCTCGCCGAGCTCGACCGCGTAGTCCGCGATCGCCGCGAAGAACCCGTTGACGAACACTTCAGCGGTTCGTCGGGGCCCGAGAGAACTGCGCTCCACCGCAACGTAGACCTGGCTGGTCGCCCCCCCGAAGCGCCCATCGGCCCCGTTCATGGCGATCAGGTAGGAGCGCTCGTCCGCCGTGAGGGGCGCGAGGTCGGGAAGGGTGCCGCCGTTGAGCGTCCGCAGGAACGCCTCCGTCGCCTCGTCGGCGTCGGCGCTGATGGCGACCCTCACGGTGGTCCCGTCGGGGTTGCTGACCACGGCCCCCTCGTCGTCGATCGTCACCGTTCGCTCCTCGACCGAGACGACATCGGGTCGGGTGGCGGCCACGGCGGCGAGCTCGTCCCACAGGTAGAAGCCGACCAGCGTGTCGCGGGATGCCGCCATCTCGTGAACCGTCCGGGCCGGTGCGGCGTCGAGCACGGCGAGACGGCTCAGGAGTCGGTCGGTCCAAGGAACGCCATTGGTCGCGTCGAGCGGGACGAAGGTCACCGGGATCGACGAGTCGAGCACGCGCGTCGGTCGGCCTCGGGGTCGATGTAGAGGTTCCACTCGGCCGCCGGGGCCGCCTCGACGTTGCCCGCCACGTCGACCGCGCCGCCCATGATCACGATCCGGTCGACCCGATCGGCGAGCTCGGCATGGGTGGGGAGCACCGCGCCCAGGTTGGTCAGTGGCGCCACGGCCACGATGGTGACCGGCGCCGTGGCCTCGGTGATGGTGTCCACGAGCAGCTGTTCGGCATCGACGAACGGGTCCTCCGCGACCGTCGGGAGCAGCTCCTCGCTCCACTGGTTCGTTTCGGTTCGCCATTCCTCCGGCCAGTCGCGGTTCCCCGTCAGCGGCCGGTCGCGTCCGCACCCGACCGGCACGTCCGGCGCACCGGCGATGGCGAGCAGGGCGCGCGTCGTCCGGACGCCGGGTCGGCAATCGGCTTCCCCGGTGCCGGGCAGGGTGACGGCCCGCAGGTCGACCGTGGGGTCAGACGCCAGGTAGAGCAACGCCCCGGCATCGGAGAGCGTGGGGCTGTAGTCGAGCAGGACGGGCGTGCGGTCGGCTTCGGACGTGGTTGCTCCGTCATCGCCGGCGCAACCGCCGCCTGCGGCAAGCAGTGCGGTCACGACCAGGATGGTTCGCAGGCGACGCACCTGTTCGACAGTATAGGAAGATATCTTCTGGTCAAGCGGGAGCCCCGGTGGGTGACCGTTGATGCGCCCGAATGCCGCAGGGAACCGCGTCGGCTGTGCTAGGGGAGGTTGGCTGCGCCTGTCGCGCGCCGCTAGCCTCATCCGTCGGCCCCGGGTCCAATGCGTTCGTACGGCGCGGCCCGTCGGTCACCACCACTAGTGAGTTCGGAGAGAGTCCTGGCGAAGCCGAAGGAAGACGCGATCGTGCTCGAGGGCACGGTGCTCGAGTCGTTGCCCAATGCCATGTTCAAGGTTGAACTGGAGAACGGCCACGAGCTGCTCGCGCACATCTCCGGGAAGATGCGGATGCACTACATCCGGATCCTGCCCGGCGACCGCGTCCAGGTCGAGCTGACCCCCTACGACCTCAAACGAGGTCGCATCACCTATCGGTACAAGTGACGAGGAATCTGTGAAGGTACGACCGAGCGTCAAGAAGATGTGCGAGAAGTGCAAGGTCATCCGCCGCCACGGCCGGGTCCGCGTCATCTGCACCAACCCACGACACAAGCAGCGGCAGGGGTAACGGAATGGCCCGAATTGCCGGCGTTGACATCCCCCGCGAGAAGCGGACCGTCATCGCCCTCACCTACATCTTCGGCATCGGCGACACGCTCGCCTCCGAGATCTGCACCAACGCCGGGGTCGACGCCAGCCGTCGGGTCCGGGACCTGACCGACGAAGAGGTCAGCAAGCTCCGGACCTACATCGATGAGAACCTGCAGGTCGAGGGCGACCTGCGGCGCGACATCCAGCAGGACATCAAGCGCAAGATGGAGATCGGGGCCTACCAGGGCATCCGTCACCGTCGTGGCCTGCCCGTCCGGGGCCAGCGCACCCACACCAACGCCCGCACCCGCAAGGGCCCACGCAAGACCGTGGCCGGCAAGAAGAAGGTAGGCAAGTAATGGCCAAGCCCGCCGCCGGCGGTCGTCGCCCCAAGAAGCGCGAACGCAAGAACATCCCGCACGGGATCGCTCACATCAAGAGCTCCTTCAACAACACGATCATCACGTTCACCGATCGCCAGGGCAACGTGCTGTCGTGGGCCTCGGCCGGCAACGTCGGCTTCAAGGGCTCCCGCAAGTCCACGCCGTACGCCGCACAGATGGCGGCCGAGACCGCCACCAAGCGGGCCATGGAGCACGGTGTGCGCAAGGTCGACGTGGAGGTCAAGGGCCCGGGTTCGGGCCGCGAGACCGCCATCCGCACCATCCAGCAGATGGGCATCGAGGTGACCGGCATCAAGGACGTCACCCCCGTGCCCCACAACGGCTGCCGCCCCCCCAAGCGGCGGAGGGTCTGATGTCTCGTTACACCGGTCCGCGCGCTCGCGTCTCCCGACGCTTCGGCGTGAACATCTTCGGCACCAAGGGCGAGACCGTCGCCCTGGACCGCCGTCCCTATCCCCCCGGCGAGCACGGTCGGGACCGTCGTCGGGGCAACCAGTCCGACTACCTCCTGCAGCTCACCGAGAAGCAGAAGGCCCGGTTCACCTATGGCCTGACCGAGAAGCAGTTCCGTCGGATCTACGACGAGGCCAACCGCCGTCAGGGCGTCACCGGCGAGAGCATGCTGCGGTTCCTCGAGCTGCGCCTCGACAACGTCGTGTACCGCGCCGGCTGGGGCGCCACCCGCCCGCAGTCCCGCCAGATGGTCAACCACGGCCACATCACGGTCAACGGCAAGCGGGTCGACATCCCCAGCTACCGGGTCCGCAAGGGCGATGTCATCGCCCTCTCCACCAAGGCCAAGGCGATGATCATGGTCACCTGGAACCGGGACGTCCTCGACCGGACGCCCCCACCGTGGCTGGAGACCGGCGCCGAGGGCGCCCAGGTCACCGTGCGCGAACTGCCGCTGCGCGAGCACATCGACGTGCCCGTGCGCGAGCAGCTCATCGTCGAGCTCTACAGCAAGTAGCGCTTCAGCTAGTCCGCCCCTCCGGGGGCAACCGAACAAGGTCCGAGAGGAAACGCCATGCTGGTCATTCAGCGACCGACCGTCGAGCCCGTCACCGAGTCCGACGGGAACCGACAGAAGTTCTCCATCAGCCCCCTGGAGCCCGGCTTCGGGCACACGCTGGGCAATTCCCTGCGCCGGACCCTGCTCTCGTCGATCCCCGGGGCGGCCATCACCCAGGTCCGCTTCGACGACGCGCTGCACGAGTTCGACACCATCACGGGCATCACCGAGGACGTCACCGACATCCTGCTGAACCTGAAGGACGTCGTCGTGGTGTCCCACAGCGACGAGCCCGTCGAGGTCCGCCTCGACGTCCGGGGCGCGGCCGACGTGACCGGCGCCGACCTCGAGACCAACCCCGACATCGAGATCCTCAACAAGGACCTCCACATCGCCACCCTCAACTCGAAGGCCCGCCTGGCGCTGGACCTGACCATCGAGAAGGGCCGGGGCTATCGCTCCGGGGACCGGGACGCCGAGGAGACCACCATCGGCATCATCCCCCTGGACGCCATCTACTCGCCGGTGCGGCGCGTGACCTTCGAGGTCGAGGCCACCCGGGTCGAGCAGGAGACGGCGTACGACGCCCTCATCCTCGACATCGAGACCGACGGCTCCATCAGCCCCCGCGAGGCCCTGGCCTCCGCCGGCGGGACGCTGCGGGCCCTCGTGGCCCTCGTGGAAGAGGTCAGCGACGAGCCCCAGGGCCTCGAGCTGACCGAGGCCGGCCCGCAGGCCGCCGGTTCGCCGGACCTGGACCTGCCCATCGAGGACCTCGACCTCTCCGAGCGCCCCCGCAACTGCCTCAAGCGGGCCCAGGTCAACACCGTGGGCGAGCTGCTCGAGAAGTCCGAGGACGACCTCCTGGCCATCACCAACTTCGGCCAGAAGTCCCTCGACGAGGTCATCGCCAAGCTGGACGAGCGGGGCCTGACCCTCAAGGGTGGCCCCGCCACCATCACCCCGCAGCCGGAGTAACCATGCCCACGCCCCGCAAGTCCCGTCGCTTCGGCGGCAGCGCCTCGCACCAGAAGGCGATGATGGCCAACCTGGCCGCGTCGCTGTTCGCCGCCGAGGCCATCGTCACCACCGAGGCCAAGGCCAAGGCCCTGCGCCCCATCGCCGAGAAGCTGGTCACCCGCGCCCGCGAGGACAGCGTCCACAACCGCCGCAAGGTGGTGTCGTTCCTGCGGGACGACGAGATGGTGGCCAAGCTCTTCGACGACATCGGCCCCCGCTACGAGGACCGACCCGGCGGCTACACCCGCATCCTCAAGCTCGGCCCCCGCCACGGCGACAACGCCCCCATGGCGAGGATCGAACTGGTTTGACCTGGACGAGCGGCGGGTGGGCATCGCGGCGCGCGGCGGGCCCAGCGCGTGGGTGGCGACGGCCGACCCCGACGCTGGTGGCCGAGTTCCTCATCGGCGGCATCATCCGGGCGACGATCGTCGAACGGAGGTCGGGCTGGTGTGGGAGTCGGCCGACCCCGCCGCATGCTGCTGCCCCCGCTGCCCAACTTCCGGATCCAGCGTGACCCGTCGTGCTGGATCGTCGGCGGTGCCATGATCGCCCCGATGACCTAGCCGGCCCGCCGGCCCGAGACGCGTGATCATGGAGACGATCTACCGGTTCCACCCCATGTTCGCCGCCGAGGAGTTCCCGATCCGGCTGGGCGGCGCCGATGAGGACTCGCGGCTGGGCGCCACGTCGAGCGGCGGCCGACGTCCAGCCCGTCGGCATCGCCGCCGGCCGAGGCTCGGCGTGGGGGAGCGCACCACCCCCCAGGCCGAGCTCCTCGATCGCCGGGGCGCGGTTCCGGGCCGGGCGGCCACGACGGCGCATCGTGGTCGGGGGTACCGTCCCCCGGTGAGCCTGTTCGACGTGTCGCCGGCCGAGGCCGGCGACGTCGCGCCTGGAGATCGACACGACCCGGGTGCGGCTGCTGGTGGCCTACGACGGAGCCGGGTTCCGGGGCTTCTGGCCCAACGCCGGGGTCACCACCGTGGGCGGCGAGCTGATCCTCGCCCTCGAGCAGGTGTTCAACCGGCCGATCACCGTGACCTGTGCCGGGCGCACCGACGCCGGTGTCCACGCCTGGGGCCAGGTCGTCACCTTCGACGCCCCGGTCGAGCGCCTCGACCTCCAACGCCTCCAGGCCTCGATCAACACCCTCTGCGGACCCGCCATCGTCGTCCGGGAGGTCGCGGAGGTGGCCCCCGACGTGGACGCCCGGGGCTCGGCGGTCTCGCGCACCTATCGCTACACGGTGCTCAACCGTCCCTATCCGGACCCGTTCCTCCGTCACACGACCTGGCACGTGCCCGAGCCGCTGGACCTCAGCGCCATGGTCCTGGCCTGTGACCCGTTCATCGGGTCCCACGACTTCGCCAGCTTCTGTCGCCGCCCCAAGGCGATCGAGGGCCAGGCACCGGCGTCGCTGACCCGGCGGGTGCATGACGCCCGGTGGGTCGAGTTGGCCGACGACCTCCTGCGGTTCGAGATCACGGCCAATGCCTTCTGCCACCAGATGGTCCGTTCGATCGTGGGCCTGCTGGTGGACGTCGGCCTGGGTCGTCGGCGGGCCGGGGACGTGCTGGGCATCATCCGGGCGAAGGACCGCCAGGTCGCCCCGTCCCCCGCCCCACCCCAGGGGCTGTGCCTCTGGTCCGTGGCCTACGCCGCGGGGGACGAGACCGGATAGCCTCCGGGGTGAAGGGGAGTAGCCCCCAATCGTCTCGTCGACATGCTGGGATCGTGCGGTCCCCGGTGAGCGGGCCTGTGCACACAGGCGGGCAAGACCTTCGACTGAGGCACTCGTCTGCCTGGTCGGAGGCAGTCACCCTCTGGCCCGGTCGGGTGGAGAGGACGACATGACGCTTTCCCAGGCCGATCACGACCGCCTGCTGCGCCGCGGCATACGACTCGAGTGGGCCACCACCGCGTGGAACGCCATGGAGGTCTTCGTGACGATCTCCCTCGGCATCGCGGCGCAGTCGCTTGCCCTCGTGGCCTTCGGGCTGGACTCGATGATCGAGGTGTTCGCGTCGACCGTGGTCATCTGGCACCTCCGCGAGGGGCGGGACCCGGCCCCGCACCGCACCCGACTGGCGTTCCGGCTCATCGCCGCGGCGTTCTTCACGCTGGCCGGCTTCCTGCTGGTCGCGTCGATCCGCAGCCTCGTCCTCGGGGTGGAACCGGAGGAATCCCCCGTCGGGATCGCCTACCTGGCCGTCACCGCCGTGGTCATGTTCT
The DNA here is from genome assembly GCA_963777805.1 of uncultured Microthrixaceae bacterium. GTDB lineage: Bacteria > Actinomycetota > Acidimicrobiia > Acidimicrobiales > DATDAH01 > DATDAH01. The sequence continues at coordinate 12,944 of CAVZRY010000026.1, read as the reverse complement.
CCCTGGCGGCAGTCAAACGACGCACCGCCCGACGGATCGCAAGTGGCCCGCTCGAGGCGGAGGCGTCGATGACGTTCCTGGACGGCTGCCTCTGCGTCGGGATCCTCACCGCCCTCGGGGTGAACGTGCTCTTCGGTTGGTGGTGGGCCGATGGCCTCGCGGCGCTGGCGATCGCCGCCTTCGCCGCCCGCGAGGGCATCGAGTCCTGGCAAGAGGCCCAGGAGACCTGAAGGGGTTGCTGCCGCACCCGGGCGCTCGTATCGTTGTCGGGCGCTCCCGCGGGCCTTGCTTCGCCCGTCGCGCCCGAGTCCCGACGTTCGAAACAGGTAGGCCCGTGCCCACGTACACCCCGAAAGCCAGCGAGATCGAGCGGTCCTGGCACCTCGTCGACGCCGACGGCCTGGTCCTCGGCCGCATGGCCACCGAGGTCGCTCGCCTCCTGCGCGGCAAGCACAAGGCCATGTTCACGCCGAACCTGGACACCGGCGACCACGTCGTGGTGGTCAACGCCAGCAAGATCGTGCTGACCGCGGGCAAGGCCGACCGCAAGATCCTGTACCGCCACTCCGGCTACCCGGGTGGCCTGAAGTCCCGGACCTACGCCGAGGCCCTCGAGCGCGACGCCGCCGAGGCCGTCCGCCAGTCCATCATCGGCATGCTGCCCCACAACCGCCTGGGCGCCCAGATGGCCACCAAGCTCAAGGTCTACGCCGGCCCGACCCATCCGCACGGGGCCCAGAACCCCGCCCCGCTGGAGCTGCCCGACGCCCGGGCCCGCTCCAACGACTGAACGCTTCACCGAGAAGGATCCCCGTACCGATGCCCAAGCCCCTCGTCCAGGCCACCGGCCGCCGCAAGCGGTCCATCGCCCGTGTCCGCCTCCATCCCGGGACCGGCGTGGTGACGGTCAACAAGAAGCCCGTCTCGGACTTCTTCCCGTCCGAGAGCCAGGTCATGCACGCCACCGAGCCGCTGCGCACCGTGACCGTCGAGGAGAGCTACGACATCGACGCCACCATCCACGGTGGTGGCTTCAGCGGTCAGTCCGGCGCCCTGCGCCTGGGCATCGCCCGTGGCCTGATCGAGCTGCACCCCGACGAGCGGGCCGGCCTGAAGGCCGAGGGCATGCTCACCCGTGACCCGCGCAAGAAGGAGTCCAAGAAGTACGGGCTCAAGAAGGCCCGGAAGGCTCCGCAGTACTCCAAGCGGTAGACGCGGGGTGACGCTCCGGTTCGGCACCGATGGTGTCCGGGGCCACGCCGACGAACTGACCCCGGAACTGGTCATTGCCCTCGGGCGCGCCGCGGCCCGGGTCCTGGGCCACGGCCCGGTGGTCATCGGCCGGGACACCCGCATCTCCGGGCCCCGCCTCGAGGCCGACCTGGCCGCCGGTCTGGTGGCCGAGGGGCTGGCCGTGGACAACGTGGGCGTGGTGCCCACCCCGGCGGTGGCCCACGCCTCGGCCGTCCGGTCCGTGACCGGCGCCATGATCTCGGCGTCCCACAACGCCTTCGGGGACAACGGCATCAAGTTCTTCGCCCCGGGTGGCCGCAAGCTCTCCGACGAGGTCGAGGAGGCCTTGGAGGCCGAGCTGGACCGCATCCTCCACGAGCACGGCGCCGTCCCGCGAGTGACGGGCGGGGCCGAGGACCCGACGGTCGGTGCCGCCTGGGTGGACGCCGTGGTCGCCTCGGTGCCCGACCGGGCCCTGGCCGGACTGCGCCTGGTGATCGACTGCGCCAACGGCGCGGCGTCGGCGTGGGCCCCCGCCGCGCTCGAACGCCTGGGGGCGACCGTCGAGGTGATCCACGCCGCGCCCGACGGCACCAACATCAACGCCGGCTGCGGCTCGACCCACCCGGGCGACCTGCAGGCCCGGGTCGTGGCCTCGGGCGCCGACGCCGGCCTGGCCTTCGACGGTGACGCCGACCGGGTCCTGGGCGTCGACCACACCGGGGCATTGGTCGACGGCGACCACCTCATCGCCATCTGTGCGCTGGACCGGCATCACCGGGGCCTGCTGGTCGAGGACACCGTGGTGGTCACCGTCATGACCAACCTCGGCTTCCGGCTGGCCATGGAGGAACACGGGATCCGGGTGGAGGAGACCGCGGTCGGTGACCGCTACGTGCTCGAGGCCCTGGCCCGCGGCGGCTGGTCGCTGGGGGGCGAGCAGTCCGGGCACGTGATCTTCCCCGACCTGGCCACGACCGGCGACGGCCTGCTCACCGGGGTGCAGGTGCTGGCGGCGGCCCAGGCCGCCGGGCAGCGCCTGGCCGAGGCCGCCGCGGTCATGACCTCCCTGCCCCAGGTGCTGGTCAACGTCCGGGTGGCCGAGCGTCGCCCGGACATCGCGTCGGTGATCGCGGCGAGCATCGCCGAGGTCGAAGCGGATCTGGGGCACCGGGGTCGGGTGCTCATCCGGCCCAGCGGCACCGAACCCCTCATCCGCGTGATGGTCGAGGCGGACGACGACGCCGTCGCCGATCGGGCCGCGGCCCGCCTCGTCGCGGCGGTCGAGGCCGTGGGGGGTGCAGGGGGGTAGGCACCACCGAGCGGTGAGGGTCCACCTCATCGCTCAGGTCGGCGTTCCGGGGGACACTGGAGGGGATGGGCCGGGGGACGGGGTCGTACAGGGGCTATCGGTTCCGAGCCGACCTTCGGCACCGTCGGGGGGCCTGGCTGGGGGTCGCGGCCGTCGTGGGCCTGTCGGCCGGGCTGGTGCTGGCCTTGGTGGCCGGGGCGCGCCGGTCCGACACGGCCATCGACCGGTTCGTGGCCGAGTCCGGCGCCCACGATCTGATGGTCATCAACGGCATCCCGGGGACCTTCGACTTCGCCGAGGTGGATCTCGACGAGGTGGCGGCGCTCCCCGGCGTCGCCGACAGCCAGCGGGCCGACGTCCTGGCCGCCAGCGGGCGCACCGAGGCCGGTCTGCTGATCGACACGACGACGGTCAACTTCCTCGCGGACCCCTCCGGCCGGATCGGTGGCGAGTTCTCGGCGTTCAAGTACCTCGAGGGCCGGCCGGCCGATCCCGACGAGCCCAATGAGGTCGTCGCCACGTTCCGCACGGCGGAGAGCTTCGACCTCGAGGTGGGCAGCACCATCGAGCACCAACTTCCTCGACGAGGAGGAGCTGGGTCGGCTGTTCACCCCGGTCGACCAGGGCGGGACCACCTTCGACGCGCTGGCCGACGTCCCGCCCTTCGAACTGCTCCGGGTGGTCGGCATCGCCGTCGATCCCGGCGGGCTGGCGCCACCGGCCGGCGACGACACCACCACCCTCTGGATGACCCCCGCAGCCGACGGAGGCCTACGCGGGTCCGGCGGTCATCGAGGTGCTGCTGGTGAGACCTCGAGGACGGGGCGGCGGGGGAGAGCGCCTTCCTCGAACGCCTCCAGGTCCTGGGCGGAGGACAACCGGTCCTCACCGTTTCCACGGCGGACGACGCCGGCCAGGCAGGACGGACCGTGACCCCGATCGTGCAGGCGCTCTACCTCGCCGCGCGTGCTGGTCGCCGTGGTCACCCTGCTGGTCGCCGGGCAGGTCCTCGCCCGTCAGGCGGCGGCGGAGGCCGCCGACGACCCGACGTTGCGGGCCCTGGGCTGGACCCGAGCTGGACCTCGTCGGGCCTCCGCGTGGCGAAGGCGATGGTGATGGGCGTCGTCGCGGGGCTTCGTGGCGGCCGGTGTCGGCCTCGCCTTCTCCCCGTTGTTCCCGCTGGGCCTGGCCGGCATCGCCGAACCCGATACCGGCGTCGACCTCGACGGGCTGGTTTTGGTCGGGGGCGCGGTGGCAGTCGCCGTCGCGGCATCCCTCCTCGCGGCGTTGACCGGATGGTGGGAAGTGGGTCGAGGTCGGCCGGAGTGGCGGGCCCGCCGTCCCAGCCGGGTGCTGTCCCTCCTGACGGCGGCGGGAGCATCGCCACCGGTGGTGACCGGGCACGGGCCTCGCCGTGCAGGCGGGTCCCCGTGGCTCGCCGCCGCCGGTCCTCACCGCCGGCGACCACCATGGCCCTCGGCCTGGTCACCGTCGTCGCCGTCCTGGTGTTCATGGCCAGCCTCGGCCACCTCACCGAGACGCCGCGCCTGTTCGGTTGGGCCTGGGACGTGGAGCTGGGCCAGGAGTTCTCCTCTCGGCTGACCAGGGCCGATGTCGCCGTCATCCGCGACGACCCGGATGTGGTCGCGGTCGCCATCGGCGCGGCGACCGCCCTCGACCTCGACGGCCAGCGGGTCGAGGCGTTCGCCGTGGACGACGTGCTGGGCAGGATCGAGCCGTCCCTGCTCGCCGGTCGTCGACCGCGAGGCGGTGGGCGAGGTGGTGGTCAGCCCCGGCTCGGTGACATCGGCACCACGGTCCCGGCCCGCTTCGGCGAGGAGGAGACCGAGTTCGCACATCGTCGGTCACGCGGCCCTGCCGCGGGCCGATGCCCTCCTGACCTTCGAGACCCTGCAGGTCCTGGCCCCGAGGACGGCCCGCCAGACTGCCCTGGTCGATCTGCGGGAGGGGGCCGACGCCGCGGCCTTCGTCGAGCGGATCCGGGTGTCGCTGGCCTTCACCGGCCAGGACGTGCAGCTGCCGGAGCTGCCTGACGACCTCGTGAACTTCGGTCGCGGTCGACTCGGCCCCGGCGGTCGTGGCCGGGACGATGGCCCTCGTGGCCGCGGCCACGAGGGCCATCGTCCCGGCCACCACCGCCGGGGCCGAGTCGACGCGACCAAAGTTCACGAGGTCGTCAGGCAGCTCCGGCAGCTGCACGTCCTGGCCGGTGAAGGCCAGCGACACCCGGATCCGCTCGACGAAGGCCGCGGTGCTCGGCCCCCCGCAGATCGACCAGGGCATGTCGGCGGCGGGGCCAGGACCTGCAGGTTCTGGAAGGGCAATGGCCCGCGGCAGGGCCGCATGACCGACGATGTGCAACTCGGTCTCCTCCTCGCCGAAGCGGGCCGGGACCGTGGTGTCGATGTAGCTCAGGGGCTCGGCCCCACCTCGCCCACCGCCTCCACCGCGACGACCGCGAGCAGGGACGGCTCGATCCTGCCCGGCACCGTCGTCCACGGCGAACGCCTCGACCCGCTGGCCGTCGAGGTCGAGGGCGGTCGCCGTGCGATGGCGACCGCGACCACATCCGGTCCATAGCGGATGACGGCGACATCGCCCCTGCAACCGAGAGGAGAACTCCTGGCCCAGCTCCACGTCCCAGGCCCAAACCGAACAGGGCAGGCGTCTCGGTGAGGTGGCCGAGGCTGGCCATGAACACCAGGACGGCGACGACGGTGACCAGGCCGAGGGCCATGGTGGTGCCCCGGGTGTGAGGACCGGCGGCGGCGAGCCACGGGGACCCGCCTGCACGGCGAGGCCCGTCCCCGGTCACCACCGGGGTCATGCTCCGCGAAGGATGGCGCCCGGCTGGGACGGCGGGCCCAAAGCCACTCCGGCCGCCCTCGACCACTCTTCCGCATCCGCAGGCGGAGGGATGCCACGACGGCGACTCCACCGCGCCGACCGAAACCAGCCCGTCGAGGTCGACGCCGTATCGGGTTCGGCGATGCCGCAGGCCCAGCGGGAACAACGGGGAGAAGGCGAGGCCAAGCACCCGCGGCCCACGAAGCCCGCGACGACCCCCATCACCATCGCCTTCGCCACGCGGAGGCCCACGAGGTCCACTCGGTCCAGCCCAGGGCCCGCGAGCGTCGGGTCGTCGGCGGCCTCCGCCGCCGCCTGACGGGCGAGGACCTGCCCGGCGACCAGCAGGGTGACCACGGCGACCAGCGCGGCGGCGAGGTAGAGCGCCTGCACGATCGGGGTCACGGTCCGTCCTGCCTGGCCGGCGTCCTCGGCCGTGGAAACGGTGAGGCCCGGTTGTCCTCCTGGAGTTCGAGGAAGCGGCTGCTGCCCCACCGCCCCGTCCTCGAGGTCCACCAGCAGCACCTCGATGACCGCCCGCTCCCGTGGCTGCGGGGTGGTGGTGTCGTCGCCGGCGGTCGTGCCGGCCCGCCGGACATCGACGGCGATGCCGACCACCCGGAGCAGTTCGAAGGGCGGGACGTCGGCCAGCGCGTCGAAGGTGGTCCCGCCCTGGTGGACCCGGGGTCACGGCCGACCCACTTGTCCTCGTCGAGGAAGTTGGTCTCGATGGTGCTGCCCACCTCGAGGTGGTGGCCTCCCACCATGCGGAACGTGGCGACGACCTCATTGGGCTCGTCGGGATCGGCCGGCCGCATCGAGGTACTTGAACGCCGAGAACTCGCCACCGATGGCGGAGTCCACGAGGAAGTTGACCGTCGTCGGTGTCGATCAGCAGACCGGCCTCGGTGCGCCCGCTGGCGGCCAGGACGCCCGCTGGCTGTCGGCGACGCCGGGGAGCGCCGCCACCTCGTGGAGATCCACCTCGGCGAAGTCGAAGGTCCCCGGGATGCCGTTGATGACCATCAGATCGTGGGCGCCGGACTCGGCCACGAACCCGTGCATGGCCGTGTCGACCGGCACACCGCCCGCAAGGCCACGGCCGGCCCCACCAACAGCCCCACGACGGCCACGACCCCCAGCCAGGCCCCCGCCGGTCGAAGGTCGGCTCGGAACCGATGGCCCTCTACAACCCCCAATTCCCCGGCCCATCCCCTCCAGTGTCCCCCGGAACGCCGACCTGAGCGATGAGGTGGACCCTCACCGCTCGGTGGTGCCTACCCCCCTGCACCCCCCACGGCCTCGACCGCCACGACGAGGCGGGCCACGGCCCGATCGGCGACGGCGTCGTCGTCGGCCTCGACCATCGCACCGGGATGGAGTCGGTGCCGCTGGGCCGGATGAGCACCCGACCCCGGTGCCCCAGATCCGCTTCGACCTCGGCGATGCTCGCCGCCGACGCGATGTCCGGGCGACGCTCGGCCACCCGGACATTGACCAGCACCTGGGGCAGGGAGGTCATGACCGCGGCGGCCTCGGCCAGGCGCTGCCCGGCGGCCTGGGCCGCAGCCAGCACCTGCACCCCGGTCGCAGGCCGTCGCCGGTCGTGGCCAGGTCGGGGAAGATCACGTGCCCGGACTGCTCGCCCCCAGCGACCAGCCGCCGCGGGCCAGGGCCTCGACCACGTAACGGTCACCGACCGCGGTCTCCTCCACCCGGATCCCGTGTTCCTCCATGGCCAGCCGGACAGCCCGAGGTTGGTCATGACGGTGACCACCCACGGTGTCCTCGACCAGCAGGCCCCGGTGATGCCGGTCCAGCGCGCAGATGGCGATGAGGTGGTCCCCGTCGAGGCCGTGCCCCAGTGGTCCGCGCAGGACCCCGATGGCGTCACCGTCGAAGGCCAGGCCGGCGTCGGCGCCCGAAGCCACGACCCGGGCCTGCAGGTCGCCCGGATGCGGTTCGAGCCGCAGCCGGCGTTGATGTTGGTGCCGTCGGGCGTGGCGTGGATGGCGGCCCCCAGGCGTTCGAGCACGGTGGGGGGGCCCACGCCGACGCCGCGCCGTTGGCGCAGTCGATCACCAGCCATATCCGCCCAGGCCCCGGTCGGGCACCGAGGCGACCACGGCGTCCACCCAGGCGGCACCGACCGTCGGGTCCTCGGCCCGCCGGTAGGCGCCGTGCTCGTGGAGGATGCGGTCCAGCTCGGCCTCCAAGGCCTCCTCGACCTCGTCGGAGAGCTTGCGGCCACCCGGGGCGAAGAACTTGATGCCGTTGTCCCCGAAGGCGTTGTGGGACGCCGAGATCATGGCGCCGGTCACGGACCGGACGGCCGAGGCGTGCGCCACCGCCGGGGTGTACGCCACGTTGTCGCCGCCAGCCCCTCGGCGACCAAGACCGGCGGCCAGGTCGGCTTCGAGGCGGGGACCGGAGATGCAAGTGTCCCCGCCGGACGACCGGGCCGTGGCCGAGGACCCGGGCGGCGGCGCGCCCGAGGGCAATGACCATGTTCCGGGGTCAGTTCGTCGGCGTGGCCCCGGAGCCGTCGGTGCCCCGACCCGCGTCTACCGCTTGGAGTACTGCGGGACCTTCCGGGCCTTCTTGAGCCCGTACTTCTTGGACTCCTTCTCGCGGGTCACGGGTGAGCATGCCCTCGGCCTTCAGGCCGGCCCACTCGTAAAATCAGGGTGCAGCTCGATCAGGCCAGGGCGATGCCCAGGCGCAGGGCGCCGGACTGACCGCTGAAGCCACCGCCGTGGATGGTGGCGTCGATGTCGTAGCTCTCCTCGACGGTCATGGTGCGCAGCGGCTCGGTGGCGTGCATGACCTGGCTCTCGGACGGGAAGAAGTCCGAGACGGGCTTCTTGTTGACCGTCACCACGCCCCGGGATGAAGCGGCACTTGGCGGCCAGTGGCCTGGACGAGGGGCTTGGGCATCGGTACGGGGGTCGCTTCTCGGTGAAGCGTTGGGTTGGAGCGGGCCCGGCGTCGGGCAGCTCCAGCGGGGCGGGTTCGGGCCCCGTGCGGATGGGTCGGGCCGGCGTAGACCTTGAGCTTGGTGGCCATCTGGGCGCCCAGGCGGTTGTGGGGCAGCATGCCGATGATGGACTGGCGGACCGCCTCGGCCGCGTCGTCGAGGGCCTCGGCGTAGGTCCGATACTTCCGGAATGGCGGTACAGGATCTTGCGGTCGGCCTTGCCGGCGGTCAGCACGATCTTGCTGGCGTTGACCACCACGACGTGGTCGCCGGTGTCCAGGTTCGGCGTGAACATGGCCTTGTGCTTGCCGCGCAGGAGGCGAGCGACCTCGGTGGCCATGCGGCCGAGGACCAGGCCGTCGGCGTCGACGAGGTGCAGGACCGCTCGATCCGCGGGGTGCTACGTGGGCACCGGCCTACCTGTTTCGAACGTCGGGACTCGGGCGCGACGGGCGAAGCAAGGCCCGCGAGGACAACGATACGAGCGGGCCGGTGCGGCAGCAACCCCTTCGGTCTCCTGCGCCCTCTGCCAGGCTGCCAATCCCTCGCGGGCGGCGACGACGACGATCCCAGCGCCCACCACCGCCGAAGAGCGCGGTGGCGCCGAGGGCGGTGAGGTCCCGACCCGAGAGGCGGGCATCGAAGAACGTCATCGACGCGTACACCTCGGCGGCCGCTGGGGATCCGATCGGCGATGGTCTTGAGCCGCCGCCAGAGAACATCAGCACGGGGTGGCGGCCGGGTGGGCGGTCCCGACGGGGTTTCCCCCAGCTCGGCCCCGAGGACGAGGCTGCGGATCGCCGCGACCAGCAGGAAGCCGGCCAGCGTGGAAAGCACCGCGGCGATCGGGCGACACCTCGGGTGCCGTCCGCGGCCGGGTCCGCTCGCGGAACTGCCAGAGACCACGGTGAGCCGACGCGAACACCTCGATCATCCAGTCCAGCCCGAAGGCCCGAGGGCAAGCGACTGCCCGAACAGATCGTCACGAAGACCTAGATCGCGTTCCGCGGTGACGGCGCACTCGGTGCGTATCCCCCCGGCCAGGATCGTGGTCGGCCGGGAAAGCGTCATGTCGTCCTCTCCACCCCGAAGCCAGTGCCTCAGTCGAAGGTCTTGTCCGCCTGTGTGCACAGGCCGCTCACCGGCGACCGCGCCGAAGCCCAGCCTGAGGACGACGAATTGGGCTACTCCCCTTCCGCCCGAGGCTGTCAGTACCCCCGCCGCATGGCCACCGACCAGAGGCACAGCCCCTGGGGCGGGGCCGGGGACGGCGCGACCTGGCGGTCCAGGGCCCGGATGATGCCCAGCACGTCGCCGGCCCGGGTCGCCCCGGCCGACGTCGACCAGGAGGCCGACCACCGAGCGGACCATCTGGTGGCAGAAGACGTTGGCGGTGATCTCGAAGCGCAGGAGCCCGTCGTCCAGCTCGGTCCACCGGGCGTCGGTGACCCGCCGGGTGAGCGACACGGGTGCCTGGCCCTCGGTCACCTTGGGGCGGCGACAGAAGCTGGAGAAGTCATGCGAGCCGATCAGCGGGTCACAGGCCAGGGCCATGGCGCGGAGGTCCAGGGGCTGGGGCACGTGCCAGGTCGTGGCGTGCAGGAACGGGTCCGGGAACGGCCGGTTGAGCACCGTGTAGCGATAGGTGCGTCCGGTGGCCGAGCCCGGGCGTCGACGTCGGGGCCGACCTCGGTGGCCTCCCGGACGACCATGGCGGGCCGCAGATCTTGTTGACCGACACCTGCAGCCGATCGAGGTCGACCTCGGCCGGAGCGTCGAAGGTCACCACCTGGCCCCAGGCGTGCACGCCGGTGTCGGTGCGCCCCGCACAGGTCATCTGACGGTGGTGCCCAGTACCCGCTCGACGGCGGCGATCAGGGTCCCGCCCACCGTCGTGACACCCTCGTTCGGCCAGAACCCGTGGAACCCGGAGCCGTCGTAGGCCACCAGCAGCCGCACCCGGGTCGTGTCCATCTCCAGGCGGGCGTCGCCCGCTTCTGCCGGCGACACGTCGAACAGGCTCATGCCCCGGGGACGACCTCGACCGTGGCTCGGATCCCCGGGAACGCGCCAGGCGACCATCGGCCGTCACGAGGGGGATCTCGAGGTGCTCGGCCAGGGCGACGTCCGACCGCGTCGTAGGCCGTGAGGTTCGTCCGCAACTCCCAGACCCGAGCCAGGAGCGGACCGTGGGCGAAGCGGTAGATCTCCAACTCAGCCAGGTCGGTGAGGGCCAGACGGGCCACGTCATCGTCGACGACGCCGCTCGCGGCCAGTCGCCTGAGGACGTGGGCGGCCTCGGCCTCGAGGAGGTGGGGGGCCGCCAAGGCCTCTCCTTCGAGCCGCTCGTGGCCCCGACCTCACCCACGAGGGCATCGACCATGAGGGAGGCATCGACGACGATCACTCGTCCTCGTCCCGCCCTTCACGCACCGCCGCCACGATCTGCGCCGTCGTCGGCCGCCGCCCCGGGCAGCGCCGCTGCCTCGGCGAAGATCGCCGCATTCCTGCTCCGTCCTGCGATCCGCTCGAACTCCCCGAGGACGAAGCGGTTGAGCGACGTCCTGCCCGGTCGGCCTGGGCCGTCAACTCGGCGTGGACCTCGTCGGGGACATCTCGGACCTGGACGACCTTTCCCTGCACCCATTCTACATGCAGACTGGGTGCATGCTGAGCTTCCCCGCCACGCCCAGCCTCGGCCGGCGGCGATCAGCCCAGCCCGAGACCCTCGACGTCGGCCGCCGGCTCGATGTCCGGCAGCCGGAGCAGCCGGAACGAGTTCAGGAACCCGAACAGGCAGGCCAGGATCGGCACGAGCATCGCCACTTGGAGGGCGAGGTCTCCCGCATCGCTGTTGATGTCGATGATCTCCTGTTGGATCTCGTCGGGTTGCGCGGCGAGCAGCTCCTCCAGCTGGGTGGTGCTCACCAGCTGGGCGTTGTCCTCCAGGACGTCGGCGATCTGGTCCTGACCCGCCGGAGGGATCACGTCGCTCGACTCGGTCAGCTCGACGAAGCTGAATGACAGGGCGGCCAGGAGGAGACCGCCGGCCATCGCCAGCCCGAAGGAGAGGCCGAAGGACTGACCGGCGGAGTTCACGGCCGCGGCCTCGCTCACCCGCTCCTCCTCGATCGGGGCCAGGATGAAGTTGTTGAGCTGGGAGACGAGGAGCCCGAGACCCGTCCCGGCGATCAGCAGGGGGACGAGCAGGGCCCACCCGGACTCGCCGCGGGGGATCACGGGGACGACCAGGAACAGGCCGACCAGGGCCAGGCCGAACCCCGTGCGGATGATCGCGGCGGGGCGGCGGTCCCCGGCCTTCTTCCCCATCAGGAGGGCCACGGCGAACATGGTGAGGGACAGCGGCGCCAAGGACAGGCCCGCCTGCATGGCGTCGTACTCGAGGGTCACCTGCAGGTAGAGCGGCAGGGCGATCATGGCACCGCCGAGGGCGATCTGCTGGAGCACCATCGAGAGGGCACCCATCCGGAAGTTGGGCAGTTCGAACAAGGCGGGGTCGAGCAACAGGACCTTGCCCTCCCGCTTGCGGCGCACGAGCCAGCGGGCCAGGAGCGCCAGCGCCACAGCCCCGATGGAGATGAGCAGCCCGACGAACTCACCGCCTTCCTGCCAGACCAGGATGCCCAAGACGACTCCGCCCATGCCCACCACCGACAGGGCCGCGCCGACCCCGTCGATCTTCCGCAGACCCGTGAACGGCGCATCGGCGACGAGCTTGATGCCGGAGAGCACGATGACGATCACCACGACCTCGAGGAAGAAACCGACTCGCCACGAGAGGTAGGTCGTAAGGAAGCCCCCGAGCAGGGGGCCGATGGCCGCCCCGACCGCGGCCGACGCCCCGACCAGCGCGTAGGTCTTCTTCATCGCCGCACCCTCGAAGTTGCTGTGGATGAGGGACTGCATCGCCGGCAGCAGGAGCGACGCTCCGAGACCACCGGTGATCGCCCAGAAGACGATGATCGTCGTGAGGTTCTGGGCCACGGTCATCGCCGCGGCCCCGATGGCATAGCCCACCAGCCCGATGACGTAGGCCCGCCTGCGCCCGATGAGGTCCCCCACCTTGCCGCTGATCAGGATGAACGCCGCCGACACCAGCGCTTCGAGGGCGATCGCCGACTGGACCCCGCTGACCGTCGTGTCGAGGTCCTCGGCCACCGCGGTGATCGACACGTTCATCAGCGAGGTGTCCACCACCAACACGAACATCGCCATCGCCAGCAGAACCGCGACCCGCGAGTCGCGGCGTCTCCCCGGAGGGGCCACGCTCGGCTCGGCAGTCAAGAGGCGGGCCCTACGTCAGAGCAGACCTCGGCCCGTAGAGGCTGCGCAGCGGAGCGGAGCAGCAGGAGGGCGCCCCACGACGGCGACGCCGGAGTGGCTGAGTGAGCGAGGACCGTAGTCCCGAGCCCGAGCCGATCGGTCAGAAGGCCTCGCCGCCCAGAACGGCGAACGAAGCCACTCAGATGTAGCGACCTAGACCAGTTCGATCCTCGCCATGGGGGCGTTGTCGCCGTGGCGGGGGCCGAGGCT
>CAVZRY010000025.1:0-4142 GCA_963777805.1 uncultured Microthrixaceae bacterium | reverse complement strand
CGGGGGCGAACCTTCGGGGAGGGGGTCGTCGAAGACCCCCGGGGGCAGGGAGTGCACCCCGTCGACCAGATGGGAGAGCCACGCGTGGCCGAGCGCGGCGAGCGACGGGGAGTCGGCGTCCAGCCGCCCCTGCTCGAGGGCGAAGGTGCCGGTGCGGTACACGCCGAGGTCGTACGGGGGCCCGACCGAGAGGTTGGCGCGAGCCGTGCTGATCATCGACGACACCGCCACCTTCACCGCGAGGTCGATGTCGGCGGTCGGTGTAGACGGCCAGGTCGAGCATGAGCTTGCCGTACTTCGTCTCGCCGATCTGGAGGTACGGGCAGGTCGTCGGAGGCCCGGATGTAGTTGCCCTGCGGGTACACGAGGTAGATGTCGGGCGCCTGTCGCCGATCTGGCCGCCGAGGATGAAGCTGGACGTGCCGTCGGCGCCCACCCGGCCGAGCGCGTCGCGGTGGGAGGCGGCCACCTCGGCGCTCAGGCCGCCGATGTACAGCGCCGCCTCGAGAGGCGGTCGACGTGGCGAGGCCGCCCGGCTCGGCGCCGCGAGATCGTGCTCGATCCGGTCGAGGACCTCCTGGGTGGTCGCCAGGTTGCCCGCCGACTGGAGCACGAAGATCCGGTCGGGGGCCGGCTGGAACACGTGGAGCTTCCGATAGGTGCTGATGTTGTCGACACCGGCGTTGGTGCGGGTGTCGGACAGGAACACCAGGCCCTCGTCGAGGCGCATCGCGATGCAGTAGGTCACCCCGACATCATGGCCGCGGTCCGGTCGGAGGCCTACGGTCGGGACATGGGCACCGCGACCGAACTCGGGTACCGCCACCACAGGGCCAACGTCGTGCAGCGCTCGATGCAGGCCCTCGGCTCCTCCAAGCCCGGGGCCTGGGCCTTCGCCCGGCTCCTGCCCCCGGTCGACCGGTTGCTCGAGCGCACCACCCACGGCCGCTGGTCGGCGCCGGGGCTGCTCGCCGGGCTGCCCGTGATCATGGTGACCACCACCGGGCGCCGGAGCGGGCAACCCCGCGCCACGCCGCTGATCTCGGTGCCGGTCGGCGACGACCTCGCCCTGCTCGGCACCAACTTCGGCGGCCCGAGCACGCCCGTCGTGGGTGTTCAACCTCGAGGCCGACCCCCGAGCGGCCGTGACCTACGAGGGCCGCACCGTCGACGCGGTCGCCCGACCCGCCACCGACGGGGAACGGGCCGCGGTGTGGGCCGCGTCGGAGGGCGTCTACGGCGGCTACGCCAAGTACCGCACGCGGGTGCAGGACCGCGAGATCCGCATCTTCGTGCTGGAGCCCGCTCCGACCACCGCCTGAGCCGTCAGCGGCTCGGCGGGACCCGTCACGCCGTTCGGATCGCCGGTCCGGCCCAGGCCGGGCAGGCGCTCGACGAACGAGGCGACGGTGCCCGGTCGGTGGAGCAGGAAGCCCTGCAGGGCGTCGACACCCAGCGCCCGCAGCTCCTGCGACCTGTTCCTCGGTCTCGACCCCCTCGGCCGTGACGGAGAGGCCGATGAGATGGGCCGTGTCGATGACGAGCTGGACGACCGCATGGACCCGCTCGTCGCCCGAGGTTGGCGGTCAGGACCCGGTCGAGCTTCAGCGTGTCGATCGGGAGCTGGTGCAGCAGCGCCAGCGAGGTGTAGCCGGTGCCGAAGTCGTCGACGGCGACCGACACGCCGCTCTCACGGAGCCGTCGGAGCTCGTCGACGACGTGGTCGAGGTTGGCGATCAGGGCGCTCTCGGTGAGCTCCACCACGAGGCGACCGGGATCGACGCCCATGGCGCCGGAGGGTCTCGAGGATGTGGTCGGAGAACGACACCACCGAGGCGTGTCGGGCCGACAGGTTCACCGATGCGGTGAGGGACGCGGTACGAGAATCGTCCTTCCAGCGCGCCAGCACACCCACCGTCTCCCCGATCACCCAGCGGTCGAGCTCGACCACCAGGTTGCTGCGCTCGGCGACGGCGACGAAGTCGCTCGGGGCGTGGACGGTTCCGTCCTCCTGGGGCCAGCGCACCAACGCCTCGACGCCGATGACGACCGCGTCGTCGGCCCCGACGACGGCCTGCACGGCGACGTCGAGCTCGCCGCGGGCGATGGCGCCGGCCAGCGACCGCTCGATGCTCTGGCGGTGATCGGAGGCGTCCCGCAGCCCGGCCGTGCAGATCTCGATGACGTTCCCGCCGGCGGCCTTCGCCTCGTAGACGGCCAGGTCGGCGTCGTGGAGGAGCCGCTCGGGGCTGGTCCCGGGGCCCGAGCCGGTCGCCACGCCGATCGAGAGCGACGGGGTGATGTCCATGGCGTTCGGAAGTGGGCGACTCACCGCCTTGCGGATCCGGCGGGCCAGGCCGAGGGCGTCCGGGAGCCCGTTGACGGGATGGGCGATGACGACGAGCTCGTCGCCACCGAGGCGACCCACGATGTCGCCGGAACGGGCCGCGACCCGGACGCGGTCGGCGATGCCCCTGAGGACCTCGTCCCCGACGGCGTGACCGTGGTGGTCGTTGATCGACTTGAAGCCGTCGATGTCGACGAACAGCACGGCGACCTGCTCCTCCGGCCCGGCCATCTCCACCGCGGCCGCCAGCCCCCGCATGATCGCCGAGCGGTTCGGCAGCCCGGTGAGGCCGTCGTGGTTCGCCTCCTGGTGCAGGTCGCGGCGCAGCTGCTCCCTGTCCTTCATCGATTCGGCCAGGCGGTCGAAGGCGGCGTTGAGCGAATCACCGAGCCGCCCCGGGAGGACGTCGGTGTCCGGGGCGTCGGAGAGGTCCCCGCTGGCCATGGCGAGCACCTGGCGCTCGGCCGAGCGGATGTTGACCGAGGCGCCGTTCAGGGCCTCCGCCGCCACCCGCACCTCGGTCGGCCCCCGCACCGGCGCCGGGCGGTCGAGGTCGCCGTCGTTCATCGCGGTGGCGCTGGCGGAGATGCCGTCGAGCGAACGCACCATCCAGCGTCCGATCACCACGGCGATGCCGATGGTCACGATGCCGACGGCGGCCAGCACCAGGACCACGTCGAACCGGGTGTCCTCGGCGCTCGTCGTCATCCGCTCGCCCGTCGCCGCCAGCTCGGCACTCGTGATGTCGACCGCCATGCCGAACCGGTCGAGCACGGCCAGCGAGTTGGAGAACGTGGTCGCCTGGAGCATGAGCTCGGCATTCGGGTCACGCGCGGCGGGGGGCATGCCGATCTCGGCGATCGCCTGGTCGA
The DNA here is from genome assembly GCA_963777805.1 of uncultured Microthrixaceae bacterium. GTDB lineage: Bacteria > Actinomycetota > Acidimicrobiia > Acidimicrobiales > DATDAH01 > DATDAH01. The sequence continues at coordinate 923 of CAVZRY010000025.1, read as the reverse complement.
TGTCGGCGAGGAAGGCCTGGGTGGTCGGGTCCTGGTCGATCGCCTGGAGCACGCCGGCGAGGCCCGGGGAGTCCACGGACCGGCGGGCGAGCGTCGACGCCACCTCCCGGTACCGCGCCCGGGCGGCGATCAGCTCCTCGACGGGGCGGGCGGTCTGGGCCTTCTCGGGGAATCGGGCACCGAACAGGTTGGCCACGAGGTCGAACACCTCGGACCGGAGGTCGATCGAACCCGAGAGCGCGGCGGCCGCGCCGACCATCTGCGCCGGACGGTCGACGGCGAGCGCGTCCTCCGCGAGCACCTCCTTGACCTGGTCGACCGCGCCGCCGGCGAGCTGCTCCGCCTGCACGTAGGCCCCGCCACCGTCGACATCGAGCGTGGCGCGAGCACGACCCAGCAGCATCGTCGAGGCCGGTGACCTCGGCCGATGCCCGGAGCCGATCGACCACCGCCTCCGCCTTCGTCCACTCCTCCATCACGTCGACGCCCAGGACGTCGCGGAGCGAGGCGGGCTCGAGACCGAACTGCCGCACCGCGACCGTGGCACCGGCCCAGTAGTGCTCGACCGCCACGGCCGCCTCGAGGTTCGTGAACGCGGTGACCTGCTCACCGGCGACCCTGGCCCGCTGGGCGGCGGCGACCTCGCGGTCGGCGCCCCGCACGGCCCCGGTGGCCAGGAACAGGAAGCTGACCAGCGGCACGGCCACGACGGCGAGCATCACGTAGCGCACGCCGATCCCGCGGCCCGTCCGGTGGTTCATCGGGGCTGTATCGGCCGGTCCGGTCCGAGCCTGAAGGCGGGGCAGCGGATCAGCCGGCGTCGCGGATGGCCGCCCAGACCCGCTGCGCGGTGCAGGGGATGTCGACGTGGCGCACACCCAGGTGCGACAGGGCGTCGACCACGGCGTTCTGCACGGCCGGTG
>CAVZRY010000024.1:0-3110 GCA_963777805.1 uncultured Microthrixaceae bacterium | reverse complement strand
GCTGCGGCCGTCGTCGAGCTCGAGGCGCACGGCCTTGCCCACCGCCAGCTCCGGCAGCGGGACGAACTCGCCCTCCAGGTGGCACTCCTCGGGGTCGGCGTCCTCGACGCGGTGCAGCAGGTGGGCCCGCACCCGCTGGCTCCGCAGGCCGTCGCGCAGCACACCGTCGACCCACCCGAGGGGCCACGGTCCGCTGCTCTGTGTGCCTTCGAGCGGGACAACCGTCGTCATGAGGGCGACCGTAAGGAGGTCGGGCCACCGCCGCCAGAGGCCGCGTGCCCAACGCCTCACATGGACGGGCAGCGACCCTCAGATGGGTGACGACGCCACGGCCGAAGGCCCCTCCCGGAGCACGCCGTCAGAGGGCGCCCAGGACACCGGTCAGACGGGCCGGTCGAGGCGGCGGGCGATGCTGAGTCGTGGCCCGCCGGGTCGGGCACGTGGAAGTAGCGCTCACCCCAGGGCGCGTCGGAAGGGCGCGAACGACGGCGTCGATCCCCGGCGTCGACCAGGCGACGATGGGCGGCGTCGACGTCGTCGACCCACACGATGAACCGGCCCCAAGACCCGTGCCGGGGGCCGCCAGGTGGGGTCGAGCTGGAGGTTGAGGAAAACGACGACGGCCCGACCCGGTAGCTGGTGAAAGGCGGCCCTCGGCCCCGCCGTAGGCGAGCTCAGGCCGACCACGTCGTAGAACCGCACCGAGGCCGCCATGTCGTGGGTGACGAGGGTGACCGTGCTGAGGCTCTCGACGGGAGGCCGGTCACGGTCCATCGGGCCTCAGACCTCGACCGGCTCCTCGACACCTGGCGGCAGCGTGCCGGTGGCGACCTCCCACCCGGCGACGGCCACCCGGGCGCTGACGAGGCGGGCGATGCTGACGCCGATGCCGACCGTGGCGGTCCAGAGCACGGCGGTCTTCCAGGTGAAGCGCCGGTCGGCGGGGTCGAGCACCGGTGCGTCCTGGCCGTCGGGGCTCAGCGCCGACCACGCCATGCGGATGATCTTGCGGGCGATGAGGGCGCCGACCACGCCCGTGAAGCGACGAGACGACCTTCCAGGTGGTCTCGCTGGCCGATGCTGTCGGGGGCTTCGCGGGAGCTTCACCCGGGTGGAACGTACCCGCCGAGGTCAGCTGGCGTGCGAACGAGCCGACGGCCCCACGGACGAGCCCTGGCCCTCGCTGGTGGAGCCGCTGGCGCTGCCCGTGCTGCCGCTGGCTCGGCATCTGGCCCCGTCCGGCTCTGCTGGCCGCTTGGCCCGTGAGTTGCGACTGGGCTGGGCCTGGGGCCGGGGCTGACCAGTGGCGGCGAGTGGTCGGCGTTGTAAGATCGGTGGTGCCGGATGAAAGTCCAGCGTCGAGGAAGGCATGATGGCTCCGCCGAGTGCGCTTCCGGCGATGACCGCGTGGGCTTCCAGCGAGCGTGGGGCCGGTGTCCCGGCCACGACGTCACCGATCCGCGGCCCGGCTGCCGGACGGCGGCGCCGGGGCGCCGGGGGAGGCGGAGGCGGCGGTGAGCCGGCGAGTGGGGTCGTCACCGCGGTCGCTCCCGCGTCGGGGCTGGGCGGGCCTCGGGGGTCGGGGGGTGGTCGCTGCCGGGGGGCGGCGGCGGGAGAGGCGTCGCTCATGGGACGGATGTCGGCCCCGAAGGTGAGAACCGGTTCAGAGCGACGGTGGGTAGTAGGTGAGATCATCGGAGGGTGACGATCCCCGAGGCCGACGGCACCATCCCCTCGACAACGCCGTGTGGCCGGCCCTCACGACGGCGCACGCCGGGTCGGCCGAGGTGGGGGGCCGGCCCGCCGCTACCCATCCGACGTCGTGCGGGTTCCACGGGGTCGACGTCCTCGACGACGGGGGGTGGGCCGACCTCGCAGGGCTGGTCGGGCCCTCGACCGGCGTGGCGCTGTTCCGCGCACGGTGCCGGCGCCGCCCCCGGGCTGGACGGTGCACCACCGAGGCACCGGGCAACTGTGACGGTGTCGGCCGCGGCCCTCGAGCCGTCGTTCGCCACCATCGACGAGCCGGAGCTGCGCCTGCTCGGTCCCGACGACGTCGGAGGTGCTGGCCCTCGTCGAGCTGACCCGCCCCGGCCCCTTCGCCGAGCGGACGATGGAGATGGGCCGCTACTGGGGCCACGTCGACGACCACGACCGGCTCCTGGCCCTCGCCGGCGAGCGCTTGCACCTCGACGGCCACACCGAGATCTCCGCGGTGTGTACCTGCATCCCGACGCCCGGGGCCGGGGGCTGGCGGCCGCCCTCACCCGGCGTGTGGCGCTCGACATCCTCGAGCGGGGCGAGGTGCCGTTCCTGCACGTCGCCGAGGGCAACGAGGTGGCCCGCCGCGGTACGAGCGACTCGGCTTCCGCACCCGCCGCGCCCTCGACCTTCGCCTGGGTCGAGTTACCCCCGGCCTGATCCGCCGCCGCTCCTCTCTGATCGCCGAATTGCTCATTCTCGGTCTCTCCTCTCGGCGCCTGCCGGGCCGACCCGACCGGAGGTGTGACGCATTTGCGGGTTGTGTGAAGAGACCCACGTCCCTACAGTCAGTTCTGTCAGAGGAACTCACCTCGGGGACAGGGAGGCACTCACATGAGGGATGCAGTGATCGTCGATGCAGTGCGGACGCCGTTGGGGAAGGGCAAGCCGAACGGCGCACTCGCCGGCGTGCACGCCGTCGATCTGCTGGCCCATCCGTTGGCGGCTCTGGTCGAGCGCACCGGCGTGGATCCCGCCGCGATCGACGACGTGATCGTCGGCGCCGTGAGCCAGGTGGGGGAGCAGGGTCTGAACGTCGCGAGGCGTGGCGTGCTGGCCGCCGGCTACCCCGAGCGGGTCCCCGCCACCACGGTCGACCGCCAGTGCGGATCCTCCCAGCAGTCCATCAGCTTCGCCGCCCAGGGCGTGCAGGCCGGGGCGTACGACCTGGTGGTCGCCGGCGGCGTCGAGTCCATGAGCCGGGTGCCGATGGGCTCCTCCGCCGGCACCGCGACCGACCTCGATGGTGAGCGCCTACGGGCCCGCTACCCCGAGGGACTCGTGCCGCAGGGCGTCGCAGCGGAGCTGATCGCGGCCCGGTGGGACCTGAGCCGGGCCGAGCTCGACGA
>CAVZRY010000023.1:0-15645 GCA_963777805.1 uncultured Microthrixaceae bacterium | reverse complement strand
TCGACGTTCGTGTACAGCTTCCGGCCCGGCTTGAGCTCGGCGAGCACCTCGATCGCCTTGGCCTCGATCTGCTCGGCCAGCTCGACCTTCGGGCCACCGAGCCGCTCGGCGACGCCGCGGAGCATCACCGAGCGCGGATCGTCGGTCTTGTAGACCCGGTGACCGAAGCCCATGAGCCGGTCGCCGCGCTCGACCGCGCCGCGGAGCCACGGCTCGGCGTTGTCGATCGTGCCGATCGCATCGAGCATGTCGAGCGCCCGGCTCGGGGCGCCGCCGTGCAGCGGCCCGCTGAGCGCGCCGATCGCACCGACGACCGCGGCGGCGAGATCCGCACCGGTCGACGTGATGACGCGTGCGGTGAACGTCGACGCGTTGAACCCGTGGTCGATGGTCGAGATGAGGTACTGCTCGACGGCCCGGGCGCGCTCGGCCGTCGGCACCTCGCCCTGCATCATCGTGAGGTAGTTGGCCGCGTACGGCAGGTCCGGGTCGCGGTGCGACGGGCTCGAGGCCCTGCTGCAGCCGGTGGATCGCGGTGAGCAGGGTCGGGACGACGGCGCACGCGGCATCGCGTCTCGCGGCAGCTCCACCGCGTCGACGTCGAGCGACGGCCGGAAGCCGAGCGTCCGCGCCGAGCAGCGAGATGGTGGTGCGCAGCATGTCGAGCGGGCCGGCCGCGGCGCCGAGCCGGGCGAGCTCGGGCAGGACGCGCCATGATCGACTCGGGGATCGCGCCGCGCGCGATCTCGCGCCTTGAACGCGGCGCGCTCGGCGAGCGTCGGCAGGTGGCCCTGGAACATCAGGTGCCACACGTCCTCGAGCGTGCGCGACTCCGCGCGAGCTCGACCGCGTTGTACTGGCGGTAGTGGTAGAAGCCCTCGAGGCCGCGGACGTCGCCGATGGTCGTGTCGGCGACCACCACGCCCTCGAGTCCGCGGCGGATCGTGTGCCGGCGTCGCTCAGCGGGCTGGATCTCCGCGATGCGCATGAGGTCGCGCATCGAGACGATGCCGACCAGTCGTCCGCCTCGACCACCGGGATGTGCCGGTAGCCGTGCTCGGAGAGCGACGAACGGTGCGCGACGTCGACGCCCGGGGCCGATCGTGTCGGGGGCGCGGTCATCCACTCGTGGACCAGCGCGGTGCCGGTCGTCACCCGCGGCGGTGAAGCGGACGAGATCGCGCTCGGTGAGGATGCCGACGGGCCGGGTGCCCTCGACGGCGACGACCGAGCCGACGCGGCGCTCGCGCATGGTGCGGCGGCCTCGGCCAGGTCTCGTCGCGGGGTCCGCGGTGACGACCGGGTGGCTCATGAGCTCGGCGACAGTCCGTACTACGGCGCCCTCGGCCATCCGATCCCCTTCCGTCCCGATCCCGGCGACCGGATCCTACCGGGCGGCCCCGGACCGGTGCCCCGCCTAGGTTCACGCCATGACCACCGAGCCCGCCCGGCAGCTGCGCAACGTCCTCGAGCCCCTGGCCGCCAACGTCTACTTCGCGCCAGAGGCCCTCGACCGCTACACCGCGCTGGGCCTGGACTACTTCGCCGGCTACTTCTGCTCCCGGTCGGCGTGCATGGGCCGCCTCACCGGCGAGACCGTCGCCGCCGTCTTCGGCGTCTTCAACCCCGACGTCGTGGTGCCCTCCGTCGACCGGGGCTGGGCCGCCACCGAGCCCGAGGCCCTGCTCGAGGCCCGCCAGGCCGGCGCCACCAGAGCCTGCACGCGGATCCTCCGCGAGGCCAACGGGGGCACCCTGCCCGACGGCGTCGAGCGGGCCACCGAGCTGCTCCGCCAGGCCGGCGAGGCCACCGCCGCCAACGGTCACCCCATCCACGCCGGCCTCCGCTCCCAGGGCTGGCCCGGCGATGCCGTCGGTGACCTCTGGCGGGCCGCCGACCTCCTGCGCGAGTACTGGCTCGACAACCCCCACAACGCGGCGCGGGTCGCCGGTGGCGTCGACGCCGTCGAGATCACCCTGCTGACCCGCTTCTGGCTGGGGCATCCCGCTCAACGCCTACGCGCCGACCCGCGCGGCTTCACCGACGAGCAGCGGGCCGACGCCGTCGCCCGTCTGCAGGACCGTGGCCTCCTCGACGGCGAAGCCATCACCGACGCCGGCCGGGCCGCCCAGAGGCCATCGAGGCGGCCACCGACCGGGGCGACGAGGCCGTGCTGGCCGCGCTGGGGGACGATCTGGACGAACCCTCCAACCTCACCCGACCCTGGGCGACAGCCGTCGTCGAGGCCAAGGGCTACCCGGTCGACCCGTCCTCGCTCGCCACCATCGCCCGGCGCTGAAATCGCGGGAAGGCCCGCCACCGCGCCGGTACGGTGCTGAGGCGATGGCCTCTCTCGACCACGTGACCTGGTACCGGCGTTCGCCGTGCGCGAGACCCACTGCTGATCGCCGCCTTCGAGGGCTGGAACGACGCCGGTGACGCCGCCACCACCGCCACCCGCCACCTGCGGGACACCTGGGAGCTGGACCTGGTGGCCGAGCTGGATCCCGAGGAGTTCTACAGCTTCACCGACACCCGTCCCCTGGTGACCTTCGACGACGGCGGCCTGCGTCGGATCGAGTGGCCCGCCAACCAGTTCTGGGCGGGCGAGATCCCCGGCCAGGAACGTGACGTCCTCGTCCTGGAGGGCATCGAGCCCAACCTGCGCTGGCGGACCTTCGGCGAACAGGTCACCGGCGTGGCCAACGAGCTCGGCGTCGGCATGGTCGTGACCCTCGGTGCCCTGCTCACCGACATCCCCCACACCCGACCCACGTCGGTCATCGGCACCACCGACGACGCCGAGTTGGTCACCCGCCTCGACCTCCGCCCCTCCGGCTACGAAGGCCCCACCGGCATCGTGGGGGCGCTGCACCAGCCGCCGCATCCCGCCGGCCTCGACTCGATCTCCCTGTGGGGCTCGGTGCCGTCCTACGTGCCGGGCAGCACCTCCCCCAAGGCGGCCCTCGCCCTCATCGAGCGCCTCGGCCAGCTCCTGGGCACGATGGTGCCGGTGACCGCCCTCGAGATCGCCACCACCGAGTACGAGCGCCAGCTCGACGAGCGGTCCAGGAGGACGAGGAGTCCTACACCTACGTCGCCGAGCCGAGCGGGTCTTCGACGAGCAGGCCCTCCACGGCGACGGCTCCGACCTCGTCGACGAGGTCGAGCGCTTCCTCCGCGATCGGTGATGGCGGACGTGGGCTCGGAGTGGGCGGGCGAGAAGGGCCGGTTCTGGGCCGAGCACGCCGACTGGTTCAGCGCCCTGCTGGCCGACTTCATCCCCACGGTCGTCGAGGGCGCCGCCGGCCCCGGTGAACGGGTCCGCGACGTGGGCTGCGGTGGCGGTGACCTGTCGATGGCGGCCGCCGGGGCCGTGGGGCCCGGTGGGTCCGTGCTCGGCGTCGACCTCTCGGCCGACGAGCCCGACGTGGCCCGGGTCCGGGCCGCCCAGCGCGGCATCGACAACGTCGAGTTCCGGGAAGCCGATGCCTCCCGCGGCGACCTGGGCCCCCAGCCCGCTGACGTCCTGATCAGCCGCTTCGGCGTCATGTTCTTCGCCGACCCCGTGGCCGCCTTCACCCACCTGCGGGCCGTGGTCCGGCCCGGTGGTCGTCTGGCCTTCGTCTGCTGGCAGTCCCGTGAGGACAACGAGTGGACGACCGTGCCCGCCGACGCCCTCGCCGTGGTCGTGACGCTGGCACCGGCTGCGCCCGACGCCCCGCCGGACGGCTTCGCCTTCCAGGACCCCGCCCGGGTCCTGGCGATCCTCGACGCCGCCGGTTGGACCGACATCGACCTGATCGACACCGCGCGGACCGTCCACCTCGGTGACTCGGCGGACGAGGCCGTGGCCTTCATCCAGCAGATGGACTACGCCAAGGCCGCGCTGGAACCGGCGTCACCCGAGAACGGCTGAGGCCCTCGAGTCGGTGCGGGCCGCCTTCCAGGCCCAGGCCGGCGCCGGCGGCGACATCGACCTCCTCGGCCGCGGTCTGGCTGGTCCGCGCCCCGAACCTGACCACCCGCCTTCTGGCACCGGATGTACGGGTCGGGGCCCGCAGATCCACTGCCAGAACGGAGTCAGGCGGTCAGTGGTGCTCGTCCTCGAGGCAGGGGTGACACTCGAGCTCGAGGGTGCTGTGGATCAGGCCGAACTCGGCTTCCAGGGCCCGGCGGACCACGGCGGCCCGCTCCTGGGCGTCGTGCATGGTCAGCGAGCCGTCCACGACGAGGTGGGCCGACAGGGCCGGGGCGTCGGAGGCGAGGCTCCACACGTGGAGGTGGTGGACCTCGTCGACCGCGCCGGTCGCCGTGATGACCTCGATCACCCGCTCGGCATCCATCTCCGACGGCGTGCCCTCCAGCAGGACGTGCACCGTGTCCCGCAGCAGGCCCCACGAGGACCAGAGCACCAGCACGGCGATGACGATCGAAGCGGCGGCGTCGACCCAGTAGGCGTCGGCCACCACGATGGCCACACCCGCGGCGATGGCGGCGACAGAGCCGGCGGCGTCGGCGAGCATGTGGACGTAGGCGCCCCGCAGGTTGAGGCTCCGGCCCCGGACCCGAGCCAAGAGCAGGGCGCTGACGACGTTGACGACCAGGCCGAGCGTGGCCAGGACCAGGAGGCCGCCACCCTCGACCGCGACCTCGTCGCCGAAGCGCTGGATCGCCTCGAAGATGATCCACCCCGCCGTGGCGACCAGGAGGATCCCGTTCGCCATCGCCCCGAGGACCTCGGCCCGCTGCAGCCCGTAGGAGTGGCGGCGGGAGGAGGGCCGGCCGAGCAGCGACTGGGCGACCAGGGCGATGGCCAACCCGGTGACGTCGGTGGCCATGTGGGCGGCGTCGGCCAGGAGGGCCAGCGACGAAAAGGCGATCCCGCCGACGACCTCGGCCACGAGGAAGCCCCCGTTGGCGGCCAGCACCCACCACAGCACGCGCCGTTGCCGGTCCCGCAGACCCGACACGTCCACGCCGTGGTCGTGGCCGTCACCCATCCCCCGACCCTACGGGAGGTGGACCCAGGTCGACGGGCCGGAGAAACGATGGCAACCACGGGGGCCTGGGTCGTCCCGCCGGCCTCGGCGGTGCCCTTCCACCCCCTTTCGCCACCCTCAGTGGCCAAACAGCGCCGCCCGACACCTACCTCGCTTTCTGGCGCCCGATTCGGCCTATGGCGCCTCAATCAGGCGCCAGAACGGGAAGTCGTCACGGCCAGTCGGATCTTGGCCTGCCGGGAGGACTCGGGCGCCCATCACGACCGACGGCGCGACCCCACCCCCCATCCCTGCCTTCGGTGTCGGTTTCCCGGTCGGGGCGGTCAGGTGTCGAGGAGCTCGGGGGGCATGCCGGGGGTGCTGTCGAGGTCGTAGTCGGAGAAGGCGCAGTTGGCCGACCCGGGCTCGGTGCTGTGCTGGCCGAGGGCCCGGTCCAGCACCGGGTTCTCGGCGCTGAACATCCCGTAGGGGCTCTCACAGCCGGGGACGACCCAGGCGTGGATCATCTGCAGGGCGGCGCCGATCTTGGACCCGCCCCGTCGGGCGCACTCCTCGTCGGAGATGGACGAACCGCCCACCACCAGGCCGCCGCGGGTGCAGAGCCCGTCATGGTTGTGCGGGTAGTCGTTGGGACCGGTGAAGCCGTGCTCGGCCGGGTCGATCACGTCGTTGGAGAACGTGGCGTACGAGATGCCGATCATCCGGGAGGTCGGCTGGTCACCGTCGTAGAGGAGCATCTCGGGACTGGCGGCGTCGAAGCCCGGGTCCATCAGCTCGCTGAGCTTGATGTAGTGGGCGGCGATGCCCTCGATGTAGCCCGTGGCCTTGATGTAGCCGTCGTCCAGGGCGTCCTGGACCGTGGGGTGGGCATCGGCCACGGCCAGCGCCGCGCCCAGCTCCTCGTGCAGCTGCTCGCACTCGGCCGGGTCCGAGAGCGGGGTCCAGTGCTGTGGCGCGCCGTGGCCGTCGAGGCCGACGAAGGGCCCACCGGCGCCGTGCTCGCCCGAGCTGAGCACGATGGAGGGCTCCGAGCCCAGAACCGATGTCAGCTCGTCGATGGTCTCCCCGTCCAGGGCGATGTCGTTCTCGGCCGCGAACTCGATGAGCGGCTGGGTCTCGGCCGCCGCGGCACCATGGGAGTGCCCACTCGACGGGGAACCTCCGCCGTGGTGGTCCCCACCCAGGGCCGACAGCTCGGTGTAGTACGAGGCGACGTTGACGTCGCTGTCGCACACGTCGTCCGCGGCCAGCGCGGCGAAGGCCGTCTCCCCGCCCGCGGGCGCGGTGCCGTGGGTGTGGCCGTCGTCATGGCCGCCGGCCGCGGCCTCGCCGTGGCTGTGGCCGGCTCCGCCGTGCTCGGCGGCCTCACCGCTGGCCAGCGCGGCCGTGGTCAGGCCCATGACCGCGATCAGGGGCACCGCCGCCATGACCCCGACGAGGGGGCCCCGGGCCGTGAAGGCCAGTTGCGGGCGGTAGAGCAGGGCGGCGCTGAGGACCACCAGACCCACCTCGACGCCGACACAGAGCAGGTCGACCCGGCCGACCTCCTCGGCCACGCCGGCGTGGGCGCCCCAGGGCAGACCGGTCGTGCGGCTCACCGCCCAGGCGGCGATGAGGCCCAGGTTCACCACCAGGTTGAGGACCAGCGGCAGCTTGCCGGGCTTGGTGAACAGCCAGAACGCCAGGATGACCTGGAACCAGCCGGCGAGGGCGAACTGCAGCCCGTCCAGGGTCGAGGCCTCGGCGTGGGCGCCCACCATGACGAGGTGGATCGCCCCGGCGGCGACCGAGAAGCCGGCCAGCAGCGAGCGGATGCTCAGACTGAACTCGGGCTGGTCGGTGGTCGACCGGGACTGCGCCGTAGGCCGGTGCGTGGATCGTGGCCATCGGTGGTTCCCCCTGCTCGTGCCGTCGACTGCGCGTGCTCGGAGTACAGCGTACGGGGCGACGGCCCACGGGTGAATGGCGGCGGCCGCGATCTCATCACCTTCTCAGGCACCCGGTCTACAGGTCGACCACGACCAGGCGGTGGGGCAGGTGGACGTCGCCGAAGATGTAGACGTCGCCTTCAGCCGACATGCCGTGGGCCTCGTACCAGGACACGGCGGTCACCCGGGCATGGGCCCAGACCACGGCCGCGCCCTCCGCCCGGCACCGATCGAGGCCGGCCCGCAGGAGCGAAGCGCCGATGCCGGTGCCCTGCCGGTCGGCCGCCACGGCCATGCCCCGGAGCTGGCGCGCCGGGTGGACCCCGGGCCGGGCGGGGCACTCCCGCTCCAGGAAGGTGACCACCCCGACGGTCGTGAGGTCGTCGTCGACCGCCGCCAGGTGGAACGTGTCCCACTCGTCGTCGCCCTCGAGGACGACGTTGGCATCGGCCCGGCCCTCGCGCAGGATCGCCCGGCGCAGCCCCCGGGTGCCTTCGGGCGCGACCTCCAGGATGCGGGTCAGGACCGCACCTCGCTCAGGCCGGCGCCAGACGGGGCCAGGGCCGGACCTGCTCCAGGATCCGGGCCAGGCGCAGCGGGATCTCGTCGGCGTGGCGACGGGCGACGATCTGCAGGCCGACGGGCAGGCCCTCGGAGGTGAGCCCGGCGGGCACCGAGATGGCGGGGTTCCAGCAGAGGTTGGCCAGCATGGTGAACGGCGTGGTCATCGCGCCGACGACCTCCTGGCCGTCGACGACGGCCCGCGGAGGACCGGCCGCGGCGAAGGCGGGGACGGCGGTGGTCGGCGTCAGCAGGACGTCGATCTCCTCGAACAGCGCGGCGGCCTGCAGCGTGAGGGTCTCGCGCCGGCGCTTGACGTTGGCGAAGCGGGAGATGACCCAGTCCTCGGTGCTCTCGAGGCTCTGGCGGGAGTAGGCGGTCAGGTCATCGGCCACCCCGGGCCACATGCCGGGCTCCAGGTCGAGCCACATGTCCATCGCGCCGGCCGACAGCCACACCTTGACGGCATCGGTCAGGTGGACCGGTCCGTCGTCGAGGGCCAGGCCGGCCGCCGACGCCAGTTCCTGAGCGGCCCCGCCCGCGATGTCGAGCACCTCGGGGTCCACGGTGGCGAAGTCCAGGTCCGGCGACCACCGGGCCCGTAGGCCGGCGACCTCGAGGGTCTCGATGGCGGCCTCGTAGCCCACGGTCGGGGGCGGCAGCGACAGGCGATCCCGGTCATCGGGGCCCGACGCCAGGTCCAGGTGTCGGGCCGAGTCGGCCACCGTGGTGGTCAGCAGGCCGAAGACCGAGGTCTGACTGTCCTGGGCCCCCGGGTGGGCAATGCGGCCCTGACTGGGCTTCATGCCCACCAGGCCGGTGAACGCCGCGGGGATACGGGTCGAGCCGCCGCCGTCACTGGCCGTGGCCACGGGGACCAGGCCCGCGGCCACCGCGGCGGCCGAGCCCCCGCTGGAACCGCCCGGCGTGCGGTCGTCGCCCCACGGGCTGCGGGTCACCCCCCAGGCCTTGGTCTTGGTGAAGTTGAGGGTGCCGAACTCCGGAGCCGCGGTCTTGCCCACCGGGACACCCCCGGCCGCCCGGATGCGGGCCACGTGCACCGAGTCCGCCGCCACCGGCCCCCGGCCCATGAAGGGCAACGAGCCGTGGGACGTGGGCATGCCCGCACAGTCCTCGAGGTCCTTGACCCCGAAGGGGACCCCGGCGAAGGGCCCCGGGTCCTCGCCGGCGGCGACCTGCGCATCGACCCGGGCCGCAGCATCGCCGGCCAGGTCGGCGTCGAGGTGGACGAAGGCGTTGAGCGCCTCGTTGCCGGCCTCGATGCGGGCCAGGTGGTGCTCCAGCACCTCCCGGGCCGAGCGCTGGCCCGACCGGACGGACTCGGCGATCTCGATGGCGGTGGGGTCGGTCATGGGCCTACTCCTCGTGCTGACGCCAGGGGAACCGGCGGGGTGGGTCGAACCAAACCGGGACCTGCTCGCCTTGGATGGCCCGGAAGGCGTGGGTGCGCCAGAGGTCGGCGCCGGCCAGCGGCTCCGGCAGCTCGTCCTCGGCGAACCACCCCACGTCGCGACACTCCAGCGGGTGGGCCTTGAGCTCGCCACCGATCGGGCGGCAGGCGAAGACGATCGAGTAGAGCGGGATGCCGGTGAAGCCCAGCCGCAAGCCGTCGAAGATGGCGATGGGGGCCACGACCTCGGCTTCGATGCCGGTCTCCTCGAACACCTCCTTGAGCACGACCTCCGAGGCGGAGTAGCCCACGTCGCACCAGCCGGTCGGGTAGAGCCAGATGCCGGAGTCCGCCCGCTGCACGAGCAGGATCCGGCCGTCGTCGTCGCCGACCACGGCCCCGACGGCGACCTTGGGGGTCACATAACCCGCCACCCCGTCGCCCACCTGCTTCATCCACTCGATGACCTGGGTGTCGGTGTCGAAGGCCCGGCCCGAGGCCACCCGGATGTCGGCGGCGACGGCCAACACCTCCTCGAAGCGCTCCCGCTCGTAGAGGTTGTCGCTGAAGCCCAGCCCGGTCTTGGCGATGGAGGACAGCGCCTCGCTCCAGCGGACCAGGTCGATCTCGGTCGGCGGCCCGTGCTCGTCGGTCATCGCTGATGGCTCTTTGCCTGACGGCTCATCGCTCTGCAGGCCTCCTCGGCCCGCCGATCGGCTGCGCCGCTCATCGGAAGCCCGGGGCGACGCGCTCGATGATCGTGTCCAGCGCATCGGCCCGCTGACTGCCGGTGCCGAGGGTGAAGTCGGGGATGATCAGCTCGTCCACCCCGACGTCCCGCCACTGCGCCACCCGCTCGGCGATGCGGGCCGGCGTGCCCGCCACACACGGCCGCTCCCCCATCGCTCCCTCCAGCTCCTCGGCCTTGGCGTCGTCGTCGAGCACGAAGACCAGGGCCTGGGTCGAGGTGGCGATCTCGCCCGGGTCCCGGCCGATGGCATCGCACTTCTGGTCCAGCACGGCCCGGTGCTCGGCGAGGAGGGCCGGCGAGGACCACATGTTCCACTCGTCCGTGTACCGGGCCACCAAGCCCAGCATCCGGGGGCCCTTGGCCCCGATCAGGATCGGCAGCCGCTCCTGCACCGGCTTGGGCCAGGCGATGGCGTCGGTGACCGTGTAGTGCTCTCCGGCGACGGTGGTGACGTCGTCGTCGAGCAGGCCCCGCACCACCTGCAGCGCCTCCTCGAAGCGCTCGACCCGCTCCCCCGGGGGACCGAGGCGGATGCCGTACTGCGCGTGCTCGTTCTCCTGCCAGCCGGCACCGAGGCCCAGCAGCAGCCGGCCGCCGCTGACGTGGTCGGTGGTGGCCGCCCACTTGGCCAGCACCGCCGGGTGCCGGTAGGTGATGCCGAAGACGAGAGTGGCCAGCCGGACCCGCTCGGTCGCCGCGGCCAGGGCGGCCACCGCGGCGGTCGCCTCCAGGTTCGGGGTGTCGGGCGGGAACGGGCCGGGCACGTCGGCCATGAAGTGGTCGGCGACGTAGACCCCGTCCCAGCGTTCCGTTCTCGGCGTGGCGGGCCCCGTCGAGCACGTCGGCCCACGGGTTGCTCCAGCGATGCCCAGAGCGAGAAGCGCATGCCCCGATGATCGCACGCCCGTCCCGCGTTTCCGGTCGGCGCCAAGCAGGGCCTGCCGAGGGCCGACAGGATGACCGACTCGACCTCGACCAGGGCGGCCGGGTCGGTGACCTTGTCGCCCTTGGCCGTGCGCACGTAGAAGATGCAGACCCGGGGTCCGAGGGTCTGGACCTTGGCCGTGCGGATGTCGAGGTCGACCGCGACGGCGCTTCGGTCAGGCGGTAGAGGATCCCCACCGCATGGGGGCGTCCAGCCTGGATCCACCGTCGAGGTACCCGATGCCTCGTTGTCGACCCGGACCTCGGGCGGGGCGGCGTCGGCCTCGGGGACAACACCGTGCGGGCGTAGGTCCAGGGCCGGCGTCGACCCGCTCGTCGAGGGCGACCTCGCCGGCCAGGGCCTGGCGGACGAGGGTCGTCACCTTCTCCCAGTCGATGGTGTCGGCGTGGCTGGGGACGACCGTGAAGCGACTCCAGGGCCGACGAGGCCTCCAGTGGGCCACCGCCTCCAAGACGTCCAGGCCGGCCACGGCCAAGGCCCCCGCGACCCGGCTGAACGCGACGGTCGCGGCTGATCACCGTGAGGGTGCGGCCCTCGCCCAGGACATAAGTGCGCCCGGGCCGACCATGTGGGCACGGTGCTCCTCGGTGAGCAGCACGGCCACGCCGGCTCCGGACCCGCCGGACCGCCGAGGGCCTCGGCGGTCCCCGGCCGTAGCTGGGCCACGAGGCCGGCCTTCCAGGTCCCCCCGGCCCCAGGGGACCGGTGGCCAGCGAGTCGGCCTCGGTCAGCGCCGGCCAGGAGCTCGAGGGTGGCGAGGAGAGCCCGCGGCGTCGGCCACCTCGCTGATCGTCTCGGGGTCACGGAGGTCCGCCGGGTGGCGACGTGGGCAGCAACAGGTGGTGGCGCCCATGTCGACCAGGGCGGCGACGTCCTGGGCGGGAAGCCCATGCGGGGACCGATCTCGCCGACCAGCTCGATGCCGACCACGGTGTGGTCGCCCGGGTACATGCTTGCCGATGTCGTGGAGCAGGGCCCCGATGACGAGGTCGTGACGAGGTGGACGCTGTCGCCGGCTGCGGCATTCGCCACGGCCTCCAGAGGTGCCAGTACGACGGTGAACTGGTGGTAGGCGTCGCGCTGCGGGCGGCTGCGCACCAGTTCCACTTCCGGCAGGATCCCGCACCCCGACCAGGTCCCGCTGGTCAAGGGCCTGCAGGCCCGGCAGGGCGGCCCAGGCCGGTGAGCAGGAGGTCGGCGAGCAGGCCGCGCGCGCCCTCGGCCAGGATCCGAACGGGGGCGTGCTCGGCGGCCAGTCGATGAGGGACGAGCGGTCGATGCGGGTGTCGTGCTGGGCCGCGGCGACCGCGACCCCGCAGCACCAGACGTAGGCCGGCGGCGTCGGCCGCGAGGTGCACCTCGCCGTCCCCGTCGACCACGCCGGGGCCGAGCTGACGGTCCGACCGGGCCAGCCGCCTGTCGGTCCAGGCCAGGGACGACTGGGTGCGACCCCACGCCTCATCCACGATCCAGGCGACAGGCCCGCATACCGGCCACGCGGGCCACGTCGGCCATCAGGGCGTGGTCGGATCCTCGAGCGCCTCGGCGACCCCGTCCTGTCCTGCAGGAACCAGCAGTCATGGGTCGGCCCGTGCGTAGGTGGAGCTCGACCCCGCACCGCGAGCAGGATGTCCCCCGCCTCGGCGAGGGCCTCGGTGCCCCAACCCAGCTGCGGCCGGGCGGCCTCGGACCAGCCCGGGCGTGGACGTCTTCGGAGGCCGCCTCGTCCCCTCCTTCAGATCGGGCTGGAGCAGGACACCGGACCTCGCCGTGCTGGTGCCGCGCCTTGACCGACGCACCCACCTCGGTCAGCCACCGCTTCGACCGCTTCCGCCACGGGCGAGCGCCTTGTCGGCCAGGTCCTCGGTGAGCCGAGTGGTCGCCCCGCCGGATGAGGCGGCAGGACAGCAGCGAGGTGGCCGTGTCGAGGGTGGTAGCGGCCGCGAGGGTGAGAGCCTCCTTCACCGTGCGCACGGCGTGGCCCAACTTCAGGCCGGCGTCCAGATCGGGTACCAGAGCGCCTACCGGGCCGCGCCACCGGGTAGGCGGCGGGGGGCGTGGAGCAGGAGGAGGTCGAGGTCGCTGCCGGCGCGGGGCTTCCGCCCCCAGCCATAACCACCGACGGCCACCAGGGCCAGGCCCTCGACGTAGGTCACCGCGTAGTCGAAGAGCGCCCTGAGCCAGTCATCGACCACGGCGGTGTAGGCCACGCAGAAGTCACGGCCGACGATCGTCTCGTCGCCCAGGAGCGCCTCGCGGTCGAGGGCCGGGTGCCCCGCCTCGGCCAACTCGAGACCGGCGAGGGCCTTGCGGGCCGCCACCTGGACGGGGTCCCACAGCAGGGGAGAACGGCGGGGCGTACGCCAGGTCCGTGTTGAGCAGGTCCTCGACGGAGAACCCGGCGGTGAGGGCCACGGCGACGGCGTCGATGCGCTTGCCCGCGCCCTCCTCGCCGACCAGTTGGGCGCCGAGGATCCGCCCCCAGCCCCGCTCGGCCAGCATCTTGACCACGATCGGCCGGGCCTCGGCAGGCTGCCCGGCCCACGTCGTCGCCTTGATCTTGCCGACGACGTACTCGAGGCCGGCGGCGACGGCCTCACGCTCGGACAGGCCGGTACGGGCCACCTCGGTGGCGCACAGCTCGGTGACGTACGCCGGTGCCGACCACACCGGGGAACGTCCGTACCCGCCGCCCAGGTTGATGCCCGCCCGGGCCTGCCGGTTGGCGACGGTGCCCAGCGGGATGTGGACCGGGAGACGGGACACCGGGTGGTGGGACTCGGCACAGTCCCCGGCCGCCCAGATGCCGTCGCTGCCCGTCTGCTGACGTGGGTTGACCCGGATGGCCCCCTTGACCCCGGTCTCCACACCGGCGTCGGCCGCCAGTTGGCTGTTGGGCGCCACGCCGGTGCCCAGCACGACCAGGTCGGCGGTCGGTGTCGCCGTTGGCCAGGTCGGCGCCGGGTTCGAACAGGGTGACCACGGTCCCGCACCGGACCTCGATGCCGTGACGGACCATGGCCGTGCGCACCCAGCGCCGCCATGTCCGTGCAGAGGGTGCCCATGATCTCCGGGGCCTGGTCGACGATGGTCACCGTCGCCCCGAGGCGGACGTAGGTCTCGGCCATCTCGAGGCCGATGTAGCCGCCCCCCACCACGACGACGTCCGGGCAGGCCCCAGCGGTTCCGGTCGAGCAGGCGCTGGGCGTCGGTCAGGGTCTGCACGCCGAGCACGGTCTCGCCGTTGATGCCCGGCACGTCCGTGCGGTAGGGGCTGGCCCCGGTGGCGATGACCAACTGGTCGTAGGGGAGGCGCACGGTGCGGCCGTGCTCGTGGTCCCGGACCTCGATCCTCCACCTAGGTGTCGATGGCCATCACCTCGTGGCGGAGGCGCACGTCGATGCGGTGGTTGTCCCCGGAACTCCTGGCGTCCGGGCGACCAGGATTCCTCGACCCGCTCCAGGTCCCAGGCAACGAGATAGGGGATCCCGCAGGCCGAGTAGCTGACCCACGAGCCCTTCTCCAGCGCCACGATGTCCAGGTCGCCATGCGCGGCGCCGCGCCTGCTGCTCACGGCAGTCATGTCCCCGGCGTCCCCGCCGATCACGACCAGCCGCTCACCCATCCCGGACGCTACTTCCGGTTCTAATAGCCCCCGCATGTCGCCGGCGACGCAATCCGTCCTGAGAAGCGTCAGCCCACCTGACAAGCGATCCTGCAGGGCCGGTAGCCTCGGCGCCCGGCCCTCCGGGGTCTGGCCCCCATCGTCCAGTGGCCTAGGACGCAGCCTTCCAAGCTGGTAACACAGTTCGATCCCATTCGGGGGTGCCTACTTCTGCCTCGGAGGCCGATTGAGCTCGGTCACACCGAGGATCGTGGTCTCAGCCGCGGCCCTCATCGTCGAGCTCTCCCTGGGCATCGATCCAATGCGACACCTCAGCGTCGTGGACGAGGTAGATCCGGAACCACTGTGGTAGCTGGTCGAGGTTGCGATCGATGCCGCCTGGACCCAGGACGACCGTGTCCTCGACGGTGGGTCCCGGCCGCGACCTACGCCCTGGCGGAAGGTGAGGAGGCAGCACGACCATCTTGCCCTGCCACTCCCTCGCCACCCAGGTATCAGCCAGCACGCCGGACGAGGTTCGATGCCCGTCGGGAGGTACGGCAGCCGAACATGCCCACGCCAACCAGGGTCCCATCGGCCTCCCGGGGTCGAGGCCCGGGCCGGCGACTTCGGTGCCCGTCACCCGGTCGTAGGCCAGCCAGGTCCGGCAGGCAGGATGCCGGCCGGCGGCCCCAGGTACGTGCCTCCGGGCCTGCCCCGGTCGGGTGCGCTCATGTCGCCCGTCCCGGGCGTGCCATCGGCGAGCCCGTAGCGCAGGTACACGGGGCCCTGCGGACTGGCTACGGGCGGTTCGAGGAGCGTGAGGTTCGTGGGTACCGCGCCGCCGTCGAACACCTTCTTCCCGACGCCGAGCATGATCGGGTGCACCCAGAGGTCGAGGCGGTCGAAGAGCTTCTCGCGCAGCAGGGTCTGCACCAGGTTCAGGCTCCCGACGACCTTGACGTGCTCGTGCCGGTCGCGGATCTCACGCACCGCTCCGGCCAGATCCGGGCCGAGCCGCGTGGACCCGGCCCACGACAGGTCGGGCGTGCCGCGGGAGGCGACGTACTTCGGGACGCTGTTGAACAGCGTGGCGATCTGCGCTGTCCTCGCCGCCCTCCTGGTGGGGCCAGTAGCCGGCGAAGATGTCGTACGTCCGCCGGCCGAGCAGCAGCGCGTCCGTGCCCTCGTACGCGGCACCGACCTGCGCCCCGGTGACCTCGTCCATCAGGGGCGCCTGCCAGCCGCCGAACGGGAACCCCTCCGGGTCCTCGTCGGGCCCGCCGGGCGCCTGCCCGACGAGGTCCAGGGTCGCGAACAGCTCGATGTTGATGAGGCCCATGCAAGACTCCCGATGCGTTGGTGGTCTCGGTCAAGAGGTAGACCTGCGGGTGCCGGCAGACTCATCGCTGCCGTGGACCGATCAGGCCCCTTCGAGGA
>CAVZRY010000022.1:0-18381 GCA_963777805.1 uncultured Microthrixaceae bacterium | reverse complement strand
CGGCGTCGGGGACGGGCTGGGGCGGCGGCGGGCCGACGTAGCGGGCGCTCGGGCGGATGATCCGGTTGTCGGCGGCCTGCTCGAGGATGTTGGCGCACCAGCCGATCACCCGGCTCGAGGCGAACGTCGGCGTGAACAGCTCGCGGGGCAGGCCGCAGCGGTCCATGACCACGCCGGCGTAGAACTCGACGTTGGTGTACAGCTCGCGGCCGGGCTTCAGCTCGGCCAGCACGTCGACGACGGTCCGCTCGACCTGCTCGGCGAAGCTCGGCCATGTCGCCGCCGAGGCGCTGGGCCACGCCCTTGAGCAGCACCGAGCGGGGGTCGTCGGTCTTGTAGACGCGGTGGCCGAAGCCCATGATCCGGTCGCCGCTCTCGACGGCGTCGCGCACCCAGGCGTCGGCGTTGTCCGGGGTGCCGATGGCGTCGAGCATGTCGAGCGCCCGGCTCGGGCGCCCCGCCGTGCAGCGGGCCCGACAGCGCGCCGATGCCGCCGACCACCGCGGCGCCGAGGTCGGCCCCGGTCGAGGTGATGACCCGGGCGGTGAACGTCGACGCGTTGAAGCCGTGGTCGATCGTGGTGATCTGGTACTGCTCGACCGCCCGGGCCAGCTCGGGGTCGGGCACCTCGCCGGTGATCATGTAGAGGTAGTTGGCGGCGTAGCCGAGGTCGGGGTGCGGGTCGATCGGGCTCGAGCCCGTGCTGCAGGCGGTACAGCGCGGTGAGCATCGTGGGGATCGACGGCGCACACGCGCAGGGCGTCGGCGCGCAGCTCCGCGGCGGTCGATGTCGAGCGACGGCTCGAAGCTCGAGGCCGACGCGCCACCAGCGAGACCGCCGTGCGCAGCCCGTCGAGCGGGCACGAAGCCGCTCGGCGGCCGCGGCGATGGCCGGGAGCAGCGGCTGCGACGATCGGCGGGAGCGCGCGCAGCGGCCCGGATCTCGCTCGAGGAACGCGGCCCGCTCGGCGGCGCGTCGGGCAGCTCGCCCTCGAAGAGCAGGTGCCAGACGTCCTCGAGCGTGCGCGTCTCGGCGAGCTCGATGGCCGAGTACTGGCGGTAGTGGTAGAAGCCCTCGTGGCCGCGGACGTCGCCGACCGTCGGTCTCGGCGACGATCACGCCGGCCAGGCCCTTGGGCGCCTCGATGTGGCCCGGGTGGGTCGACCGGCTCGATGCGCGGCGACCTTGCATGCAGGTCGCGCATCGACACGATGCCGACGACGCCGTCCTGCCGTCGACGACCGGGATGTGGCGGTAGCCGTGCTCGGCCAGGCGTGGCGAAGGCGCTGACCGACGGGCTCGTCGGGCGCCGACCGTGTCCGGGTCGGCGGTCATCCACTCCGCCGACCGTGCGTCGGCTCGGGCGTCGGCGCCCGCGGCGGCGAAGCGGATCAGGTCGCGCTCGGTGAGGATGCCGACGGCGCGGCGGTCGCCGTCGACCACGACCACCGAGCCGACGCCGTGCTCGTGCATGCGCGACGCGAGGCCTCGGCCACGGTCTCGGCCGGTTGCCGCGGTGACGACCGGGGTGCTCATCACCTCCCCGACGGTGCGTCACCGGCGCCCTCGGCCATGCCGATCCCCTTCGGTGCGATCCCGGCGATCCGATCCGTACCGGGCGACCCCGGACCGGGGTCGCCGACCGCCGGCTCGGCCAGCGCGGCGACGGCGCCGACACGCCGGTACGGTGCGGGCGATGGCCTCCCTCGACCACGTGACCTGGTACCGGCGCCCGGCCGCTGCGGCGACCCGCTGCTGATCGCTGCCTTCGAGGGCTGGAACGACGCCGGCGACGCCGCCACCACCGCCGTCCGCCACCTGGCCGAGGTCTGGGAGCTCGACCTGGTCGCCGAGCTCGACCCCGAGGAGTTCTACGACTTCACCGACACCCGGCCCGCTGGTCGCCTTCGACGACGGCGGCCTGCGCCGCATCGAGCTGGCCCGCCAACCAGTTCTGGGCCGGCGACGATCCCGGGCCAGGACCGCGACGTGATCGTGCTGGATCGGCATCGAGCCCCAGCTGCGCTGGCGCACCTTCTGCGAGCAGATCACCGGCGTGGCCAACGAGCTGCGGCGTCGCGCATGGTCGTGACCCTCGGCGCCCTGCTGGCCGACGTCCCCCACACCCGGCCGACGTCGGTCATCGGCACCGCCGACGACGCCGAGCTGGTCGACCCGCCTCGACCTCCGGCCCTCCAGCTACGAGGGCCCGACCGGCATCGTCGGCGTCCTCCACGACGTCGCTGCCGGATCGCCGGCCTCGACTCCATCGTCGCTCTGGGCGCTCGGTGCCCTCCTACGTGCCCGGCAGCACCGTCGCCCAAGGCGGCCCTGGCCCTCGTCGAGCGCCTCGGCCAGCTCCTCGACACCACGGTGCCGGTGACCGCCCTCGAGATCGCCACCGCCGAGTACGAGCGCCAGATCGACGAGCTGGTCGACGCCGACGAGGAGTCCGTGACCTACGTGGCCGACCTCGAGCGGGTCTTCGACGAACAGGCCCTGCACGGCGACGGCAGCGACCTCGTCGACGAGGTCGAGCGCTTCCCTCCGCGAACGGATGATCGGCGGTGCCGATCGGCGGGCCGAACCGGCCCGCAACGCGATCGAGCCGTCAGGCGAAGAGCCAACGGCGATGAGCGACGCCCGGCCGCCGAGTGGTCGGGTGAAGGGCCGGTTCTGGGCCGAGCACGCCGACTGGTTCAGCCGGCTGCTGGCCGACTTCGGCGAGGTCGTGGTCGAGGGTGCTGCGCTGGCGCCCGGCGATCGGGTGCTCGACGTCGGTTGTGGCGGGGGCGACGTGGCGATGGCGGCGGCAGCCGCCGTCGGGCCCGACGGCACCGTCCTCGGGGTCGACCTGTCGGCCGACGAGTTCGACGTGGCCCGGGTGCGGGCGGCCCAGCGGGGCATCGACAACGTCGCGTTCCGCGAGGCCGATGCCTCCGCCGACGACCTCGGCCCGGACCGCCACGACGTCCTCACCAGTCGCTTCGGCGTCATGTTCTTCGCCGACCCCGTCGCGGCCTTCACCCACCTCCGCGGCGCGCTCCGGCCGGGCGGACGCCTGGCCTTCGTGTGCTGGCAGTCCCTCGACGCCAACGAGTGGACGACCGGTGCCCCGCCAGGCCATCGACGAGGTCCTGCCGCTGGCTCCGCCCCCACCGCCGGACACCCCCGGCGGGTTCGCCTTCGGTGACCCTCGACCGGGTCCGATCGGTCCTCGAGGGCGTGGGTTGGACCGCGTCGAGCTCACCGACGTCGAACGCACCGTCCACCTCGGCACCTCGATCGACGAGGCCGTCGCGTTCGTCCGCCAGATGGACTACGCGAAGGCGGTCCTCGACCCGGCACCGCCGGCACAGGCCGCCGAGGCCGTCGACCGGGTCCGCGCCGCCCTCGCGACCCGGGCAGGGGCCGATGGTGCCATCGACCTCCCCGGCCGCGTCTGGCTGGTCCGCGCCCGGACCTGACCCCCGTGGCCGGCGGCCGAACGCCCGCTTCCCGTGCGCCCGCTCCCGCGGCACATCCGGCGCCAGAAGGGCAACGGGTACGGCCCCAGCCCGTGCTCCCTCCGAGCCGGCCGTCTAGAGGTGCTCGTCCTCCGCACACGGGTGGCACTCCAGCTCCAGGGTGCTGTGGATCACGCCGAACTCGGCCTCGAGGGCCCGGCGGACCACCGCCCCCCGCTCCTGGGCCTCGTGCATGGCGAGTGACCCGTCCACCACGAGGTGGGCGGACAGGGCCGGGGCGTCGGACGCCAGGCTCCAGACGTGGAGGTGGTGGACGTCGTCGACGACCCCGGTGCCCCGGATGGTGGCCAGCACCCGCTCGGCGTCCATCTCCGAGGGGCTGCCCTCCAACAGGACGTGGACGGTGTCCCGCAACAGGCCCCACGACGACCACAACACGAGGACGGCGATGAGGATCGAGGCCGCGGCGTCGACCCAGTAGGCATCAGCCACGACAACGGCCACACCGGCCGCCGATGGCTGCGACCGAGCCGGCGGCAGTCGGCGAGCATGTGGACATAGGCCCCCCGCACGTTGAGGCTCCGCCCCCGGACCCGCGCCAACAGCAGGGCGCTGACGACGTTGACGACCAAGCCGACCGTGGCGACCACGAGCAGGCCGCCGCCCTCGACCTCGACCTCGTCGCCGAAGCGCTGGACCGCCTCGAACATGATCCAGCCCGCCGTGCGCGACCAGCAGGATCCCGTTGGCCATGGCCCCGAGCACCTCGGCCCGCTGCAGGCCGTAGGAGTGGCGGCGGACGACGGTCGGCCGAGGAGGGTCTGGGCCACCAGGGCGATGGCCAGGCCGCTGACGTCGGTGGCCATGTGGGCGGCGTCGGCGAGCAGGGCGAGGGACGAGAAGGCGATCCCGCCGATGATCTCGACGACCAGGAAGCCGCCGTTGGCCGCCAGCACCCACCACAGGACGCGCCGCCTGCCGGTCCCGCAGGCCCGAGAGGTCCACGCGGTGGTCGCGGCCGTCACCCATGGCCCGACCCTACGACCCCCTGGCGGAGGCGCCGAGGGGCGTCGGGTCGAGCCACAGGTCGTCGGGGGCACGCGAGCCATCTGGCCGCTCGAAACGCCACTCGGCGGTGACCATTCCCCGTTTGGCGCCTGATTTCCCGCCCATAGGCCCGAAAATCAGGCGCCAGTGTGGCGAGCGTCCGCCCGGTCCTCCAGCCCGGGGGCTCAGGCGTCGAGCAGGTCCGGCGGCATGCCGGGGGTGCTGTCGAGGTCGTAGTCGGTGAACGCGCAGTTGGCCGACCCCGGCTCGGTGCTGTGCTGGCCCAGGGCCCGGTCCAGCACCGGGTTCTCGGCGCTGAACATCCCGTAGGGGCTCTCACAGCCGGGGACGACCCAGGCGTGGATCATCTGCAGCGCGGCCCCGATCTTGGAGCCGCCCCGCCGGGCGCACTCCTCGTCGGAGATCGACGAGGCGCCCACCACCAGGCCGCCGCGGGTGCAGAGGCCGTCGTGGTTGTGCGGGTAGTCGTTGGGCCCGGTGAAGCCGTGCTCGGCCGGGGTCGATCACCTCGTTGGAGAACGTGGCGTAGGAGATGCCGATCATCCGGGAGTGCCGGCTGGTCACCGTCGTAGAGGAGCATCTCGGGGTTGGCGGCTTCGAAGTCCGGGTCCATCAGCTCGCTGAGCTTGATGTAGTGGGCGGCGATGCCCTCGATGTAGCCGGTGGCCTTGATGTAGCCGGCGTCGAGGGCGTCCTGGACCGTCGGATGGGCGTCGGCCACCGCCAGCGCGGCGTCCAGCTCCGATCGTGGAGCTGCTCGCACTCGGCCGGGGTCGGTGAGCGGGGTCCAGTGCTGCGGGGCCCCGTGGCCGTCCAGGCCGACGAAGGGACCGCCGGCGCCGTGCTCACCCGAGCTCAGCACGATGGAGGGCTCCGAGCCCAGGACCGAGGTCATCTCGTCGATGGTCTCCTCGTCGACCGCGATGTCGTTCTCCGCGGCGAACTCGATCAGCGGTTGGGTCTCGGCCTCGCCACCGTGGCCGTGGCCCCCGTCGGTCGAGCCCTCGGCGTGGTGGTCTCCTCCCAGGGCCGACAGCTCCGTGTAGTAGGAGCTGACGTTGATGTCGCTGTCGCAGACGTCGTCGGCGGCCAGCGCGGCGAACGCCGTCTCGCCACCCGCCGGCGCGGCGCCGTGGCCATGGCCGTCGTCGTGGCCGCCGGCCGCCTCCTCGTGGTGTGCCGTCCCGCCACCGTGCTCTGCGGCCTCACCGCTGGCCAGGGCGGCGGTGGTCAGTCCCATGACCGCGAGCAGCGGTACCGCCGCCATCACCCCGACGAGGGGACCGCGGGCGGTGAACGCCAGCTGCGGGCGGTAGAGCAGGGCCGCGCTCAGCAGTACGAGCGCGACCTCGGCGCCGACGCAGAGCAGATCGACCCGACCGACATCCTCGGCCACACCCGCGTGGCTGCCCCACGGCAGGCCCGACGGTGCGGCTGACCGCCCACGCCGCGATGAGTCCGAGGTTCACCACCAGGTTGAGGACGAGGGGGAGCCGGCCGGGCTTGGCGAAGAGCCAGAAGGCCAGCACGATCTGGAACCAACCGGCGAGGGCGAACTGCAGACCCTCCATCGTCGAGGCCTCGGCGTGGGAGCCCACCATGACGAGGTGGATGGCGCCGGCGGCGACCGACAGTCCGGCCAGCAACGAGCGGATGCTCAGGCTGAACTCGGGCTGGTCGGTGGTCGACCGGGACGTGCCGTAGGCCGGTGCGTGGATCGTGGCCATCGGTGGTTCCCCCTGCTCGTGCCGTCGACTGCGCGTGCTCAGACACAGCGTACGTGGCCACGGGCACGGGTGAACGGCGGCAACCGCCGTCTCAGCAGCGCCTCCGGCGAGGCCCCGGGTCTACAGGTCGGCCACGACCAGGCGGTGGGGCAGGTTGACGTCGCCGAAGATGTAGACGTCGCCTTCGGCGGGCAGGCCGTGGGCCTCGTACCAGGACACGGCGGTCACCCGGGCATGGGCCCAGACCACGACCGCGCCCTCCGCCCGGCAGCGATCGAGGCCGGCCCGCAGGAGCGAGGCGCCGATGCCGGTGCCCTGCCGGTCGGCCGCCACGGCCATGCCCCGGAGCTGACGGGCCGGGTGGACGCCGGGCCGGACCGGGCACTCCCGCTCCAGAAAGGTGACCACCCCCACGGTCGTGAGGTCGTCGTCGACCGCCGCCAGGTGGAACGTGTCCCACTCGTCGTCGCCCTCGAGGACGACGTTGGCGTCGGCCCGCCCGTCGCGCAGGATCGCCCGGCGCAGCCCTCGGGTGCCCTCGGGCGCGACCTCCAGGATGCGGGTCAGGACCGGACCTCGCTCAGGCCGGCGCCAGACGGGGCCAGGGCCGGGCCTGCTCCAGGATCCGGGCCAGGCGCAGCGGGATCTCGTCGGCGTGGCGACGGGCGACGATCTGCAGGCCGACGGGCAGGCCCTCGGAGGTGAGCCCCGCCGGCACCGAGATGGCCGGGTTCCAGCAGAGGTTGGCCAGCATCGTGAACGGCGTGGTCATCGCCCCGACCACCTCCTGGCCGTCGACCACCGCCCGCGGAGGACCGGCCGCGGCGAAGGCGGGGACGGCGGTGGTCGGTGTCAGCAGGACGTCGATCTCCTCGAACAGGGCGGCGGCCTGCAGCGTGAGGGTCTCGCGCCGACGCTTGACGTTGGCGAAGCGCGAGATGACCCAGTCCTCGGTGCTCTCGAGGCTCTGGCGGGAGTAGGCGGTCAGGTCGTCGGCCACCCCGGGCCACATGCCGGGCTCCAGGTCGAGCCACATGTCCATCGCCGCCGGCCGACAGCCACACCTTGACGGCATCGGTCAGGTGGACCGGTCCGTCGTCGAGGACCAGGCCGGCCGCCGACGCCAGTTCCTGAGCGGCCCCGCCCGCGATGTCGAGCACCTCGGGGTCCACGGTGGCGAAGTCCAGGTCCGGGGACCACCGGGCCCGCAGGCCGGCGACCTCGAGGGTCTCGATGGCGGCCTCGTAGCCCACGGTCGGGGGCGGCAGCGACAGGCGATCCCGGTCATCGGGCCCCGACGCCAGGTCCAGGTGTCGGGCCGAGTCGGCCACGGTGGTGGTCAGCAGGCCGAAGACCGAGGTCTGGCTGTCCTGGGCCCCGGGGTGGGCGATGCGGCCGTGACTGGGCTTCATGCCCACCAGGCCGGTGAACGCCGCGGGGATGCGGGTCGAGCCGCCGCCGTCACTGGCCGTGGCCACGGGGACCAGGCCGGCGGCCACCGCGGCGGCCGAGCCCCCGCTGGAACCGCCCGGCGTGCGGTCCTCGCCCCACGGGCTGCGGGTCACCCCCCACGCCTTGGTCTTGGTGAAGTTGAGGGTGCCGAACTCCGGGGCCGCGGTCTTGCCGACCGGGACACCCCCGGCCGCCCGGATGCGGGCCACGTGCACCGAGTCCGCCGCCACCGGCCCCCGGCCCATGAAGGGCAGCGAGCCGTGGGACGTGGGCATGCCCGCACAGTCCTCGAGGTCCTTGACCCCGAAGGGGACCCCGGCGAAGGGCCCGGGGTCCTCGCCGGCAGCGACCTGCGCGTCGACCCGGGCCGCGGCCTCGCCGGCCAGGTCGGCGTCGAGGTGGACGAAGGCGTTGAGCGCCTCGTTGCCGGCCTCGATGCGGGCCAGGTAGTGGTCGAGCACCTCCCGGGCCGAGCGCTCGCCCGAGCGGACGGACTCGGCGATCTCGATGGCGGTGGGATCGGTCATCGGCTCTACTCCTCGTGCCGGCGCCAGGGGAACCGGCGGGGCGGGTCGAACCAGACCGGGACCTGCTCGCCCTGGATGGCCCGGAAGGCGTGGGTGCGCCACAGGTCGGCGCCGGCGAGCGGCTCCGGCAGCTCGTCCTCGGCGAACCAGCCCACGTCGCGGCACTCCAGCGGGTGGGCCTTCAGCTCGCCACCGATCGGGCGGCAGGCGAAGACGATCGAGTAGAGCGGGATGCCGGTGAAGCCCAGGCGCAGCCCGTCGAAGATGGCGATGGGGGCCACGACCTCGGCCTCGATGCCGGTCTCCTCGTACACCTCCTTGAGCACGACCTCCGAGGCGGAGTAGCCCACGTCGCACCAGCCGGTCGGGTAGAGCCAGATGCCGGAGTCGGACCGCTGCACGAGCAGGATCCGGCCGTCGTCGTCGCCGACCACGGCCCCGACGGCGACCTTGGGCGTCACGTAGCCCGCCACGCCGTCGCCCACCTGCTTCATCCACTCGATGACCTGGGTGTCGGTGTCGAACGCCCGGCCCGAGGCCACCCGGATGTCGGCGGCGACGGCCAACACCTCCTCGAAGCGCTCCCGCTCGTAGAGGTTGTCGCTGAAGCCCAGCCCGGTCTTGGCGATGGAGGACAGCGCCTCGCTCCAGCGGACCAGGTCGATCTCGGTCGGCGGCCCGTGCTCGTCGCTCATCACGCGTTCTTACCTGGAATCTGGTCGCCAGGGCAGCCAGGATCCGGGTAGGAATCGAATCGGGTCATCGGAAGTCCGGGGCGACGCTGCTCGATGATCGTGTCCAGGGCGTCGGCCCGCTGGCTGCCGGTGCCGAGGGTGAAGTCGGGGATGATCAGCTCGTCGACGCCGACGTCCCGCCAGGCGGCCACCCGCTCGGCGATGCGGGCCGGCGTGCCCGCCACGCACGGGCCGCTCCCCCATCGCCCCTCCAGCTCCTCGGCCTTGGCGTCGTCGTCGAGCACGAAGACGAGGGCCTGGGTCGAGGTGGCGATCTCGCCCGGGTCCCGACCGATGGCCTCGCACTTCTGGTCCAGCACGGCCCGGTGCTCGGCGAGCCGCGCGGCGAGGACCACATGTTCCACTCGTCCGCGTAGCGGGCGACGAGGCCCGAGCATCCGGGGGCCCTTGGCCCCGATCAGGATCGGCAGCCGGCTCCTGCACCGGCTTGGGCCAGGCGATGGCGTCGGTGACCGTGTAGTGCTCGCCGGCGACGGTCGTGGTCGGCTCGTCGAGCAGGCCCCGCACCACCTGCAGCGCCTCCTCGAAGCGCTCGACCCGCTCCCCCGGGGGACCGAGGCGGATGCCGTACTGCTCGTGCTCGTTCTCCTGCCAGCCGGCACCGAGGCCCAGCAGCAGCCGGCCGCCGCTGATGTGGTCGGTGGTGGCCGCCCACTTGGCCAGCACGGCCGGGTGCCGGTAGGTGATGCCGAAGACGAGGGTGGCCAGCCGGACCCGCTCGGTCGCCGCGGCCAGGGCGGCCACCGCGGCGGTGGCCTCGAGGTTCGGGGTGTCGGGCGGGAACGGGCCGGGCGACGTCGGCCATGAAGTGGTCGGCGACGTAGACCCCGTCCCAGCCGGTCCGTTCGGCGTGGCGGGCCCCGTCGAGCACGTCGGCCCACGGATTGCTGAGCGATGGCCCAGAGCGAGAAGCGCATGCCCCGATGATCGCACGCCCGTCCCGCGTTCCGGGTCGGCACCAGCCGGGGCCTACGCGAGGGCCGACAGGATGGCCGACTCGACCTCGACCAGGGCGGCCGGGTCGGTGACCTTGTCGCCCTTGGCCGTGCGCACGTAGAAGGAGTCGACGACCCGGGGGCCGAGGGTCTGGACCTTGGCGGTGCGGATGTCGAGGTCGACCGCGTTCAGCGCCTTGGTCAGGCGGTAGAGGATCCCCACCGCGTCGGGGGCGTAGACCTCGATCACCGTCGAGGTGCCCGACGCCTCGTTGTCGACCCGGACCTCGGGCGGGGCGGCGTCGGCCTCGGGGACGACCCCGGTGCGGGCGTAGGTCCGGGCCCGCTCGTCGACCCGCTCGTCGAGGGCGACCTCGCCGGCCAGGGCCTCGCGGACGAGGGTCGTCACCTTCTCCCAGTCGATGGTGTCGGCGTGGCTGGGGACGACCGTGAAGCGGCTCAGGGCCGACGAGGCCTCCGAGTGGGCCACCGCCTCCAGGACGTCCAGGCCGGCCACGGCCAAGGCCCCCGCGACCCGGCTGAAGGTGCCCGGACGGTCGCGGCTGATCACCGTGAGGGTGCGGCCCTCGCCGATGACGTGGGTGCCCCCGGCCGCCATGAGGGCACGGTGCTCCTCGGTGAGCAGCGGCCGCGCCGGCTCCGGACCCGCCGGACCGCCGAGGGCCTCGGCGGTCCGGGCCGTCAGCTCGGCCACGAGGCCGGCCTTCCAGGTCCCCCAGGCCGCGGGACCGGTGGCCAGCGAGTCGGCCTCGGTCAGGGCGGCCAGGAGCTCGAGGGTGGCGAGGGAGCCCGCGGCGTCGGCCACCGCGCTGATCGTCTCGGGGTCACGGAGATCCCGCCGGGTGGCGACATCGGGCAGCAACAGGTGGTGGCGGACCATGTCGACCAGGGCGGCGACGTCCTCGGGCGGGAAGCCCATGCGGGGCCCGATCTCGCCGACCAGCTCGATGCCGACCTCGGTGTGGTCGCCCGGGTAGCCCTTGCCGATGTCGTGGAGCAGGGCCCCGATGACCAGGAGGTCGTGACGGTGGACGCTGTCGGCCAGCGCTGCGGCATTCGCCGCGGCCTCCCAGAGGTGCCGGTCGACGGTGAACTGGTGGTAGGCGTTGCGCTGCGGGCGGCTGCGCACCGGTTCCCACTCCGGCAGGATCCGCACCAACAGGTCCCGCTGGTCGAGGGCCTCCAGGACCGGCAGGGCGGCCCGGCCGGTGAGCAGGAGGTCGGCGAGCAGGCCACGCGCGCCCTCCGGCCAGGGGTCCGAGAACGGCGGCGTCTCGGCGGCCAGTCGATCGAGGGACGAGCGGTCGATGCGGGTGTCGTGCTGGGCCGCGGCGACCGCGACCCGCAGCACCAGGACGGGGTCCAGCGCCGGTCGGGCGTCGGCCGCGAGGTGCACCTCGCCGTCCCGCAGGACCACGCCGGGGCCGAGCTGACGGTCCGACCGGGCCAGCCGTCCGGTCGGTCCGGCCAGGGACGACTCGGTGCGACCCCACGCCTCATCCGCGATCCAGGCGACCGTCCGGGCCGCGCGGGCCACGTCGGCCATCAGGGCGTCGGCGTTGGGGTAGCCGAGCGCCTCGGCGACCCCGTCCTGTTCCTGCAGGACCAGGCGGTCACTGGGTCGGCCCGTGCGTCGGTGGAGCTCGACCCGCACCGCGAGCAGGATGTCGCCCGCCTCGGCGAGGGCCTCGGGGTCCCCCATGCCCAGCTGCGGCCGGGCGGCCTCGGACCAGCCCAGGGCGTGGACGTCTCGGAGGCCGCCTCGTCCCTCCTTCAGATCGGGCTCGAGCAGGAACGCGACCTCGCCGTGCTGACGGTGCCGCGCCTTGACCGACGCACCCACCTCGGTCAGCCACCGCTTCGACCGCTTCCGCCACAGGGCGAGCGCCTTGTCGGCCAGGTCCTCGGTGAGCGCGGGGTCGCCCGCCAGATGGCGGCAGGACAGCAGCGAGGTGGCCGTGTCGAGGTCGTCGGCCGCGAGGGTGAGAGCCTCCTTCACCGTGCGCACGGCGTGGCCCAGCTTCAGGCCGGCGTCCCAGATCGGGTACCAGAGCGCCTGGGCCGCGCCGCCGGGTAGGCGGCGGGGGGCGTGGAGCAGGAGGAGGTCGAGGTCGCTGCCGGGCGCCAGCTCGCCCCGGCCGTAACCACCGACGGCCACCAGGGCCAGGCCCTCCGACGTGGTCACCGCGTCGTCGAAGAGCGCCCGGAGCCAGTCGTCGACCGCGGCGGTGTAGGCCACGCAGAAGTCACGGCCGACGATCGTCTCGTCGCCCAGGAGCGCCTCGCGGTCGAGGGCCGGGGTCCCCGCCTCGGCCAACTCAGAGACCGGCGAGGGCCTTGCGGGCCGCCACCTGGACGGGGTCCCACAGCGGGGAGAACGGCGGGGCGTACGCCAGGTCGGTGTTGAGCAGGTCCTCGACGGAGAACCCGGCGGTGAGGGCCACGGCGACGGCGTCGATGCGCTTGCCCGCGCCCTCCTCGCCGACCAGTTGGGCGCCGAGGATCCGCCCCGAGCCCCGCTCGGCCAGCATCTTGACCACGATCGGCCGGGCCTCGGGCAGGTACCCGGCCCGGGTCGTCGCCTTGATCTTGCCGACGACGTACTCGAGGCCGGCGGCGACGGCCTCGCGCTCGGACAGGCCGGTGCGGGCCACCTCGGTGGCGCACAGCTTGGTGACCGCGGTGCCGACCACGCCGGGGAACGTCGCGTACCCGCCGCCCAGGTTGATGCCGGCCACCCGGGCCTGCCGGTTGGCGACGGTGCCCAGCGGGATGTGGACCGGGAGACGGGACACCAGGTGGTGGGACTCGGCACAGTCCCCGGCCGCCCAGATGCCGTCGCTGCCCGTCTGCTGACGTGGGTTGACCCGGATGGCCCCCTTGACCCCGGTCTCGACACCGGCGTCGGCCGCCAGTTGGCTGTTGGGCGCCACGCCGGTGCCCAGCACGACCAGGTCGGCGGTCAGGGTGTCGCCGTTGGCCAGGTGGACGGCGCCGGGTTCGAAGGCGGTCACCGCGGTCCCGCACCGGACCTCGATGCCGTGACGGACCATGGCCGTGCGCACCAGCGCCGCCATGTCGGGGTCGAGGGTGCCCATGATCTCCGGGGCCTGGTCGACGATGGTCACCGTCGCCCCGAGGCGGACGTAGGTCTCGGCCATCTCGAGGCCGATGTAGCCGCCCCCCACCACGACGACGTCCCGGGGCAGGCCCCGGCGGTTCCGGTCGAGCAGGCGCTGGGCGTCGGTCAGGGTCTGCACGCCGAGCACGGTCTCGCCGTTGATGCCCGGCACGTCCGGTCGGTAGGGGCTGGCCCCGGTGGCGATGACCAACTGGTCGTAGGGGAGGCGCACGGTGCGGCCGTGCTCGTGGTCCCGGACCTCGATCTGTCCGGCGTCGGTGTCGATGGCCATCGCCTCGTGGCGGAGGCGCACGTCGATGCGGTGGTTGTCCCGGAACTCCTGAGGCGTCCGGGCGACCAGTTCCTCGACCCGCTCCAGGTCACCGGCGACGAGATAGGGGATCCCACAGGCCGAGTAGCTGACCCACGAGCCCTTCTCCAGCGCCACGATGTCCAGGTCGCCGTCGAGGCGCCGCGCCTGTGTCGCGGCGGTCATCCCCCCGGCGTCCCCGCCGATCACGACCAGCCGTTCGCCCATCCCCGGACGCTACTTCCGGCCGCTCACCGCCCCCTGTCGACGGCGGCCCCGCCTCCTGAGGCCGACCCCCCTGACCCTCCGGCGCCGGTAGCCTCGGCGCCCGGCCCTCCGGGGTCTGGCCCCCATCGTCCAGTGGCCTAGGACGCCAGCCTTTCAAGCTGGTAACACGGGTTCGAATCCCGTTGGGGGTGCATCGCTGGTTCCCCTGGTCAGGGGTGGTTATTGATGCGTCACTCCGCCGCCGTGCTCGGCTACCACACCTTGGGGACAAGTCGGGCTCGTCCGCGGATGAAGTCGGCGTAGTCTGCTCCTAGTACGTCGTGGAGCATCGCCTCTTCAAACTCGATCCGATGGACCAGCGCGAGCGTGGGTAGAGCCCAAAGCGCCGAGGCCGGCGCTGCAATGGCAACGGCGGCGCCGGTGCAGATCAGTGTTGCGCCGCTGTACATCGGATGCCGCACCCGGCCGTAGAGACCTTCCTTCACAAACTCGTGCTCAGGAACGGCGGTCAGCCTTGAGCGGTAGTTGTGGCCGAGTTGCCGCCTGGCTGCTCGGTTCACTGCAGCGCCCACCCAGATGAGACCGAGACCGGCCCACCACGCACTGCGTCGATGCGGCAGAGGCCGGCGTCGGGCAAGCGAGACGCAAGACCCGACGATCGCCGCGGCCATCGCCGTCCCGAACAACTCGATCGTGCCCTGGTCTCGAACGTCGTCCCCAGGATCCGTCGACGCCAAGCCGTCGGCCACTTCGAGGGAGACGAGCAGCGCCGCGGTCGTGGCCGCGCTCACAGCCGTGCGCCGGTTGCGGAACAGCCCTAACTCCACCACGGCGACATTCTGTCGCATCCGTCGAGCATCCCAGAACGCCGGGTCCGGGACGGCTGTGATGAGGCGAACGTTGCCTGACGCAGCGCTAGGTGCCTAGCGGCTGAGAGGCCGTTGCTAGGCGTTCGATGGTGATTTGATCAGCCCCCTTGTCCAGGACCGACCGGTGGGGGTTCCCCGCGTTCGAACGAGCCGAGTGAGCGCTGTCGGTTCGGTCAGAGGGCTGGCTCCATCCAAGTTCGGAGGTGTTCCATGCCTTCCAGCCAGGCCCACACCTGGTTCCAACCCAAACCTGTTGGGGGTGCGAGGGCGACCTCCACGACCTGGAGGCGATGGACGGGACCTCTGGCACTACACCCGGCGTGCGCACCCAGCGGAGACTCCCTCCTGACGGGTGAGGTGCATCCGGAGGACGCTGTCCGACATGACCAACCGGAGCCAGGGGACCAAAGAGGCGGGGATCCTCGTGGGTGTGGGGGGCGTCGTGGTTCCGCGGGGTGCGGCTGCACCGGGTCGCGAACGTCAGCCTCGCTGTCGCGCTCGGGCCGTTCTCCTCGAGTTGTGGGGGTGGTGGCGACGGGGGATCGGCGCCGAACGGCGACAGCGCGGAGGAGGCGGCCGTGCCGACCAGCGAGCAGCGGGACTGCGTCGAAGCGTCCGGCGTGGCCGAGATCGCCGAGTCCTTCGAGTTCTTCGGGGTCCTGCCGATGCCACCGTCGCGGTAAGGCGGAGGGGTCCGGAGCTTTCTGGCCGAGGCCTACCCCGAAGCACTCTCCGACGGCGGTGATCCGCCCGTGATCGAGGGGGCGGACGGCATCCCCGCCTCGAGCAGCGAAGGCGAAGCGGCTGCGTTCGTCTACGAGTCACCGGATGATGCGGCGGACGCCGCGTCGGTGATCGGCTGGGCGGGGAACAGCCGAGTGCGTGGCAACGTCCTGCTCATCGTGGATCCGTCCGTGCGCATCGACCCACGGACGCAGGACGCGATCATCGACTGCCTCGGGGACCAGGACGCCCTGGCCGAAGACACATCGGATGAGGACCCCGGTCCGACGCCGGAGGAGGTCGCGCAGTGCCTGCGAGAAGCAGGACAGGAGGTCGAGGACGCCGGGGCCGAGACGTTCGCCGGCGACACAGTCGGAGCGGCCGAAGTGCTCCACGTCGAGTTCCAGCCCGAGCTCGCCGACATGCCGGGACTCTTCCCTTGAACATCTACGTGCCCGTCGTCGCCGATGTCCCCGGCGTCACGCCGGGCGACGTCGCGGACCTCGTCGAGAGCGACCTGAGCGACCCGACGATCGCCGGACCGCTGTACCGGGCCGGCAACATCGTCGTCTCGCTCGCCGACACCGGTGTGCCGGAACCGCTGTGGGACGCCGTCGAGAGTTGCGTCTGAGTCGGACGGGCCCGGGTCCCCGCATCGGGTGCTGCCCAGCCGGAACGTGGTGGGACGATTCTCATGTGCACCACCACGACCTAGTCGACGTGGGAGCGGCGAAACCTCGCTCCGCAAGGCGGTCACCCTGGCCGACCCCTCCACCGTGAGTCGAGGCCGCGACGGCTTCGGCGACCCGGACCCGGCCGACGCTCCTCGTGTGTGATCCGGTGTGAGGTTGTGTGACCCCACCGGTGTGCTTGGGGTGTCATCCCTCGGCGATGGACCCGTGTCCCAATCAACCGAGGGAGTGCTCTGCATCCGCTGCCCGCGGCTGTCAGGGGCGGGAAGCGACCCCGATTAGGGCAGGTTCGAGGCGAGGTCGCACGCTCTCGACCCCTTCGAGCCAGATCCCGACGCGGCCCCAATCCCAGAGTGTTGGGGGTGCTCGGTGTTTCCCCTGGTCAGGAGCGCACCGAGGTCGGTCACGGGGGCGTGTGGTGTGACCGGACTGGCGCCGAAGTCCGTCGGTCAGCTTGTCACGGGCTGCAGAAGCATCTCCTGGGCCATCGAGGCCACGATGCGGCCGTCGAGGTCCCGGATCACCCCGCGGAGCGTGCCGCGACCCCGCTGGCGTCGACGAGACTCTGCACATCTTGGAGCAGCCACTGGTCGACACGCGCCGGCCGATGGAACCAGGCGGCGTGGTCCAGGCTGATCATGCCGGTCGTGTCCCCGTCGAGATCGAGCGGCCGCCCGCCGATGCCGGTCCAGTCGGTGGCGTAGCCGAGCAGCGCCGTGTGCAGGTGCGGATCGTCGCCCAGGTCGCGGGGGAGGCGGAACCAGTGCCGGTGCGTCGCCTCGCGGGTCCCGTCGAGCGTGGTCGCTCGCACCGACCCAGCGCTCGTCCCAGGGATCGGCCGTGTCACGGACCTCGTCGGGCTCCGGCAGGTCATCGGGGAGGGGACGCCGGCGGGGATGCCGGAGAGGTCGTAGACGTAGCCCTCGGTGTCAGCCGTGAAGGAACAGGTCATCGTCATGACGGGCTTGCCGTCCTGTGACGCCGTCACGAGGTGCAGGCCGAAGGCGCGACCCTCCTTGACGACCTCCGAGCGGAACGCCATGTCGCGCCCACCCTGTACCGGGCGCAGGAAGTGGGCGTGGAGCGAGTGGAGGCGCCTTCCGGGCGGGGCGTCGAGGCAGGCGGCGTGATGGTGAGGGCGAGGCCGAACCCCCCGAAGACCACCGGTCCCCACCAGTCCGGCGTCCGCCCCCGCCACACCTCCCCGTCCCGCTCGTGGTGCAGCAGGCCGAGGAAGTCGTCGATGGCCCGCTGCTGGGCCGCCCGGTCCCGCACGTCAGCGGCCCCGGAAAGTCGGAGCCCGCTTCTCGAACATGGCCTGCACCGCCTCCTGGCCGTCCTCGCTGTCGAGACCGGCCACCGCCTTGCGGATCTCGTCGACGACCCGCGCCTCGACGTCGGTGACCAGCGGCGTCCGGGCGACCAGTGCCTTCGTCCTCCGTACCGCGTGGGGGTGCCTGGGCGGCGATGCCCTCGCAGACCCCCAGGAGCCGGCCGTCGAGCTCGGCGGCGGGACGACCTCGGAGACGAACCCGCTGTTGGTGCGCACCTCCGCTGTCGACGAACCGGAACTCGAGCAGGAAGCGGAGGGCCTGCTCGTGGCCGACGAGCGTCGGAAGCGACCAGGTCAGCCCGCCGTCGGGTGAGGCCCCGGCCCGCAGGTAACCCGGGTGCAGCCGCGCCGCGTCTGCTGTGATCCGGATGTCGGCCGCCATCGCCAGCGAGAGGCCGGCCCCGACCGCCACCCCGTTGAGCCCGACCACCACCGGCTTGTCGGTCTCGAACCGGAGCGCCAGGAGGAAGCGCCCGACCCAGCCCTTCTCGTCGAGGATGTGCGCCTGCTCCGACAGGCCGGTGTCCGGCGGGTCCTCGTCGTCGCCGGCGCCGAGGTCGAGGCCGGAGCAGAAGGCGTCCCCGTTCCCGGTGAGGGCGATGACCCGGATCTCGTCGTCCTCATGGGCTTCGGCCATCCCCCGCACGACGCTCCAGCCCAGCGCGCTCGTGATGGCGTTCTTGCGCTCCGGGCGGTTGAGGCGGAGCACGCGCACGTGCCCGACGGTCTCGGCCATGAGTTGCGACATGACGCCACGCTGCCACGCGGCCCGCCGCCCCGGTGGGTTCCAGTTCCGGGCCGGTTCGGTCCTCAGGGACCGGGCTCTCTCCTCCAATCAACTGAGGGAGTACGTGCGATCCCTCGAAGAATGCTGTGCGGGAGGCGGACCATCCTCAGACAGCGCAGGTTCGAGCCAATCCCTGAGGTCGTTGACGGCAATCAGCCACGATGTGACCTGGTTCCAATCCAAACTGGTTGGGGGTGCTCCGGTTTAGTCGTCGCCGACGCCGCGGTCAGGGGCGGTCATGTCGCCGGTGGCGGGGCGTCGTCGGCGAGGCCGTGGTGCAGGTACACGGTGCCCTTCGAGCGGCGGCGGGCGGTTCGAGGAGGGCGAGGTTGGCGATCAGGCTCCCGCAAGGGCGTCGAGGTCAC
>CAVZRY010000021.1:0-123699 GCA_963777805.1 uncultured Microthrixaceae bacterium | reverse complement strand
CCGCGTACGACGACACCCTGGCCCGAAGGCCGCGCTGGCTCAGGTCGGCGTGAGCGTCTCGGTGCCCTCGGCGGTCGAGCCCTCGACGGTCCAGGTCCCGACGAGGCGGCCGTCGTCCTCGACCCGGTAGACGGCGGTGCCCGTCCCGGTCAACGAGCCGCTGAAGCTGGCCTCGAACCGGTCCCCCTCGAGGGTTCCGCGGCCTGAGGACGTCGACGAGCCGGTCGTCCACTCGATCCGGTAGTCGGGGCCCGATCCGGTGATCTCCGCCGTCCCCTGGTAGGACGAGCCGTCGGCGTTGGTCCCCTCCACCTCGTAGCTGCCGACCAGGCTGCCGCCACGGGGCTCGCCGCCCCCGGAGCCGGTGCCGCCGCCGTCGTCGCCGTCGTCGCCGCCGAGCAGGACGAAGGCGGCGACCCCGAGAACGACCAGTGCGACGACCGCCAGGACGATGGCCAACAGGGGTGATCGGCGGTCGGGCCCGACGTCGGCGGCGGGTGGTGCCGGGACCAGGGAGTCCGTGCCCGACGTGCCCTGGTCCGCGACCTGCTCGGTCCAGCGGGTGCCGTCCCAGAAGCGGTGCTCATGGCGACCCCCCGGGTCGGGATACCAACCCGGCGCCATCCTCCTGTCAGTGTCCGACATGGTTCCATCCTCCGTCTGATCCGCAGCGGTGTCAGGGGTCGAAGGTCACTGACTCAGGTCATGGCCGGAGGCAGGCCCGACGGGATGCTCGCGGGGAGGCCGGGCCGCAGGACGATGCCCTCGCCACCCGCCCGTCGAGGACCCTCGGAAGATCGACGGTGGCGTTCGACCAGGACGATGGCCATGTATCACAATAAGTACTACGATCTTGGCATGGGTGCAGCCATCTCGGTCCGACTCGACGATGAAGCGGAACAGCACTGCGCACGCTCGAGGCCGCAGGCCTGTCGAGGTCAGAGGCGATCCGGGATGCCTTGGTCCACTCGGCACGACGGCTGCGTCGAAGCGCCGAGCTCGCCGCAGAGGTGAACGCACTCGATGCCGACGATGGCGATCGCCGGGAGATGCTCGCTGTCGCTGAGGTGATGGAGTCCTTGCGTGCTCCGGGGTGATGTCTACCGGTTCAAGCTCCCGAGGGGTGTGGGACACGAGCAGCATGGGGACCGCTTCGGTGTCGTCGTTCAGGCTGAGGAGTTCCTGCCTCGCTCCGTGGTGATCGTCGCCCCGACCTCGCGCAGTGCTCGTGCCGCTTCATTCCGTCCCGAGATCGATGTGAACGGCGAGACGACTCGGGTCCTGGTCGAACAGATCGGGGCCGTCGATGCCAGCCGGCTGGGTGAGCTCTCCGGTCACCTCAGCCGGGAGGAGCTCTGGGGGGTCGACGAGGCCCTGACGACCGTCCTCGGACTGCGCTGACCACGAGAAGCGGACACCGAAGACCTCCAGGCTGCCGACTGGACCTACCCGATGTCCCGTCGGAGGGCCGGTCCGAATGTTCACGGACGCTGGGGTTGGCGCCGCGGTGGGTGCGGTGCGACCCCGACCGGGTGCCGGGTCACCGAGACCTGGCCTGAGTCCAGCGGTCAGCGACCTCTCAGGCCGCCGCCCAGCCCGGCGACGATCGGCCAACTCGGCGGGCGGCGGTGGGCCACCCGGAGCACGCATCACCCCGACGCCGGGGTGATGCGCAGGATGGCGCCCACCGTGCCCTGGTAGAGCACGCGGTCCGGCCCGATCGTGCCGGCGAGCTGCAGCGGGTCGGCCACCGTGGGCCCGAGGTCCTGTTCGGTGAGCAGCTCTCCGGTGTCCGCCGAGATCACCGCGTAGGCGAACCGCTCGGCGTCGCCGGGGCGGGTCATCGTGGTGATGGTGCCGTCGGTGGTGGAGAGCCTGGGTACGGCCGCGGACCGGACGGCGGCGTCCCAGGTGACCGCACAGCCGGACCCGTCGGGCTCGACGTCGACCCGGGTCATCCCTCCGGCGAAGGCCGCGGCGCCGGGTCGGCTCGGCCCGGCTTCCTCGGGCAGGCGCGGGTACACGTAGCCGTAGGTGCCGGCGACCACGACCGTGTTGCCGGCGCCGATCGGCGAGTTCTCCGACCCCGGGCCGCCCGCGCCGAGCACGACCGGTGCGCAGACCGGCTCGCCGGCCTCGGGGCCGTCGGCCCGGATGACCACCAGATGGACCTCGGGGTCGGCGTTGTCGACCACGGCCACGTAGTCGGCACCGTCGGTGGGGCCGAAGAACGTCGGTGTCGACCCGGTGCCCCAGCTGAGCTGGCCCGGCTTGCGGGCGGGGCCACGGTCATAGGCCAGCCGCCACCGCCGCTCGGGCCGTCCGTCGGGTCCCCGGTCCAGGAGGTAGACGGCGTGGTCGGTGGCCACCGCCATCCCCGCCGGTGCGGTCGAGATGCTGTTCGACACCCGCTCGCCGGCACCCAGCGCCACGGTCCGGACCGACCCGTCGGTGGTGTCGACCAGTCCGACCGTGCCCCCTTCGGTCGCGAACCAGACCTCGCCTCCGTAGTCGGGTGACACGCTCGTCACCGTGTCACCGGGCGTGATCGACCCCGCCAAGGAGGTCCGTTCGTCGACCTCGAGGACCCAGCGCCCGCCGGCCTGCCGGTGGCCGATGCGCAGCAGGTCCGACGACGCCGTCGACCAGCACCATCCGGTCCGCCTCGTCCAGGTAGCCGTACACCCCGCCGAAGAGGCCGCCGGCGGTGAGCTCGATCGACGCAAGCGAGGCGCCGGTCTGCGGGTCGAGCAGGTGGACCACGGGACGGAGGTCCGCGATGCGGGTGCAGAGCGCGACCGGGTAGCCGTCCCCGCCGATGAGGACGGAGGGGCACACCGCGCCCAGGTCGAGGATCGACACGTCGACCGGGCCGGGGCCGGGCCCGGCGAGGGCGGTGGTGTCCGAGGACCCGCTGTCGCCGTGCATCGTGGCCGTGCCGGCGGGACCGAGGTACGGGTTCGGCGGGAGCGGGGAGCCGATCCCCGCCGACGACGCGGCCTCGTTCGTGGGCGCCGAGGGCCCGCGGTTGTCGTCGCCACATCCAGCCGCTCCCAGCAGCGCCAGCGTCGCCGCGATGAGGAGCGCCAGGACACGGCCTCCTCGGCGGCCGCTCATGGCCCGCGACCGGCCCCTCAGCCCTGGCCGACCACGACGGGCACGACGAACTGCTCGAGGACGTGCCGTTCGTCGTCCCCGTCGGCCTCCGGCTGGGCGAGGAGCGACACCAGCACCCGCACGACCCACCGGGCGCGCCGGCGCGTCTCCGGATCCTCGCCGTCGCCCAGGAACCTCGCCACCAGCGTCTCGATGACGGCGGACGACTGGGCCAGTCGCGCCGTGGCGCCGGCGTCGCCCGCCGTGAACCAGGCGGCGAGGGTGGCTGTCCTCGCGGACGAGCCGGAGGGACTCAGCCATGGCGCGCACGAGCCGGTCGCGAGGATCGTCCTCCGCGCCCAGCCCGTCGGGCGACCTCGGCGCCGATCCGGCGGGCCTCCCGGTGGACATAGGCCGAGCGCAGCGCGTCCCGACTGTCGAAGTAGCGGTAGAGCGTGGCCCGCGAACACCCGGCGGCCGTGGCCACGTCGGCCATTGCGACCGCGGCGACGCCGTGCTCGGCGAAGAGGGCCCCGGCGGCGTCGAGGATCTGCTCGGCGGCCAGGCTGGCGTGCTCGGCCCGCAGCCACTGCGTGGTGGTCACCCGGTTGCCTCCGGGGTGAACGGCAGCGACTGGTGGCGGCGCACGTAGTGGCCGGAGGCGAACACGGCCGCCGCCGCGTCGACCGAGAACCGCGGGCAGCGGGCGAGCAGCTCCTCGAGGGCCACCCGGGCCTGGAGCCGGGCGGCCGCGGCACCGAGGCAGTGATGGGCGCCGTAGCCGAAGCTCATGATCTGGCGGGGCCGGCGGTCCACGCGGAGCCGGTCGGCGTCCTCGCCGAACTCGCGGGGATCGCGGTTCGCCGACGCGTAGAGCAGCAGGACCTGCCGACCGGCCGGGATCGTCCGGCCGCCGACCTCGACGTCCCGGGTCGTGGTCCGGGCCAGGCCCTGCACGGGGCTGGTGAGGCGGAGCAGCTCGTCGACCGCGTCGCCGATCAGCTCGGGTCGCTCGATGAGCACGGCCCGCTGGTCCCGCCGAGCGCCGAGGAGCTCGGCCGAACCGCCGAGCAGCCCGGTCGTGGTGTCGTTGCCGCCCGCGACCATGGTGAACGCGAAGCCCAGGATCCGCAGCAGGGGCACGGCGTCGTCGCCGTCGCCGGCGGCCAGCAGCTGGCTGATGGTGTCCTCCCCGGGGTCCCGGCGCCGACGCTCGATGAGCTCGGTGAAGTACTCGAAGAGCTCACTGACGGCGTGGGGGGCGGCGAGCGGGTCGCCCTTCGCGTTGGCGGCGACGATGGCGTCGGTCCACCCGTCGAAGCGGGCCCGGTCGGCCTCGGGCACCCCGAGATAGTGCGCCACGACCATGCTCGGGAGGGGCTTGAACACCTCGGCGACGATGTCGCCCCCGCCCCGGCGGCGGAGGCCCTCGAGGCGCTCCACCACGAAGGAACGGACGGCGGGCTCGATGGCGGCGACCTGCCGGGGGGTGAACCCGCGGGCCACGAGGCGTCGGAACGCGGTGTGCTCCGGTGGGTCGAGCATGACCATCGGCGTCGCCTCGGCGAGGCCGGCGGCGTTCAGCTCGTCGTACTGGAGGGTCAACCCCTGGGCCGAGGAGAAGGTGGCGGTGTCGCGGGCGGCGGCGAACACGTCGGCGAACCGGGACAGCACCCAGTAGTCGCCGTCGGCCACGTGGTGCACGGGGTCCTCGTCCCGCAGCGCGGTGTACATCGGAAACGGATCCCGCCAGGTCGGTCCCGAACGGGGCACGAACCCGACCTGGTGTGACACTTCTGCGCTCATGTCCTGACAATGAAACAGATGGCAAAATCTGTCAAACAGCGGCGGCCGTCAGCGGCCCTCGAAGCGCGGCGGACGCTTCTCCAAGAAGGCCATCATGCCCTCGACCTGGTCGGCGGAGCCGCTGCACCGCCGGACGGCCTCCCGCTCGGCGGCGAGGGCCTCGTCGAGGGGTGCGGATCCGGCGCCGACCACGGCGCGCAGCACGCCGGCGACGGCGATGGGCGGCTGGGCGGCGAGCTCCTCGGCCAGCTCGATCGCCTTGGCCTTGAGCTCGGTCACCGGGTGCAGCTCGTGCACGAGGCCCATCGCCAGGGCCGTCGGCCCGTCGATCTTCTTCGCCCGCAGGATCAGGTCGAGGGCGTCGGCTCGCCCGACGGTCCGGGTCAGGCGGGCGGTGCCGCCCCAGGCGGGAACGGTCCCGAGGTCGAGCTCGGGCAGGCCGATGCGGGCCCCCTCGTTCGCCGCCAGGCGGAAGTGGCAGGCCAGCGGGAGCTCAGGCCACCCCGAGGCAGTAGCCGAACAGGGTGGCGATGACGGGCTTGTCCCAGGTGGCGATCCTCACCGGTTCGGTCACGGCAACGGCGTACCAGACCGGTGTGACCCGCTCCTCCCGCCGCCTGCTCGCGTTCGGGCAGCCGCCGGAGGAGGGCACACCGGAGTACGAGGCGTTCGTCGCCGAGTTCGCCGCGGCGATCCGCGGGCATGGTGAAGACCGATGGACGAACGGAGGCGGTAGTGAGTGACAACGACCTGGTGGTGCGGGCGGCGGCCTTCGCCGCCGATGCCCACGCCGGCGACGAGCGGAAGGGCAGCGGGCTGCCCTACTTCGAGACCCATCTGACCCCGGTCGCCGACCTGGTCCGCCAGAGCGGCGGCGACGACGTCCAGGTCGCGGCGGCCTACCTGCACGACGCCGCCGAGGACCACGGCGGCCAACCCATGCTCGACCGCATCCGCACCGAATTCGGCGACGAGGTGGCCGACATCGTCCGGGACCTCTCCGACAGCCTCACCGACACCACCGACGGCGCCGAGAAGGAGGTGTGGTCGGTCCGCAAGCAGCGCTACCTGGCCGATCTGGCCACGAAGCCGGTGCGGTCACTCGCGGTCTCCGTGGCCGACAAGCTCCAGAACGCCGAGACCACCCTCGAGGACCTGCAGCGGGTTGGCATCGCCCTCTGGCAGGACTTCAACGAGCAGCGACCCGCCGCCCAGCTCTGGTACTACACGACGCCCTCGCCGAGGTGTTCGGTGATCGCATCCCCGACCACCCGCTCACCGGCCAGATGGCCGCCACGGTGGCGGCGATGGAGCGCCAGGTCCTCGAGGAGCGGCCTGAGCTCGGCGATCGCAGGCCGTGGCGCGCGCCGTCCGACGCCACGTAGCGAGCGGGCGCGGTGACAACGGCCCGAGCGGCGCAACGACCGCCGAGGACGAGCCGGCCAGCCGGCTCGGCAACGACCCGCGCCGATCAGTCGACGAGCCGGACCGGAGTCGCGCTTCAGGCGACCTCGACCCCGTCGAGCGCCGTGCGCAAGCCGGCCGCGGCCCGATCGCCGATGCGGCCGAAGGCGAGACGGAGCAGCGGATCGGCCACGCCGAGGACGCCGTTGAGGGTCAGGTCGGCCTGGTAGGTGACGAGGGTGTGGTCGCCGTCGGCCTCCACGGTGATGCGGTCATCGGAGGTGAGGAACCGGTCCTCGGCCACGGCCCGCACGAACCCGGGCGCCGAGTGCTCGACGGTGACGTACCGCAGGGTCAGGT
Source organism: uncultured Microthrixaceae bacterium (assembly GCA_963777805.1). Taxonomy (GTDB): domain Bacteria; phylum Actinomycetota; class Acidimicrobiia; order Acidimicrobiales; family DATDAH01; genus DATDAH01. The sequence goes on along the minus strand of CAVZRY010000021.1, from coordinate 117,033 downwards.
CCCGTCCCGGGCTCTTTACGGTGACGTCGAAGGCGCTGTCGGGCCCGGGCCCGTCGCCCTCCACCAGCACGGCGGCGGTGACGCCCGGGTCCCACTCGGCGAAGTTGCGCAGATCCGCCATGTAGGCGAAGGCGTCCTCGACACTGCGGGGGGTGCGGACCTTGGTGACGTAGCGGGCCATGGTGCTCCTGGGCAGGGGGGGTGGCGTCCAGCCTGCCGCCGAGGTCACCCGATGCGTCGTCAGGCCGGCTCGGGCCCCCCGCCGAGCCGGTAGATCCGCCTACGGTCCAAGCGTGGGCCTGCGACTGCCGCTGCGACACCGGGACGATCCCGGCATCCAGAAGGACCTGAACTGGGCTCGCCACGGCGTGGACCTTCCCACCGGGCTGGAGATCCAGTGGCTGGGCACCGCCGGCTTCCGGATCAGCTACGAGGGCACGACCGTGCTCATCGACCCGTACCTGTCCCGCATCCCGCTGGGCGCCGTCGTCGGCCGCCGAGCCGTCACCTCAGACGAGGCGCTGGTCGAGCGGCTGGTGCCCGCCGCCGACGCCGTCCTCGTCGGCCACACCCACTTCGACCACGCCATCGACGTCGGCGGCCCTCGCCCGTCGTCACGGCTGCCCGGTCTACGGCTCGACCTCGGTGGCCCACCTCTGGCGCTCACGGCATGCCGGAGCAGGCCGTCGACGTCGAGCCCCACCGCCCGTACGAGATCGGCCCGTTCAAGGTCCGCTTCATCCCGAGCCGCCACTCGAAGCTGGTCCTCGGCCTGAAGGTCCCGTTCGACGGCGAGCTGACCTGCGACGCCCTCGACGGCCTGGCCGCCGGCCGCTACCGGTGCGGACAGGTGTGGGGCATCGCCATCGAGGTGGCGGGCGTCACCCTCTACCACCAGGGCAGCGCCGACCTGGTCGACGACGAGATCCGGGACCGGGGCGTCGACGTCTTCCTGTGCGGCATCGCCGGCCGGGCCTACACCCGCCACTTCGTCCCGAGGGTCCTGGCCGCCCTCGACCCCAAGCTGATCCTGGCGCACCACCATGACGACTTCTTCCGTCCAATCGAGGGCGACATGGGCTTCTCCCTCAACGTCAACCTCGGCGCCTTCGCCGACGACGTCGCTGCGGCGGCCCCGGGCCTGCCGGTCCGCACCCTCGACCCGCTACAGACGGTCAGCGCAGCGGGAGTCTGATTTCGCGCGGCGGTGGCGTGCTGTAGTGGAGTCGAGACCGACGACCGAGCGAGGCACGCCATGGCACGGGTACTGATCACGGGTTGCTCCACGGGCATCGGTCGGGCCACGGCGGTCGAACTGACCGCCCGGGGCCATCAGGTGGTGGCCACCGCCCGTCGCCCGGATTCCCTCGCCGGCCTCGAGGTCGCCGAGCGCCTGGCTCTCGACGTGGACGACACCGCCTCGGTGCAGGCCGCCGTGGCGGCCGCGGGGAGCGTCGACGTCCTGGTCAACAACGCCGGCTGGGAGAGCGCCGGTCCCGTCGAGAAGGCGGACCTCGACGAGGTGCGGGCCATGTTCGAGACCAACCTGCTGGGCGCCGCCCGGATGGTCCAGGCGGTGCTGCCGGCCATGCGGGAGCAAGGGAGTGGGACCATCGTCAACGTCTCGTCGGTGGCCGGTGTGGTGGCCGGGCCGCTCAACGGCTTCTACGCCGCCAGCAAACACGCCCTCGAGGCCATGTCGGAGAGCCTCCACTACGAGGTCGGCCACTTCGGGGTCCGGGTCGTGATCATCGAGCCCGGGGCCTTCGCCACCGCCTTCGGCGACAACGCCCGCCGTCACGGCGAGGACAGCCCGCCCTACGACGAGCTCCGCCGGCAGTGGGACGCCGCGTCGGAGGTCCTGGCCGGCGGCGCCGCCCCCGGCCCCGAACCCGTGGCCGTGGCCATCGCCGACGCCATCGAGGCCGACGATCCGCCCCTGCGCATCCCCGTCGGCGAGGACGCCCAGCTCGTGGTCGCCGTCCGGGCCGTCAACGACGACGCCACCTTCGAAGCCACCATGCGGGAGACCCTCGGCCTCACCTGGTGAGGCGCCGCCTCGGGGCACTGTGGTCCCGGGCCACCCGGCTGTCAAGCGGGTCGGTCAGGTCCGGGCGGCCGACCGGTGGTGGCCGCGGCCGGATGGCCAAAACGGTTCTCATCCGCGGCCCAGCGGGTCACCGGCCGGGCGGCCCGGTGCCCGATGCCCGATCGGACCATGCCCGGGGCGTGACCTTCGGCCCTGTGCCCGCCGCCCGGGCGCGTCCACCATGAGGCCCAGAAGCGTCCAGAGGTAGGAGCGATCCAGATGCAGGCAAATGTGGGAGACCGAATCGTGATCCGCGGTCACCGAGTCGGTGAACCGGAGCGGGACTGCAAGGTCCTCGCGGTCCAGGGTGAGGATGGCGGGCCGCCCTACATCGTCCAGTGGGAGGACAGCGACCACGAGAGCCTCTTCTACCCCGGCTCGGATGCCGCGGTCGTGCACTTCGACAAGAAGCCCCGCACGCGCGCGAAGGCGAAGGGGGCCTCCCGATGAGGACGATCGACAGCATCCGTCGCTCCGGTCTGGGCATCGCCCCGGGTCGCACCATCACCGACGCGGCGAGGATCATGGAGACGGCCGCAGTGGGGTCTCTGGCAGTCGTCGACGGCGACGAGCTCGTCGGCATCGTGACCGATCGGGACCTGGTTCGCCGGGGCCTGGCCAAGGGCCTGTCGCCCGAGGCCCGGGTCGACGGGGTCATGAGCACACCGGTGGTGACCATCGACGCCGAAGCGGACCTGCACGGCGCCTTCACCCTGTTCCGCACCCATGCCGTGCGCCGCCTGGCGGTGGTGCGGGACGGTCGATTCGTCGGGATGATCACCGTCGATGACCTGCTCGTCGACCTCGCCGCCGACCTCGTCGACCTGGCCCGCCCGGTGACCGCCGAGGTCCTCTTCGGCCACCACGACGCCCCGGTGCCTGCCGTCAACTGACCCGGGCCCCGGTTGGTGACCTTCGACCCTGTCCCGCTCGTGGGTGCCGGGTGGACGCTGAGCCTGCAGCAATCGAGCTGTGAGGAGGTCGTCATGAGCCACCGACGTCTCAACCCGCTTCCCGCCACCGACCGCCGGCCTACCCGAGTGCCCTGCCCCCACCGTCGGTTCCGGCGAGTGCCCCGCCACCACTACCCCCGCCGCCGGTCTACCCGCAGTACGGCTACGCCCCCGGCGGCCCCTCACCGGTCGTTCGCACCAGCGGGCGGGCCATCGCCGCGCTGGTCCTCGCGCTGGTCTCGATCGTCGTGCCGTTCGTGCTGGCCCCTGCGGTCATCGTCCTGGGGATCCTGGCCCTGAGCCAGATCGCCAGGACGCCGTTGCTCCGAGGCAAGGGCATGGCCATCACCGCCATGGTCATCACCATGCTCAGCGTCGTCGCCTGGGGGGCCCTGGTGGCCGCCACCGACGATCCCACCGAGACGGGCACGGGTGGGCGGCCCGCCGCCGAGAACCTGGTGGCGACGGTCGGTCCCGCCTGCCGTGGTGTGGCCGTCCCGAGGCGGGCGCCTATCCGAGGTGACGGTCCCTTCCACTTCGCACTGGCCAACGACAACGGCCGGCCCATGGCCTGGTCGGCCCGTGACGCCCGGTGGCGGGCCCCAGAGGTCGCCGACGCCGAGCTGGTGGCCTGCATCGCCCGGCAGTCGAACCTGATCGAGACCTGCCCCTACTGGAACGGCCCGGACATCGACCGGTATGAGACCGTGATGACGGTCCGGGTGGTGACCGCTCGCCGTGGCCAGCCCGTGACCTCCTTCCAGATCACCGCCCAGCCGCGGCAGTGCCAGTCGACCGAGGCGATGTCAACGGTCCGCCTCGACGGGACCGTGACCTTCCAGCAGCTCTCCCAGCGACTCGGGCTGGCGTCCCTGGTCCCCGCGGGCGCCTGACGGCGATCCGGTCCGACACCCCCCGGACTGCCGGCTGGGCGCCTGATCCAAGGGGGGTGGTGGGGTCGATCAGGCGAACACGAAGGACGCCACCAGGTCCTCGAAGTCGGGGGCGTAGCGCCCGGCCAGCTCCCCGCTGCAGGTGGCGTGGAGCTGGACGAGGTCGTGGACCGGGGCGCCGGCCGGCGCCGGGGCGAACACCAGGAGTTGGAGCTGGAACACCGCCGTCGCACCGGGCTGCGGGGTGAAGGTGTGCAGGCGCAGCTTGGCGGGCCGGCCCCCCACCGGCGCGTCGTGATCGGCGAGGACCCGGTAGTCGGGGTAGGACCCGACCGCGACCTGAGCCAGTCGGATGAGCGCGCCGGTGAGCTCGGCGTCGCCGACGGACGCGGTCCACGGTGACCAGGACGTTGGTCCGGAAGTGGGCCGGTGACGCGGTGTCATAGGCCAGCAGCGCGGCGTCGGTGGTGGGTTCGGGTCGCCAGGACGGCGGCACGGTCAGGGCGAAGGACGGTGCGGCCGGGAAGTCCTCGCTGGGCACCTGCAGGGTGAGGCCCTCGGGCGGCGGGGCGGTGGGTGGGGTCGGGTCGGTCATTTGTTCACCATCCGAAGTGGTCGAGCGCGTCGCCGATGCCGTCGATGACGGCATTCGGATTGATCGAGATGTTGATGTCGGCCTCCACGCCCAGGCCGAGGGTGGCCCCGGTGCGGCCGCTGAAGCCGATGTTGTCCCAGCTGAAGCCGACATCGCCCTCGGCGGTCACGCCGAGGCCGTAGCTCACGCTGCCGCCGATGGTGCCGGTCGCCGGGCCGGTCCCGAGGGTGTAGGCGCCGGTGGCGCGGCCACCGACGAACGCCTCGGTCTCGCCGTGCAGCCCGAGGCCACTCTCGCCGAGCCGGAGCCCCCCTTCAGCCGACGCCAGGGCCCCGAGGAAGACGTCGCCCGCCAGCTGTTGGGTGATCCAGCCCGAGGTCAACGTGCCGGTGAGGCCCACCTGCGTCCCGACCCGGGCCTCGAGGCCGAGTTGGGCGGCCAGACCCGAGTCGTCGAGCTTGAAGCCGGACGAACCGGTGAGCTCGGCCACGCCCTCCCCGTAGCACCGTGAGCCGGCCCTGTGCACCGAGGAGATCGCCCGACAGGAGGTCCTGGGAACCGCCCAGCCGGCCACCGAGGATCGTCCCACCGCCGCCGCCGAAGGCACCGTCCGAGCCAACCCCAGCAACCGGTCCGTCAGGCTTCCACCGCCCCCTCCCGCCGAGCCCGAGGTCGGTCGGGCCACCGCCGTCCTCCCCACCCCCGAGACCGTCGCGGCCCCCACCGGGCCAGCCCCAACCCCCGCCCCCGCCCCGGCCGAGCAGCTGGAGCAGGAGGTACAGCAACAGGAGGCCCAGCAGGGCCAACCCCGCCTGGGTGGCGGCGTTGTCGGTGGCGTAGCAGTCCTGAGGGTTGCTGCAGTTGTCGGCGCCGGCCCGGCCGGCGGTGGCCAGCCAAAGGACAGCCGTCAGCCCCACGAGGCGGAGGCCCACGGGGTCACGACACCGGCTCCGGCTCCGGCTCCGGCGCCCGCGACCGGCTGCCGGGCACGGTTGGGATGAGGATGAGGAACACGGTCAGGCCGAGGAGGAGGAAGAGCAGCTGGGGCCGGAACGTCTCGGCGTCGCGGATCCGCTCGGGGAGGAACCACTGCCCGGCGAGGTAGACGACCACGAGGCCGGCCACGAAGCGGAGGAGAACGGGGATCCGCTCCATGAGGGTGCCCCAGGGCCCCCAGGGGAACGGAACGACCCCGGTGCGGACGCGGCTCGAAGCCGCTGACGGCCACGTAGACCACGGCCGCCTCGCCCCAGCCGGCCAGGAGGCCGGCGAGAAGGAGGGTGATCAAGGCGGCGCTGATGAGGCTGCGCACGACTTGGGGAAGGCGGTCATACACCGCCGCAGGCGCTCAGCCGGCCGCGCGCAGCTCCTCCTCGATGGCGGTGGCCCGTCCCGCGAGCGATGGCACCGTCACCAGGAGGGCCTGGATGCCCAGTCGGAGGGCCGCCATCGAGGGCCCCGGCCCGCGCCGAGGTCGCGGCATCCTCCTGCAGGGGGCGTACGGCCTCGACGGTCGGCTCCAGGTCGCGCCATGACCACACCGGGCGCAGCAGCACGGGGGCGGCGAGGGCCCAGAGGTAGACCGCGGCGGCGGTCAGGGCCACCTGGGCCACCAGGGCGATGCCGATCCGCAGGGCCAAGGGCGAACGGTCCCCCGGCAGGAGCGAGCGCACGATGGCCTTGGTGCCCAGCGGCAGCTTCACCAGGACCACGGCGAGCACGCCGTAGGCGATGGACAACGGCACGACCACCCGCAGCAGGTAGTCCGCGGCGTCGCCGCTGGTGAGGACGCCCGCGAGAGGTCCTCGCCGGCATACGCCCAGGTGGTGTCGGACAGGACGAGTTGGCCGAAGGCGAGCCCCCCGAGCATCGCGAGGCCGAGCTCACCACTCGCCGTCCCCACCACGACGAACAGCACGAGCAGGGCGAGGGACTCGGTGGGCAGGACCTCGAAGCCGGGCTGCCTCCAGCCGATGGCGACCCCGACGGCCAACGCCGTCGGGGTGGCCAGCACGCTGAGGACCCGGATGGCGCCGACCCAGTGACCATCGAGGAGGGTCAGGCCCAACGTCGAGGACATGCGGGCACCGAGACGGGGCAGTCGCACCCACCACAGCCTTGTTCCGGCGTCGAGTCCGTTCACGGGGCAGGTTCCGCCGGCTGGACGTACTCGGGCGCCGGCTCCGGCGCGAGGAGCCGCCGGGCCAAGGCACCCAGCGTCGCCCCGTAGGCGACGTGGCCGAGCAGCGACATCTGGGTGAACTCCGTCGGGCCTCGATGTCGAGCCAACCCGGGTAGATCGCCAGCATGACGGCCTCGAGCCCGAGGGCGTAGGCGATGCCCATGAGCGCGCCCCTCCGACGGAACAGCCCGGTGTAGGCGATGCCGAAGCTGACCCCGTTCACGAGGTGGTAGCCGACGCCCACGACCCGGCTCCGACCCTCGCGTCCCGAGCCGGGCAGCAACGCGTGCCACCGAAGGCCCCGCACGGCGCCGAACGGCTGGATGTCCAGGTCGAAGACCTGGACGAGGGCGAAGCGACTGAGGTCGTAGGCCACGGTGGCGCCCAGCCCGGCGATCGCCCCGACCCGCAGCACCTCGTGGAACCGGGCCCGCCGCGGTCGGTCGGAGCCGTCCGCTCGAACCACCAGATCCCCACCGTGATGGCACTCCAGCCCGCGAGCAGCGTGGAGGGGCAGGACAGCCCAGCAGGACGAAGAGCACGAGCGCGAGCCCCGACACCAGGAAGGCCGCCGTGATGAACTCATCGACGCGTGCCACCCCCCACTTCACCTTCACCTCCCGAGCCTGCTCCTTGCGGTGGAGTCAAGGAGAGGGTCCTAGGACCCGATCGAGTGCAGGCGGTCGGGGGAGGTGTGGCCTGGTTGATGCGGGGCAGGTCCCGAGGCGTCGGTCAGCCCGTCGCCGTCGTCGGGCGAGCGCCACTCGGCCCGCTGGAAGGAGGGCAGCGCCCGGTCACCCGGACGCGTCGCGCATGACCCGATTGCTTGGGGCTCCCCGAAGATGAAGTCGTCCATCACGGCGACGTCGTGCTGCTCGTCGTCGTCGGGTCCCAGCGCCGAGTCGCCGTAGACGATCCGCACGCGAGCGACCACTGGATCGTCGAAGGCGATGCCGAGGAACGAGAGCCCGTCCTGGGACACCGGGACGCTGAAGCGGCCCAGGGACTGGTCGTCGGCGTCGAACAGCTCGAACTCGGCGCTGTTCTCTGTGTCGACGTCGGTGTACACGGCGCCGAACCCCCGGGTGACCGTGGGGGTGTCGGTGCCGGGCACGAAGAAGTGGAGGTCCACCACGTTGCTCCCGATCGGGGAGAACAGGCGCTCCTCGCTGAACGTCGTGAAGGTGTCGCTGTAGGAGGGATTGACGTCGCCGAAGCGAACCGGCGCCCCGTCGGGGTTGTCGCTGTCGGCGCTCACGCCGAGGCCCTCGCCGTCGGTCTCCAGGACGATGCCGCGGGCCCGGGGTTCCTCGGCGGCGTTGAAGAAGTCCGACGGGTAGCCGTTCGGGCCGGGAGAACTCGTCGGGAACCGCATCCCAGTTGATCTCCCGACGACCGGACTCGTAGGTCTCGGGCCCGCCACCGTTGTCGTCACCGAGCAGGGCTCGGTACTCCTCCAGGTTGTGGGTGATGTCGCCCGCCCCGCCGACGACCACCGGTTCGCCCGCGTCGCTGTCGCCGCCGCCGCCGTCGCCGTCGCCGTCGCCGTCGTCGCCGCAGGCGACCAGGGCGGGAACGATCAACGCGGCCATGACCACCGCGAGAGCACGCTTCATCATCACCTTCTCCTTCGAGTGGCCGAATCCTACGCGCCGGCCCAGGAGGGCCTCGCCCCGTGGCCGCCCGGCCACCGAACGAACGGAAAGAAGATGACCATCCACTCCACACGGCCCGGCCGATCGACTTGTCACAGCTGTCGGGGACCTTGATGGGGTGCGCCACCGTCGGGCTCGAGCGGTCCCAGCCTGCGGGGTGCGGTCCAGCAAGGCGTTGGGGGTCGTACGAATCATCCGGCGGGAGACGGCGGCTGCTCGATGATCTGTCGGAGGTGCGCGGCGATGGTCACGACGTTCGTCTCGCCGCTGGCCACCCTGATGACGAGGTCGTAGATGTCGTCGTTTCGGCGCGTCCGCTGGCGCACCGTTGAGGTGGAGGAAGACGGCGGTCGCCAGCCAGCCGAGGCGCTTGTTGCCATCGACCAGGGCGTGGTTGCTCACAATCGACTGGAGCAGCGCAGCGGCCTTGGTCCAGATGTCGGGGTAGGCGTCTTGGCCGAACGCGCTTGCCTGAGGTCGAGCGACCGTGGATGCCAACAGCCCGATGTCCCGGACCGGCGGCGGATCGCCGAGCAGTCGTCGAGCGAGTGCCAGCAGATCCTCGAGGTCGAGGTACTCCTGGCGTTCGCTCACTGACCGAGACGCTCGAGCGCCTCGGCGTGGGCCTCGGTGATGATCATCGCGGCCGCTTCGACCCGTTCCTGGTGGGCTTGTCGGGTGAGATAGTCGCGGACGGCCCGTCGCGTGGCCTCCTGCATCGAGATGCCCTCGGCTGCGGCGTGTTCGGCGAAGTGCCGACTGCTCGGCGTCACTGAGGCGAAGCGTCATGGCCACGAGCAAGACGGTATCAGAGTGATACCGAGCGTGGCTGCCAACCACCAGCGGCGCCCGGTTCCCTTGCCGCTGAGGCGTCCCTACCGGCCAGGCCCACGGGAAGGACCGTGACCTCTGCGGGCGTCCGCTCCCCGTACTACTTTTCGGCGATGTCACCCGCCGCGGGGCGTCGTATCGGTCGGGGCCTTCTCTTCGTGTTGACGGCCGGGGCGGTCACCGCGATGGCCGGGACAGGTCGGGTGGGGGCCCAGGACCCACCGGCCCCCGTGGTGGCGCCCATCGACGCCGTCGAGGTCTCCGACGGGAGCCAGTCTGCCGACAGCCCACCGTTCCTGGGCCGAGCGTGGATCGGCTGCGCGTAGCCAGAACTGCATGCTCTCCTCGCCGAGGCTCCCGAATCCGTACCACCCCTATCAGGCCGTCGACTTCAACCTCGCTCCGGGAACCCCCATACGGGCCGCCGGACCTGGGGTGGTGGCCATGGTGGACGAGGAGCTGCCCGGGGAGGGCGATCCCCCCGGATGCACGGGCGGCCCCGCAACCGAAGCGGCCTATTGTGGGAACCCGGGTCGGTTCGTGGCCATCGACCACCCCGTCGGGAGCGCCTCGGTCTACAAGCACCTCTCCCGCTCCCTGGTGGTGGTCGGCCAGCGGGTCGAACGGGGACAGATCATCGGCATCGTCGGGTCGACCCAGTCCCCGAGCCTCCACCTCCACTACGACGAACAGCCGGATCTCACCCGGTTCAACACCGAGGACCCCGCCAGCGGCTACTCGCGTTCGCCGATCGGGACGATGGCGTACTGGCAGGAGGGCCCCCGGCTGGCACCGGAATCCTGGGGCGACGCGAACTGGACCGTCCCGCGCAACACGCCGGTCGACGTCCGAGGTTGGTCGACTCCGCCGAACAACGTCGCCACCGCACGTGGGCTCCGTTCGGCGATCACCCGCCTGAACGCCTCCCAGAGCGAAGGACCCTTCATCCTGCGGTTGGCCCGGGACATCGACCTCACGGGCGCCCAACTCGAGTACACCAGCGACGAGATGCTCATCGTCGTCGGCGGGGGGCATCGTCTGCGCTCAGGGGTGGGTCAACGGGTGCTCTATGCATCGGGCCCGGCCCTGATCGAGCTCACCAACGTCGAGCTGCAGCGACGGGGTCGGCATCCGTGGCGGGGCAAGACGGTGTTCGCCCGGGGTGCCGTGGTGCTCAACGGCTATGACGGGCCACCGCCGATCAGCAGGCGCTACGTCACCCGTGTGCCGGTCACCGAGACAAACCGATGATGAGGGGCGATCCGGTGGCCGGCCTGAACCCGGCCACCGTCCCCGGCTCCGTGGCCTGCCTCGACGGTGACTCTCCGGCAAGCGGCGGCTACTGCCCGGCGGGCCAGTCCTCGACGATGACCTCGCTCATCGGGAAGTCCCCCACGTTGGCCGTGGCCAGGTTGGCGTCGAGGCTCACCGCCGCCGACGCGATCAGGCAATCGGCCTGATGGAGCGTGACCCCCTGCGCCGCGAACGCACGGCGCCATGCTCCGGCGCGGGCGCCTTCGGCCAGGCCGAGTGGCGCCATGCGCAGGCCGGTGAAGAGGCGACGGGCTATGGGCTCCTCCTGGGGCCGAAGGCCGCGCCAGATCTCCTCGACCGAGATCGCGCAGGCCCATGGTTCGATGCCCTTTCGACGCAGGGCCGCGACCCGTTGCGCGGCCGGGCGGCCCCGCAACGCATCGATCAGGACCGTCGAGTCGAGCAGCACCCGAGCCATGGGCGGTCAGCCCGCCCGACGATGGTCGGCCCCTCGCTGGTCCCGGACCCAGCCGGCCGGGTCGCGATCCCACTCGTGGCCGGAGTCCTCGAGCTGACCGAGGGCGGACTCGATCTCGTCCCACCGACGCTCGTCGTCGAGGCCCCGTCGGATCAGCTCGGTGATGAACTGGCTGCGCTGCCTCGGCCCCGCTCGGCGGTCGAGCTCGGCCACCAGTTCGTCATCCAGCGCTATGTGCAAACGCATGTGTTCAGTTTAGCCCACAAGAAGTCCCGAGGGCTGCCCGGTGGATCGGCGCCGGCTCTGCGGGCAGGTCGTTGTCAGCGGGTGGGGGAGAGCAACTCGATGTCACAGGTGGGTCCGGGCGATCGCGCGAGGCGGGCATCACCGGTGACGAAGGTGCTGTTGAGAGCCTCGGCCAGGGCGACGTAGGCCGCGTCGTAGGCAGAGAGGTTGTCGCGGAGCTCCCAGCAGCGACCTAGGAGCGGCCGGTGGGGTGCTCGCAGGATCGGGAGGTCTTCGAGATCCGACAGTGCCTGCGTTGCCCGGGTCTCGGTGATCTGGCCGGCTGCGAGCAGCCGTCGGATGACCGACAGGACCTCGAGGTCTATGAGCTCAGGGGCTCCGAGTTCCGAACCGCGGAGGCGGGCGCGGACCACCGCTCCGTCGGCGTCGTCATCGAGGAGGGCGGTCGCCGCGACACTCGCGTCAACGACGATCACGGTCGTCTCGGATGACGCCGGTGGTGTCACTCAGGGGAGCCCGGCCGTCACTGTGGTGGCCGATGCGGTCCAGCACCTCGTCGAGCGTCGGCCGACCGGCATCGGCGATGAGTCGCGATCGGAGATACTCCTGGAGCGACTGATGGGCCTCAGCGGCGCGTCGCCGGAGCACCTGGTGGGTCTCCTCGGGCACGTTCTTCACCTGAATGGTGGGCATGGCGCCATTCTGGCGCTATGCCTTGCGTTGTGCAACCATCAGCCTCGATCATCATTCGGAGGGTCCGAATGTCGATCGGAACGCTGTTTGGCCAGGCCCCATGACGTCGACTGGTTGCTCTGTGGTGGGTCAGCGCTGCTCGCGCATGTAGCGGTCCCATCGGTCGGCAGCTTCGGCTCCCGTGAGTTCGTCCACCGCGTTCGTGGACAGCCCAGCGGTATGGACGAGTCGTTCGCGCAACCACGTCGGGACAGGGTCTGCCTCCGGCTCGGCTTGGGCCTCGATGCCGCGCTCGGGGGCGAAGACTTCGACGGTTTCGGACAGGGCCTTGGTCATCGGTGTCGGCGGCAGGGTGGCCACCCGGGCGGTCATCTCCCTGTAGATCTCGTCGTCGCTGCGCGCTCCGACCCCCCATACTTCGGCGATCTCCACGCTGAGCTCACCGTCGCCCTCTTCGATGACTCGCCACACCAGTCGCCAATCGCGATCGCCGACCACACGCTTGCGATAGCCGATGAGCTCACCGAGCAGGGGCTCGCCCGCCTCTGGATCGCGTTCGAGTAGGAGGCACTTCTTCAGCACCTGCCTGACTATCTGGGGGTCCTTTCGCTGCAGCGCCTCGAGATCCTCGATGGCGGCATCGGTGAACCTGACATAGCCCACCGAATCAGCAACTCAGGACGGGGGCGGTCCGTCAAGGTCAGCTTCGAGCTCGGCCTCGAGCACCCCGCGATCGAACCCGAGGCTTTCGATGACCTCGTTGAGGGAGGTGCGTCGCCCGTCGTCAGTGGCCGCACGGACCAGGACGAGCGTGGCTGAGCGAAGATCGTCTTCGCGGCGGAAGATCGACTCCAGCCGCTCGACGCCAATGACCACAGCTGCGGGCTTTCCGTGGCGGGACACGAGCACACTGGATCCGCGTTCGGCATCGGCCACGAGGCCTGGGACCCCGCGTCGTGATGCGTCGGTGACGCTGAGCGACTGTTCGATGCCGGCGGTGACCATGAGAAGAACTATATAGAATTCTGCACATCCTGCCAACCACCAGCGGTGCCCGGCTCCCTGCCGGCCCTGTCCAGCGGGGTCATCGCTCGAAGACCCAATGCCGATCGGACCTATGGCCCGGCGGTCCAGCACGGGGCCGGTACAAACGGACATCGGAGGGACGGTCCGAATGCACGTCGAGGGAAACAGCTGGTTCCGAGCCGCCCCGTGATGGTGTCAGTCGCTTGGGCGGCTCGGAAGGTGCGGCTGCGACCCCCTGGGCCGGCCACCGGAGGTCCCTCCGGCGTGGGCCCCTACAGCACCACACACGATGTTCGGAAAGGCGTAGACAGCCTGCTTGGCATCCGCCCAGGTCAGGGCCTCCCCCTCCTTTGCTGCGCCGTGCTCAAGTCGCTGCGCCAGATCAACGGACGTGCCCCAGACTGACATCAGGCTCTCCCGACAGCGTCGCTCTTGAGCTTGCCCCGATTGCTCAGCGCAAGGCGCATACTGTTCGACGACCTCTCTGCCTTCGGAGCGCTGCCCGGCTTCGCCTCGGCCGCAGCCACGACGAACAGCTGCTGGGACTCACGAAGGTGGTGGCCAATCGCCGTCAGGTTCGGGTCTGGCATTAACGGTGCTTGTCGGGGACCCTGGTTAAAAGTGTCAGAACTACCCGCAGACTGGCAGTTCGACGATCCGGTGGCTTGGCACCAAATACCTTGCGCTTACGCGTACCCAGAGTCTGACCCATTCGGCACGCTTCGGCCAGTACTGGACGCCGTTGCGCTGCCATCTTCAGCGATGGCGTTCGGGCAAATGATCCAGAGAACCTCTACCCAGGTTGCCACGCCATCGACCTCTAACCCATCATCGATCCTGCACCGAGCATAGATGGTCGAACCCTGCCGCGGCCAGCGCCCTCCGTTGGCGCATGGCTGAGCGGTGAAGCAGTCCGTATGAATAGGCCCTCATCAAACCCGTCAACGCTGGTGTCAACAACTGACAGTATTGCGCAATCTGCCGTGCCACACTGAGTCCAGCCTGTCTCGAGCGATGTTTCGGGGACCGGCTCGCGACCCTCGTCACTAAGAGTCGTCTTGGGCGACAAGTCACTGGCAGCTGAATCGTCACCAGAGTCCTCCAAGGAGTCCCAAATAGTGACAGCAATCAGACTGCCAACGATTCCGATTGCCAGCGTGGTAATGAGCGTCCCAAATCGTAGTCGACTCGCTCTTACGTCGCCGTTGGCGGTCTTGATTGTGGCATCAGGACCAGGGGAGGCTACTCCATAGTTGTCCTGGTGGATTCCTATGTTGATTGTGTTCCGACGAGTTACATCCCTGGGTTCCTCTACTTCGATGATCCCCTTCGATGTCAATCGGTACAGGCCCTCATCCACCCTTGCTACCAAACCCTCTTCGATTAGAAAGGCTATTGCTGCACGGGCGTCGTTCGCGCTGAAACCAACGCATCCTGCAATTTTGGCGCAGAAGCACTGGCCTGGTTGTCGATGCTTCCGCAGCTTGGTACAGATCGACCAGCACTAGTTCGGCTCGATGGCGCGCCCTAACGGCGGACGGCTTGGAAAGGCGACTTTCAGCGTCACTCACTTCTGACACCGAGTGACCCACGAACCCCGACCCATGGGCGGAACAGTAGACGGCCGGAGGTGCGTCGAGCTTCACGGACGAGGCAAGTACGGCCTCCGGCGGGCCGACCTCACGCCAGAAGTTGACATCGGCCGGCTGGTTACTCGGTGGCCACGTCCGCTGTAGGGCTAGCGCCCGATTTGCCGCACGGGCCCACCTGTCTATCGGCGCTCCCGAGCCGTGGGACCTGTGACGGCCGCCGCAGTGGCTGTCATCCGCCCTGCTCTGGGGCCGACACGGGACAGGCGGGACCCGCCGGAATATTGAGTTGCTGCTCATAAAGCCCAGAGAAGCCGAGGCTCAAGTCGGGCGGCGCCACCGACTGACTAAGCGGTCGGGACCTTCTGAAGGTCTTTCGGATAGTCAGCCCGAGTGTCCCTAGGACCTATGACCCGAATGGCCCTCGGAGGGCCGGAGCGGGCGAGACATGTCGGCGGCCATGAGATCCTGCCCGGTGGCGGCCACGTAGCTGCCCGGTGGTGGCCAACGGTTCTGCCCGCTGGCGGCCAGTGGTTCTGCCCTCGTTGATGTTCGTTGCCTGCTGGGGTCCGCCTGGTGGGTGCTCCTCCCGGTTCGACTGGTCGGTCGCTGAACACGACCAGTCGACCAGGAGGAGCAACGTGAAGTCTTACGAGGAAATCATGGAGATTCTGGAAGCATTCGATCTGACGGGCAGTCGTTCCGCGACGCCGGCGAGCTGGCGGGGTGCTCGCATCACACGGTCGCGGACTGGGTCGCGAAGCGCGATGCCGGGTTGCTGGCCGGTGCCGGGCGAGGCCGGTCGAGCGCCCGAAGTTGATCGACGGGTTCTTGGCCAAGATCGAGGAGTGGGTGGAGCGGTCCCACGGCAAGATCCGCGCCGATGTGGTGTTCGACAAGCTCGTCGCGCTCGGGCTTCGACGGCTCGGACCGCACCGCGCGGCGGGCGGTGGCCCGGGTGAAGGCGAACTACCGGCGCGGGCCGGCGGCGGGTGTATCGGCCGTGGATCGTCGAGCCGGGCATGTGGGCCCAGTGGGACTGGGGTCACGGCCCGAGCCATCGGCGGGCGGCAACGAACCTGTTCTGCGCGTGGTTGGCGTGGTGCCGGTTCCGGGTGGTGATCCCGACGTGGGACCGGACGTTGCCGACGGTGATCGCGTGCCTCGACCGGGCGATGCGGGCCTTCGGTGGGGCGCCGACGTACTGGTTGACCGACAACGAGAAGACCGTCACCGTCGACCATGTCGCGGGGATCGCGGTCCGGCATCCGATGATCGTCGCGGTCGGCCACCACTACGGGGTCACGATCGCGACGTGTGTGCCCGTTCGACCCCGAGTCCAAGGGCGGCGTCGGAGGCGACGGTGCGGATCGCGAAGGCCGACCTGGTCCCGACCGACGCCAACCTGCGCGACGACTACCGCGCCTGGGCGGAGCTGGTCGAGGCGTGCGAGGCGTTCATGGTCGAGGTCAACGCACGCGAGCATCGGGTGACCCGCCGGGCCGCCGGTCGAGATGCTCGCCGAGGAACAGCCACGGCTGCACCGGCTGCCCGAGCGTCGGCTTCACCGCGGTGTTCGGTGAGACCCGGCGGGTGTCGTGGTCAGCGACGATCAGCTTCGGCGGTGTCACCTACTCGGTCCCGCACACGCTGGCCGACGACGAGGTGTGGGTCCGTGTCGACGGCGACGAGCTCGTCGCCACCCACCTGGCCGGGCGCGGGCGCGGTCGAGGTCGCCCGCCATCCGCTGTCGACGCCGGGCAACCCGAGGATCGACGACGCCCACTACCCGCCCCGCCCGGCCGGGCCGCTCGGCCGGAACCCGAAGGCCACCAACCCCGCCGAGGCCGCGTTCCTGGCGCTCGGTGACGGGGCCCGGATGTGGCTCGTCGAGGCCGCCGCTGCCGGCGCCGGCGCGGGTCAAGGCGAAGATGGCCGACGCCGTCGAGCTCGCCGCGCTCCACGGGGCCGACACGGGTCGACTGGGCGCTCGGTCACGCCGCCACCTTCGGCCGTTTCGGCGACGGCGACCTCGCCTCGATCCTCGCCGCGCACCCGCCGGCGAACACCGACGCAGGCCGATGAGGACCACTCGCTGCAACCCGGCACCCGCGCCTGGGAAGGCTTCGGACGATGACCGCGCCCGCGACCGCCGCGCCGATCGACGAGGTCGTCGACCTGTTGCGCCAGCTGCGGCTGCCGCACATGCGCCGCCACGCCCCCGACGTGCTCGCCACCGCGAAAGCGCAACGCTGGGAACCCGCCGAAGCCGATCCGGGCGCTGCTCGCCGAGGAACTCGCCGGCCGGCAAGCGCTCCTCGATCGGCACCCGCCGCAAAGCCGCCGGGTTCCCGACCGGCAAGACCTTCGACACCTGGGACGAGACCGTCTCGTCGATCCCGCCACCGACCCAGCGGTCGCTGCGCACCCTCGAGTGGATCGACCAGCACGAGAACCTCGTCGTCTGCGGCCCGTCCGGCACCGGCAAGTCCCACCTCCTCGAAGCCCTCGGTCACGCCGCGATCGACGCCGGCGCACCACGTCGCACTGGTTCTCCCTCGAGACCCTCGGCGCGCTGTTCCGCCGCCACCGCGCCGATGACACCACCGGCCGAGCCATCCGCAAGATCATGCGCGCCGACCTCATCTGCATCGACGACATCGGCCTGCTGCCGGTCACCACCGAGACCGCCGAAGCGCTCTACCGCGTCGTCGACGCCGCCTACGAGACGACGCTCCATCGCCCTGTCCTCGAACCTGCACCCCGCCGGCTTCGACGAGCTCATGCCCAAGACCATCGCCAACGCCACCGTCGACCGGCTCCTGCACCACGCCCACGTCGTCATCACCACCGGCGACTCCATCCGCCTCACCCAAGCCACCACCGGCAAGGGGGTGAAGCCCCTCGACACCTGAACCCCCGGGCAGTTCCACTGGCCACCACCGGGCAATTCTGATGGCCACCACCGGGCAGATCCACTGACCGCCCCCGGGCAGATCCCACTGACCGTTGACACAAGCAGGTAGTCGAGCCCGCCGATCGGCTTCATGAGCTGCACGCCGTCGGCCGGCCGGGTCACACCAAGGCCGTACCTAGGGAGTGACCCGACGATGGCGTCGGGCGGATGAGGAGCTGCCTGTGTCCCTGCTGATCGATACCGACCTCGAAGTCGGCGCCCCCGTGCGCTGTGGTCCGATGACCCTGTTCCCCCTGGTGAAGTCGGGGCCGACCGAGGCCGCCGACTACTCGTGTGGTCCGTGGCGACGAGGACCTCGAGTCGACGACGGCGGCGTCGTGGCCGAACTGGTCACCCACAACCACGGCGACCAGCCTGTCCTGCTGATCGAGGGCGAGACGTTGCTGGGGGCCAAGCAGGACCGGGTGCTGAACGTGTCGGTCCTCCTGGCCGCCAAGAAGGCGACCACCGTCCCGGTGTCGTGTGTCGAAGCCGGCCGCTGGGGCTCGGTCCAGCCGTCCCGCCGTGTCGGCCAGCCATGCGCCCGACCGAGCTGCGGGCCCGCAAGACCCGCTCGGTCATCGAGTCCGTTCGCCCAGGGGACCCATCGCAGCGACCAGCACGGGGTGTGGGAGGAGGTCGCGACCTCCGACACCGCCTTACGCGGCGGCGTCGCCGACCTCGGCCCTGCGGGACGTGCAGGACGGCCGCCGCGCCACCGGATCGAAGCGGTCCTCCCGGCGACCGGGCCGGCCCGGGCCAGGTGGGCGTGATCGTCGCCGTGGGCGGACGCCCGACCGTGCTCGAGCTCTTCGACGACCCGGCCACCTTCGAGGCCTACTGGCGCAGCCTGGTCAACGGCTACGCCCTCGACGCCGAGCGGTCGGGTCGGACGGACGACACGACGCCGGAGCGAGCCGAGGCGCTGCTCGACGCCGCCCGCAACACGACGTTCGAGGTCCGACCGGGCGTCTCCCTCGGCGAGGAGGTCCAGGCCGACACCGGTGACCTCGTCGCGTCCGGCCTCACCTGGGAGGGTCGGCTCCTGCACCTGGCCTGCTTCGCCACGGGTTGAGCCCGCGGCGCTCCTCTACGGGTGGCCGCCGCGATCGGTGTTGGAATGGCGAGCGGCAACGATGGAGACGACGTGGCGATGACCGATGACGACCTGGTGGCCCGGGCCCGAGCCTTCGCCGCGGAGGTCCACGAGGGTGACGAGCGCAAGGGCAGTGGACTGCCCTACTTCGACGCCCACCTGGAGCCGGTCGCCGAGCTCGTCCGCCAGAGCGGCGGCAGCGACGTCCAGATCGCGGCGGCGTACCTGCACGACGCCGCCGAGGACCACGGTGGTCAGCCACGCTCGAGCGGATCCGAGCTGGGTTCGGCGATGACGTGGCCGACATCGTCAAGGACCTGTCCGACAGCCTCGCCGACACCACCGACGGCTCGGAGAAGGAGCCCTGGCCCATCCGCAAGCAGCGCTATCTCGCCGGCCTGGCCGCCAAGCCCGCTCGGTCTCTCGAGGTCTCGGTCGCCGACAAGCTCCAGAACGCGGAGACCACCCTCGAGGACCTGGAGCGCATCGGCGTCGCCCTCTGGCAGGGCTTCAACGAGAAGCGCCCCGAAGCCCAGCTCTGGTACTACACGACCCTGGCGAGCGTGTTCGAGGACCGGATTTCGGAGCATCCGCTCACCGGCCGGATGACGGCCGTGATCGACGCCATGGAGCGTCAGGTGCTCGCCGAACGGCCCGAGCTGGTCGACCACCGACCCTGGGCCGCTCCGGACGACTCCCCGTGACGCCCTCCCACGACCGCGTCCACCGGGCGATCGGTGCCCTCGTCGGACTCGCCGTCGGTGACGCCCTCGGCGGCCCCGTTCGAGTTCCAGCCCGGCGGCACCTATCGGCGCCGGTTCCCCGAGCCGGTGCTCGGGCGGCATCGGCGAGATGGTCGGCGGCGGGTCCCTGGGGGCCGGGGCGAGTTCACCGACGACACCCAGATGGCGGTGATGGTGGCCGAGTCGCTCGCTCGAGCGGGACGGGTCGACCAGGCCGACCTGCGGCGAGCGGTTCCGGGCCTGGGTGCAGTCGGGCCCGAAGGACGTCGGGCATCGCGACCCGGGCGGCCTTCTCACCGCCGATGCCGACCCAGTGCCGACGGCCGCCCAGCACTTCGCCGAGAACCGGCACAGCGCCGCCGGCAACGGGTCCCTCATGCGCACGATCCCGGCGGCGATCCGATTCGCCGGCGACAGGGACCGAGGCGACCATGGCCGCCGCACGCTCCATCTCGGTGGTGACCCACGGTGACCCGGCCGACCGGCGAGGGCTGCGCGATCTACCACGAGCTCGTGCGGCGGGCCCTCGACGGCGAGCGACCCGCTGGCCGCCATCCCTCGAGGTGCTCGAGCTGATCGACGACGACCAGCGGGACCGCTACGAGGAGATGCTGGCCGAGGTTTGGCAGCCGGCGACGGGCCGCCGAACGGCTCCGTCTGGGGCGCCCTGGCCACCGCGATCTGGGCGATCCGTCACGCCGACGTCGTTCGAGGAGGCCGTGGTCCGGGCCATCGACTGCGGCGACGACGCCGACACCGTCGGCGCGATCACCGGAGGGCTGGCCGGAGCGATCTGGGGCATCGGGCGGATCCCGTCTCGCTGGACGACCTACGTCCACGGCACCGTCCTCGACCGGACCTATCGGCCTCGCCGACCTCCAGGACCTCGCCCGCCGGCTCGTGGGGGCGAAGCCGGTCCCGCTGCGGCCGACGAGCCCGTGCTCGACCGGGTCGAGGTCGCCGACGGCGTGTGGGCGGCGAACCTCTCCGGCGCCAAGGTGGCGCCGACCGACATGGCCGTCATCTCGCTGTGCCGGCCCAAGGGCTACTTCGCCGACCATCCCGTCCGCCGCGAGGTCTACCTCGTGGACCAGGAGGCCGACCACAACCCCGCCCTCGACGGACGTCGTCTGAGCGACGTCATCGCGCTCGATGGTGGCGTTCCGCGACGAGGGCCGTGACGTCGTCGTCCACTGCCACGGCGGCCGCTCCCGCACCGGCCTCGTCCTCCGGGCCTGGCTCCAGCACCACGACGGCCTCGACTACGACGCCGCGCTGATCAGGGCCCAGGAGATGTGGCCCCACACCGCGACCTACAACCAGTCGTTCGAAGACCTTCTCCGGCAGATGGCCAGGCCCTGAAGCACGCCACTCGACGCCGCCACGGTCACACGCCCGTGCCGAGCGGGACGCCGGTCCTCTTGATCCACTCCCTGCGTTCCTCGGGCCAACGTCACTGTCGAGAGCCTCTCATCCTGCAGGGAGGTACCTTCGGGTCCGTGACGCTCGGATCCTGACCCTCCGCATGCCGTCGGGCTGCACCTCGGAGCACCCTGGACTTGAAAGGCGATCTATCTCCCACTTCCTGCTGCAGCGGCACCTCTCGGTCGCGCCGTGGACTCCATCTAGCCTCGTCGGGTGACACCGGGCCACGTCTTCGTCGTCCGGTCAGACCTCACCCGGCTCGCCTGCGACGCCTGGCTGCTACCAACCGATCGGTCGCTCACCATCCAGCCCGCATCGATCAACCAGCTCCAGACCCTGGGGGTTCTCGGGGCCAACGGGCCAGAGCCGCCCCAAGCGTTCGAGCCGGCACTGCGTACGGCCGCTGGCTCACCACCGCCGAAGGCACCGACGTCTGGCCGCCGACGGTCGGATAGATCAGGCGGCGACAGATCCAGCGTGGTTCGTCGACGGCGCCGAAGCGTTCGCATCACCGCCGCTCGACTCGCACACGACCGCCAGCCGCTCGACGAGGGGCCCTGCCCCCTCCTCGCCCTTCCGGTGGTTGGTACCGGAGAAGGCGGCGGAGCGCAGGCGTTCGGCCAGGTGCTCGAGCAGCTCCTTCCCCGCCTCCATGACCTGGCCAGGAGCGAGGGGGTTGACATCGTCCTGGTCGCGAGAGAAGCAGCCGCCTTCGCGGCAGCACAAGAGCTTCGTCGACGTGGCCGGATCGGCATGGCCACTCGATGCCCACGACCTCGCCGAGGCCGGCCGCTCGGCCGGCTCCCCGTAGCGGCCGACTCGTGTTGTTCCTGGGCGCCGGGGTCTCAATCGGTGCTGGGCTGCCAACCTGGGCCCGAACTACTCGACGAACTCGCCGAGCGTCCCAGCATCTCTGATGCCGAACAGGCGGCGCTTCCAGGAGATCCCCCCACTGGACCGGGCCCAGCTCCTGGCGGGACGCCTTCGGAGCTGACGACGCGACGCTGGGACAGGTCATCGCCCGCCGTCTCACCGGCAGCGGCTTCTCGCTGGCCCATGCCCAACTCGCTGCGCTGCCCGTGAATGAAGTCGCGACTACGAACTACGACGACCGCTTCGAGCAGGCCGCCCACGAAGCCGACAGGCCGGTGCGGGTCCTTCCCTATGACCCCGGCGCCAACACCGACCGCTGGCTGCTCAAACTCCATGGGTGCGTGACTCATCCCAAGGACATCGTCCTCACCAGCGCTGACTACCTGCGCTACGCCGATCGTCGTGGCGCTCTGGCCGGATCGTCCAGGCGATGCTCATCACCAGGCACATGCTCTTCATCGGGTTCTCACTGGCCGACGAGAACTTCCACCAGATCGTCGACGAAGTCCGCAAGGCACTCGATGTCCCCGTCCGCCAGCACCCAGCGAGATCCCTTCGGCACGGCATTGCTGCTCGATGCCGATCCCCTCATACAAGAGCTCTGGCAAGGCGATCTCGCCTGTGACACCTTCGGAGCTCACGGCGACACCCTCGCGATGGCCGCCAGGCAACTCGAGGTCTTCATGGACCGCCTGGCCCTCTGCGCCGTCGACCTCTCCACCCACCTGCTCGACGAGCGATTCGCCTCGCTCCTCAAGCCATCGGAAGTCCGGCTGAAAGAGCTCTTGGGCGATGCTACAGCAGGAGGTCGTCCACTACGACACTTCGCCGGCCTGGACGCCGTCCCACGATCTTCTCCAAACGATTCGGCTCGCCTCGAGTCCAGGAGTAGGACAGCGCCACGCACCCGAAGTGTCGCCCGCCAGGCGGATGGGACCACCTTGAGGTGAGTTCCGCCAGGGCATGGGACCACCCGTTCGCCAGTGATGGGACCACCCGGGATCCGCCAGCGCGGTGCCGCTGCCGGTGGACTCGTCGCTTTCCGACCAGCGGTCAGGGAGGCGGCGATGGCGTTCCGGGAGGTTCGAGTGTTCGAGATCCGAGAGGTGCTGCGGCTGTGGTTGCGGGGCGAGGGGCTGCGGTCGACGGCGGCTTGGCGGGGGTGGACCGCAAGACGGTCCGCCGCTACGTCGACCGCCGCTGAGGAGCTCGGCCTTGGCCGCGACGGCGGCGAGGACCAGCTGGGCGATGAGTTCATCGGTCCGGTCGTCGAGGCGGTGCGGCCGCACCGCACGGACGGTCACGGTGAGGCGTGGCGGCTGCTGGCCGCCCGTCACGACGAGATCGAGGCGTGGTTGAAGAAGGACGGTCTCACGGTGGTGAAGATCGGCGAGCTGTTGGACCGTCGGGGGGTGGTCGTGCCGGAGCGGACGGTGCACCGCTACGCGTCCGAGGTGTGTGATGTGGGTCGGGGTCGGCGGGGCACCGACGGTGCGGGTCGCTGACGGCGAGCCGGGCGACGAGCTGCAGGTCGACTTCGGCAAGATGGGCCGGATCGTGGATCCGGGCACGGGACGGCAGCGGGTCTGCCACGCGTTGATCTTCACGCCGGTGGTGTCGCGTTACAGCTTCGTGTGGCTCACGCACCGCCAGACGCGTCGAGGATGTGATCGCCGGGTTCGAGGCGGCGTGGGCGGTTCTTCGGCGGCGTGTTCGCCACGGTGATCCCCGACAACATGAAGACGATCGTGGACCGGGCCGACCCGTCTCGAGCCGCGGTTGAACCAGGCGTTCGTCGAGTACGCCCAGGCCCGCGGGTTCGTGATCGACCCGGCCCGGGTCCGGTCCCCGCAGGACAAGCCGCGGGTGGAGCGGACGGTGCCGTTCGTGCGGGGCTCGTTCTTCGCCGGGGAGACCTTCATCGACCTGGCCGACGCGCAACGACGGGCCGAGGAGTGGTGCCGGGTCCGGGCCGGGATGCGGGTCCACGGCACCACCCAGTGCCCGCCCGCGCGAGGTGTTCGCGCCTCGAGGAGGCCCCGGTGCTGGCCCCCGGCCCGACCGGGCCTTATGACCTGCCGATCTACGCGACGGCCAAGGTGCATCGCGATCACCACATCGAGGTCGCCAAGGCCCTCTACTCGGTCCCGGGGAACCTGATCGGCGCCCAGGTCGAGGTCCGCGCCGACCGGGCGCTGGTGCGGATCTTCGCCCGGGGCCAGCTGGTCAAGGTCCATCCCCGCCAGGCGCCGGGCCGGCGGGTCACCGACCCGGCCGACCTGCCCGACCGAGCGGACCACGCTACGCGATGCGCGACCTCGACCACGCTCGCAGCGCCTGGCCGCCGGCCACGGGCCCGCGATCGGCGCCTACGCCGACGGCGGTGCTGGACCACCCGTTGCCCTGGACGAAGATGCGTCAGGTCTACGCCCTGCTGGGCCTGGTCAAGAAGTGGGGCCCGGACCGGGTCGACGCAGCCTGTCGCGCGGGCCCTGGACGCCGAGGCGGTCAACGTCGGCGCTGATCGGCCGGATGCTCGAACGCGGCACCGAAGGCAACCGAAGCCGACACCGGTCCAGCCGGCGCTGCCCGGCACCGTGGTCCGGCGGCGCCCCGGTTCGCCTCGCGACCCAGCGCCCACTTCGCCGTCCGAGACGCCGCAGACCAGGCGGCCGGCAGGCGCGCCGGATGAGCACCGACAGCGCCGACCGTCAGCCCCGAGCTGCAGGCGCTGCTGCGCCGGGTCAAGCTCGGCCGCTGCCTCGACACGCTCCCCGAACGGCTCGCCCTGGCGCACACCGGCGAGCCTCGGCCACGCCGAGTTCCTCGAGCTCGTCCTCGCCGACGAGGTCACCCGCCGCGACACCACCTCAGCCCAGCGCCGCGCCCGCGCCGCCGGCCTCGACCCGGCCATGACCCTGGACCGCTGGGACGACACCGCCAACATCACCTACGACCGGGCCATCTGGAACGAGCTGTGCTCGCTGCGCTTCGTCGACGCCGGCCACAACGCCGTGATCATGGGCCCCGTCGGGGTCGGCAAGACCTTCCTGGCCACCGCGCTCGGCCACGCCGCGGTCCGTCGCCGCCACAGCGTGCACTTCGAACGCGGCGACCGGCTCCTCAAACGGCTCCGGGCCACCCGGCTCGACAACAGCCACGACACCGAGATCCGCAAGCTGCTCCGCGTCGACCTGCTCATCATCGACGACTTCGCCCTCCAGGCCCTCGACGCCATCGACACCGCCGACGTCTACGAGCTCATCGTCGAACGCCACCGGCGCCGCCGCCACCATCGTCACCTCCAACCGGGAACCCGTCGAATGGCTCGGCCTCGATGGCCGACCCGCTCCTCGCCCAGTCCGCCATCGACCGGCTCCAGTCCGCCGCCCACGAACTCGTCCTCGACGGCGAGTCCTACCGGCAACGCCAAAGACCCGGCATCACCCCCGGCCCTTGACGACCCCGGCCCGCCAACCATCATCCCCACGCCGACGCTGACAGACCCCGGACCCGGTCCCATGCCACTGGCGAACCGGTGGTCCCATCACGCTGGCGAGCGACAGCGAAGTTGCGAGGGGGATAGCGGGTGAAGCCGACGCCGAAGGGTGTCCCAGTGAAGATCACGTCACCGGGCAGCAAGGCACGATCGAGGACAGGAGGTCGATCACCGCGACGACGCCGGAAGATCAGATCGGTGGTGCGCTGATCCTGCATCGTCTCGCCATTCAACGTGCACGACAAGGCGAGGTCGTCGGGATCGGCGAACTCGTCCGGTGTGACGACCACGGGCCCGTCGGCCCGAACCCGGGGAACGACTTGCCGAGGCTGAACTGCGGTGCCGGTGGGCGCAGCTGCACCGGACGCTCCGACAGGTCCTGCCCGACCGTCAGGCCGGCGACGTGAGACCAGCGCGTCGCCCTCGCGACGTTGTGCGCGGTCCGGCCGATGACCAGCGACGAGCTCGACCTCCCAGTCGACGACGTCGCTCGGCAGCTCGACGGTGGCGTGCGGGCCGGTGATGCACGACGGGAACTTCGTGAACGTCGGCGGGAACTCCGGATTCGGTCGCCCCTGTCTCGGCGGCGTGAGCGGCGTAGTTCATGCCGATCGCGAACACCTGGCGCGGCGTAGGCGACGGCGATCGCAGTCGCGCCGTGATCGAACACCTCGCCGCCTTCTGCCGTCAAGGCCCAGGCGGCGAACTCGTCCCATCGCTCGTAGCACGACGCAGGATCGGGTCCGAACAGGCCATCAGAGGCTGAAGCAACGTCAGATAATCGCTCGGTCGCCGTCGATCACGACCGTTCGCCCTTCGAGGTTCCCTAGCTTCATGCCAACCACCGTTCAGTCGTGTCAGTCCTGCGGAGCCGGTCGAGCTTCACGGCATCGCGGAGGGTTGTTCGGGTCCACGCCACTCCAGTGCTTGCTCGCGCAGGTAGCCATCACCTACGCGATAGGCGTCGTACAGGTAACGCATGTAGGTGCCACCCTTACCGTCTGGTTGAGGAAGACCAGCGGCGATGACGACCAGGTCCCCTTCGCCCATGAGGATGGTCGGCGGCATCGCTGGCTCGTCAGGCGTCGGGATCGGACCGTCGGGAAAGATCGCCCCGACGAGCGCCTCGAGGCCGGCCCCGGTCCCGGCGGGAGGTGACCGGAGTGCTGGTGGTACTCCTCATGGACGAAGTCCTTGACTGCGCCGGGATTGTGCGCGTCGAACACGCAACGGTAGAAGTCCGAGACCAGCGCCTTGTTGATCGACGGCACGCCGACGCCGATCGAGGCCGGCACTCGGTCGGGCACTGCCCGGCCTCCGCCGGGAGAGGAGCCGGCCACGTCGTTCGACCACTCCTCGACGACGTCCCCGTCCTGGATGCGGTAGGTGTGGAAGGAGAAGTAGTCGTCGTCGCTCTCGCCTTGTCGGAGCTCGTGGTGGACGACGGTGACGAGGTCGTCCTCCTCGATGATGAACTCCACCGGGAAGCGCTCAGCTCGCTCCCTGTGCCGCTCGAGGGCGAGCCGCTTGTTCTCGGACGTCATTCCGCCGGCGCCTTCATGCCTTGTTCTGGAGTCCGGCGGCGAACATGTCGAAAGGCGGCAGATCCAACAGGTGTCGGCCCGCGATCTCTGCGAGCGGCTCGAGGCGGAGCGCACCGTGGGAGACGATCACGCGTGCGTCGCGACCAAATCGCTGGATCGGGTTGCTCAACGACGCCGTCGAGGACCCCAGGATCCGTTGCATGAGGTCCATGGCGTCCAGGCAGAGGTGCCCGACGTAGGACATGTCGATGGAGGCGCGGGCCTCGTCCGCTCCAGTGAAGTCGCCGTTTGCGGTCGCGACCTCGTCGATCCAGTCGGCATGACGTAGGACGACCGTCTCGGCCGCGTCGATCATTGCTTGGGCCTTGCCGGCGGCGACCTGGGTCGACGCCATCTCGGCCACGGACGGGTACGGCGGACTGAACGGCTTCCGCTTCCCGACCTGATCCGCGAACAGCTCGAAACAGCCCTGTGCCATCCCGACGAGGACGGCGACGTTGAGGACCATCACGGTCATCATCGAGCCTCGGACCTTGGCTTGATAGGCGAGGCCGGAGTAGCGCGACGACGCGGCGTCCATGTGGAGCGGCAGGTCGCGCATGTACACGAAGTGGGCGTCGGGGACGAAGAACTCCTCGGTGGCGACCATCGTGTTGCTGTCTGAGGCCGACATGCCCGACACCGACCAGTCGTCGAGGCGGGTCAGGTCGGACGGCTCCATCATCACCAGGCCGTGGCCTTCCTCGTCGCCATCGGCCCACTGCACGCCTCCGAAGATCCAGTTCGCGTGATGGTTGCCGCTGGCGAACGTCCACTTCCCCTTGACCATCCACCCGCCGGGAGCGCGGCGGGCGGTGCCGGTCACCGCCGCGAACGTGGAGCCGCCGGCTGCCAACGGGCCGGACCAGCTGTCGGCCGCCCGGTAGAGGTCATCGACGAGCTCCTCGGGGAACGTCGACACCATCCGCAGGCTCGCCGCGACGCAGGAAGGTCCAGCCGGCTGAGGCGTCGCCGCGCCCGAGCTCGCGGGCGATCTCGGCTACATCGCGCGCCCCCAAGGCGAGGCCGCCGTACTCGGCCGGCGCAACGGCGCGATACAGCCCGATGCGCGCGCGAACTCGGCGATGAGCTCATCGGAGAGCCGACCCTGCTGCTCGGCCTCGGCCGCTTGGGCGCGGATGGTCGGTCGCAGCTCCGGCGACGGCCGCGCCGATCCGTCGGCCCTCGGCGGACAGATGCCTGTCGAACAGGGTCGAGGTCGGTGTCGGCGGCTCGGTGAAGCCCTCCGGTGGCCCGGTCAGCTCCTCGCTGCCTTGCGTTCCCAGGGCTGTCATTCGGCCATGTCCTCTTGAACACTGGCGCCGATGACCCAGCTCACGATTCGGTCCTTGTCCGTGCGGGAGGTCTCGATGTCGGCCACCTTCCTGCCCCGGTTCAAAACCACGACGCGATCGGCGACGTTCATGACCAACGGGAGGTTGTGGGTCACGATGACCACGGCGTTGCCCTTCTGGACCATGGTTCGGATGAGCTCCTCGACGAGTCCGGTCTGTTCGTGGCCGAGGGCGGCAGTGGGTTCGTCCATCAGCAGGACGCCCTGGCCCTGCAGCCGGGCGGCCGCGCGTCGATCGCGACGATCTGGCGCTGGCCACTGGAGAGCAACTCGACCGGGCGGGTGACCGGCGCGGTGCGAATCCCCAACGCGTCCAGTTCGCGCTGGGCCTCCCGACGCATGGCCCGCAGGTCGACGAAGCCGAGCATGCCCCGGAGGCCCTTCGCCATCCGCTCTCGGCCGAGCATCAGGTTGGAGGAGATGTCCAATGAATCGATCAGGGCGAGGTCCTGGTACACCATCTCCACGCCGGCTTCCGACGCCCGCCGCGGGGAGTGGAAGTCATGCTCGGTCCCCTGCACGCGGATGATCCCCGACGTCGGCCGATGGGCCCCGGACATCACCTTCAACAGCGTGGACTTGCCGGCCCCATTGTCCCCCAGCACCGCCAGGACCTCGCCCGGCGCAACCCGAACGCTGACCTCGTCGAGCACCTTGAGGAAGCCGTAGTGCATGCAGATCGAGTCGAGCTCGAAGGCTGGTGTGGTCGTCACGGTCATCGCGCCGTCTTCGTGTCAGAGGTGCTGAGGAGCAGGAGACGCAGTGACGTGCGAGTGGTCCACATGTTCAGCACCACGGCGCCGAGCAGGAGGACGCCCGTGACGACCGACGACCAGTAGACCTGCACGTTGGCGAGGAGGAGACCGGCGCTGATCGTCGACAGGACGATCGCACCGAGAAGCACTCGCGCCAGGCTCCCGCGTCCTCCCGTGAAGGGCACGCCGGCCAGGGCCACCACGGTGAGCG
Organism: uncultured Microthrixaceae bacterium; assembly: GCA_963777805.1. GTDB lineage: Bacteria > Actinomycetota > Acidimicrobiia > Acidimicrobiales > DATDAH01 > DATDAH01. Next base: position 88,054 of record CAVZRY010000021.1, on the reverse strand, counting down.
CCGAGAAGATCGTGCCGACGCTGGCACTGGGTGACCCGATCTGGATGTACGCCGCCGAGACGATGCCGCCGACCGCCGCGCACATGGCGCAGATCGTGAAGCCCATCACCCGGTACAGCGAGATGGGAATGCCCACCCTCCGTGCCCCCTCGGCGTTGCCTCCCACCGCGAGGAGGCGGTGACCACCGCGGGTGTAGCGCAGGAACACGATCAGGATGCCGTAGAGCACGGCCGTGACCCAGACCGGCGCCGGAAGCTCCAGGTAGTGGCGGGTCCCGAGGAACTCCAGTTGGCTGAGGCCGCCGATGTCGAAACCGCCGGCGACGATGAGCGCCAGCCCCGGAGGTGATCGCGAGCATGGCGATGGTCACGATGAGGGGATCCAAGCCCTGGATGGCGATCAGCCCGTTCACGATGCCCACCGCCAAGCCGACCGCGAGGTCCGGCCAGGATCGCCACCCAGACCGGCGCACCGTCCTCGAGCAACGTGGCCATGACCACGCCCGCGAGGACGGCCGTCCCGGGCACGGACAGGTCGAGCACGCCCGTCATCACGCCGACGCCGAGGCCGGCGGCGAAGATCGCAGTGAGCGCCGCTGCGTTGAGGATGTTGACGCCGGTCGCCCAGGTGAAGAAGTACGGACTGGCCCACACCGAGAACAGCGCCACGAGGACCAGCAGGAGCACAGTCAGGCCCTGGTCACGAATGATCACGAGCGCTCGGACGCGGGCGGGGAGCCGATGCGACGGTGTGTCGTTATGGACGGTGGGACTCGTGCTCGGTCGCACGTGGGTCGTGCTCGGTCGCACGTCTGTCGTACTGGGTCTCACTTGATCACGGTGATCGGCGTCTCGTAGATCTCACCGACGGCGGTGGGGTCGGTCATGAGCCTGATCAACTCCGGACCGGCCCGGTCGACGGCTGCGGTGAAGTCCCAGGCGACGACGGCGGTCAGGTCGCCGTCCTCCTGGGCCTGGAGCACGTCGGGCGAACCACCCCCGGCCACGATGCAGTCCGCGGTCCTGCCCGCGGCCCGGAAGGAGCCGAGGGCACCCAGTGCGGTCTCGTCCGATCCGGCGATGACGACCGAGATGTCGGGGTGCGCCTGGAGGAGCTGGTCCATCTGGGTCTGGGCCCCCTGGACGTCGAAGGCCTCGGCGTTGGCCACGATCTCAGCGTCAGGGGCCAGGTCGGCGAACGTCGAGGTGACCGCGTCGTGCACGTCCTTCGCGCCACCGGCGACACTCGGTGCTTCGAGGAGCGCGACCTGGGCGTCGCCGCCCAGGTCGTTGACGCATTCGGCCGCCTCGGTCCCGAGCGTCTCGCCGTAGTCGGTGAAGGACGACGCGTCGAAGACCAGCCCCGGCTGTGGACCGTCGAACCCGAACTCGGTGGGACCGCCTTCGATCACGATCGGGATGCCCTGGACTGGGCGAGCTCGATGACGGGCAACAGCGCGTCGGGAGCGGCGGGAAAGAGCCAGGCCGCCTGGATCTGCCCACTGTTGATGGCGGTGGTGAGCTGCTGGGCCTGCGTCGCCGCGTCGAAGTTGGCGTCCTGCCTGATCACCTCGACGCCCTGGGTCTCCATGAACTCGGTCACGTCATCGCCGAGCGCGTCGATAATGGTGATCTGCGACGACACGTTGGCGAAGGCCATCGTGCTCCCCGCAACCGGACTGGTGGTGTCCGAACTGGCGGTGTCCGAACTGGTCGTGTCCGAACTGGCGCCGTCCGAACCACCGTCGTCGCCACACCCGGCCACCGCGAGCGTCAGGACGGCCGCCACGGCGGCAGCTCGCTTGCTCCAGAGCATCTTCATCTTTCGACTTCTCCCCCGGGCTGCGTTGCCCCCGGCCTGCAGCGCGTCCCGACGATCATCGAGACGCTCGCAACGGCGTCGGTGTGACGGCCGTCACGCTGGACTGTACTGTACAGTGCGGACCATGGCAATTCGCCCCGCGCTGCACGACCTCAAACTCGGTCAGGCCGAGCTGGGATGGCATTGCAGTGACTGCTTGACGCCCGGACGAGGCCTCCCCTATGGTGAGACTGGACTGCACAGTCCAGTACATTCTAGCTGACGCACGCCGTCGGTTCGACTACCCGTTGGAGTTCGACGATGAACGCAGAGATCGACGTGGCGCCCCCGTTGCCGCCACTGCCTCCGACGGGCGAGATCCCCTCCCCGTGGTTCACCGATCGTGGTCGCGAGACTCCGCGATCGTGTTCGTGAGCTCGCGCCCCTGATCCGTGAACATGCCCAGGAAGGCGAACGGATCGGCGCCCTCACCCCCGAGGTCCTGGCCGCGCTCGATGACGCCGGCATCTACCGGATGTCGATGCCGTTCGAGTGGGGTGGGGACGCGCTCGGTGCTCGAGACCTCATCGAGGTCATCGCGGCGCTCGGTGAGGCCGACGGGTCCGCAGGCTGGGCCGGTTTCGTCGGCGTGGGGCTGAAGAACCTGCTGGCGCTCGACGACGAGATCGTCGATGAGGTCCGGGCCGACACGATCGGATGGGTCGGACCGGTGATCGTGGGGGCGTCGGTCTTCTCGACCAAGGTGGGGAGCGCGACCAAAGCCGATGGCGGCTGGATGGTCACGGGCCAGTGGGCGTTCGCGAGTGGCTGCAAGCATGCGAAGTGGGCGCTGGTCGGCGTGGAGTTCGACCCTTCGGTGGCCGGGGGAACGGGACGCGGGGTGGTGTTGCTCCAGCGCGACGCAGTACGAGATCGTCGACGACTGGGACGTCATGGGTCTGTCGGGCACGGCGAGCAACAGCCTGCGATCGGTCGACGAGGTTTTCGTCCCCGACCACCGCTTCCTGGACCTGTTCGAGTACCCGTTCCGCTTCGGTCAGCTCCGCGAGCGGTACACCGGTCCCGCCTTCCAGGCCCTCGGCATGTCGCAGCTCATCTCGGTGGGGCTGGCCGATGTGGCGATCGCGGTCGGGATGGCGAGGGGAGCGCTGGCGTCGTTCGCGGAGCAGGCTGCCCGGCGGGCGCCGTTCAGCCTGCCGTACCCGACGATCGCCGACATGGCGTCGGCGCAGGTGGCCGCCGGGAAGGCGCTCGCGATGACGAACGCTGCGGCCGCCCTCGTCGAATCGTTCGCCGACCAGCTCGACGCGCGGAGCGCGGCCGGCCTCGACTTCGCGCCCGACGAAGAGTCCGAGATCAGCCTGGGCCTGGCCTACGCGGCGAACCTGTGTGAGGACGCGATCACCCTGCTCCAGAAGACGCTTGGCTCCTCGACCGTCGTCGAGTTCGAACCCCATCCAACGGTTCGCTCGTGACGTCCGCGTCCTGACGTCGCACGGAGCGATCCGGCTCGACCCGCAGGCGGAGCAGAACGGTCGCCGAGTTCTCGGGCTCGAGCCGTTCGCCATGTTCGGCGGTGCTGTTCCCGAGCGCCGCGCCCAGAACGAGCCCCAGAAGGAAGGCGTGGCGTGATGAGTGACTTCACGATCGTCAACGGTGTCGCAGAGATCCACAACCCGGAGCTGTACGCGAACTGGCTCGACAACGAGGAGTTCAAGCAGGCGGTGGCCGAGTCGGACACCCCTGAGCGGACCGCGATCAAGCGACTGCTCATCGACTTCGAGGCCGACCTCGCCCGCATGGTCCGCGACGATACCGTCCAGGACCGGTCGTGGACGTGATGACGAAGTACGTCGCCGAGGAGCTACATCCAGCGCGACCCGAACGCGGCCGATCACGGCCTGGCCGACCTCATCGAGCACTTTCGTCATGTCCCCGTCGGAGGACCCACGCCCCCACCCGTCGTGAGCGTCATCCTCGACGGTGAGGTCCCGTACGTGTGCATCATGATGCGCGAGCTCGACCCCGACCCGGTCAACCCCGGCGAGACCTACGAGTGGAACATCCTGACCGTGTTCCGCGTCCACGACGGCAAGCTCGCCGAGCACTGGAGCACGTTCCGAAAGATGGCCCCGGTCAGTTCCCGATGGCCATGGACTAGCGCCGAACGGGCGATCAAACCGGAGCCGATCGAGTTTGGAGTCAGGATGACGATGGACATGCCCAGCGGGCCAAAGTTCCCCGAGTCGGCGTACCTCAGCGACGACGGGCGACGCATCCGTGACGCCGTCATCGCCGCGCTACCGGTCTTGCGGGAGCACGCCCACGAAGGGAGAGGACCTGGGGACGCTCGCCCCCGCCTCGCTCGCCACGCTCCACGAGATCGGGATCTTCGGCCTGACCCTCCCGCGGGAGTTCGGCGGATCCTCCCTCGGCGCACGGGACACGGCCGAGATCGTCCGCGTCCTGGGTCGGGGCGACACGTCCGCCGGTTGGAGTGCCATCGTCGCCGCCGCCCGCAACGCCCTCTGCTACAGCGAGCAGGCCCAGGGCGAGGTCTTTGACGGCATCGAGGACTGGGTCGGTCCGATCATGTTCGGCACGACGCGTGTTCCACAGGTCGGCGACGGTCGCAAGGTCGACGGTGGCTGGATGGTGAAGGGCAAGTGGGCCTTCGGCAGCGGGTGCAAGAGTGCGAATGGGGCACGGTCGGTCTCCTGTACGACGACCCCGAGTCAGGTGAGAGTCGACGGGCGATGGCGATCCTGGCGCGGGACCAGTACGAGGTGGTCGACGACTGGAAGGTCATGGGGCTGGTTGCGACCTCGAGCAACAGCGTGAAGGCCGAGGAAGAGGTCTTCGTCCCCACGGGTCATCCACACCTCGGACCTACCGATGCTGATGGACCAGTTGCGGGGCCGCTACGAGGGTCTGGCCTTCCAGCACTCCACGATCGGCTCGATGGTCGCTACGACCGTCGCATTCGCCTCTCTGGCGCTCGGTATGGCCGACGGTGCGCTCGCCGCTTTCCTGGAGCAGGCGGCCAAACGTCCGCCGTTCAACCTTCCCTACTCGACGATGTCGGAGATGGCGTCCATCCACGTCGTCGCGGGGAAGGCCCAGGCGGTGATCAACAGTGCGACGGCGGTGATCGGGCGGCACGCCGACGAGATCGACCGTCGGGCCGTTGCCGGCGAGGACTTCATGCCCTGGGACAAGCCCGAGATCACCATGGACCTGGTCCACCAGATCCATCAGTGCCTCCAGATGGTCGATGGGCTCCAGTTGGCGCTGGGTTCTTCGACAGTGAGCCTGTCGAACCCGATCCAGCGGTTCGTCCGCGACATCCATGTCCTCGCCACCCACGGCACGTTCCGCGTGGACCCCATGGCCGAGATCACCGGACGCGACCTGTTCGGTCTGCCGCCGTTCGCGATGATGGCGGCGATCAGCTCGCCGCCGCCGGGCGTCACCCTGCCGCCGGGCGCACGGCCTCCTGGAGCCCCACCGGATCTGCCGAACGATCCCTCCGGGGCAACGCCACCGCTGGAGGCCGCGCCCGCGTTAGCGCCCTGCCTGCCGGACCCGTCGGGCGGCGCCAGAGGGAACCCACTGCCGAGACCCTGCGGCGCGTCAGGCAGCGCTCCGGCATCACGGTTGCGCAGTGCCCGCAAGAAGATGTTCGCCATCCACTCGGCCTGGGCCTTGCGGGAGGCGCTGTCCCATCCGGGCGCGCCGCGTCCACCTGGAGAGCCGGACCGCGGCCATCCGTATGAACAGGCCGGCATACGCCCTTCGCGTCGGGAAGGCGGTAGCCGTGGAGGTCGGCGTCCTCCTGAAGGGTCGCGACGATCAGCTCGACGCCGTGAGGCACGCCCAAGGAGCGGATGACTTCGATCAGCTCCGGACGCCGAACGGCCTCGGCGACCATGACCCGGAGAAAGGCCAGGTACTGAGGGGCCGCCGTGGCCTCGAGGATCTTGAACACGATCAGGGCGAGGCGTTCCTCCGGGTCCTGGGCCGAGCCGTGCATCACCTCGTCGAGGTCGACGTCCAAGGACGTGCCCGCGGTGCGGTCACGGCGTGGAAGAGCTCCACCTTGTCGCCGAAGTGGGCGTACACCGTCGTCTTGGACACGCCGCGGGGCCGCGACGGCATCCACTTCGAGGTCCGGTCGAACCCCTCGGCGAGGAAGAGCTCGACCGCCGCGTCGAGCACCAACTCCCGCTTGCCCTGCGTCGCCGGCTTCCGCGGCGCTTTCTGGAGTGCCCGGCTGCTCCCATTGCTCGTCATGTCCATCCTTCGCATTGACTCGTACTGCACCCTACCGTAGGGTCCGACCCTACTGAACGGTCCAGTACAGCTCGTGTCCCGAGCACCTGACCCAGAGCCGACGCCCACCAAGGAAGACGATGCCGAGACTTCTGATCATCATCGCGAGCACTCGCCCGGGACCGCGTGGGCCTACCCATTGGCCAATCGGCGACGGCTGCCGCCGAGGCCCACGGCGGTTTCGAGGTGGAGGTGGCCGACCTCGCCCCGACCATCGCGCTGCCCATGCTCGACAGAAGCCGAACAACCCGAAGATGGGCAAGTACCTCAACGAGCACACGCACGAGTGGAGCCGCACGGTCTCCTCCGCTGACGCCTTCCTCTTCGTCACGCCGGAGTACAACTACGGGCCGCCGCCGAGCCTCATCAACGCCCTCGACTACCTCTACTGGGAGTGGACCTACAAGCCGGTCGCTTTCGTGAGCTACGGCGGCCCCGGGCGCGGGCTACCGGTCGGTACAGATGCTCAAGCAGATCGTCACGACCCTTCGGATGATGCCGATCTCAGACGGTGTCGCGGTTCCGTTCGTCTTCAAGCACATCGAGGACGGCGCCTTCGTTCCCACGCCGGTCATGGAGGCGACCCTGCCGTACAACCTCGACGAGCTCCTGCGTTGGACGCTTGCGCTGGAAGGGCTGCGCAGCGAGGTGCCGCAACGCCGCACCGAGTTCCCCCGGGCGCCGGCCCGCCTCCTGGCGCCGGACCGCCTCCAGGGGGCCCGCCTCCTGGCGCCGGACCGCCTCCGGGGGGCCCGCCTCCCCCCGAGCTGGCGGGAGCGCGGTCGGGTCCACCGGGTCAGTCGAAGGCGAGGTCGGGTTCGGTGAAGAGCCGAAGGACATCCGCGTGGCGCCGGTCGAGCACGCGCGCTGGTTGATGTAGCCCTTGTCGGTGATCTCGCCGCCGTCGATCGACGGCGGCTCGGTGAGCACGATCGCCCCGCGATCCGCGCCGACGACTCGGGATGGTCGGCGTTGTGCTTCTCGATGGCGGTGCGCAGGGCGTCGGGGTCACCGCCGGGCGCCAGCCACACAGCACGCCGACCGCGTCCCGGTCGTGGCCGGCGATCACGACGTCCTGGATGGCGCCACCCCCGGCGTGCACGATCTCGGTGCGCAGCGTGCCGACGCTCACCCAGGTACCGGTCGTGAGCTTGAAGTCCTCGGCCACCCGGCCGTCGAACACGAGGCCCGGCGCGCGGATCGTCGGGGTCGACGAAACGGCCGGCGTCGCCGATCCGGTAGAAGCCCTCGTCGTCGAACGCGGCGGCCGTCAGCGAGGGCTCGTAGTAGCCCGGCGTGACGTTCGGCCCCTTCACCCGCAGCTCGAGCTTGCGCCCGTTGGGAACGAGCTTGAGCCTCCACGCCCGGCATCGGCACGCCGATGCAGCCGGGACCGTCTATCGGGAAGTGCGCCGTCGTTCGCGGCGGGCGACGTCTCGGTGACCCCCCAGCCCGTCGTCAGTGGCACGCCTCTGGCCACTGCACTGAACCGTTGCCAGGTCTCAGCGGGCAGATCGGCGGCGGCGTACAACGCGAACCGCAGCCGGGAGAAGAGGTGCGCGGCGAACGCCGGATCCGCCTCGAGGTGCGGCACCAGCGCGGCGTACCCAGCAGGCACGTTGAAGTACGACGTGGGCGCGCCATCGCGGAGGTTCGTCACCGTGGTGCGAGCCGACGCGGGGCCGGGCGGCCGTCGTCGACGTAGAGCGTGCCGCCGCGACTACAGGACCAGGTTGACGTTGTGGTTGCCGCCGAACGTGTGGCTCCAGGGCAGCCAGTCCACGAGCACGACCGCTCCTCGGTGGTGAACGGCCAGACCTGCGCCTGCCTGCTGCTGGTTGGCCACAGCATCCCGTGGGTGTTGATCACGCCCTTCGGGAGGCCGGTCGAGCCGGACGTGAACAGGATCTTGGCGACGGTGTCGTGGTCGACGGCCACCTCGTCGATGGTGGTCGGCTCGGTGGCCAGCTCGTCGAGCGAGTCGACGATCGGCACCTCGCCGATCGCGCCGATGGCCCCGGCGAACCCCGCGTGATCGGTCGTGAACGTGATCCCGGGTCGAACCCGGTCGATGACATGTCGCAGCTTGAGGTGGTCGGTGCTGCAACGAATACGCTACCGACACGGGAACGATCGGCACCCCGGCGAGGAAGCACGCCAGCATCAAGAGGCCATGGTCGACGCCGTTCCCCGAGAGCACGGCGACCGGCCGCTCGGGTCCGAGACCGCGGTCCAGCAGGCCCTGCCCGACGGCGGCGCCGTGGCCAGGGCCTCGGCGTAGGTGACCCGTCGCCACCCGCCATCGGGCGCCCGCTCGCACAGCAGGTCGGCGTCAGGCGTCGCCGTCGCCCAATGGCGCAGGACGGCACCGATGTTCGGCTCGACGGGGCCAAGGGCGACCCTCGAGCGCAGCAGCCACGTGCCGTCGTCGTGGCACGTGGCCTCGACGTCCGGCGCGGCGAAGACCGGCGCATCCTCCATGCCTAATATTCTACATATATCTTGACGGTGGTCAGCAGAGCTGTGAACCTCAGAGCATGAGCACACACCCTGTCCTGGTCGTCGGCGCCGGTCCGGTGGGGCTCGCGGGGGCCCTGGCCCTTCGTGCCGCCGGACTCCCCGTCGTCGTGCTCGAGGCGGAGTCCGAGGGGCGCCAGCGGCCGGGAGTCGGGCGATCTTCATCCATCGCCAGACCCTCGAGCACCTCGACGCCATCAGCCCGGGACTCGGACGGGAGATCGCCGACCACGGCCTCGTCTGGTCGACCAAACGCACCTTCTGGGGCGAGCGCCAAGTGTTCGAGAGGACCTACGAAAGCTCCGGCCCCGGCGTGCTCCCCCACTCGACGAACCTCTCGCAGGTCATGATCGAGCAGTTGCTTGCCGAGGCCTGCAAACGGGCCGGGGTCGAGGTGGCGTGGGACCAGGCGATTGCCACGGCCACGACGACGCCCCGGGGGGTCGCCCTGGAGACGACCGGCGGGACGAGTTGGGAGGCCGAGTACGTGCTCGCGGCGGACGGTGCCCGTTCGGCCCTGCGGCGAGCCATCGGCGCCGAACTCGAAGGGGACCGCTCGACGACGTCCTTCATCATCGCCGACGTGGCCGAGGACGAGGTCCGGCCGCTGAGGCCGGAGCGGCGCTTCTACTACCAGCACCCGGCGGTCGGCGGCCGCAACGTGCTCCTGGTCCCGTTCGCCGGAGGTTGGCGGGCGGACCTCCAGCTCCGGGTCGACGATGACCCCGAAGAGTGGAACGACGAGGCCGGCGTCCGCGACTGGATCGCTCGGGTGCTGCCGCCTGCTTACGCCGACCGTGTCACCTGGGTCTCCACGTACCAGTTCCTGCAGGTCGTCGCCGACCGGTTCACCGACGAGCATCGGCGTGTGCTCCTGGCCGGAGAAGCGGCCCATCTGTTCGCACCCTTCGGTGCCCGTGGCCTCAACTCGGGCATCCCGGACGTACGAGCAGCCGCGGACGCCATCGTCGCCGGCACGCCAGCGGCGGTCGACAGCTTCGCCACGACCCGGAGGGAGGCCGTGGTGACAACCGGGACGCGGTCCGAGCCAAGCGCTCACCCACATGCAGGCCGACGGTCCCCTGCCTGCGACTCCGCCGCCGGCTCGCCGCCCGCCGCGCGTCAAGGGGAATCGAGGCCGGGACCGGGCTCGACTCGTCGCCGTTCGGGCCCCGGGCCGGCCAGGGCAAGGCCGGCGACAGCGGCATGGACGAGGACTGGCGCTCCTCAGCACCAGTGCGTCGAGGACCACCGGACCTGATGCAAGGAGCCGCACCGGATTGAGGTCCACCTCGGGCAACCGCCGGATCCGCAAGGAGGGCGGCAACGGCCAGCAGCACCGGCGTCAACGCCCTGGGCCACCCATCGTGGCGATCGTTCAAGGGAGGCACGACGAGGGTCGGTGGAGCGAGCGCCTCCACGTCCGCCCCCCCGGACCGACGGCCAGGATCGGGCCGTAGGCCGGGTCCATGGCGCCACCGACCAACCAGTCCGGCCCGGGCGGGAGCTGTGCCTCCACGAGGACCGGGAAGCGTCCGATGGCACCTAGGGCTCGATCGAGGCCCTCGGCGTCGACGACGTCGAGGTGCACACCACCCACCTCGTGTTTGTGGTGCACCGAGGCGTCCAGGAGCTTCACCACGACGGGCCCGCCGAACTCGAATCGTGCCTCGTGGCCCTCGACCCCGGTGGCACAGGCTCGCCCCGTGGGGACCTCGAGGCCGGCGTGGCGCAGCAGCTGTTTGGCAGCGGAGCTTGCTCGAGCGCGGTTTCCGGCAGCTCGAACGAAGGCAGCTCCTAGCGGCGACCCCTCCTCGTACCAGCGGGCGAACGCGAATCCTCGACGACACCGATGACGGCGTTCGCCAGCCGGGCCGGCGACCGCAGGAGCGGCACGGCCATCTTCCGGGCCCGGTCGTCGAGCGTGGCGACTGGTCCGCCAGTCCCCGCGAGGACGGGCACGGCGGCGGCGGCGTCGAGGGCCTGGTCGAGCGCGACGGCATCGCCTTCTTCCAAGGCGTAGACGGCCACCACGTCGACCGCGGCATCCTCGGCGACGAGTCGCACGACATCGCCGAATGCAGGCCCGGGCCGGCCGGTGTCGACGGGATTGCGCTGGAAGGTGAGCGGAGGGAGGAGCTCGCCGATGGCGCTGACCGTCGTGTCCGCCAGCTCGGGGACACGGCAGCCCCCCGACTCGAGGGCATCGGCGACCAGGAGCCCAGGGCCGGCCTGCCCGGTGACCAGTCCGACCCCCGGGTCGGCGTTGGGTACCAGCCGTCCGCCGAGCAAGCCCTGGATCACGGCCACCAGCTCGTCGAGGTCGCCCGCCACCAAAGCGCCCGCCCGTCGGAGCGCCGCCGTGGCGACGGCGGCGTCGCCGAGGACTCGGCCGGTGTGGGATCGGGCAAAGCCCCGGTCGCCGGCGTTGCCCGCCGTGATCGCCACGACCGGCTTGGACGCGGCCACACGCGACACCGCGGCACACAGTGCGACCCCATCGTCGACGCCCTCCAGGTGCAGGGCGACAGCCGCAGTGCCCGCTTCCGCGGCAAGCCAGTCGAGCACGTCGGCCGCCCCGACATCGATGGCGTTGCCAAGGCCCACCCCGAGACGGAGCCCCACACCGGCCTCGGCGAGCAGGAACGAGGTGGCCAGGTTCACCCCGCCGCTCGACGCCACCACAGCGACCGGACCAGGAGCGAGCTGGTCAACGAGCGGCACGAAGTTGGCCAACACGCGATCCTGCGGGTTCATGAACCCGGAGGCGTTCGGTCCCAGCAGGCGACCCCGTACGAGCCGCCGCCTCGGTCACGGCGTCCTGTAGTCCGGCCTCGCCCGCTTCGGCAAAGCCACCCGCGGACACGACTGCTGACCGAACCCCGACCCGACCGCAGTCCTCCAGCGCAGCAGGAACTGCCGTCGCCGGCAGGACGAGGACAGCGAGGTCGACTGCCGGGCACGAGGTTGCCGCCGCACGACCCTCGATCGTCCCGCCCCGGGGGTTCAACGACGCGCCTGCCCGGGAACCCGAGGAGAGAGCGGCAGTCATGGCATTGCCGGCCTTGCCCGGCGTGCCCGAGGCCCCGATGACGGCCACCGACGCCGGCCGGAACAGGGGGTCGAGGGGGTGCGTCGGGCCAAGTTACCGATAGGTGTTGCGACCGTCAAGAGATCTGTAGAGCTTCGGTTAGGATCGCGTGATGGATCTCGATGCCGCGATACCCCTCGGGGCGGCCTGGTCGTCACCGTTCGTGCGTGGCAGCAGCTCGCCCGCCGACCTGGACAGCATCGACCTCGCTGCTCAGGTGGCCACCGACGGGCTGACCCGCGCGGTGGGGTCGATCCGGGCCGGCTCGACGGCCTCGTCCTCGGGATCAGCGTCCCGCAGCACCGGTCGTTCTACGGCGGCCCGACCCTGGCGGCCCGGCTCGGCGCCCCCGGGATCAGCGGTCCGATGCTCTCGCAGGCCTGTGCCACCTCGGTCGCCTGCCTGGCGGCAGCCGCGGACAGCTCCACGCTCGGGCGACACGGTGGTCGTGGTGACGACCGACCGGACGAGCAATGGACCGGTGCTCGTCCATCCCACGCCGAGGCGGACCGGAGGCGCACCGGTCCTCGAGCACTGGGTCCTCGACAACTTCGAACGGGACCCCTGGGCGGCACCTCCATGCTCCAGACCGCCGAGAACGTCGCCGCCCGGGCAGGCATCGGTCGCCAGGCTCTCGACGAGGCCGCTGTCCTCCGCCATCTGCAGTACCAGGACGCACTCGCGGATGACCGGGCGTTCCAGCAGACCTGGATGGTCCCGGTCCGCGCCCCCTATGTGGCCCAGCGCACCTCGATCGTCGACGCCGATGACGGCGTCCACGAGACCACGCCGGAGGGGTTGGCCGCTTCTCCCCCGTCCAGCCCGACGGCGTGGTCACCTTCGGTACCCAGACCCACCCGGCCGACGGCACCGCCGGCATGGTCGTGACCCCTGAGGCCACGGCTCGAACGATGAGCGGTGGTCGCGGGGGTGGCCCGCATCCTCGGCTGGGGGAACCGCCCTGTCGACAAGGCGCACATGCCGGAAGCACCCGTTCCCGCCGCCGCCCGGGCCCTCGCCGCCGCCGGCCTGACGTTCTCCGACCTGAGCGCGGTGAAGTCCCACAACCCTTTCGCCGTCAACGATCTGTGGTTCGCCCAGGAGACCGGCGTGCCGCTCGATCAGGCCAACGCCTTCGGATGCAGCCTCGTGTACGGCCACCCGCAGGCGCCGACAGGAGCTCGGGGCATCGTCGAGCTCGTGGCCGAGCTCGAGTCGAGAGGGGGCGGCATCGGCCTCTTCACCGGCTGTGCTGCGGGTGACACCGGCGCCGCCGTCGTGCTCGAGGTCACCCTCAACTGATTTCGTCGTCTTTGGTGGCGCACGTCATGCAGACCGTCGCCTGTCCGCCGGCGCATGTCATACTTCGACGGTGAGTGAGGCAGCCGACGACCTCGAGCTGAGCCGGCTGTACGCCGACTTCGACGCCGCCGGCCTGCTCCCGCTCTGGACCCAGCGAGCGGGGCTCATGCCGACTGTCCCGACACCAGCGGCGCGACCCCGACCGCTGGCGCTGGAACGACGTGTACCCCCTCGCCGAGCGCGCCGGGGGAGCTGGTGCCGGTGGGCCGTGGCGGCGAGCGTCGAGCGATCGCCTACGAAACCCCGGGCTGACCGGGGCCCTACGCGACCCCCACCCTCTGGGCGGCCCTGCAATACCTCGGCCGGCCGAGGAGGCTCCCGCCCACCGTCACTCGCAGAGCGGGTGCCGCTTCATGCTCGACGGCGAAGGCGTGTGGACCGTGGTCGACGGCGACCCGGTGGAGATGCGACGCGGCGACCTCCTGCTGACCGCGGCGATGGTGCTGGCACGAGCACCACAACATCGGAGCGGCACCGATGGTGTGGCTCGACGGCCTCGACATCCCGCTCGTGTCGGCCCTCGACGCGGGCGTTCTTCGAGTTCGACGCCGATCGAGATGAGCGACCGTTCGACGCCGCGACCTCGCGTTCACGAACGAGCTGTGGGCGCACCCCGGCCTGCGACCGGTCGGCCCCATGGTGCCGCCAGACTCGCCGCTGAGGGCCTACCGGTGGGAGCACACCGACGCCGCGCTGCGCGCGCAGCTCGAGCTCGAGGCGGAGGGCCGTGCGGGCGTGGTCGCGCCGGGTCATGCCGCGGTCCGGTTCACGAACCCGAGGGACGGCGGCGACGCGGTCAGCACGATCCGCTTGGAGATGCACCGCCTCGTAGCGGGGGCATCGACGTGCCGCGCGCCTGGCGGGCGGTTCCTCGGTGTGGCAGGTGTTCAGCGGGACCGGGACCGTCGAGCTGGGCGGGGAGCGCCTCGACATCGAGGAGGGCGACGTCATCGCCGTGCCGTCCTGGTGTCCTCACACGTGGTCGTCCTCTACGGCTTGGACCTGTTCACGTTCTCCGACGCCCCCGTGATCGAACGGCTCCACCTCGATCGTCGGCCCTGACGTGCCTGTCGACCCCGATCGCCTCAGCTGGTTCCGGGACGGCGAACGGTTCGTGCTCGACGTCGTCGACGGCATCGCCGACGAGGACCTGGCCCGACCGTCCCGGCTCCCGAGCTGGAGTCGAGCCCACGTCGTCGGCCACTTGGCGCGGAACGCCGACGCGGTCCGCAACCTCCTCCGGTGGGCCCGAACCGGCGAACCCTCACCGATGTACGCGTGCGAGCCGACGAACGCTCGGACGGCATCGCGAGGACGGCCCGGCTGGAGCCTCACGAGCTGCGCCTGGGGACCTCGTCGACGCGGTCGGGCACCTCGTCGAGGATGTTCAAGCGATGTCCGTCGATGCCTGGGACCAGGAGGTCCTGACCGCTCGCGGCCGGGCCGTTCCCGCTTCGGAGGTGCTGTGGATGCGGGCCCGGGAGACCTGGATCCACGGCATCGACCTGGATGCCGGCGTCGCCTTCGCCATGCACCGTCGGGCCTCGTTCCGGCCCTGCTGCAGGACCTGGCAGTCGCCCCCAGCCTCACGGCCGCCGATCCCCCCCTGGCGGTGCGGGCTGTCGACCTCGAACGGACCTGGACATTCGGCGAGGGCGAGTCGATCGAGGTCTCCGGCCCGGCGGCGTCGGTGCTCAGCTCGCTCAGCGGACGAAGCGATGGCTCGGACCTGCGCACCAGCGACCCGTCAGGCCGACCACCCACCCCACCACCCTGGCTGTGAGCGCTCGTCGACGCGCACGCTATCGGCGGCGTAGACTGACCCGGGCGCCTGGCTCGGCCGTCGTGTGATGGTGGGCTCGCTCGGCGAGTTCGGGCTCCTCCTCTGCGAGGATCTGCCGCACCCGGGCTGCGGCCAGGGGACCCAGATCGTCGTAGACCCTGCTGAAGATCTCTCTGGCCTCCGCCCGCGGCCAGCCGTCGGGTAGGGCGTCTCCGGGAAGGCCGGTGGCGAGGTTCGGGAACTGGCGCCAGAGATCCATGACCCCGGAGCGAGCCACGAGGGCCTCGGCGCTGCCGACATCTCCCGCCTCGATGCGATTGACCATTGGTCGGAACTCCCCGATGAACAACTCTATCTCGCCCGCAGAGCGTCGATGTCCCACGCCCGCAGCGGGTCGCCACCCTCGGTCACCCAGGCCAGCCGGGACACCATCACCGTCGCCGTCGCCACGCCGAGCTCGTTCCAGTAGCTCTGCCGCCTCATCGACCTGGGCGCGGGCCGACACCCACACGCCGTCGTACAAGGGGGCAAAGCCGAACCACCGAAGCCGGGTCCGGAGGACATGACGGATGTCCCGTTGCTCCTCCGGCACGGAGAAGATCACCACGACCCAGGTCCCGTCCCACGGGCCCTGCTCGAGGCCGAACCGGACAATGCGTCGAGCGCCTGCCCTCCAGCACCGACTCCGCACGGGGGCTCAGGCCGTAGAACGTCCGCCGGCCGACCTTGGACGAAGCGAGGAGGTTCCGCCGGGCCAACCGGCTGAGTGCCGCCCGGGCGCTCGTCGGGCTGATCCCGAACTCACCGGCGAGGTTGACCAACCCCGCTGAGGGAGGTGCTCGGTGCGCCCCATCCAGTAGTCCCCGAGCAGGGTGATGAGGAGATGTTGAGGGGCTCGCTCCCCCTCGTGTGCGGGGGAGATCGACCTCGGCGCCCCTCTCGCTCCATCTCAACCGACGCTAGCCGCCCGAGGCCAAGGGCTACGCGTGGCGCTTGCAACAAATATTGTCATGCTTTGTCCGTGAAGCTGGCAACAATTCGGACTCCAGAAGGCACCCGGGCGGTACGGATCGACGACGAGGAGGCTGTCGACCTCGACGCCGCCGATGTCGGCGACGTGCTGCGTCGAGATGACTGGCTCACGTGGGCGGCGTCGGCCAACGGTCCACGCCAGGCGGTCGCCGATGTCGACTACGCACCGCTCATCTCGGCGCCCGACAAGATCATCTGCTGCGGCCTGAACTACCGGAACCACATCATGGAGGTCATGCGGGAGCTGCCCACGTACCCCACCCTGTTCGCCAAGTACCGCTCGACCCTGTGCGTTGCCGACGACGAGATCGTCATCCCCACTGTGTCCGAGGCGATCGACTGGGAGGTGGAGCTCGCCGTCATCATCGGTCGGCGGGGCCGGAGCGTGTCCGAGGACGAGGCGTCGAGCCTGATCGCCGGGTACGCCGTGCTGAACGACGTGTCGCGTCCGGGACTATCAGAACCGGACCATTCAGTGGCTCCAAGGCAAGTGCTCTTCGAGGCCACCACCCCCCTCGGTCCGATGGCTGGTCACCAGCGACGAGTCGCCGGGCCCATCCCGCGAGGTCGTCTGCGAGGTCGACGGCGAGGTGAAGCAGAAGGCCGACACCGCCGACCTGCTGTTCAGCCCCGAGCACCTCGTCGAGCTACATCAGCGACATCATCACGCTCGAGCCCGGCGACGTGATCGCCACAGGGACGCCCGGGGGTGTCGGCTTCGCCCGTGATCCCAAGGAGTTCCTCGGCGACGGATCGGTGATGGTCACCAAGGTCGAGGGGCTTCGGCGAATGCCGGAACCGTGTTCCGGACAGCACCCTGACTCGGTCAGCCTTCGCTCTGGGGAACGGACGCTCCCGACCCCGGCACCGGGCATCCTCGGCGTCAGGACCGAGGCGGCCGCGCTCGTACCGATCGGTCCGCTGAGGTCGTGGAGCCGGCAGCTCGACGTCGCGATGCCGTTGGCGGCCACGTGCTCAGTGGTCTCGATGCCGATCCACTCCCCCACTGGCAGCCGACCGACGTACAGGGTGATGTCGGCATTGATGTAGTCGAGACCCTGCTCTCCCGCGTTGGCGAATGGGTTGGCGAAGTCCGCCACCAGCGCCGCTCGCTGAAACGATGTGAGTTCGTCGCCCTCGACCAGCGGCCGGTTCTCCCGGCACCACGCCCGCCGCACCCCCGCAGCGCCGAACTCTTGACCGGGCACGAAGCGCACATCGAAGCCGGTTCCACCCGGACGATCCTCGATGTCGTCGGGTCCCGCCGACGACCAGGCGGGGCTTTCCGGCACGGGGTTCTCGGGAGGTGCGGACGTGTCGAGTAGGAGAACCGAAGACCGAGCAGCCTCGATCGCACCGGCCCGTATCGAGACCTCCGCCGCTCGCACCCGGCCGCCACGGCGGGTACCTCGACCTGCGTCGTCACCGATCGATCGAGACCCGCCGCCTTGAACAGGTCGATGGTCAACCGAGCCCCCTGGAATCCGTCCGCAGCTAGCTCCGCCTCGACCGCCCGCGCCGCCAGGCCCGCGAGCAATGGCCGTGCAGCATGTCCGGCGACCACGGGCCACGCGCCTCGGGCGTCGGGACGAGCGCCTCGCCCTCGAGACGAAAGAAGGCGGGAGCAGCCGTCACCGGCGACCGTAGCGACCTGGCCAAGGACTACTGGTTCTCGCACGAGTGCGGTCCAAGCCGATGATGGCGGTCGTGCCCACAACGGCCCGGTTCATCGATGAAGCCGGCAGGCTCCTCCACACGGGGTTGGCGGCCCTCGTTTTCCGAGGAGCCGTCGTCGGGTTCCCCGATGCCGAGGACGTCTACGAGGTGCGGTCGGTGCACGAGTTCAAGGGCGCGACGGAGGTCACCGTTCGACGCCTCCCGGACGGGTACTGATCACCAGATTCCTCGTTCACGCGATACGCAGTCATCCGAAGCAGTCGGCGGTACTGCACGACACGGCCACACCACACCTTGCGAGATCGCCACGGCATGCTCACGCCACGACAGTCCGGTCCCAGCTGCCATTTCTGGCCCCCCATTCAAGCGAGTCCGACCTCGCCTGAAGTGTAGCCGTAGTCGTTTCGGGCGTCGAGCCATGTGTGATGCGAGCTACCGGGGGTGGCCTGCCGACCGGCAAGGCGGTCGGCAGGCGGTTTGGCTGGGCTCAGAGACCTATGGCGCGGTTGACCTTCTGGGCGGAATCGATGACGTTCTGGGGCTCCGTGGCTTCGCTGGATCCACGATCTGATCCCACGCCGCCGCGATCGAGTCGGGTGTCACGTCGGGCCCGAGGTTGACGCCTGCGCCCTCCAAGATCGCCACGCGGGCCACGAATCCACCGGCGACGGTGAAGATCTGGCCGCTCGTCTCGCATGCCGTCGAGCCCAGGTAGACGACCATGGGGGCCACCAGCTCAGGCGTCAGGGCCGCGAACTCCTCCGGCGACATGACCTGTTCGGTCATCTGGGACGCCGCGAACGGTGCGATCACGTTGACACCGATCCCGGCCTTCGCGCCTTCGATGGCCAGGGTCCGGCTCAGACCGACGATGCCCATCTTCGCTGCGCTGTAGTTGGCTTGGCCGAAGTTGCCGAAGAGGCCCGCGCCGGAGGTGGTGTTGACCACCCGGCCCGTGCCGGACGCCTTCAGGTGCTCCCATGCCGCCTTGGTCACCCCGATCGTGCCGTAGAGGTGCACCCGCAGCACGGCGTCGATGGCCTCGGCGTCGAGCTTGGCAAAGGACCGGTCGCGGGTGATGCCGGCGTTGTTGACGACCACGTCGAGCTGTCCGAAGGCAGCGACGGCGTCGGCCACGACCTGGACGCCGCCCTCGTCCGCACCAACCGACGCGTAGGAAGCCACCGCTTCGCCGCCCACGCCCACGATCTCGTCCACCACGGCGTCGGCCGCCGACGGGTCACCGGCGAGATCGTTGACGACCACCCTTGCCCCGAACCTCGCCAGGGCCAGGGCGTGCGCCCGCCCGAGACCGGCGCCGGCCCCGGTCACGATCGCCACGCGGCCCTCGTAATCGATCTCGCTCATTCGCCGACACTATCAGCCGCTATCGTCACGACTCTTGTTCGCCACTTCTCCCACAGCTCGGTTGTCACCAGATCACTTCTCGGCTTGTGCAGTCGTAGGGTCCGCAAGTGACGACGTTCCTCGACCCCTCGAGAATTCAGTTCTATACTTCGAGCCCGGTTGCCGTGGACCTGGAACCCTCGCGGTGGCTCATCGATGCGGCTGCGCAGCGCGACGTCGACATCGCTTGGCGGAGCTTCACGCCTGGCCGTCTGCACCGAGCCGGGGGCAAGGGGATCCCCGAGAAGTCCGGGCCGTGGCGGCAACGGGGACCTCGGTGCACCGGGTGATCCAGGCCCTGCTCGACGGGGACCGCAACGACCTCGTCGCTGACTTCTACACCGAGTGGGGCCGACGAGTGCACCACGACCATGACGTGCCGTCCGCGGATCTCGTTCGCAGGGTCGCAGAGATCGCGGGAGTGGACGAGCACGCAGATGCCGCCGACGACCCCTCGTGGGACTCGGCCATCCAGGCATCGACCGAGCACGCAGTCGAGCTGGCCGGGCCCGACGTCGGGTCGCCGATCATGGGCTTCGGTGACCCGGAGATCGGCATCTTCGGGCCGATCGTCCGCCGCGCCGTCGGGCGAGGCCGCTGCTCGGCTGCTCGACCACGTGCTGGCTGCTGCGCAGATCCCGGGCTTCGTAACCCAGCCCTACAAGCGTGGCCGTAGCGGCGGCGTCCAACGCGGTCCTCGACCGTGAGATCGGCTGTTCCTGAGAATGGAAGTCGCCGCGAGTCGCCACCCCCGCCGATAACTGGAGCTATCGGCAAGCGGTGACGAGCGAGACCCTGGACCCAGGCGTAGCTCACTAGCCTCGGCCCTCGGCCCCGGCCTCGGCCCTCGTAGCTCAGGGGATAGAGCATCGGTTTCCTAAACCGTGTGTCGCAGGTTCGAATCCTGCCGAGGGCGCCAAATCGCAACTGGCAGCGGATGTGCCGGTCCTGACCGGAGGATCCGGTGCCAGATCAGGGTCAGGTGCCGCAGAAGGTGAGGTAGCGGCCGAAGTCCGTCGGGGGCCGGCTCGGCGTAGCGCTCGAGGCCGGGCCGCTCGTCGAACGGGTGGGCGACGACGTCGAGCAGACGGCGGAACGGGCTCGAGGTCGCCTGCGTTGGCCGCGGTCAGCGCCTCCTCGACGAGGTGGTTGCGCGGGATGTAGACCGGGTTCACCCGGTCCATCGCCTCGGCCGCCGACGGCGGCCCGGCCCTCGGCCGGCCAGCCGGGCCTGCCAGCCGGGTCGACCACGCGTCGAACGGCTCGGGCTCGGCGAACAGGCCGCCGGGCCTGCGTCGCCGACGGGCACCGAGGACAGGGCGCGGAAGAACGACGGTGAAGTCGACCTGCTGGGCGTGCAGCAGCTCGAGCAGGTCCGTCGACAGGGCCTCGTCGCCGTCGACGGCGCCGACCAGGCCGAGCTTGGCCGGCAGCCCGTCGGCCCAGTGGCGGGCGTAGCGGTCGGGGAACGAGTGGAGCACCTCGGTGGCGACGGCGACCGCGTCGTCCTCGGTCGTCGGCGAGCAGGGGCAGCAGCGTCTCGGCGAAGCGGGCCAGGTTCCACTGGGCGATCGCGGGCTGGTTGCCGTAGGCGTAGCGGCCGCCGTGGTCGATCGAGCTGAACACCGTCGCCGGGTCGTAGGCGTCCATGAACGCGCACGGGCCGTAGTCGATCGTCTCGCCGGAGATCGTCATGTTGTCGGTGTTCATCACGCCGTGGACGAAGCCGACGAGCATCCACTGGGCGACCAGCGCGGCCTGCGCGCTCGACGACGCGCCTCGAAGAACGCCAGGTACGGGTTCGGCGCACCGACGGCCTCGGGGTGGTGGCGGGCGATGGCGTGGTCGGCGAGGCGCCGCACGAGGTCCGGGTCGCCCTGGCGCGGCGGCGTACTGGAAGGTGCCGACCCGCAGGTGGCTCGCGGCGACCCGGACCAGCACGGCGCCGGGCAGCGTCGTCTCGCGGGCGACCTGCTCGCCGGTGGCGACGACGGCGAGCGCCCGGGTGGTCGGGATGCCGAGGGCGTGCATCGCCTCGCCGATCAGGTACTCGCGCAGCATCGGCCCGACCGCGGCCTTGCCGTCGCCGCCGCGGGCGAACGGCGTGCGGCCCGAGCCCTTCAGGTGGAGGTCGCGGCGGCGGCCGTCGGCGTCGATCACCTCGCCGAGCAGCAGCGCCCGGCCGTCGCCGAGGCGCGGGTGAAGCCGCCGAACTGGTGACCGGCGTAGGCCTGGGCGACCGGCACGGCGCTGTCGGGCAGCTCGGTGCCGACGAGGAAGCCGACGCCCTCCGGGGCCGACAGCCGCGCCGGGTCGAGACCCAGTTCCGCCGCCAGCCCCTCGTTGAGGGCCAGCAGGCGGGGGCCGGCGCCGGGGCCGCCTGCCACGGCCGGTAGAGCCCCTCGAGATCGCGGACGAAGGTGGCCTCGAGGGTCAGCAGCGGAGCCGATGCGGTCATCGGACCGTGTCTACCCCCGTGCCCGCCGATGCGGTCATGGCGGGCCCCCGGCGAGCCGGGTCAGGCCTCGGCGGGGACCAGGACCGCCGTGGCGGCCAGCAGGCGGCTGATCTCGTCGGCGGGCACGGGCCGGGACCAGAAGTAGCCCTGGGCCAGGTCACAGCCCCGCGCCGCCAGGGCCTCGGCCTGTTCGACGGTCTCGACCCCCTCGGCGATGGACACCAGGGCCAGGGAGCGGGCCAGATCGATCATGGAGCCGACGATGGCGGTGTCCACGGCGCTGGTGCCGATGCCGGCGACGAACGAACGGTCCAGCTTGAGGGCGTGGACGGGGAAGCGCCGCAGGTACAGCAGCGACGAGTAGCCGGTGCCGAAGTCGTCGACCGCCAGGACGATGCCCATCTCGGCGAGAGCGTCGACCGTGGCGGCCGCGCCGGACGTCTCGTCCATCAGCATGGACTCGGTGATCTCCAGGCAGACGGCGTCCACCGGTAGGCCGTGGCGATCCAGGATCCGGCGCACCGAGCCCACCAGACCGGGGGTCGCCAGCTGACGCCCCGAGAGGTTCGCGGCCAGCGTGAGCCGCTTCCCGGCGGCCGTCGCCCGCCAGGCGGCCAGGCGGGCGCAGGCCTCGTCGAGGACCCGCTCCCCCAGCTCCACGATGAGACCGGTCTCCTCGGCCACCGGGATGAACTCGGCGGGAGCGATCGAGCCCAGCTCGGGATGGTCCCAGCGGGCCAGCGCCTCGAGGCTGACCATGCGGCCGCTGAACTCGACCACCGGCTGGTAGGCGACGGTGATCTGGCCCGTCGCCAGCGCCCGGCGGAGCTCCTGCTCGAGGTCGAGCCGACGGGTGGCTCGATGGGCCAGCGCCGCGTCGAAGGCCTCGAGGCGGCCACCGCCGAGGGACTTGGCCTGCTGCATCGCGACGTCCGCCGCCCGGATCAGCGCGGCCGCCGCCGTCGTCGGGCTGTCCACGTGGGCCAGGCCGATGCTGAGGCTGATGGTCAGGCGTCGGCCGCCGACGGCGATGGGCTCGGCGAAGGCACCCAGCACGTCTCGGCCGACCGCAGCGGCCGCCGCCAGGTCGTCGACGCCTTCACAGAGGACCACGAACTCGTCACCGCCGTGGCGGGCCACCGTGCAGGCGACCCCGACCGTGGACCGCAGCCGAGCCGCCACGGCGGCGAGCAGGGCGTCGCCGGCGGTGTGACCGAGGCTCTCGTTGATCGGCTTGAAGCGGTCGATGTCGAGGAACAGGGCGGCGACCAGCGGCGAGCGCTCACCGATGCGGGCGATGGCCCGCTCGGCCCGGTCCAGGAGCAGGGTGCGGTTGGCCAGCCCGGTGACCTGGTCGACCAGCGCCCGGTCGGCCAGGTCGCGCTCGTGGGCCCGGCGTTCGGTGATGTCCCGGATGAACCCCCGCAGCTGGCCCGCGCCACCGACGCGCACCATGACCAGCGACAGCTCGACCGGGAAGGTCCGGCCGTCCCGGGCCTGGGCCACGAGCTCGACCCGCGTGGGGGGCACCTCGGGCGCATCGGGATCGACCATGGCGTCGAGCTGCTGCTGGTAGAAGTCCCGGTCCGAGGCCAGGAAGATGAGGTCGACGGCCCGCTGCCCCAACGCCTCCTCGCGCGTCCAGCCGAAGAGCGAGGTGGCCATCGCGTTCCACTCGGTGACCCGACCCGCCCCGTCGATGCCCACGAAGGCGTCCGGGCTGGCCTCGATCGTCTGGAGGTGCACCGCGATCGCCTCGGCCCGACGCAGCTCGGCGTCACGGGTCTCGGTGATGTCGACCGAGGTCCCCCGCAGGGCCACCGGTTGGCCCTGGTCGTCACCGATGACCCGACCCTGGCTGCGCACCCAGGCCACGTGGCCGTCACGCACGATGCGGAACTCCAGCGCGAAGGGCGCACCGACGGCGTACTCGAGGGTGCGGAACAGGTGGCGGTCCTCGGGGACGACCACCTCGAGGAGGTCCCGCATGGTCGGGTTGGCGTCGAGATCGCGATAGCCGAAGACCGCCCGCAGGTTGTCCGAGAGCGTGTACTCGCCCGTAGCCAGCTCCAGCTCCCAGGCCGCCAGCCCACCGGCGTCGAGGGCCATCGCCAGCCACTCCCGCTGTCGCCGGAGCTGCTCGGTCGCCCGTCGCCGTTCGCTGGTGTCGTTCACCACGCCGAGGGCGCCGCTCACCGAGCCGTCCGCCGCGAACAACGGGCAGGTCGATGCCTCGATGAACACGTCGACCCCGTCGACCCGCACGAGGCGGAACTCCAGCTGCTGGGGCATGCCGGCCTGGAGTCGTTCGAGGACCGCCAGGCCCTCGGCGATGCCCTCGGCATCCATGAAGTCGAAGACCGACGCGGCCATGAGGGTGTCCAGTTCACAGCCCAGGAGGTCGGCCATCTGCTGGTTGGCAAAGGTCGTCGACCCGCCGAGGTCGATCATCCAGATGCCGTCGCGGGAGACGTCGGCCACGCCCCGGAAGCGGGCATCGAGCAGAGCGGGCTCAGCGAGGAGGCCCCGTCCCCGAAGCTCCGGTCCGCGGGGACGCGCCGCCGGGCGCGCGAGACGAGGAGACGTGCACCTCTTCTCTGTCGGCGGGGCGGCCCCGGTACTTACCCGCGGCGGACCGGCCACCTGACAGGATCAGGCGATGGCTGAGCGCATGACCGAGCTGGGCTTCTACGCGCCTGGCGGGGGCGCCCCAGTCGCCCGCCGAGCTCATCGACGAGGTGCGGGACGGCGAGGCGATGGGCCTGGGGACCGCCTTCATCTCCGAGCGGTTCAACATCAAGGAGGCGGTGACGCTCTCGGGCGCGGCCGCCGCGGTCAGCAGTGAGATCCGGATCGCCACCGCCGCGACCAACCACAACACCCGCCACCCGATGGTCACCGCGTCCTACGCCACGACGATGCACCGCCTCACCGACGGCCGGTTCACCCTCGGGCTCGGTCGCGGCATCGCCCCGCTGCAGGACGTGTACGGCATCCCCCGGATCACCACCGCCCAGATGGAGGACTTCGCCGGGCTGATGCGCCGGCTCTGGCACGGCGAGGTCGTCTTCGGCCACGACGGTCCGGCGGGGTCCTGGCCGGTCCTGCGCCTGGGCTCGGACTTCGACGAGGACATCCCGCTTGCTGCTCACCGCCTTCGGGCCGCACTCGCTGGCGCTGGGCGGGCGGGCCTTCGACGACGTGGTCCTGCACACCTTCTTCACCGACGAGACCCTGGAGCGCTGCGTGCGCACCGTGAAGGACGCCGCCGAGCAGGCCGGCCGCGACCCGGCGTCGGTCACCGTGTGGTCCTGCCTCGCGACCGTCGGCGACCACCTGCCCGAGGACCTGCGCCTGCGGAAGACGGTCGGGCGGATGGCCACCTACCTCCAGGGCTACGGCGACCTGATGGTGCGCACCAACGGCTGGGACCCGGCCGTGCTCGAGGCCTTCCGGGCCGACGAGATGGTCGCCGGCTTCGCCGGAGCGATCGACCAGAAGGCCACGACCGAGCAGCTCGAGCACATCGCCACCCTCATCCCCGAGGAGTGGCTGGCCCCGGCGGCCACCGGCTCCCCCGAGCAGTGCGTGGCCACCGTGCGCCGCCAGATCGACCTCGGCGCCGACGCCGTCATCCTGCACGGCGCCACCCCGACCGAGCTCGCCCCGGTCGTCGACGCCTACCGGGCCACCCGGTGACGACGGGCGTCGTGCCGGTCGACCGACCCGAGGACCTCACCCCCGACTGGCTCACCGCGGCCCTGCGCAGCGCGGGCCACGAGGTGACGGTGACCACCGTGGCCACCGAGCCGATCGGCAACGGCCAGGTCGGGGCCAACTATCGCCTCCTCCTCCAGGGCGAGGGCCCGCTGCCTGCCACCCTCGTGGCCAAGATGGGCGCCGGCGACGACCGCTCGATGGTGGCCAACGGCTACCGCAACGAGGTGGCGTTCTACCTCGACCTGGCCCCGACGGTGGCGGTGGCCACCCCCCGCTGCTGGTTCGGGGCGATGACCGACGACGCCACGGTGTTCACGCTGCTGTTGGAGGACCTGTCGCCCGCGGAGCCCGGTGACCAGGTGGCCGGGTGCTCGCCGGCTGAGGCCGAGGCCGCGGCGGTCAACCTCGCCGGGCTGCACGGCCCCCGATGGTGCGACGAGACGCTCTATGACCATCCCGGGCTCAACCGGGTGGGCGAGGAGGACGCGGCCTTCCTCGGCAGCGTGTTCGCCTCCGCGGTCGACATCTTCGTCGACCGCTACCGGCCCGAGGTCGACGCCGCCGGTGAGCACACGCTGCGGCGGTTCGCCGAGGCCGTCCCCACCTGGATCACCGCCCGGTCCGAGCGGTTCGCCCTCGGCCACGGGGACTACCGCCTCGACAACCTCCTCTTCGAGCCCTCGGGGGTCGTCCACGCGGTGGACTGGCAGACCCTGTCGGTCGGTCAGCCCGGCCGGGACCTGGCCTACTTCTGTGCCACCAGCCTCGAAGTCGAGGACCGTCGGGCCCACGAGGCGGCCGTCGTCTCGGCCTACCGGTCGGCGCTGACGGGCCACGGCGTCGACGGGACGGCCTACTCGGCGGCCACCGCCTTCGAGGACTACCGCCTCGGCGTGCTCCAGGGCCCGCTGATCACCGTGCTCGGCGTGGCCTACGCCACCGCCGGTCGGTCCGAGCGGGCCGACGCCATGTTCCTGACGATGTTCCGCCGCAGCCTCGTCGCCATCGAGGACCTGGAGCCCTTCGCCCTGCTCTGAGCCAAGCGAAGGCAAAGTTCTGCCCAAGTCCGGGCCGATCGAGGACCTTCGTGCCCTTCGTCCGGGCCGGCCCCGGGCACAGGCTCCGGGAATGGAACTCGAATCACTCTTCGGCCTCCCGGCCCACCCCCTCCTCGTGCACGCCGCAGTCGTGCTGGTGCCGCTCGCGGCGATCGGCACCATCGCCATCGCCGTGTGGGGGGCGGCCCGACGCCGGATCGGCTGGATCGTGGTGGTCCTCGGCTTCTCCGCCTTCGCCTTCGCCCTCCTGGCCCAGTCCAGCGGCGAGCCCCTGGAGGAGCAGGTCGACGAGAACGAACTGGTCGAGGAGCACGCCGAAGCGGGCGAGAACATGCCGTGGCTGGCCCTCCCCATCCCGATCCTCGCCACGGGCGTGATGGTCCTGGACCGGAAGCGGCTCAAGGACGAGGCCGCCGGGGTGGCCCAGCCGGCGTGGATGGGCCCTGCGGTCATCGTCGTGTCCGCCGCCGCCGTGCTGGCCTCGCTGGTCGGCACCGTGAAGATCGCTCAGGTCGGCCACTCCGGGGCCAAGGCCACCTGGGAGGACGTGGGCGAAGGCGGCGAGGGCGGCGAGTCGGGCGAGAGCAACGAGAGCCAGCCCGACGAGGACGACGACGGCGACTGAGCCCGCCGCCCCCGGTCCCCGGCCGCGCTAGCGGACGGGGACCGGGGGGAGCTGGACCACGGCATCGAGCCCCCCGCCGGGGGTCTCCCGGAGGTCCACATGGCCGCCGTCGGCCTGCACCAGCTTCTGCACGATGGCCAGACCCAGGCCGCTCGATCCGGTCCCCTCCGGGCCCTGCCAGAAGCGGTCGAAGGCCCGATCTCGCTGATCGGGGGTCATGCCCGGGCCGTGATCGGTGACGTGGATCGCCGGGCCTGTCGGCGTGGCGACGACGGCGAGGTGGATGACGGAGCCCTCGGGCGAGACCTCCAGGGCGTTGTCGATGAGGTTGTCCAGCACCTGGCTGAGCCGGTCGGGCGTGGCCAGGCCCCGCAGGACCGGACCGTCGTCGACCACGAGGTCGACGCCCCGCTCGTCAGCCACCGGCAGCCAGATGTCCCGACGCTCTTCGAGCACGGAACGCAGGTCGATGGCGGCGGCGGTGGCCGTGGACGCCGCCTTGTCCGCCCGGGCCAGGGCGAGGAGCCCGTCGACCAACCGGGACATCCGGTCGCTCTCGTCGAGGGCGGCGGCCAGCTCGGTGGCGACGGGTGGGTCGGCTTCGGCCTCCAGGTTCTCCAACCGGAGGCGCAGGGCCGTCAGCGGGGTCCGCAGCTGGTGGGAGGCGTCGGCCACGAAGGCGTCCTGGGCTCCGATCAGCTCCTCGAGGCGTCGGGACGTGTCGTTGAACGCCCGGGCGAGCGCCCGCACCTCGGGCGGACCCTGGTCATCGGGGGCGTGCGCGCTCAGGTCGCCCGCACCGAGGGCGGTGGCCGCGGCCTGGAGCTCCCGCAGCGGTCGGGTCACCGAGCGGGCCAAAGCCACGGCGATGACCCCGGCGGCCAGGAGGGACACGGCGGCCACCCCGCCCAGCGTCAGCCAGACCCGCTGCACCCGCTCGTCGACCTCGGTGGTCGGATAGGTGAGCCGCACGGCGCCGTGGACCTCCCCGCCCGATGCCACCGGCACCGCGACGTAGAGCAGGTCGGTGTCGAGGGTGTCGGAGCGGCGCGTCCCGGCGGCCAACTGGCCGTTGAGGGCGTCGGCGATCTCGGGGCGGTCCCGGTAGTTGCCGGCCCCCTCGACGGGGTCGGAGTCGGCCAGGACCCGCCCCCGGGCGTTCGACGATCACGACCCGGGCCCCGGTCCTGTCGGCGTAGTCCTCGGCGACGGCCTGGAGGTCCTCGTCGGCCAGGCCCTCGAGCGTGTCCTCGGCGAAGGAGCCGATCACCCGGGCGTCGCGCTCCAGGTCCAGGGTCAGGCGGTCGCGTTCCCGGTTGGAGGCGCTGATCCCGAGGGGGACGACCAGCACCAGGAGGACGAAGACGGTGAGGGCCAGGAAGGCCAGGACGAAACGCCGGGTCACCGGAGGTTCAGCCGGGCTCGGCGGTGCGGAAGCCCACGCCTCGCACCGTCTCGATGAGGGTCGGGTCACCGAGCTTCCGGCGGAGGGCGGCGATGTGGACGTCGAGGGTCTTGGTGGGGCCGTACCAGTGGGCGTCCCACACCGTCTCCATGATCTCGTCCCGGGTCCGGATCGCCCCGGGCTCCTCGATCAGCAGGGCCAGGAGATCGAACTCCTTGCGGGTCAGCTCGACCTCGTCGCCCTCGACGCTCACCCGACGGGTGCGGATGTCCAGCTCCACCCCGCCGACCCCCCGGACGTCGGGCACCGCGGCCCGGCTCTCGGACCGTCGGGCCACCGCCCGGATGCGGGCGACCAGCTCCCGCAGGCCGAACGGCTTCACCAGGTAGTCGTCGGCGCCGAGCTCGAGGCCGATGACCCGGTCCACCTCCTCCCCCCGCGCCGTCACGACGATGATCGGCACGTCGGAGTCGGCGCGCAGACGGCGACAGACCTCGTACCCGTCGATGTCGGGCAGCCCGAGGTCGAGCAGGACCATGTCGGCCGGCGCGGCCGCGAGGGCCGCGGACCCGGTCGCGACCCGCTCGACGACGAAGCCCTCCCGCGCCAAACCCTTGACCAGGGGCACCGCGATCGAGTCATCGTCCTCCACGACCAGCACCCGCATGCCCCCACCGTGACACGTGGACGGGCTCCGGGCTCGTCCCCCGGTCGGACTTTGCCAACCCTTTACCCCAGACTGGACGGGCGCTGGAAGCCCCCTCCGTACGTTGAGGCCATCCCCCCAACCAAGGAGCACCCTCCGATGGAACGACGTCGAGCACTCGTGGTGGCCGGCACCATGACCGCCACCCTGGCCATGGCCGGCACCGCCATGGCGGTGAACATGGGCCTGCTGGGCTCCGACAGCGACTCGGTCGGCAACCTCACCGCCACCGAGATCCAGCCCACCGCCCAGCGCGAGGCCCGGCCGACCGCCGCCCAGCGCACCCCCCGGGTCCGGGTCGTGGTCCAGGACATCCCCGTCGCGGCCGGTGGCGGCACCGCCGGCGGTGGCAGCTACACCGGAACGGTCGAGTCCGGCGGCGGCGACTACACACCGGCTCCGACTGCCGCCCCGGCGCCGAACCCGACCGCGCCCTACGTCGACGATGACGACGACGACTCGTCCTATGACGACGACGGCGGCGGCGACCAAGGCGATGACGACGGCGCCGAGGACCCCAGCGACGACGGCGTCGACGAGCCGGACGATGACTGACCCGGTCCCCCCTGCCCGCCCCGCCCCGTCCGACCGCCCTTCCCGGGCGGGGCGGGGTCGTCGGCGGAAGCCGGCGCTGGACGCCCGCATCGCCGTCTCCGGCCTGGCCTTCTGCGGCGCCTTCGGCATGGTCCTGGGCATGGCCCTCGGCCAGGCCCCGACGGAGGCAGCGGCCACCGCTTCGCCCGCCACGCCTCGCACGGTCGCCCCCGCTCCGGTGGCCCGCCAGCCCCGGCCCGAGATCGTCGTCGTCCAGCGGCACTACGTGCCGGTCGCGCCCAGCGGGAGTTCCTCCGGCTACAGCTCCTCGGGCTCCAGCTACTCGGGCTCGTCGTCATCCTCCAGCTCGAGCACCAGCTCCGGGACGGTCAGCGCCCCGGCGCCGGCCCCCGCGCCGGCCCCGGCCCCCGCGCCGCCGTCGACCTCGGGCGGCAGCTGAGATGAGCCCGTCGGTGCCGGAGCCACCGGCGACGCTCGAGGGCGTCGCCGGGACCGTCGGCTGGAGCGAGGCCCGGTTCCGGGCCATGGGCACCGACGTCCACCTCGCCGTGCTGGGGGAGGACCCGACCCTCCTCGACCAGGCCCGACAACGCATCGAGGAGCTCGAGCAGCGCTGGAGCCGGTTCCGGCCCGACAGCCTCCTCAGCGGACTCAACGACGCCGGCGGCCGGCCCGTCCTGGTCGACGACGAGACCTTCGACCTCATCACCACCGCCGTCGCGGCGTGGCACGGCACCGGTCACCGCTTCGACCCCACGGTCCTCGACGCGGTCATCGACGCCGGTTACGACCGGACCTTCGAACAGATCGGCACCGGGCCCGGTCCCGCCCCGGGCTCGGGGCCCCTCCCGCCGCCGGGATGTGCGGACATCCTCCTCGACCCGACATCGCGGACCGTGACCCTGCCCGTCGGCACCCACCTGGATCTCGGTGGGATCGGCAAGGGCCGGACTGCGGACCTCGTCGCCGTGGACCTCCTCATCGGCGGGGCCCAGTCGGCCCTGGTCAACCTCGGTGGGGACCTGCGCATCGGCGGCGGCCTGGCCGAGGGCGACGCCTACTCCATCGCGATCGACGACCCGGCGGACCCCGAGAACCCCGCCACCGTCGTCGACCTCGTCGCCGGCGCCCTCGCCACCAGCTCCCGCGCCCGACGACACTGGACCGTCGACGGCGAGGAACGCCACCACCTCATCGACCCGGCGACCGGCGCCCCGGCTCGCACCGACGTGGCCGCGGTCACCGTCATCGCCCACGAGGCCACCGAGGCCGAGGTCATGGCCAAGGCGGCACTGGTCGCCGGCGTCGACGAGGGCCTCGAGCTCCTGGCCGACGCCCGCGTGGCGGCCCTGCTGATCACCGCAGACCGCACCCGCCACCGCGTCGGCGACTTCGAGGAGCACGAACGATGAACGAGCAGTTCTGGTGGTACGTCTCCCGCTCGGCCGGCGTGATGGCTTGGGCCCTCGCCCTGGCCTCGGTGCTCTGGGGCATCGCCCTGGCCACCCGCGCCCTCGGCCCCAACCCGAAGGCGCCCTGGCTGCTCGACCTGCACCGCCACCTCGGCGGTCTGACCGTCCTCTTCACCGGGATCCACATGGGCGCACTGGTGGCCGACACCTATGTCCACTTCGGCCTCGCCGATCTCCTGGTGCCCTTCGCCTCCCCCTGGAAGACGGGCGCGGTGGCCTGGGGTGTCATCGCCTTCTGGCTGCTGCTGGGCATCGAGCTGACGTCGCTGTTCATGAAGCGCATCCCCAAGGTGTGGTGGCGTCGCATCCACCTCACCGCTTACGCCGTCGCCGTGATGAC
Organism: uncultured Microthrixaceae bacterium; assembly: GCA_963777805.1. Classification (GTDB taxonomy): domain Bacteria; phylum Actinomycetota; class Acidimicrobiia; order Acidimicrobiales; family DATDAH01; genus DATDAH01. Next base: position 56,692 of record CAVZRY010000021.1, on the reverse strand, counting down.
GACCATCCACCTCTTCACGGCGGGCACCGATGCCACCACGACCGCCCTGCGGTGGGCGACGATCGTGGTCACCGCCCTCACCGTCTTCTTCCTCCTCTACCGCGAGATCGGCCCGAAGAAGGTCAGCCGCATCCCCGCGGCGGCCCGCACCCGGGTCACCCAGGACGCCTGAACTCAGAACCAGGTCCCCTGATCGTCCTGCCCCCCGGAGGCGTACCCTCCCACGGTGGCCCGCCTCTCCCCCGCCCCGGACCAGCCCAGTGCCGTCGCCGGGGCCCTGGGGGACCACGACTGGTCCCAACTCGATGTCAACACGCTGGGGACGGGGGCGCGGCTCGCCGTCCGGGGGGGTGGGCCCGTGCTGCTCATCGACGCTCGCCAACTCCTCGACGACCTGGACCGGAAGTGGAACCCCACCCGTCCCGGCAGCCTCGTGGCCCAGCTCGAGGGCTCGAACGGGTCAGCCGTGCCTCTGGACGACGACACCTTCGCCCTCGTCGAGGCCAGCGTGGCCGCCGCCGAGGCCACCGACGGGGCCGTCGGCAGTGAGGGCCTCGTCCTCAACGCCGTGCTGACCCGGGTGTCGGTCCCCGCCGGCGCCGTGCTGGACCTCGACGACCTGGCCCGGGCTCGGGCCGCCGACACCGTGGCCGAGGCGCTGGTCGAGGCGGGCGCCGAGGGTGCCGTGGTCGACGTCGGCGGTGCCCTGCGCCTGGCCGGCACCGTGGGCGACGGTCGGGCCTGGGTGGTCGTGGTCCCCGACCCCGAGGATCCTGACGGCCCGACCCTGGCCGAGCTCGGCCTCGCCGAAGGCGCCGCGGTCACCATCGACCGACCCACCTCGGATCTGGTGTCGGTGACCGTCCTCGCCCCCGACGCGGCCACCGCGGTCGTCCTGGCCGCCGCCGCGGACCCCGACGCGATCGCAACCAGCGGTCGGCCGGCCCTGGTGATCGACGACGGTGGCACCCACCGCCACCTCGGCGGCATCGAGGCGTACCTGCGCCAGGGCTGAGCACGGTGTTGGCACCGGGCGTGCCACTACGGTGACCGCCATGGCCGAGCCCCAACGCCTCGACGGGCGCCGTGTCCGCCGGGAGCAGAACGTCGATGCCGTGGTCGACGCCATGCTCGACCTGCTCGGCGAAGGTCACCTCAGCCCCGGTGCGGCGGCCGTGGCGGAGCGGTCCGGCGTCTCGCTGCGCTCGGTCTTCCGCTACTTCGACGACATGGACTCGCTCACCGATCGGGCCATCGCCCGCCAGATGGAGCGGGCCGCACCGCTCTTCGACCTGCTCGATGACTCCGGTGACCTCGCCGACCGGGCCGCGCGCCTCGGCGCCCACCGGGTCCACCAGCACCGCGAGCTGGCGCCCTTCGCCCGGGTCGCCATCCTGCGCTCCGGGCGCTTCCCGGCCGTGGCCGAGGGCGTGGCCACCCGACGCGACGCCCTCCGCCGCCAGGTCGAGGCCCTGTTCTCCCGCGAGCTCGACGCCCCGGGGCGGGACGACCGGGACGAGACGCTCGGCGCCCTGGAGGCGGTCAGCTCCTTCGAGGTCGTGGACCAGCTCAGCACCCATCGCCGCCTCCCCCCCGCCCGGGTCGAGGCCGTGCTGGCCCGCTCGGTGATCGGCATCCTCACCACCCCCTGAACTGTTGACACTTCGAGTGTCACCAGACGAGAGTGGGGCATGGACCTGCTGCGCACGCCCGACGAGTGCTTCGAGAACCTGCCCGGATTCCCGTTCGCCCCGCACTACGTCGAGGTGCCCGCCGGCGACGGCGGCCCGGCGATCCGCATCCACCACCTGGACGAGGGTCCGGCCGACGCCCCGACCGTCCTCCTGCTGCACGGCGAGCCGACCTGGAGCTACCTGTACCGCAAGATGATCCCGGTCCTGGTCGACGCCGGCTACCGCTGTGTCGCGCCGGACCTGGTCGGCTTCGGGCGCTCCGACAAGCCCGCCCACCGCGAGGACGTCACCTACGCCCGCATGGTCGAGTGGCAGCGGGCGGCGCTCTTCGACGAGCTCGACCTCCACGACCTGACCTACGTCGGCCAGGACTGGGGGGCGCTCATCGGCCTGCGCCTCGTCGCCGAGCACCCGGACCGGTTCGCCCGCGTCGTGCTGTCCAACGGCGGTCTGCCCACGGGAGACCAGCGGGTGGGCAAGGCGTTCATGAGCTGGCTGGAGTTCTCCCAGACCGCCGACGAGTTCCCCATCGGGGGCATCGTCAGCGGGGGATGCACCACGGCGCTCTCCCCCGAGGAGATCGCCGCCTACGACGCCCCGTTCCCCGAGGAGCAGCACAAGGAGGCGGCCCGCCAGATGCCGAGCCTCGTACCGATCAGCCCCGACAGCGAGGCCGCCGAGGCCAACCGGGCGGCGTGGGCCGTGCTGCAGACCTGGGAGAAGCCCTTCCTCCTGGCCTTCTCCGACTCGGATCCGATCACCGCCGGCGCCGACGGGCCCTTCCTCAAGCTCGTGCCCGGGCACCAAGGGCCTGCCCCACACCACCATCGAGGGCGCCGGCCACTTCGTCCAGGAGGACGCCGGCGCCGACCTCGCCCGCATCGTCATCGACCTCATCGAACGCACCCCCTGATCCCCGTTCTGGCGCCCGATTTCCCGGTCCTGGCCGGGAAATCGGGCGCCAGAAGGGTCAGAGGCGCTTGACGCCGGCCGTCACGGCCATCGGCGGACCACCAGGAAGAGGCGCCGGAAGGCCAGGACCGTGCGGCCGTCGGGACGGGGTGGGTAGGCCTCGGCCATGGCCGCGGTGTAGTCGGCCACGAACGCCGCGCCGTCGGCGTCGTCCAGACGGCTGAGGAACTCCCGCAGGAACGAGCCCTTGAACCACTCGACCACCGGGTTCGCGCCCTCGAGGACGTGGTGGTAGGTCGTGGTCCAGCAGTCCACCTCCTCGGCCAGGGGCAGCAGGACGTCCAGGTACTGCGTCGGGGTGAGCAGCGGCTGCTCGGCCAGGTCGAGGCCGAGCCGGTCCCGGAACGGGGCCGACGCGGCGATGGCGAACCCGGCGGTGTGGGACGGGCTGTCCCACTCGTCGGGCACCTGCACCGCCAGCGTCCCGCCGGGGGCGACCCGACCCAGGAGGGTCGGCAGGAGTCGCTCGTGGTCGGGCAACCAGTGCAGGGCGGCGTTGGTGAAGACGACGTCGGCCGGCCGGGGCGGCTCGTAGGTGGCCAGGTCGGCCTCGACCCAGCTCAGGCCCGGATGGTCACGACGGGCGTCGTCGAGCATCTCGGGCGACGAGTCCACCCCGATGACCTCGGCGTCGGGCCACCGCTCGGCCAGCCGGGCGGTGAGGTTCCCGGGACCACACCCCAGGTCGACCACGAGCCCCGGCGACTCGGCGGGCTGGATCCGGGCCAGCAGGTCCATCGCCGGCCGCAGCCGGGCCTCGGCGAACTGCAGGTACTGCTCCGGGTCCCAGGTGGTCAACGGACCGGATCCCCGGTGCCGGCCGGTCGACATCGCCGCGAGACCGGTAGGGCGCGGCCTCGGGTCCCTGACGGTCAATCGGGCAGAGCCTTCAGCTGGGCCAGCAGGTCGGGCGCGCCGAGGTCGAGGACGGGCACGCCGGAGTCGACCAGATGCCGGACCGCAGGTTTGCCCGTGGAGGTCGGCAGCTCGGGGGTGAGGACCAGGACCCGGCACTCGGGGTCATGGGCCCGGATGGTGTGGGCCATGCCCACCGCCCGCCACAACAGGTCGGCCCGGCGCAGGCCGGAGGGCCCGGTGGTGAACCCACCGGCCACGTCGACGTACCAGAGGCGCCCGTCGGCGTCGCGGGCCTGGAGCGCGAAGTCGGTCCCCGCCGGAGAACGGGCGCCGGGGTCCACGTCGGTGAAGCCGGCATCGGCCAGGGCCGTCGCGGCCAGGACCCGGGCGGACTCCCCGCCGGCGAACGGTCCTTCGGCGGGCTCGGCCCCGGCGGCGGCCAGGGTGACCCGCTCGGCCTCGACCCGGGCGGTGGCCGCCTCGGCGTAGGCGCCGTCGGTGTCGTAGCCGACGTAATGGCGGCCGGTGCGCACTGCCGCGACCGCCGTGGAGCCCGAACCCATGAAGGGGTCGAGCACCAGATCACCGGGGTAGGTGTAGAGCTCGATCAGCCGCTGGGGCAGCTCGACCGGGAACGGGGCGGGGTGACCCACCCGACGGGCCGACTCGGTGGGGAGCTCCCACACGTCGGTGGTCGCCTCCATGAACTCGTCCTTGGTGAGCGTGCTCGGCGCGTCCCGGCCCCGGTCGAAGCGGCCCTTGCTGGCGACGATCACCCGCTCGGTGAGGTCCCGCAGGACGGGGTTGGACGGCTGGCGGAACGAGCCCCAGGCGAACGAGCCGGCCGCGCCGCGGGCCTTCACCCACACGACCTCACCCCGCAGCAGCAGGCGGAGGCGGTCCTGGAGGATGCCGACGACGTCGGCGGAGAGCGAGCGGTAGGGCTTGCGGCCGAGGTTGGCCACGTTGACCGCGATCCGCCCGCCCGGCTCGAGCACGCGGGCGCACTCGGCGAACACGTCCTCGAGCATCTGGAGGTAGTCGAGGTAGGTGGCGGGGACGTGGCCCTCACCCAGGTCCTGCTCGTAGGCCTTGCCCGCGAAGTACGGCGGCGAGGTGACGATCAGGGCCACCGAGCGGTCAGCCACCCGGGACATGGCCCGGGCGTCGCCGGTGACGATGACGTCGGTCTCCAGGGGCGGCTGCACCGCGGAGTCGTCGGAGAGCTCCGGTGGGGTGAAGCGGGCGTAGAAGTCGCTGGCGTCGTGGTTGGACCGGCCGGACACGCCGAAGGCCGACGTGGTCGTGGGTTGGCGGCGGTCGGACACGGCTCTCCTCCCGGGCCGGGGCTGGCGCCGGACCCCCGATGCTACGGCCCGATCAGCAGTCGTTCCCGGATGCGCGCTCATGCCCGCATCCTCCCCAGGGGGTGTGACGGCCAACATCCGCTTCTGGTTGCGGGATCGTGCGCCTGGGCGCGCGATCCGCAACCAGAACGAAGGGGATCAGCAATCTCGGTCGTAGCGCCAGGGGTTCGTGTTGGACATGACGAGGCGGTGGCGGGGGCCGGGGGCGGAGGCGTCGCCGGTCTCGTAGCCGGCGTCGCCGTGCCAGAGGGCGACGAGGTCGCCGCCGTCCTTGCCGATGGCGGTGACGAAGGCCTCGACCGGTGCCGAGCGGGCCTCGTCGAGGGCCTCGGCCACCGTGGCCGAGCGGGACAGTCGGTCCAGGGTCACCCACGTCGGCGGGGCCAGCTCGACCTCGCCGGCGTCACGGCGGGCCAGCGTGTCCTCCGGACGGGCCCAGACCGACTCGTGGATCTCGCCGTCGTCGATGGTGACGGCGCCGGCGGGCGCCTCGGCCACGAAGAACCAGGTGGCGTAGCGCTTGATGGCCACCATCGGCGGGGTCCAGTGGGAGAACGGGACCATGGCCTCGGGGTCACAGGCGAGGCCGGCCTCCTCCTGGGCCTCCCGGGCCGCGGCCACCCGGACGGCGGCCTCGACGTCGTCGGGGGCGTCGGCCGGGTAGTCCTCGGGATCGACCCGGCCGCCGGGGAACACCCACATGCCCCCGGCGAACTCCAGCTTCGAGTTGCGGCGCAGCATCAGGGTCTCGAGCCCGTCGGGGCCGTCCCGCAGCAGGATCACCGTCGCCGCCGGGATGGCCTCGGGGACCTCCGTGCGGGTCTCCCGGAGTGCCCCGGGGAGCGGTTCGTCGGCCATCAGTCCAGGAACCGGCTGATCGTCTCGACCACGCAAGCCGGACGGTCGTTGCCCTCGATCTCCACCGTCACCGTGACCCGCGCCTGCACCCCGCCCTTGACCTCCTCCGCGCCGGAGAGCTCGGCCCGGCCGCGGATCCGACTGCCCACCGGGACCGGCGCCGGGAAGCGGGTCTTGTCGGTGCCGTAGTTGACGCCCATGGAGACGTTGCGGACCTCGAGCAGGTCAGGCAGGAAGGTGTTCACCAGCGACAGGGTCAGGTAGCCGTGGGCGATCGTCCCGCCGAAGGGACCGTCCTTGGCCCGCTCCGGGTCGACGTGGATCCACTGGTGGTCGCCGGTCGCGTCGGCGAAGGCGTCGACCCGTTCCTGGGTGATCTCCAGCCAATCGGTCGTGCCGAGGTCGGCCCCCACCGCGGCCAGGAGATCCGAAGGGCGCTCGAACACCGTAGACATGGGGCCGACTGTACGACCGGCCCCTCAGGAGGACCGCACATGACCCTCGCCGCAGGCGACCAGGCCCCGGACTTCGAGCTCCCCGACCAGACGGGCACGCCCCGCAAGCTGTCGACGTTGCTCGCCGACGGGCCCGTGGTCCTCTTCTGGTACCCGGCGGCCATGACGACCGGCTGCACGAAGGAGGCCTGCCACTTCCGGGACATCGCCGCCGAGTTCGAGGCCGTGGGCGCCCAGCGCGTCGGCATCAGCGCGGACAAGCCCGAGAAGCAAGCCGAGTTCGACGAGACGCACGACCTCGGCTACCCGCTCCTGTCCGACGCCGACAAGGCGGTGGCCAAGGCCTATGGCGTGAAGCGCAGCCTCCTGCCCATGAACAAGCGGGTGACCTTCGTCATCGGCCGGGACCAGAAGCTGATCGAGGTCATCAGCAGCGAGACCAACATGGAGGTCCACGCCGACAAGGCCCTCGCCGCCCTCAAGTCGTAGGGCCCGGCCAGACCGACACCGACGGCAACGAAGGGGGCGTGGGGTCGGGCTGGAGGTCGTCGGGGGCACCCAGATCTCACCGGCCGTGACCAGATCTCGTTCTGGCACCGGATTTACGGCCTATGACCGGCACTTCCGGTGCCAGAAGCAGAGACTTACCGCATACGCCGCGGTTTCGCCACGGTGCGTGAGGATCGACCGCTCGCACGCCCCCGACGGCCGGCGGCGCGTCCCCACGCCCCCGTCGTTGCCGTCGTTTTCGTGTCGGTGTCGGTGGGCCCTACGGCTTGTCCCAACCGGTCAGGAGCTCGAGGAGCTGGCCGTCGGGGTCCTTGACGAAGACGGCCATGCCCAGGTTGGTGTCGGCCAGGACCTCGCCGCCGTGGGCCTCGACGGCGGCGAGCGCCTCGTCGATGTCGTCCACGCTGAGGGAGATGTGGGTCAGGCCCAGGTGGTTCATCGCCCGCTCGTCGCCGCGCACCGGGTCGGCATCGGCGAAGTGGAGCAGCTCGAGGACGAAGTCGTCCCGCTTCAGGTAGCAGGCGGTCATGCCCAAGGGCGGCGACAGGCGGAGCAGCCGGTCCGAGCCCTGGTCCGGCGGGCGCAGCTCCCGGGCGACCTCGAAGCCGAAGACCTCGACGTAGAACCGGCGGGACCGGTCGAGATCGGCCACGCACTGGCCCACGTGGTTGAACCCGGCAGCGGCCACGACCGGCACCGTAACGGCGGGTCACCTACCCTGCCGCCATGAAAGAGCTCGTGTACCACCGGCTGTTCCTGCCCGGCCTGGACGCCTACGCCGACAAGCCCGACACCATCATCGACGGCGAGTACCGCAGCACCCTCGGCCAGCACGCCGACCGGGTCTTCCGCCTCGCCCACGCCCTGAAGCACCAGCTCGGCGTCCAGCCCGGCGACCGGGTGGCGGTGATGTCCACGAACAGCCACCAGTACCTCGAGCTCTACCACGCCTGCTTCCTGGGGGCCGGCGGTCATCAACCCGCTGAACCTGCGCCTGGCCGGCAAGGAGCTGGACTACATCCTCCGGGACTCCGGCACCGAGGTGATCTTCGTCGACGGCGTTCTTCGGCGGGGCGATCGCCGCGGCGATGGCCGCCTCCGACGCCGGGCCAGCCCCCTGCGCCACGTCGTGCTGATGGGCGACCCGGTCGACCCGAACAACGTCCCCAGCACGACATCGCCTACGAGGACCTGATCGCCGCCGGGCGAGGCCGTCGTGCCCGACGAGCCCGAGGAGGACGACCCCGTCGTCCTCATGTACACGGGCGGCACCACCGGCCTGCCCAAGGGCGTGCTGCTCGACCAGCGGGCCGAGATGCTGAACCTGCTACCACACGATGGTGCGTCGGTCTCGATCGACGCGTCGCAGATCTACCTGCACCAGACGCCGATGTTCCACGCCGCCTCGATGGGCGGCATCCTCGGCATCCCGGCGCTCGGCGCGGCCTCGGTGTTCATCCCGCTGTTCGACCCCGGCAAGGTGATGGACCTGATCGAGGGCCACGGCGTCACCTGGACGGTGATGGTCCCGACGATGATCGGCATGCTCCTGGCCCACCCGAGTTCGCGCCCCGAGCGGCTGGCCTCGCTGAAGCATGCTCACCTACGGCGCCTCGCCGATGCCGGCGGCGATCCTCGAGAAGCTGCTCGGCCTGCTACCCCGACCTCGCAGATCAGCCAGGGCTACGGCATGACCGAGGCTCCGCCGTGCTCACCTTCCTCGACCGCCGAGGACCACCGCGCGCGGCGGCGAGCGCCTGCGCTCGGCCGGGCGGCCGGTGCCGGGTGTCGTGCTCTCCATCCAGGACGACGACGGCACCGCCGCTGCCCGCGGGTGAGACCGGTGAGGTCTGCGCCCGGGCGCGGCAACTTCATGCGCGAGTACTGGAACAAGCCCGAGGCGACCGAGGAGGTGTTCCGCGGCGGCTGGTACCACACCGGCGACGCCGGCTACCTCGACGACGACGGCTACCTGTTCCTCGTCGACCGGGTGAAGGACATGATCGTCACCGGCGGCGAGAACGTGTACTCGGTCGAGGTCGAGAACGCCATCTCCACGCACCCGGCCGTGGCCCAGGTCGCGGTCATCGGCATCCCGCACGAGACCTGGGGCGAGGCGGTGCACGCCATCGTGGTGCTCGGTCGACGGGCGCGGCGGTCACCGAGGAGGAGATCCAGGTCGTTCACGCCGCGAGCGAGATCGCCGGCTACAAGGTGCCCAAGTCGGTCGAGTTCCGCACCGAGCCGCTGCCCCTGTCGGGCGCCATGAAGGTCCTCAAGAAGGACCTGCGGGCCCCCTACTGGGAGGGCCAGGAGCGGGCGGTCAACTGACCCAGCCTTCGGCTGCTGACTGCTTCGTGCGCCTTCGGCGCGCTTCTTGTTGGTTCCGTCCGGACCGGTCCTCGCTGCGCTGCGGCCTCCGGACGGCGTGCTCGGCAACGACTCGCTGACGCTCGCCCTTGCTCGCACGGCAGGCTGTGCGGGTGAACCCCCGGTTCGGCGCCGTGTGCCTCGTCGCCTTTGCGCTCGTTTCGGCCGCTTGCAGTTCCGGCGATGACGGGGGCGGGGCGGCCGAGGTGCCGGCGGGGACGTCGGTGGTCGAAGGGGAGGTGACGGAGGCGGCGACGGGGGTGCTCTCGGAGGTGACGGCGAGGCGGGCGGCGCAGATCAGTGTCGCCGGGGTGGTGCGGGTGACCGCGGACGAGCCGGTTCGGGTGGAGGCCACGGCCACGCCCGACGGGCCGGGGCCGGTCGTCCAGGTCCCCCGGACGGCGCAGGCCCGGACCGTCCACCGTCTCCCGGTGGTGGGGCTGCGGGCCGAGACGACCTATGCCATCGAGGTCCGGGCCGTGGCCGAGGACGATGCGGTCGTCGGTCAGGGCACCGTCGAGCTGACCACCGGCGCCCTCCCGGCGTGGATGCCGGCGTTCCGGGTGGACGCTTCGGTGCCGGACCGGATGGCCCCGGGCTACACCCTGTTCGACATCCAGCGCTGGGGCGTCGAGGTCCCCGCCGACGAGCCGCCGGGGGCCTTGGTCATCGTCGACGCCGCCGGCGAGGTCGTCTGGTACCACGACAACGAGCTCGGTGCCGGCGACGCCCGGATGACCGAGGACGGCACGCTGTTCAACCTCTACGCCCCGTTCGGCTTCGAGGAGGTCGACCTCCTCGGCCAACCGGTCCACGCGTGGGTGTGGGGCGACCCCGACAGCGTTCGGCCCCCGGGTACGACCGTGGTGGACTCCCCCGACCACGACCTGGTCAGCTTCCACCACGAGGTGGCGCCCCAGCCCGGCGGCGACATCCTCGCCTTCAGCCGCTACCAGCTCGACCTGAGCGACCAGGAGCAGGAGGCCATCTGCCCGGGCGACCCGGCGGACTTCGGGATCCGGGAGGACCTGCTCATGGAGTTCACCCGGGAGGGGGAGGTCCTCCACGAGTGGTCCCTGAGCGACATCGTGGACCCCGCCGTGGTCCCCGGTCGCGAGCTCTGCGCCGTGGACTTCGAGGACTACCGGGACTGGGCCCACGGCAACGGGGCGCTGTTGGACGAGGCCAACAACCGGGTCATCGTCAGCGGCCGTCACATCGACCTGCTGTTCGCCTTCCGCTACGAAGACGATGCCGACGGACCGAGCGGCGAGCTGCTCTGGTCGATCGGCCCCGAGGGCATCGGCACCCTGCCCCTCGACGGCGAGCCCTCCTACGGCCTGCACGCCCCCGAGCTCACCGCCGACGGCAGCATCCTGGTCTTCGACAACGGCAACGACCGCCCCGACACCCCCGAGCCCTACAGCCGGGCCGTGCGCTACGTCGTCGACGACAGCGCACCGGACCCGGCCGACTGGACCGCCCGCCAGACCTGGGAGTTCCGCACCGAGGACCTCGACGGCGACGGCGGTCCCCTCTACGCCGACTTCCTGGGCGACGCCGACGAGCAGCCCAACGGCAACGTCCTCATCGGCTTCGGCGGCATCGGCCAGGCCGTGCCCCCGGCCCGGGGCCGCATCATCGAGGTGGTGCCGACCGGGTCATCAGGCGGCGACATCGTCTTCGACCTCACCCTCCCCGACTCCTGGACCAGCTACCGCAGCGAACGCCTCCCCTCCCTCTACGCCGGCCCGAGATGGGTCACCTCCTGACCGCCGTCAGGCGAGGTCGAGGTCGTCGTCGGGGTCGTCGACGGGGTGGTGGCAGGTGGGGCACCACCACTGGGGCTCCAGGGCGGTGCCGCAGAGGTGGTGTTGATACGGCGCCGGCTCGCCGGAGCGGGCGGCGCCCCACTGGGCCAGGAGGCGCAGCGCCCCGGCCAGGTCGCGGCCGGCGGCGGTGAGGTCGTACTCGAAGCGGGGCGGTCGCTCCTGGTAGGGGGTGGCCACGATCACCCCCTCGGCGGTCAGGTCCTTGAGCCGCTTGGACAGGACGTTGGGGGCCACGCCGACCACGGCCTCCTGCAGGTCCCCGAAGCGGCGAGGCCCCTCGAGGAGGGCGTCGACCAGCAGGAACGACCACCGGTCGCCGACCCGGGCCACGGCCTCGGCCAGCGGGGACTCGGGGTCGGGCACGGGGAAAGTCTCGCTCATGGGGTTGCCATCCGTCCGGATCCTGGCTAGTAACTTGTCCATTGCAAGTGACTAGTGAACCAGAGGACGACATGACCCCCACCGCAACCTCCACCGCCAACCCCGCCCGCCAGGCCGCCGACGTCGTCGGCCCCTCCGTCGTCCGCGTCGGACGTCACGGGGGACGGGGCGGCGGCATCGTCATCGAGCCCGGCGCCATCGTCACCAACGCCCACAACCTGCGGGGCCCCGAGATCACCGTGACCTTCGCCGACGGCCGCCAGGAGACCGGCACCGTGGCCGGCCACGACGTCGACGGCGACCTCGCGGTCGTCAAGGTCGACACCGGTGACGCCCCGGTCGCCGACTGGGGCGGGTCGGCCGACCTGGGCGAGGCCGTCTTCACCGTCAGCCGCCTGGGCGACGGCGGCATCCGGGTGACCGCCGGGACCGTCAGCGCCACCGGGCGCACCTTCCGAGGCCCGCGGGGTCGGCCGATCCGGGGCAGCCTCGAGCACACCGCCCCGCTCGGGCGGGGCAGTTCCGGCAGCCCGATCGTCGACGGCGACGGCCGGGTCGTCGGCCTCAACACCCATCGTCTCGGCGAGGGCTTCTACCTGGCCCTGCCCACCGACGACGCCCTGCGCCGACGGCTGACGGCCCTGGCCGCCGGCGAGGTCCCGGTCCCCCGCCGTCTCGGCATCGGCCTCGCCCCCGCCCACGTGGCCGCCAAGCTGCGGGCCTCGGTCGGCCTCCCCGAGCGCGATGGCCTGCTCGTCCGGCTGGTCGAGGACGACGGCCCCGGGGCCCGCGCCGGCCTGCGCAGGGGTGACCTGGTCGTGGCGGCCGGCGGCACCGATGTCACCTCGGTCGACGCCCTCCACGACGCCTTGGACGCCGTCCCGGCGGGCGATGCCCTCGGCCTCCGGGTCGTGCGGGGCACCGAGGAGCTCGACGTGCAGGTCGCCTTCGACCTCGCCGAGCCTGCCGAGTAGACCACTGCCGGAAACGGGGCCGGAAAACGGCAACCGTCGGGCCCGGAGGGAAGGGTGTCCGGGCCCGACGGCTACCTGGCACCTTTTCTACCCGAGGATCGGTTGCTTCAGTACTCCCCCGTTCGGGGGACCTTCGGCTCGGGTCAGCTCTCGACCGAGACCGCCGTGCACGGCGCGCCCTCACAGACGTCGACGAGCTCGTGGTTCCAGAGGAAGGCGAACTTCTGGTTCCGGTTGGCGGCATCGGCGCGGGGGTCCTCGTGGGGGTCGAAGCCCGCACGGGGTGGCTGGTTCACCGTCGGCGGGGCCGCGGCGCCGCTGTCCCAGTAGACGAGGGCGGAGCCGTCGGAGGGGAACTCGGTGGCCTCGAGGCCCCACAACGGTTCGGTGTCGGGATGACGACCGTCGGCCAGGGCGGGTTGGTGGGCCGTGGCCCCGATCGTGCGGGCCATGATCTCCGCGGACCACATGGTCACCTGGTGGTCGCCGAAGGCCACGTTCAACAGGACCTGGTGCTCGGGGGTGTCGGGGTACGGGTCGGTGGTCAGGTGCTGGGCGTACCCGTCGTTCTCGCCCCGGTCCCAGAGCATCTGGACGAGCGAGAGAGCCAGGCCCTGCTCCACCGGATCGGGGTACGCCGGATCGAGGATGGCCGCGTAGGTGTCGAAGTCGCTGCTCCGGCGCAGCAGCAGGGAGTAGTTCATCCCGGGCACACCGAGCACCGCCCGGGTCCAGTCCTGGGCGACGGCCGTGGCCGCCCCGCCCATGATCGCCCCCTGGCTGTTGCTGTCGAAGGCCAGCTCGCTGGTGTCGAGGCGCGGGCCGTCGGGTCCCTGGAACTCGGGGGCGCTGACCAGGCCATCCTCGTGGAGCATCAGGCGCCCGAGGAACAACGTGTTCAGGATCCCCTGCTGGAGCCGGTCGGCCAGCGTGGGGAACTGCCCGAGCTCCCCCAGGATCGAGACCGCATTGCCGACGTCGTCCTCGGACATGCCGATCCAGTCGGTGGCACAGAAGGCGACCTGGTGCTCGCGCACGAAGTCGGCGACGTTGCCCGCCTCGACTTCGTCCCGACTGCCCAGCAGGCCGTGGCCGTAGAGGGCCATCGGCGCCGGCGCGTCGGTGCCGGCGGGCAGGGCGCACTCGAAGTCGGCGGTGAAGTCGCCGTTGCGCTCAGGCAGGCCGTCGGGACCCTGGGTGAACCGGGTACCCGGCGCCCCGTCCTCGGTCAGGAAGAGCGGCACCTCGTAGGTCCCGTGGACGTACTCGACCCCGTCCTCCTCGGGATCCTGCACCACGTCGGTCACCGCGAACGCCGGTGCCGCCTCCCCCAGGTCGGTGAAGGCCTCGTCGCGGATGTGCAGCAGACGCTCGGACAGGTTGCGCCCGCTGGCGATCGTGAAGTCCCAGGCCAGGTAGAGCTCGCCCCGCTCCACGCCCGCCTCGCCCAGGACGCGGAACACGTCGTTCATGGCCTCCCGCTGGTCCTCGATGACCGGTAGGTCCGTGGTGTAGTTGTCGCGGTGGGCCAGGAAGGCGGGGGACGGCTCGAGCAGCTCACCGTCGACGTCCACCATGTCGCGCAGGCCCACGACGTAGCGGTGGCCCTCCAGGAAGTTGGTGCCGGGGCGGACGTAGAGGAGCTGGTCCTCCCCCGCCTCGACGCCGTCGTCCAGCTCGGCCCACACCGGCCACCGGTCACCCGTGTCGGCGTCGACCACCACCACCGGGGAGTCCTCGGCCAACGAGTCGGGCACGTCGGTGATCCCCGGGAGGCCGGAGGCCTCCCGGTCGACGCCCGGCGCGACGGTCAGGAGCGCGGTGCCGGGGCTGGCGCCGTCGTTGCGGTTCCACTCGGTGGGGTCGACCACCACGCCGTCCTCGTTGGACGGCATGCCGGCCTCGGGGAAGGCGACGAGGAGCCCGGTGTCGGTCTCAGGCGAGTCGACCGTGAAGCGATTGCTGGGGAACGGCAGCAGACAGGCGGTCGGATCGAGGGGATCGCACTCGGGTCCGCCGCCGTCGTCCTCGATGGCCGCGAGCATCTCGGGCGGAGCCGGCTGCGGGGGCGGGGGCGAGCCCAGGGTCGTGTCGGTCCGCTCGCCGGATGCCGCCTCACCCCCGTCGTCACCCGAACAGGCCGCCCCCACGAGAAGGGCGGCTACGACCAGGATCCCCCACTGCCGTCGCACAGGGGCCAGACACTACGTTTCGGGCGTGGCGGGCAACAGCAAGCGGGCGATCATCGCGGCCCTCTTCGCCAACCTCGGCATCGCCGTCGCCAAGTTCGCCGGCTTCCTGATCACGGCCTCGTCGTCCCTGCTGGCCGAGAGCATCCACTCGGTGGCCGACACGGGGAACCAGGCCCTGCTGCTCCTGGGTGGGCGCAAGGCCAGCAAGCAGCCCACCGCGGCCCACAACTTCGGCTACGGCCGGGAGCGCTACTTCTGGTCCTTCGTCGTGGCCCTCGTGCTCTTCAGCCTCGGTTCGCTGTTCGCCATCTTCGAGGGGATCGAGAAGCTCCGCCACCCCCACGAGCTGGAGTCGCCGGCCGTCGCCATCGGCATCCTGCTCGTGGCCGTCGCCCTCGAGTCCTGGTCGTTCCGAACCGCCGTCCGGGAGTCCCGGCCCCTGAAGGGCGACCTGTCGTGGTGGCAGTTCATCCGGCGGGCCAAGCAGCCCGAGCTCCCGGTCGTCCTGTTGGAGGACTTCGGCGCCCTGACGGGCCTGTCGTTCGCCCTCGTCGCGGTCAGCCTCACGGTCGTCACCGACAACAGCACATGGGACGCGTCGGGCACGATCATGATCGGCACGCTGCTCGGGGTCATCGCCGTGGTGTTGGCCCACGAGATGAAGAGCCTGCTCATCGGCGAGTCGGCCGACCCCGAGGTCCGCCAGACCATCGAGGACACCATCGCCCGCTCCGAGCACACCGTGGCCCTCATCCACCTCCGCACCCAGCACATCGGCCCCGACGAGGTCCTCGTCGGCGCCAAGATCGACTTCGGCAACACCGGCACCCCCGCCCAGCTCGCCGCCCACATCGACGCCGTCGAAGCCGAGATCCGCGCCGCCGTCCCCGTCGCCACCGTCATCTACCTCGAACCCGACATCCAAAGAATGACCGAAGAAGAACAAGCGGCCACCTGACCCCGGACGCGAAGAAGGAGCGCTCGGGGGGCAAGCGCTCCTTCTTCTGATGCGACGGGCTCAGGGGGGCGAGCCGGTCGCAGTTGCGGCGGTCCGGGGGGACCGCCGATCAGGCGGCCTGTATCAGGCGGCCTTGACCTTGGTGGTGGTCGTCTTGGCGACCGGCTTCACGGCCGGGGCGCCGACGAACTTGTTCCGCACGGGGGCGGTGGCGTCCAGGACGGCCTCGGCGAAGTGCTTCTGGTTGTCCAGGAAGCGCTGGCGGAAGGCGAACTGCAGCTCCACGAGCTCGGTGGCGGTGGGGACCTTGTCGCCGAGCCACGGGGCCTTGACCTCGGGGAGGCGATCCTCGACCTTGGTGGCGGCGGTGCGGAGGCCGTTCACGACGGGCTCCTGGATGCGGGCGACGAAGTCGAGGACCTGGTCCTGGAACTCGTTGATCTTCTCGGTGGCGACCGACATGTCGATCTCTTTCCTCTTGGCGGGGGGTTCTTCGTGCTTACTATCGCAAGCACTAAGTACAGTAAAGCAAGCATTGCTCACTACGTCAACCCTTTTGCTAACAAAAGTACGCATTGTGACCGGAGTCACCGGTGGGCTTGACCCGACCCCTAATCCCGATAGGTTTGGTCAGGAATCAACACGAGGAGGCCATCCGATGGCACTGCGACTGGGCGACCCCGCCCCCAACTTCACCGCCGAGACGACCGAGGGTCAGATCGACTTCTACGACTGGAAGGGTGACTCCTGGGCCATCCTCTTCTCGCACCCGGCCGACTTCACCCCGGTGTGCACCACCGAGCTGGGCTACCTGGCCTCGATCAAGCCCGAGTTCGACAAGCGCAACACCAAGATCCTCGCCGTGTCCGTCGACTCGGTCGAGGACCACAACAACTGGGTGGGCGACATCGCCGAGACCCAGGGCACCCCGGTCAACTACCCGATCATCGCCGACCAGGACCGCGCCGTGGCCGAGGCCTACGACATGATCCACCCCGGCGAGGGCGACACCTCCACCGTGCGCTCGGTCTTCGTGATCGGCCCGGACAACGCCATCAAGCTGCAGCTCACCTACCCCAAGAGCACGGGCCGGAACTTCGACGAGATCCTCCGCGTCATCGACTCCCTCCAGGTCACCGCCAAGAGCGGCCTGGCCACCCCGGCCCAGTGGCAGAAGGGCGAGAAGGTCATCGTCCCGCCGACGGTCTCCACCGAGGACGCCCGGGCCAAGTACCCCGACGTCGACGAGCAGAAGCCCTACCTGCGCTACGTCGACGAGCCCGCCTAGCGCCCGACCACCGACGCAACCACGGGGCCGGTTCGGCGCCGAGTCGCGGGCCGACCGCGGGTCGAGACGGCCGACCCACCTCGGGACGCCAACCTCGCGAACTGGCACCGGATTCCCGTGCCATAGCGCGGGAATCCGGTGCCAGAACGAGGATCGGCCACCCCGTGTGAGCTTCTCGGGTGCCTCGGTCGCGTCCGGGCTCAGGATCGGGTCAGCGGGGAGGCGGCGAGGGCGAGGCGGGCCACGTTGCGCCACCCCTCCACGGGCACGCCGGCCAGGCGGGTGCCGCCTGGGGCCGCGGCACCGAGGGCCTCCTCGGCCATGACCGACACCACGGTCTGCAGCAGTCGGTCCTGGGTGCCCCCGACCAGATCGGTGGCCTGCGCCGCCAGCTCGGCGGCCCGGGCGTCGTCCCCACCGGCGGCCGCGGCGAGCATCCCGGCCAGCAGGGCCTGGGTGCGATCGTGGTAGGTCGCCCGGCGGGACGCGGTGACCCCGACGAGGAGCCGCTCGACGGCGTCGCGGTCCCCGGTGGCCGCCCGGGCCAGGGCCAAGGCGGACGCGGAGGCCGGATGGGCGTCGGGATCGGGGGCCCCGCCCATCCGGTCCAAGAGGGCCGCGGCCCGCTCACTCTGGCCGTCCTGCAACAGGGCCAGCGCCACCCCGAGCAGGGCGTCACTCTGGCCGATGGCGGCGACGTCCAGCCCGTCGACATCGATGCCCTCGAGGGCGGCGATGGCCGCGTCCGGGTGCCCGAGGGCGACGTGGGTCAACACCGCGACCACCCGGCCGGCGAAGCCCATCGGCTGGTCGGTCTCGGCGCCGAGGTCCCGGGCCCGCTCCATGGCCGCCACGCCCTCGTCGATGCGGCCCATCGCCACCAGCACGCGGGCCACGGTGCTGGTCGCCTGGACCTGGCCTCCGAGGTCGTCGGCCCGGACCATCGCGGCCGCAGCCTCCTCGGCGGGGGCGAGGGCCTCGTCGGCCCGGCCCGACCAGAGACGGACCGAGGCGATGAGCATGCGCAGCATCCCCACCGCCCACATGTCGCCCCGATGCCCGGTCTCGGGCAGCAGGCGCTCGGCGAGGGCCTCGGCGTCGGCGAAGTCCCCCCGGTGGAACTTCACCCAGGCCAGAAGGCCCTGGGCCCAACCCAGGCCACCCGTGTCGCCGATGGCGGTGAACACCGCGACCGAGGCCTCGAGGTGGGACTCGGCGACCTCGGCGTGGCCGGACTCGTACGCCGTCCAGGCCAGGTTCTGCAGGGCCCACGCCTCCTCCCGCTGGTTGCCCACGGCGCGGGCGACCGCCAGGGCCTCCTCGATCGAGTGGGTCGCGGCGTCACGCTCGCCGATGAAGAGCTCGGCCATCCCCCGCAGTCGCAGGGCCTCGCCCCGCACGGCCTCGGCCCCGGCGTCGGCGAGGATGCCGGCGGCCTTCGTGAGGATCTCGCGAGAGGTGATGGCGTCACCCGCCTTCATCTCGAGGTCCCCGAGCACCACCAGGGCCTCGCCGTAGGCGGCCATGTCGCCCCGGCTGTCGGCATGGGCCAGCGCCTTGGTCAGGTCGGCCCGGGCGTCGTCGAGCTCCCGGACCCCGATCCCACAGCGGGCCCGGCGGACGAGGGCGGACACCGCCTCGGGACCGGCCTCGTCGTCGAGCAGGTCGAGGATCTGGGTCGTCAGGCGCAGGCCGACGAGGTGGTGCTCGGACGCCAGGGCGCCCTCGGTGGCCCGCTCCAGCCAGACCAGGGCGCGCTCCCGCACGTCCTCGGGGACCCCCGCCGAGGCGCCCACGTCGCCCACCAACTCGGCGGCGAGGGCGTAGTGGTGGGCGATGCGGTCGACCATGGCCGTCGGCGCCCGTTCACCGGTGCCGTGGTGTTCCAGCCACTTGGCGATGCCGGCGTGACCGGCCGCCCGCCGGGCCTTGGTGAGCGTGCCGTAGGCAACGTCGCGCACGAGGTCGGAACGGAAGCTCCACCGGTCGTCGTCGACCTCGACGAGCTCCTTCTCGGTCAGGCCGGCCAGCGCGGGCTCGATGTCGGTGATGCCGTGGTACTCCGCGGCCATGATCTGCAGCGACTCGCGGTTGCCCCGCCGGCCCAGGATGGCGGCGTCCTCGAGCAGGGACCGCTCCTCGCTGCTGAGGGCGTCGAGCCGGGCCTGGATCAGGCCCCGCAGGTTGTCCGGCAGCCCGGCCAGGTCGCCGCTGGGCGTGGGCCCCCGGGGCTGGCGCACCTCGCCGGTGTCCTGGAGCAGGGTGACCAGCTCCTCCAGGAAGAAGGGGTTGCCGCCGGCCCGGTCGAGCAACTGCTCCCGCAGCTCGTCGTCGGGCTCCCAGCCCAACAGCGAGTCCAGCAGGACACAGGCCGCATCCCGGTCCAGGGGCTCGAGGTGGACGATGGCGGAGTTGTGGCGCCCGGGGCGGGGCGACCAGCGGTCGTGGATGGCGTGACGGGCGGTGCCGACCACGACATAGGGCAGGCGGCCGAGGCGCTCCATCAGCTCGTCGATGAACTCGAGCACCTGGGCGTCGGCCCAGTGCAGGTCGGCCAGGATGACCACCACCGGCGAGCGGGCGGCGAAGGCCTCGATGACCGTCAGCAGGGCCCAGGTCGACTCCTCGCGGGCCCGGCCCGGGTCGAGGTCGCGCAGGGGGCCCTCGTGGCCCATGAGGTGCAGCAGCCCCTCGGTGATCCGGAGGACCTCGGCGTCGTTGCCCGCCCGGTCCAGGACCTTGGCCACCATCTCGCCCAGGCGGACCCGGACGGCGGTGGCCTCCACATCGCCTTCGATGCCGGCGGCCTGGCGGAGGGCCTCGGCCACGGGCCACCACACGTTGGCCTCGCCGTAGGGCACACAACGCCCTTCGAGCACCACCGCGTCGTGGGTGATGGAGGCGTAGGTGGCCAGCTCGTTGGCCAGCCGGCTCTTGCCGACGCCGGCGTCACCCACCAGCAGCAGGAACTGGGCCCGGCGGTTGGTGATGGCGGTGTCGATGGCCGAGGTCATGTGGGCCAGCTCGAAGCGGCGGCCGACGAGGGGGCCGTCGTCGCGCCGACGGCGGTACCCGGGCGGCAGGGAGGCCCCGGTGGCGACCCAGGCGTCCACGGTCTCGGCCCGACCCTTCACGTCGAGGGAGCCCCGGAACGAATAGGTGATGACGACGCCGGTCGAGTCCCGGGTCGCCGGACCGACGAGGACCTCGCCGGGAGCGGCCTCGCTCTCCAGGCGCTGGGCCGTGTTCACCACGTCACCCATGGCCGTGTAGTCACCACCGGCCCGCAGCGCCCCGACCAGCACCTCGCCGGTGTTGACCCCGACCCGCAGCTCGAGGGCCTCGCCCAGGTCCGAGGCCGTGTCGCTCAGCAGCTCCTGCATGCGCAACGCCGCCCGCACGGCCCGCTCGGCGTCGTCCTCGTGGGCGACCGGGGCACCGAAGAGGGCGACGATGGCGTCACCGATGATCTTGTCGACCTTGCCGCCGATAGCTCTCCACCACGGCGACCAGCCGTTGGAAGCAGCCGTCGACCACGTTCTTGACCTGCTCGGGGTCGCTGCCCTCCGAGAGCGAGGTGAACCCGACCAGGTCGGCGAACAGGACCGTGACCACCCGGCGCTCGTCGGCGACCAGCGTCATCGCATGGCCGCAGTGGGAACAGAACCGGGCTCCGTCGGCGACGGCGGCCCGGCAGGCCGGGCACTCCATGAGCCGAGGATACGAGACCGCCGACCGCGCGGGCGTCGGCAGAACGCCCGAGGGCGTCGTGACGCGTGTCACATCGATGTCCTCCGGCCCCGAGCCCGCCGGTCTGCGAAGATGGATCAGCTGCGCCGCAGCCCTGTCCGCCCGATCCACCCCCGCCGTCCGGAGGTCCCCCCTGTGACCGTCACCGAACCTGCCTCCCCCGCCGCCCCCACCGGCGCCATCGCCGCCCGGGCGGTGGACGCCGTGAAGACCTACGGGAGCGGCGACACGGTCGTGAAGGCCCTCGACGGGGTGACCCTGGACATCCACGCCGGGCGCTTCACCGCCGTCATGGGCCCATCCGGCTCCGGCAAGTCGACCCTCATGCACTGCATGGCCGGCCTCGACGACCTCACCTCGGGTCGCGTCCTGATCGGCGAGGTGGACCTGACCGAGCTCAAGGAGAAGGAGCTCACCGTCCTGCGCCGGGACCACGTCGGCTTCGTCTTCCAGGCGTTCAACCTGGTGCCCACCCTCACCGCCGAGGAGAACATCGTCCTGCCCCTGTCCCTCGGTGGCCGCAGCCCGGACAAGGAGTGGATGGACCAGGTGATCCAGACCGTCGGCTTGGGGGATCGCCTCCATCACCGCCCGTCGGAGCTGTCGGGTGGCCAGCAACAGCGGGTGGCCGTGGCCCGAGCCCTGGTCGGCCGGCCCCAGTTGGCCTTCGCCGACGAGCCCACCGGCAACCTCGACTCCAACAGCGGCGCCGAGATCCTGGCCTTCATGCGCCATGCGGTCGACGAGCTGCACCAGACGATCGTCATGGTCACCCACGACCCCGTGGCCGCCTCCTACTCGGACCGGGTCGTGTTCCTCGTCGACGGCAAGATCACCGACGACATGACCGACCCGACCACCGACCGGGTCATCGACAAGCTCAAGCACCTGGGGGCCTGAGCCGGTGTTCAAGGTCGCCTTCAAGGGGGTCATGGCCCGCAAGGGCCGCGTCCTCACCACCGCCATCGCCGTCCTGCTCGGCGTGGCCTTCGTCACCGGCACCCTGGTCCTCTCCGACACCATCACGCGGGTCTTCAACGACCTGTTCGCCGACGTGAACGAGGGCACCGACGCCGTCGTGCGCGCGGAGTCCACCTTCGACGACGGCTTCGGCACCGACATCCGGGGCCGCATCGACCAGAGCCTGCTCGGCACCGTGCTGGCCACGCCGGGCGTGGACGACGCCGACGGGCAGGTCCAAGGCTTCGCCCAGTACGTCGGCGCCGACGGCGAGGCCATCGGCAACCCCGGACAGGGCGCCCCGACCCTCGGCTTCAGCTGGCCCGAGGTGGAGCAGCTCAACCCCTTCGTCCTCGTCGACGGCGAGCGCCCGCGCGGCCCGAACCAGGTGGCGATGGACAAGAAGACCGCCGACGACGAGGGCTATGAGGTCGGCGACACCGTCGAGGTCCTGACCCAGCAGGAGCCCCAGGAGTTCACGATCTCGGGGATCACCCGCTTCGGCTCGGCCGACAGCCCGGCGGGGGCCACCGTGGCCCTCTTCGACCTGCCCACCGCCCAGGCCATCATCGCCGAGCCCGGCAAGTTCGACTCCATCAGCGTGGTGGCCGCCGACGGCGTCAGCCAGGAGCAGCTGGCCGAGGACCTGCGGGCCGCGCTCCCCACCGACCAGCGCGTCGAGGTGATCACCGGCGACGAGCTCATCGAGGAGACCCAGGACGCCATCGCCGATCAGCTCAGCTTCTTCACCACGTTCCTCCTCGTGTTCGCGGTGATCGCGGTGATCGTCGGCGCCTTCGTCATCTACAACACCTTCGGGATCCTCATCGCCCAGCGCAGCCGGGAGCTCGCCCTCCTGCGAGCGGTCGGGGCCTCACGCCGACAGGTGATCAGCTCGGTCCTGGTCGAGGCCGGCTTCGTCGCCCTCGTCGGGTCGCTCCTCGGGCTGATCGGCGGGGTGATCCTGGCCAGCCTGCTGCGGTCGGGTCTCAACGCCCTCGGCTTCGAGCTCCCCGACGGATCTCTGATCATCGCGGCGCGCACCATCGTCATCGGGCTGGTCCTGGGCTTCGTGGTGACCGCCCTCGCCGCGCTCTTCCCCGCGCTCCGCGCCTCGCGGATCCCACCGGTGGCCGCCATGCGCGAGGTGGCCCACGACGTCTCGGGTCAGTCCCGGGTCCGCGTCCTCGCCGGACTGCTGATCACCGTCGTCGGCGGGCTGCTGCTCGCTCGCGGGCTGTTCGTGGGCGGCGACAACGCCCTGCTGTCGGTGGGCATCGGCGCCGGTCTGGTCTTCCTGGGCATCACCGTGCTCGGACCGATCCTCGTCGGCCCGTTCGTCGGCGTCATCGGCTGGCCGATCGCCCGCTTCCGGGGCATCACGGGACGCCTGGCCCAGGAGAACACCGAGCGCAACCCCAAGCGCACGTCGTCGACGGCCGCCGCCCTCATGATCGGCGTCGGCCTGGTCGGGCTCATCGCCATCGCCGCCGCGTCGGTGACCGAGTCGATCAACCAGGCCATCGACGAGTCCTTCACGGGCGACTTCGTCGTCGACTCCGGGTCGTTCGGCTTCGGTGGTCTCAGCCCCACCCTGGCCGACGACCTCAACGAGCTGCCCGAGGTCGAGGTCGCCACCGGCGTCCGCTACGGCATCGCCCGGATCGGCGGGGTCGGCGAGGCGCTCTTCGCCGCCGACCCGGAGACCGCCTTCGACATCTTCGACTTCGGCGTCGTCGCCGGCTCGACCGACGGCCTCGACGAGAACGGCATCGCCGTCTACCAGGAGCGGGCCGAGCGCGATGGCCTGGCCATCGGGGATCCCGTGCCCGTGCAGTTCGCCGAGACCGGTGAGCAGGAGCTCGAGGTGGCGATGATCTTCGACGACAACGACCTGATCCGGGCACCCAGTACCTGATCGGACGAGCCGCCTACGAGGCCAACTTCGCCGACCAGTTCGACCTGCAGGTCTACGTCATCCAGGACCCCGACGTGACCACCGAGCAGGCCCGCGCGGCCATCGACGGCGTCGCCGAGGGCTACGCCAACGCCGAGGTCCAGGACATCGAGGAGTTCAAGCAGGCCCAGACCGACCAGATCAACCAGTTCGTCGCCGTCATCTACGTGCTGCTCATGCTGGCGGTGGTCATCGCCCTGTTCGGCATCGGCAACACGCTGGCCCTGTCGATCATCGAGCGCACCCGGGAGCTCGGCCTGTTGCGGGCCGTCGGCATGACCCGACGCCAGTTGCGGACGACCGTCCGCTGGGAAGCCATCCTCACCTCGGTGTTCGGCACGCTGCTCGGCCTCGGCATCGGCCTCTTCTTCGGGTGGGCCATCGTCGAAGCGCTCAAGGACGAGGGCCTCAAGTCCTTCGTGATCCCCTGGGGCCAGCTCCTGATCATCGTGATGATCGCCGCTCTGGCCGGGGTGGTCGCGGCCATCCTCCCGGCCCGCCGCGCCGCCAAGCTGAACATCCTCGACGCCATCGCGGACGACTGAGGCCTGCACCCCGCGACGTTGGGTCGATCGACCCATTGAGCCGGGGTGGCGAAACGACCGATACCCCAAGGGATGGCGATCACGGAGCGCACCCCGGTCGATCAACTCGACCTCCGCGTCGTGGAGACCACCGACGGACCCGAGGTGCTGGGCGTCATCCTCGCCGATGTCCCCGACGTCGTGGTCGTCTCGATGGCGCCGGGGCCCATCCACCCCCTCCAGCTCTGCCGAGAGGTGGCCGACCGGTCCCCGGTGAGCCGGGTGCTCGTCCAGGCCGCGCCCGACCAGGCCGCGAACAGCTACCAGGCCATCCGGGTCGGCGCCTGGGGCTGCCTCGATCCCGCCGCCGGACCCGCCGAGCTGCACGACGCCGCCGAGGCGGTGACCCGGGGTCAGGCCCTGCTGTCCCCCCGCCACGCCGCGTGGGTGCTCCGCGAGCTCGATGACCCGACGCCGCTGCCCGCCGGCGGCCCGCCGACCCCGGACCGGTTGACCGCCGCGGAGCGCACGGTCCTGTGCCTCCTGGCCGAGGGCACCCACCCCGAGGCCATCGCCGATCACCTCGGCATCAGCCCTCGGGTCGTCGGCCGCCACGCCGGCTCCGCCCTCGCCCGCCTGCACCGCCGATACCGGCGGCCCAGCGCAAGCATCGCCGTCTAGCCACGGGGCTGGACCGGCTGGAGGACCGAAACGAGGCAGGGATGGGGGCGTGGGGACGGCCGCCGTCGTCGGGGGCACTCGAGCGTTCAGCTTGCCCCCGAATCTCACGGCCAGTGACCGCCTCCCGTACTGGCACCGGATATGCCGCCCCTGACCCGTACATCCGGTGCCAGAAGCACAGCTGGTTCCCGATCGCGCCGATTCGGCCACGCAGGGTGGGGAATCGGGTCGAACGGCACCGCGGAGGCCAGCCCGACGAGCCAGCCCCCCGTGGTTGCCGCGGTGTCGGTGTCGGTTTCGGCTGCCTACCGCTTGGCGTCCCGGAGCTCCCGGCGCCAGACCACCCGGAGGCCGGACCAGGTGGCGTCGATGGCGCACACCTTGTTGTCGACCAGGCCGAGGGGCAGGCACACCTGGCGGACGGTGTCCTCGGTGATGTCGGTGGCCACGCCCGACGACCGCTTGGGCCAGGCCACCCACAGGCCCCCGTCCACGTCCATCGCCGCCAGCCGCGCCGGCAGCCGCTGCTCGAGATCGGCCCGCCGGGTGTGGAAGGTGACCAGCACGTCGTTGGTGCCCCGGGCCGCCGTGCGGAAGGTGACCCCGTCGGGCAGGCCCTCGAGGGTCGCCTCGAACCCGTCGGGCGCCCCCAGCAGCGCGACAGCATGACCGGGTTTGATGCCCAGCTTCTTGGCCAGCGGCGTCCCGGAGTAGCCGGCGGCCACCGTGGACTCAGTCCAGGGGTCGCAGGTCGGCGAAGTCCCAGAAGGCCCGGAGCCGGGTGATCTTCCCGTCCTCGTCGAAGGCCAGCGTGTCGACCACGGGCACGGCCATGCGGGCGTCGCCGAGGACGGGACGGGCCTCGCCCGGGAAGGCCGCCTCCTGACCCGCCACCCGGACCGGGCCGGTGAGCGCCAACTCGATCTCCGGGGTCATCTCCCGGGTCATGTCCCAGAAGGCCCGGATGGCCTCGATGCCCTGGTGGACCTCACCGCCGACGGGGTCCTCGAGGGTGGCGTCCTCGGCGAAGAGCCCCACATAGGACTCCTTGTCCCCGGCGCTGAACACCTCGGTGTAGCGCTGGACGGTGGCTCGGATCTGTTCGGCGTCAGGCACGCCCCGACGTTACTTCCGGGGTCGGGGACGGTCGGTCCAGAGGATCAGGCGGGGACCGCGGTCCCAGGTGAAGTAGTTCCAGGTCCAGTTGACCATCACCGAGAGCCGGTTGCGGAAGCCGATGAGGTAGAGCAGGTGGAGCACCAGCCAGGACCACCAGCCCAGGGTCCCCTTCAGCGTGAACCCGTTGGGGAACTGGGCCACCGCGGCCCGGCGGCCGATCGTGGCCATGATCCCCTTGTCCTTGTACCGGAAGGGCTTCGGGCGGCCGGCGCGGCCGAAGGTCCGTTTCAACTGACCGGCGGCATGCTGGCCGGACTGGATCGCCACCTGGGCCACGCCGGGCAACGTGCCCCCGTCGCCGTCGGGGATGAGGGCGACGTCACCGATGGCGTACACGTTGGGGTGTCCGGGCACCGCGAGCGTCTCGTCCACCACGATCCGCCCCCCGGGACCCTGCTCGAGGCCGAGGACGTCGACCAGCGCGTTGGCCCGCACCCCGGCCGCCCAGACCACGGTCTCGGTCGGGATCCGTTCCCCGCCCGCGAGGGTCACGGCGTCCTCGGCCACCGACTCGACCTGCTCGTCGAGCCGGACCTCGACGTTGCGCTTCTCGAGGGTCTGGCGGGCGTTGGCGCTGAGCTTCGGGTCGAACGGGGTGAGCAGCCGGTCCGCCAGCTCGACCAGCACGATGCGGGCCCGCTGGTCGATGTCCATGCCGGGGAAGTCCTTGCGCAGGACGTGGTGGACCAGCTCGGCCAACGCCCCGGCGACCTCGACACCGGTGGGACCGCCGCCGACGATGACCCAGGTCAGGCGCGGCCTCGGCCTGCTCGGGGTGGGCGTGGGCCCATTCGACCCGCGAGAGCAGATGGTTGCGCAGGGTCAGGGCGTCGGCCAGGGAGTAGAGAGGGAAGCTGTGCTCCGAAGCGCCCGGGCACCCCGAAGTAGTTGGTGCCCGCCCCGGCGGCGACGATCAGCCCGTTGAACGCGACGGGGTCGCCGTCGTCCAGGGTGAGGACCTGCTCGTCCCAGTCCACCCCGGTCACCGACGCGTTGCGGAAGGTCACGTTGGGCTGCTTCCAGAACACACCCCGGACGGGGTGGGCGACGTCGGCGGCGTTCAGGCCGGAGGTGGCCACCTGGTAGAGCAGCGGCTGGAAGGTGTGGAAGTTGTTCCGGTCGACGAGGGTGACCTCGACATCGGCCCCCTTCAGGGCCCGAGCCGCGTTCAGCCCACCGAAGCCGGCGCCGATGATCGCCACCTTCATGCCGCGACCTCCGGTTGGCAGACGGGACACCAGTAGGTGACCCGAGGGTCCTCGCCCTGCAGGCGCTTGTCGATCGGCGTGCCGCAGCGGCGGCAGGGCTGGCCCCGGCGGCCGTAGACGGCGAGTCCGCCCCCCGGCAGGGTCGAGCGCTCCCCGGGTGACGACACGTTGGCCCGGAGCTGCCGGGCGGCGATGGTGATCAGCCGACGACGGGTCTCGACATCGAGGTCCCGGACCTTCGCGAACGGGCTGACCCGACCGGCCCACAGCACCTCGCTCTTGAACACGTTCCCGATGCCGGCGGCCACCTGCTGGTCGAGCAGGAGCGGCGCGATCTCGCTGTCGACATCGGCCCGGGCCGCCAGTCGGTCGACCACCTCGTCGATCGGGGGGTCCTCGAGGCAGAGGTCGGGGCCGAGGTGGTCGAGGGGCTGGGGGAGGTGGGCCGGCGGTTCCCGGTAGAGGTCCACCACGGGGGCCTTGAAGCAGACGGCCTCCCAGTCGGCCACCGCCACCACGGCGCGGGCCAGGTGGCCCGGCAGACGCCAGCGGCTCCCCGACCGGTAGAGGTGCCAGGTCCCGGTCATGCGCATGTGGGTGTGCAGCACCACGCCGTCGGAGAAGCCGATCAGCAGGTGCTTGCCCTTCGCCTCGACGGTGTCGATGGTCGCACCGCGGCGGGGGCGGGGGCCGACGGCTCGGGGCGCCTCGAAGCGCTCGAGCACCTGACCGGCCAGGGCGGGCCGCAGCCGGTCCGCCACCCGGTGGATCGTGTCGCCCTCGGGCACGCCCGTCAGGCTAGGCAGCGACCAGCGCCTACGTTCCTGGGGATGAGCCCTGAACCCACACCGATCGAACTCGTCCCGCTCGGGCGGATGACCCTTGGCCTGCGGGAGCCGATCGTGCTCCCGGACACGCCGTCGGGGACCTTCGTCGTCGCCGAACTGGCCTCCGCCCGCTTCGAGGGCGACCGCATCCAGGCCAGCGCCAAGGGCAACGCCAACGCCGACTGGCTCTACATCACCCCGGACGGGACCGCAGCCATCGATGTCCGCGTGCTGCTGGAGACCGACGACGGGGCCCTCATCCACCTGAGCTACCAGGGCCGGCTGAACCTGGCCGACCAGACCGTCGTGGCCGCGCCCAGTTCCTCACCGGCGACGAGCGCTACACCTGGCTCAACGGCGTCCAGGCCATCGCCAAGGGCAAGACCGACGGCCAGACCCTGGTCTACGACATCCACGAGGTCCGCTGAGCGCTCGTTCGGTCACCGACCTCACACGAACGACGAGGCCTCGTCCAGGCCGAGGGCGGGGTGGGGGCCGGTGGCCATGGGCTGGGCGTTGCCCCAGCCGTGTCCTCCGACCGTCGGGTCCTCCACCGAGATGACGGTGTCCCGGAGCTGGTGCAGGCGGTGGGCGGCCTCGACCGTCGTGCAGTCGGCGATGTGCTCGCCCTCGACGTGGAGCTCCGGGCCCCGGTACTGGCCGTGCCACTGGCCGTCGAACGCGAAGTAGAGCCCGGCGCCCAGGTGGAACCCGGTCTCGCCGAGGGCGGTGATGGTCAGCGGCCGCTCCGTCCCGTCGGCCATCGTGCACCGCAGCAGGCCACCCCGCAGCCGGCGGTTCACCGGGTCGAACTCGAGCTCGGGTTCGATGGCCACGAAGGGCTCCCGCCGACCGTCAGGGTGCTCCACGCCGCCCTGGGTCGTCACCTGCCGGTACGAGCCGACCGTGTGCTGCTGGAGGAAGACGTGCAGGGCGTACGGCTCACCGTCGCCGGACTCACAGAGCATCGGTGACCAAAGGATGAGCGAGGCCAGGCCCGGCACCTCGCCCCGGGTCGGCACGTCCTCCACCGGCGCCCCGACCATGTAGCGGACCCCCCACGAGTGGTCCCGGGTCGAGAACCAGGAGGTCGGCTGGATCGCGGTCCGCTCGCCGTCGACCTCGACCCAGCCGTGGGCCACCCCCGTCTGGTGGTAGCGGACGATGTCGGCATCGACCCGCCCGCCGTCGGGCGCCCGGTGGACCTCCCGGTGCTCGAGCGCCGGGGGGACGACACCCTCGAAGGTCCACTCGAAGGACACGGGGACGACGTCGTTGGCCTCCAGCCCGAACCGGACGGACTGCAGCGGCTCGAGGACCTCGTAGCGGATGGGGCCGACGCCCAGGCGATCCCGATCGGGGGCCAGGGGCCGGCTGGCCCGCACCGTCCACTGCTCGATCCCCCGAGAGACGCCGGCGTAGGCGTCGAGCACGCCGCGGTTGGTGTACTTGCCGAGCCCGAGGTGGACCTGGATCGACCCGTCCCGGGCGGCGGCCTGGGCGCAGACCTTCTCCGTCCACGAGCGATCGGACTGCCCGACGCTGGCGAAGGTCTCGGTCACCTGGTGGTTGAAGGTCTCGTCGGCGGGGACGAGGGGACCGAGCGACATGGCGCGCACCCTAGGACGCCCCGGCGCACCCCGGCGCGCCAGGTCGACGCCGGTACGACACCACCTGCGCCGTGCTCAACACCGGCCGGTCTGAACCGGCGACCCCCCGTCCCGGCCCGGCCGGGACGCGGGTCGTTCGCGTCGTGCCACGATGACGTCGTGGCGCTCACCGTCCAGCGGGACCTCGATGCCGTCGTCGCCGGGTTCCTCGGGTGGCTGGCCGACCGGAGGGGCGCAGTGGTCGTGCCGGAGTCCGTCGTACGCCCGACCGAAGGTTGGTCCAGCGAGACGGTCCTGGTCCGAGTGCGCGTCGACGGCCTCACCGACGGCCACGCCGTGCGCCTGGCCCCGCTCGGCCCGGGGATCTTCCCGACCTACGACCTCGCGCTGCAGGCCCGGGCCCAGGCCCACGCCGCGGGCTGCGGTGTGCCCACGCCGGTGCCGACCGAGGTCGTGGACGATCCGGCCTGGATGGGCGAGCCCTTCCTCGTGATGCCCCTCGTGGACGGTCACGTACCCGGAGAGATGGCCGCCTTCGACCCGTGGGTCCGATCGCTCTCCCCCGCCACCCAGCGGGCCCTCTACGAAGGCCTCGTGGACACCCTCGTGCGCCTCCACCGGGCCGAGCCCCCTGCCGACCTGCCGCACCGGTCCGTCGAGGCCGAGCTCACGTCTTGGACCGGGTACCTCGAGTGGTTCGCCGACGGCGACCAGCCGGCGCCCGCGCTCACCGAGGCGTTGGCCTGGTGTGCCGACCGTCGACCCGCCACCGAACCCCCGGCCGCCTTCCTCTGGGGCGATGTCCGCCTCGGCAACGTGGTCTTCGCCGAGGACGGCTCGGTGGCCGCCGTCCTCGACTGGGAGATGGCCACCGTCGGCGCCCCGGAACACGATCTCGGTTGGTGGTTCGGTCTGGAGGCCATGCAGGACGGGCTGGTCGGCGCCCGGGCCGAGGGCTTCCCCGCACTCGCCGAACTGCGGGAGCGCTACGAGGCCGGACTCGGACGGCCCCTGCAGGACCTCGCCTGGTACGAGACCTTCGCCCTGTTCCGCAGCGCGGCCATCCTGACCCGGATCAGCCTCCTCCAGCAGCGCGCCGGGCTCGAGCCCCGTCTGCCGCCGGCGGACAACCCCGTCCTCGACCATCTGCGCCGACGCCTCCAGGAGGCCCCGTGACCATCCCGACCTTCGATCCCCGGGACACCCACTTCCGCATCCGACCGGACTTCGACGAGCTGACCGCCCGCCTGCGGGCCGAGTCGCCGGTGCACGAGATCGCCCCCGGCCTGAAGGTCCTCAGCCGCTACGACGACATCCGGGAGGTCAGCCGCAGCCCCGAGCGCTTCCGCTCCGGCGGTGGCGTCCTGGCCAACGACCCGATCCGGGACGAGGGCCGGGCCGTGGAGGGGTCGATCATCCACATGGACCCGCCCCAGCACGGCGAGTGGCGGCGGGTGCTGAACCGGCGCTTCACGCCGCGGGCCGTCGGCCCCATGGAGGCCCGCATCCGGGAGCTGACGGTGGCGCTGCTCGAGGAGCTCCCCCGCGCCGAGCCGATCGACCTGGTCGACGGCCTCTGCGCGCCGCTGCCCGTGCTGGCCATCGCCGAGCTGCTCGGCGTCCCGGAAGCCGATCGTTCGGACTTCAAGCGCTGGTCGGACGCGACGATCGCGGCGTCCGACGGGATGTCGACCCTGACCGAGGACCAGATCGCCTCGTTCACCGAGCTCACGGTCTTCCTCGACCAGCACGCCAAGACCAAGGCCGCCGACCCGGGCGAGGACCTCGTCTCCGCCCTGGTCGGGGCCGAGGTCGAGGGTCGGGCCATGACCCCCTCGGAGCTGGTGATGTTCAGCATCACCCTCCTGGTGGCCGGCAACGAGACGACCCGCCACCTGTTGTCGGGAGGGATCGTCGCCCTGGCCGAGAACCCCGGCCAGCGGGCCGCGCTGGCGGCCGAACCGTCGGCGATCCCCGTGGCCGTCGAGGAGTGCCTGCGCTGGGTGACCCCCATCCACCAGTTCGGCCGCACGGTCGTGGCCGACACCGAGGTCGGCGCCGTGCCCGTCGCGGCCGACGACTACCTGATCATGCTCTACGCCTCGGGCAACCGGGACGAGGCCGCCTTCGGCCCCACCGCCGACCGCTTCGACGCCTTTCGGGCCGCCCCGACGCCGAACCTGGCCTTCGGCTTCGGCGAGCACCTCTGCCTCGGTGCCGCCCTGGCCCGCATGGAGGGCCGCATCGTGTTGGAGGAGCTCCTGGCCCGGTCGCCCGACTACGAGCTGGCCGAGGAGCCCGTCATCGCCCCCAGCAGCCTGGTCCATGGCCCCGAAGAGCTCTGGGTCACCCTGCCCTGACCTGTTCTGGGTGCGAGATCGTGCATTCAGGCGCACGATCGCGCACCCAGAACGATCCGGTCAGTCGCAGCAGGAGTCGCGCCAGCCGCAGGCCGCGCAGCGGAAGTGGGCGTGCTCGGGAGCCATGGCGCCGCCACACTGCGGGCACTCGGTGAAGACGGCGAAGCGGCTGGGCTCCGGCGCCGGCCGGCGGTCACAGGTCGGTGACGGGTCGGGCGCGCTCATGATCGGCGCAGCGTAGGGACCACCGACCCGGTGAGCGGGGGATGGCCCCTGCCATGATCAGGCCATGACCGATGGCACTCGACCCTCCCCTTCGACGACACCCAGGACTTCGAGGACGCCCGCCGCGGCCTCATCGCGGCACTCGAGCCCTGCATCGTGCACGACGCCAACGGTCGGGTCGTGTGGGACAACGACGCCTACGACTTCCTCCAGGGGGACTGCCCGTCGACGGCGAACCCCAGCCTCTGGCGCCAGTCGCGAGCTGAACAGCATCCAGGGCCTGTTCGAGGTGACGCCCGGGATCTACCAGGTGCGGGGCCTCGACCTCTCCAACATGACCGTCATCGAGGGCGACACCGGCGTCGTCGTCGTCGACCCGCTGGTCTCGACCGAGACCGCGGCCGCCGCCCTCGCCCTCGTACCGGGAGCACCGGGGCGACCGTCCGGTCAAGGCGGTGATCTACACCCACAGCCACGTGGACCACTTCGGGGGCGTGAAGGGGATCACCTCCGACGCCGAGGTCGCCGCCGGCGACGTCGTCGTCGCTCGCCCCCCAGGGCTTCCTCGGCCACGCCGTGGCCGAGAACGTCTACGCCGGCACCGCCATGACCCGCCGGGCCATGTACATGTACGGCCGGGCCCTCGAGCCGGGTCCGGCGGGCCACGTCGGCTGCGGCCTGGGCCAGCTCCCGTCGTCGGGGACCGTCTCGCTCATCGCCCCCACCCTCGACATCACCCACACCGGCCAGATCGAGGTCCTGGACGGGGTCACCATCGAGTTCCAGCTCACCCCCGGCACCGAGGCGCCGGCGGAGATGAACTTCTACTTCCCGCGACTTCGCCGCCCTCTGCGTGGCCGAGAACGCCACCCACAACCTCCACAACCTGGTCACGCTGCGCGGTGCGCTCGTCCGGGACCCCCGGGAGTGGGCTCGCTACCTGACCGAGGCCGTCGACCTCTTCTCGGACCGGACCGAGGTGACCTTCGCCTCCCACCACTGGCCGACCTGGGGCCAGGAGCGAGGCCGGGCGTTCCTCGAGCTCCAGCGGGACCTCTACGCCTACCTCCACGACCAGACGCTGCGCCGCCTCAACCAGGGCCTCACCGGCGCCGAGATCGCCGAGGAGTTCGCCCTGCCCGACGCCCTGGACCAGACCTGGCACCTCCGGGGCTACTACGGCTCGGTCAGCCACAACGTGAAGGCCATCTACCAGCGCTACCTGGGCTGGTTCGACGGCAACCCGGCCCACCTCTGGGCCCACCCCCCGGTCGAGGCCGCCCACCGCTACGTCGTCCGCCATGGGTGGGGCCGACGCGGTGATGGCGACCGGCCCGGGCCGCACGTGGCCGACGGCGACCACCGCTGGGCGGCCGAGGTGCTGAACCACCTGGTCTTCGACGATCCCGACCACGCCGACGCCAAGGCGCTCCTGGCCGAGACCTACGACCACCTCGGCCACGGGGCGGAGAACGCCACGTGGCGCAACTTCTTCCTCACCGGGGCCGTGGAGCTGCGGGACGGGGTGCAGGCCCAGGACCAGGCCATCGTCGGCGACGTGCTGTCGGCGCTGTCGGTCGAGCAGATCTTCGACGCGATGGCCATCCGCCTCGACGGACCCCGGGCCGGGGCCGACCGGCTCGACCTGACCATCGACTGGCACATCACCGACCTCGACACCCACCACCGGGTGACGGTGCGCAACGGCGTCGTGGTCCAGCGGAAGGTCCCCGCCCCCCTCGACGGTGCCGACGCCCGTTACGCCCTGACCAAGGGTGAGCTGCTGCCGGTCCTGGCCGGCTTCGCCACCGTCGACCCGGTCGACGGTGACGGCACCGCCCTCGCCGACCTCCAGGCCCACCTCGACCGAGTCGACCCCGACTTCGCGATCGTGACGCCGTGACATTGCTCCGCCTTCGGCTCCGCCGGCGTCGCCGTCGTGGACCGTTCTCCCCGCTGCTCCGCTCCGCTTCGCAGCCTCATGAAGCGAGGAGACGCC
This sequence comes from uncultured Microthrixaceae bacterium, assembly GCA_963777805.1. GTDB lineage: Bacteria > Actinomycetota > Acidimicrobiia > Acidimicrobiales > DATDAH01 > DATDAH01. The sequence goes on along the minus strand of CAVZRY010000021.1, from coordinate 22,703 downwards.
CGTGATCATCGATGTGGCGGCGTACCGGGGTGGGGCGCGGTGTGAGGACGTGGTCAGCCTGGACCGGGCGCTGGAGGTCTCCGGGGACGACGACGGCTTCGTGTGGTTGGGCCTGTACGAGCCGACCGCGGACGAGTTCGAGGTCGCCTGCCGTCGCTTCGACCTCCACGAGCTGGCGGTGGAGGACGCCATCAAGGCCCACCAGCGGCCCAAGCTCGAGGTCTACGGCGACACCCTCTCCATGGTGCTGAAGACGGCCCGCTACCTCGACGCCGAGGAGGAGGTGGAGTTCGGCGAGATCTTCCTCTTCGTCGGGGGTCGGCTTCATCGTGGCCGTGCGCCACGGCGAGGCCAGCGCCCTGGGTCACGTCCGCGCCGCCCTCGAGGCCCGACCGGACCGGCTGGCGTGCGGGCCCAGCGCCGTGCTCCACGCCATCGTGGACCACGTCGTCGACGACTACCTCCCCGTGCTCGAGGGGCATCGACAACGACATCGAGGAGGTCGAAGCCGCAGGTGTTCTCCCGCGAGGGCACCAACCCGGTCGAGCGGATCTACAACCTGAAGCGCGAGGTGCTCGACTTCCACCGGGCCACCGTGCCCCTCGTCGATCCGGTCGATCGCCTGGCCGAGGGCAAGGTGCCGCAACGTGCACGAGCAGATCCAGCCCCTACTTCCGCGACGTCCACGACCACCTCGTGCGCGTCACCGAGCGGGTCGTGGTCGACCGGGACCTGCTCAACAGCGTCCTGGAGGCCAACCTGACCCAGGTCGGCCTGCGCCAGAACGAGGACATGCGCAAGATCTCGGCCTGGGTCGCCATCGGGGTCGTGCCCACCCTGCTGGCCGGGATCTACGGCATGAACCTCGAGCACATGCCCCTGCTCGACCACGGCGCGGCCTTCCCGATCGTGGTCGGGGCGATGGTCGCCATCGCCGTCGGTCTCTTCGTCCTCTTCCGCCGTCGGCACTGGCTCTGACGCACACCCTTGCGGACAGATCCTGGCCTGAAGGTGCGTGGGATTCTTCGGGCATGGCCGATCCCACCTCCCGGATGCTGAAGCTGCTGTCCCTGCTGCAGACCCATCGTCACTGGGCCGGGCCCGAGCTGGCCGACCGGCTCGACGGTCAGCGAGCGCACCCTGCGCCGGGACGTCGACCGCCTCCGGGAGCTCGGCTATCCGGTGGACGCCACCCGGGGCACCGACGGCGGCTACCAGCTGGCGGCGGGCAGCCGGCTCCCGCCGCTCCTGCTCGACGACGAGGAGGCGGTGGCCATCGCGGTGGGGCTCCGGGCCGCGGCGGTCAGCCCGGTGGCCGGCATCGACGAGACCTCGGTGCGGGCCCTGGCCAAGCTCGAGCAGGTCCTGCCCGCCCGCCTGCGGCACCGGGTCGGGGCCCTGCAGCACTTCTCCGAGAGCCTCGACCGGGGCTGGCGAGACGAGCCGACCATCGACCCCGGCGACCTGACCGAGATCGCCGGGGCGTGCCGGGACACGGTGCGCCTGCGCTTCGACTACGAGCGGCGGGACGGCGTGGCCGGCGGGCGGATGGTCGAGCCCCATCGCCTGGTCTCGACAGGACGGCGCTGGTACCTGGTGGCCTGGGACGTGGACCGGGACGACTGGCGGACCTTCCGCGTCGACCGCATGGCTGAGCCCAAGGCGTTGACGCGCCCGTTCACCGCCCGGGAGTTGCCCGACGGTGTCGACGCCGCGGCCTTCGTCGAGGCCGGCCTGCAGTCGGCGTGGGCCCCGGCCGAGGCCGTGCTGACCCTGACCGCCCCCCTCGACGAGGTGGCGAACTGGTCCGCCATGGCGGGGATGTCCCTGGAGGCCCTCGACCCGACTCGGTGCCGGCTCACCCTGCGGGCCGACAGCTGGTCGTGGCTGGCGGTCAACGTCGCCCTCGTCCCCTTCCCGATCGAGACGATCGCCCCCGACGAGCTCCGGCACGAGGTCACCGCGATGGCCGCCCGCCTCAGGACGGCGCTCGCCCACGCCTGATCCCTCTGCGATAGTTCGAGGACCGAGGAGCACGAAGGGGGCCCTGATGAAGACCGACGTCGATGAGGTGGCCGACGGTGTGTACCGGCTGTCGACCTGGATCGAGCCCGCGGGGATGGTGTTCAACCAGTACCTGCTCGAGGCCGACCAGCCCCTGCTGTTCCACACCGGTCAGCGCAACCTGTTCCCGCTGGTGCGGGAGGCCGTGGCCACCGTGATGCCGCCCGAGCGCCTTCGCTGGGTCGCCTTCGGCCACGTCGAGTCCGACGAGTGCGGCGCCATGAACCTCTGGCTGGACGCCGCCCCCGGCGCCGAGGTCCTCGGTGGCCACCTGGCCAACATCGTGTCCCTCAACGACCTCGCCGACCGACCACCCGTCGGCATCGGCGACGACGAGGTCCTGGACCTCGGCGGCAAGCGGGTGCGCCACCTCGACACCCCCCATGTCCCCCACGGCTGGGACGCCCGGGTCCTCTACGAGGAGGTGACCGGGACCCTGCTCTGTGGCGACCTCTTCACCCGGACGGGCCAGACCCCCGCCAGCACCGACGCCGACATCGTCGGTCCGGCGGCGGAGGCCGAGGACCTGTTCAAGGCCACCTGCCTCGCCCCCACCACCGGGGCCACCATCCGCCGCCTGGCCGGCCTGGGCTCCACCACCCTGGCCCTGATGCACGGCCCCGCCTTCACCGGCGACAACCAGGCCGCCCTCGAGGCCCTCGCCACCGACTACGACCAGCGCCTCACCGCCGCCCTCCCCACCTGACGCCCCACCGTTCTGGTCGACGAGATGTGCGCGTGGAGCGGCATATCCAGGTACCAGAACCAAGGGGGTCAGGGGTGGACGGGGCGGAGGCGGGGGGCGACCAGGAGGAGCACGCCGCCGGTCAGGGAGACGGCGATGAGGACCACCAGCGGGGCGGCGGGGCCGGTGGCGGCGACGATGACCCCGGTCAGGGCGGCGAGACCGGTCGCGCCCAGGTTGGCGGCGATGAGCTGGTAGCCCGAGACCCGCCCGGCCAGCGCCTCGCCCACCCGGGTCCCGGTGTGGGCCAGCAGGGTGGGGAACTGGGGGGCCACGGCCAGCCCGGCGAGGACCGCCACCGGGAGGATCAGCCCGTCGGGGACGAACGCCAGCGCGGCGAAGCAGCTCGACATGACCACCACGCCGACGAGCAGGGCCCGGTCCGGTAGGTCGAAGCGGCCGAGCAGGAGCCGACCGACGGTGATCCCCGCCCAGAAGCCACCCACCGACAGCCCGGCCAGTCGACCACTCACCCCCCGGGCGTCCTCGAGGACCGTGGCCAACCAGCCCCCGGCCGTGACCTCGACGGAGACGAAGGCCGCGAACAGGCCCAGCGACACGAGCACCGCCGGGGTGCGCAGCAGGTCGCCCAGACCCATCGGCTCGCCCGAGGTCGGCCGGGTGACCGCGGGTGGCGAGTCGAGCCCCGCAGGCCAGTCGATCCCCGGCGCCACGACCATGGACGCCGCCAACAGGGCGACGAGTGCTCCGGTGAGGTAGCCGACAGCCACCGAGTCGGTGAGGGCGATGACGACGGGTCCGATCGTGGCCCCGACGCCGTAGCTGCCGGCAGCCAGGCCGGCCCGCCGCACACTGCCGGACACCGCCAGGAACCGGGCGCCCAGGGAGTCGAGGACCCCGGAGAGGATCCCCACCACGGCCACCGCCGCGACCAGGGCGGCCCATGACGGCGAGGTGGCGACCCACACCCCGCTGAGGGCGAGGCCCACCAGGGTCACCGCCGACGCCACGCCGAAGCGCACGCGAGCCAGGAGGGGTCCGCTGGAGGCGGAGGTGACCAGACGACCCAGGCCGTAGGCCAGGACGAGCACACCGAGGTCGCCGTCGGCCCGACCCAGGTCGTCGCGGAGGGTCGGCCAGGCCACGCCGAGCATGGCCACGGGCATGCCGAAGGCCAGGTAGACGAGGCACTCCACTGCGATCGGGCTGACCCGGCGGGTCGACGGCGTCACCTCCACAGGTGGGAACCAACCGGTTACGGCCTCCCGTTCTTCCGATCCGGAGCCCGCGACCGGAACCTGTCATCCTGACGGCCATGAGCGACGAACTGATCGAGGTCGAGGAGAAGCTGCAGCTGCGCCGCGAGGAGGCCGCTGACCGCCTGCGGGCGATCGCCGACCAGCTGTCCCGCCACAACAACCTGGAGTTCCAGCAGGGCGGCCTGAAGATGACGGCCAAGGTCCCCGACCAGGTCGAGATGGAGATCGAGGTCGAGATCACCGCCGACGGCGGCGAGCTGGAGATCGAGATCAGCTGGTGACCTGACCGTTCTGGCCGGTGGATGTCGCGGTGGGCCGCGACATCCCGCGGCCACAACCGGTCAGGGCCAGGTAGGGGCGTGGGTGCCGAGCGGGACCGGTGGTGATGCCCAGTACGGCGGGGTCAGCGACAGGGTCCCCGGCGGGCGGACGAGGGTGGCCGGGCCGTCGACGGTGTCGAGGTCATGGAGCAGGTCGGTCGGCGGATCGGGCTCGGGGATGGTCGTGCCGTCGATCACCCCGAGACGTTCCAGCCAGTGCCGGGTGCGGCCCAGGGAGACCCGGACCCGCCAGCTCCCCCCGTCGGCGGCCCGCCGGAGCAGGGCATCGACGACCCCGAAGGCCGCCAGGTAGCCGGTGCCGTGGTCGAGGGCCTGACAGGGCAGCGGGTGCGGCCGGTCGGCGCCGAACACCCGGGATCCCGTGGCGGTGATGCCCGTGGCCGTCTGCACGAGGCTGTCGAAGCCCCGTCGGGCCGCCCACGGCCCGACGGGCCCGTAGGCCGACAGGTCGACGAGCACCAGGCCCGGACGCTCGGCCGCCAGTGCCTCGGGGCTGAGGCCGACGGCTCCCAGTGCGCCAGGGCGGTAGCCGTCGATGACCACGTCGGCCTGCCGCACCAGGGCGAGGAGGCGGTCCCGATCCGTGGGCTCACGGAGGTCGAGCAGGCAGGACCGCTTGCCCGGGCCCGTCTCGACGACCAGCAGGTCGATCTGGGGCAGGTGGGCGCCGTCGACCTTGAGGACCTCCGCTCCGTGGGCGGCCAGGAACCGCCCGGCCACCGGCCCGGCGATGACCCGGGTCAGGTCGAGGACCCGGACGCCCGACAGCGGACGCTCACCGGTCGGCTCGGGGGTCTCGGCCGGCGCGGGCCCGATCTGCTCGACGTCCAGGAGCGGGAGCCCGGCGAGCGCCTGGCCCTGGGGGTGAGCCAGCCAGGCGTCGGTCGTCCGCTGCATCGAAGCGCACAAGCCGGCGGCGGCCAGCGCGTCCTCCAAGGCCTCGGCCTCCCACGTGGCTGCGGCCGCGGCGACCGCTTCCCGGTCCGGCGACGCGACGCCCAGCACGGCGAGGCTGCCCGCCTCGTGGTGCGGGAAGTTGGCATGGATCTGCACCCAACCGTCGTCGCGCGTGCGGTAGGTCCCCGCAATCGGCCCCCACGGCGACGCCGGCACCTGGCCGGCGAGCCGGAAGTGGCGCTCGGAGCGGAAGGCCACGGCGGCATGGCGCCGATCGACACCGACCGTCTGTTCCCGGCCGGTGCGCCGGCGGTCGAACGCAGCCACGGCGACGGTCGCCGCGGCCACGGACTGCGCCGCGACCTCGGTCACCCGGTAGGCGGTCGGGTAGAGCTCGTCGGGTCCCTCGAAGCGCAGCTCGACCCCGTGCTCGACCGCGAAGGCCGAGCCCGGCGCATCGGTCGGCGGGTCAGGGAACGGGCGGCCCATCAGGGGCCGACGATACGACGTCGGCCAAGGCCCGGGCCGGGCCCGAGGCGGCGTACGCCCAGGTCGCGACCAGAAGGGTGGCCGTCGGCTCGAGGGCGACCAGGACGACCATCGGCACCGCGACGAGCACGACCGTGCGCGGGTGCGGCGGCCGGGCGGAGGCCTTGAACGATGCGTAGGGGATCGGGCTGACCATCAAGGCCGCAGCCAGCAGAAGGACGGCGGTCACCAGCACCGCGGCATCGGTGCCGACCGGTGCCTCGGGGTGGAAGGCCACGACCGAGACGATCAGCCCGGCGGCGGCCGGCGACGGGAGCCCGGTGAAGACACCGGGGTCCGCTTCGAGGTGGGCCACGTTGAACCGGGCCAGGCGGACGGCGGCGGCCAGGACGAAGACGAAGGCCACGACGAACGGCAGGCCGTGGTCGGCCAGCCCCCACTGGTAGGCCAGCACGGCGGGCGCCACCCCGAAGGAGACGAGGTCGGCCAAGCTGTCGAGCTGGGCACCCACTGCCGAGCAGGTCCCGGTCAGGCGGGCGACCCGGCCGTCCAGGACATCGAAGACGGCGGCGGCGACGATGAGCTCGGCGGCCAGCGGGAAGTCCCCGTGCAGCGCCCGGATGATCGCGGCGCAGCCGAGGAACAGGTTCACCATGGTGAACACGCTCGGCAGCTGGGCGGCGCCGCGCCGCAGGATCAGCCGACCGCCGACGCGCGCCGCGGGATCGATCACGAGCCCCTCGGTTCGGTGCCGGCCACGCGCAGGCGAGCCAAGGTCGAGGTCCCGCCCCGGACCCGGTCGCCGACCGCCACGTCGAGCTCGGCGTCGGGCGGCAGGAACACGTCGACCCGCGAACCGAAGCGGATGAGCCCGAGGCGCTCACCCCGGTCGAGGTGATCACCGACGGTCGGACGGAACACGATCCGGCGGGCCACGATCCCCGCGATCTGGGTGAGGCCGATCAGGCCGTGCTCGCTGTCCACCGCGATCCGGTTCTGCTCGTTGCGCAGCGAGGCCTTGTCGTTGAACGCGGGGAGGAACGAGCCGGGGTGGTAGTCGGCGCCGGCGATCCGCCCGGCCACGGGTGTGCGGTTGACGTGCACGTCCAGGATCGAGAGGAAGATCGAGATCTGGGTGCGACCGGCGCCGGCGTAGTGGCCGTCCGGCGTCGTCTCCACCATCACGACCTTGCCGTCCGCCGGAGCGACGACCAGGCCGGTGGCGGACGGGACCGCCCGCTCCGGGTCGCGGAAGAAGGCGCCGATCAGGACGGCGAGCACCGCCAGGGCGGCACCGATGATCCAGGAGAGGAGACCGGCGAACGCAGCCAGTGCGAGGGTCCCGCCGATGAACGGCAGCCCTTCGCGGGCGACGGGCAGGCGGCGGCGAGCGCGCTGGTCGGTTGTGGACACTGGCCACTCACGGGGGGCGAGGCGGTTCTCGGAGCGGAACCCGGGCGTTGGGGCCGTGGTCGAGATCCTCCGGGGAGGAGGACGATCGTCGCCTTGGCGGAGCGGGGACGCACCCCGAACCCTACGGCCACCGCACCGGGACCGCTCCGGCCGGCCGCCGCAGCACCACCGGCCGGACCCGGAGCTGGGGCGAGGACCGAGCGGCAACCTCGGCAACGGCGTCGCCGTCGACTCGGCGGTGACCGTCGTCGTGGTCACCTGACCGGGATCAGGGCCGGAAGGTCAGGCCCTTGTAGCCGTCGGTGAACCCGGCGTCCTTCAGGCGGCCGGCGACCTCGGGGGACTCACCGATGGGATCGCCGTCGACCCGGGCGATCTCCAGCGAGCGGACCTTGCCGTCCTTGGCCAGGGACTGGAGGGCCTCGGGCCAGTGGTCCAGGGCGAGGGTGCCCGGGAAGGTGACCAGGCTCTTGCCGCCTCGCTCGGCGAAGACCGCCAGCTCCCCGTCGACCAGGACCACGTAGGCCCCGGCGCTGCGACTGGGACGGCCGGTGGTCTCGGGCCAGGGCAGGGCGGCGCCGTAGGGCTGGGCCGGGTCCGCGGCGGCGAGCAGGACCGCACCGTCGCCGTCCCGACCAGCCCGCAGGCGGTCCACCGCGCCCGGGAGCGCGAACTGGGCCCCGCCGAGGCCGGCCACGAAGTAGCCCCGACGGACCTGACCCCGGTCCTCGAGCGCCTTGAGCACCGGGTAGACGCCGGCGAAGCCGCCCTCGGCCCCCTCCCCCAGCGCCGCCTCCCGGGTGAGGACCCCATAGCGCTCCAGCAGTTGCTGGGCCCGGGCGTGGGCGGCCTCCGTCTCGGTCGGGACCGGTCGCCGCAGAGGGTCGACCAGGGACCAGCGCCCCGCGGCCTGCGGTGGCCCGAGGCGGGTCAGCCGACCCGGCGACGGGCGGCGCTTCGCCGCCCGACGGGGCTTACCGGCCAGGAACGAACGCAGTGGCGCCAGCGAGTCGTTGGTGACGAGGCCGGCCCAGACCAGGTCCCACAGCGCCGTCAACACCGTGGATTCGTCGTAGGGCACCCCCTCCTCGGCCGACGCCGCGACCAGGTCGGGCCAGAACGAGGCGCCCCGCTGGTCGAGGTGGGCCAGGAGGGCGGCGTGGACCGGGCCCTCGGGCGGCTCGTCGGCCGCCGGCACCAGCAGACCGAGGCGGTCCCGGTAGACGAGGCGGACCCGACCGTCGGTGGCCCCCAGCGCCCCGGCGCCGACCCAGACCACCTCACCCGCGGTGCACAGGGCGTCGAGGTCGGACTGCCGATAGGCGGCCATCCGGGCCGGGAGGACGTCGCTCTCCACGATGGAGGCGGGCAGGGCCGCCCCCTGGAGGGCGTTGAGCACCTCGACCAGGCCCTCCGGGCCCCGGCGAGGCACGCCGACCCCCTGCCAGGCGGGCAGGAAGCGGGCCAGGGCCACCCCGTCGACGGGCTCGACCTCCTTGCGCAGGACGGCCAGGGACCGGCGCCGCAGGGTGCGCAGGACGTCCTCGTCGCACCACTCCCGCTCGACGCCCTCGGGCCGGAACTCCCCCCGCACGACCCGGCCCTCACCTTCGAGGCTCTCGAGGGCGAGCTGGACGGGCTCGACCCGCACGCCGAGCCGGCGGGCCACGTGCTGGGCCAGGAACGGGCCGTGGGTCCGGGCGTACCGGGCCACGAGGTCGACCAGCGGCCGCTCGACCGGGTCGGTGAAGGCCTGGGGCAGCCCCGGGGGCAGGGCCAGCCCGAGGGCATCGCGGACCCGCGAGGCGTCCTCGGCTGCGGCGAACCGCTCTTCGCCCGCCACCGAGCCCTTGATGACCCGGGTGCCGGCCACCAGCTCGTCCAACCATTCGGCCGCCGAGCCGTCGCTGCGGGCGTCGGCCTCCTCCCGGGTGAGCGGCCCGAGCCCCCGGAGGACATCAGTGAGCTCGTCAGGATCTCGGGCCCGCCGACCGTCGGCCAGGCGTTGCAGCTCCAGTTCCAGGTCGGCCAGGACCCCGGGGTCGATCAGCTCCCGGAGCTCCTCGGCCCCGAGCAGGTCCCGCAGGAGGTCCCGGTCCAGGGCGAGGGCGGCGGCCCGACGCTCGGCCAGCGGGGCGTCGCCCTCGTACATGTAGACGGCTATCCAACCGAACAGCAGCGACTGGGCGAAGGGCGAGGCCTGTCGGGTCTCGACGGTGACGACCCGGATGTCCCGGGAGCGCAGGCCCCCCAACACCTCCCGCAGGGCGGGGACGTCGAAGGCGTCGTTGAGGCACTCCCGGGTGGTCTCCAGCAGCAGCGGGAAGTCCGGGTACCGGGCGGCCACCTTGAGCAGGTCGGCCGCCCGCTGCCGCTGCATCCACAGGGGGGTGCGCCGGTCGGGCCGCCGACGGGGCAGGAGCAGCGCCCGGGCCGACGCCTCCCGGAACCGGGAGGCGAACATGGCCGTGTTGGGGAGCTGGGCCATGACCAGCTCGTCGATGTCCTCGGGGTCCACCAGGAGCTGCTCGATCGGGAGGTCGTCGACGGCTTCGGGCAGGCGCATCGCGATGCCGTCGTCGCTCCACATGAGCTCGACCTCGAGGCCCCACTCATCGGCCAGCCGCCCCTGCAGGGCCATGGCCCAGGGGGCGTGGACCCGGGCGCCGAAGGGCGAGAGGATGCAGACCCGCCAGTCACCGATCTCGTCCCGGAAGCGCTCGACCACGATCGTGCGGTCATCGGGCAGCGCGCCGGTGGCCTCGATCTGCTCGTCGAGGTAGCGCAGGAGGTTGTCGGCGGCCAGCGGGTCGAGGCCGTGGCGCTCGGTCAGTCGGGTCACGGCAGCATCGCCCGTCTCCTCCCGGATCTCCCGGGTGAAGGCGCCGATGGCCCGGCCCAGCTCCAGCGGGCGGCCCGGACCGTCGCCGTGCCAGAACGGCATCTTCCCCGGCTGGCCCGGGGCGGGGGTGACGATGACCCGCTCGGGGGTGATCTCCTCGATGCGCCACGTCGAGGCGCCGAGCAGGAACGTCTCGCCCGGACGGCTCTCGTAGACCATCTCCTCGTCCAGCTCGCCCACCCGGGTGCCGTCGGGGAGGAACACCCCGTAGAGGCCCCGGTCGGGGATGGTGCCGCCGCTGGTGACGGCCAGGCGCTGGGCGCCGGAGCGGCCCCGGATGACGCCGTTGACCCGGTCCCACACGATGCGGGGCCGGAGCTCGCTGAACTCCTCGGACGGGTAGCGACCGGCCAGCAGGTCGAGGACGTTGTGCAGCACCTCGTCGGACAGGTCGGCGTAGGGCGCGCTGCGGCGGATGACGGCGGCGAGGTCGTCGACGGCCCACTCGTCCAGGGCGACCATGGCCACGATCTGCTGGGCCAGGACGTCGAGGGGGTTGCGCAGGTAGCGGGTGGACTCGATGGCCCCGGCGTGCATGCGCTCGACGACGACGGCGGTCTCCAGCAGGTCGGCCCGGTGCTTGGGGAAGATGCGCCCCCGGCTGGGCTGGCCCACCTGGTGGCCGGCCCGGCCGATGCGCTGCAGGCCGCTGGCCACCGAGCCCGGCGACTCGACCTGGATGACGAGGTCGACGGCGCCCATGTCGATGCCCAGCTCCAGGCTGCTGGTGGCGACGAGGGCCTTGCAGGTCGCCCCGCTTCAGCTCGTCCTCGATGTCCAGCCGCCGCTCCCGGCTGAGCGAGCCGTGGTGGGCCTTGACCAGCTCGTGGCCCGGCGGGGGCGGCTGGCCCTCGGCCTCGGCCGCTCGCGACTCGCCCTCCAGGTGGAGCTCGTTGAGGCGGGTGGCCAGGCGCTCGGCCAGGCGGCGGGCGTTGACGAAGACGATGGTGGAGTTGTGCTCGAGGATCAGCTCCAGCAGCCGCGGGTGCATCGAGGGCCAGATGGAGCGGCGGACCGGGCCGGCGGCGGCCGGGCCCTCGACCGGCTCGTCGATGATCTCGCCGAGGCGGCCCATGTCCTCGACGGGGACCACGACCTCGATCTCCATGGTCTTGCGGATGCCGGCGTCGACCACGGTGACCGGCCGGGGCGCGCCGTCGCGTCTGGCCCCCGAGGAAGCGGGCGATCTCGTCGAGGGGGCGCTGGGTGGCGGACAGGCCGATGCGCTGGGGCGGGCGCTCGCACCGCTCCTCCAGCCGCTCCAGGGTCAGGGCCAGGTGCGAGCCCCGCTTGGTGGCGGCCAGGGCGTGGATCTCGTCGATGATCACCGTCTCGACCCCGGCCAGGGTCTCCCGGGCCGCCGAGGTGAGCATCAGGTAGAGCGACTCGGGGGTGGTGATGAGCAGGTCGGGCGGGTTGCGGACCAGCTTCCGCCGCTCGTCGGCGGGGGTGTCGCCGGTGCGCATGCCCGACCGTGGGCATCCGGACGGGGTGGCCCAGCGCGCTCCCCCGCCAGGGAGATCCCCTGCAGCGGCGCCCGCAGGTTCTTCTCGACGTCGACGGCCAGCGCCCGCAGCGGGGAGATGTAGAGGACCCGCGGCCCCGGCGTCTCCGGCGGCGGCGTGTTCATCAGCCGGTCGATCCCCCACAGGAAGGCGGTGAGGGTCTTGCCCGAGCCCGTCGGGGCCAGGATCAGCGTGTGGTCCCCGGCGGCGATGGCCGGCCACCCCTGCTCCTGGGCCGCCGTCGGGGCGCTGAAGGTCGTCTCGAACCACGTCCTGACCGGTTCGGAGAACCGCTCCAGCGCCACGGACCGGACGGTACCGCTACAACGTGACTGGCTTCGCTTCGCTCAGCAAGTCCGGCGTCGCCGTCGTGGAACGTCCTCGGCTGCTGCTCCGCTCCGGCTCCGCAGCGTCGCTACTGGCCATCACCCTCGGCACGCCCGTCGGCCACCTCTAGGATGCGGGGTGGCCGAGTACCAGACCCCCGAGTTCCACCCGGCGTTCGAGGAGTACTGCGAGGCCATCTACGAGCTGCGGGAGGACGACGTCGACGTCATCCAGGCCCGCATCGCCGAGCGGCTCGAGATCTCCCGGCCCGCCGTGTCCGAGATGATCCGCCGCCTCGAGGGCGCCGGCCTGGTCACCATCGACGGCACCATCAAGCTCACCGAGGCGGGCAACACGCTGGCCGAGAAGGTCGTGCGCCGCCACCGCCTGGCCGAGCGCTTCCTGACCGACATCCTCGGCCTGTCCTGGGCCGACGCCCACGCCGAGGCCGGCAAGTGGGAGCACGTCATCTCCGAGCCGGTCGAGGACGCCATGATGCGGGTCCTCGGCGACCCGACGACCTGCCCCCACGGCAACCCCATCCCGGGCTCGGACTACTCGCCGCCCACCGCCGTCACCCTCGGCGGCCTCGGCCCCGGGCGCCACCTTCACCGTCTGCCGCATCCCCGAGGAGCTGGAGTTCGCCCCCGGGCTGCTCGAGTTCCTGGAGGGGGCCGCCGTGGTCCCCGGCCAGGCCGGCACGGTGACCGCCGCCTCACCCGACGGCACCCTCACGCTGGACATCGACGGCCGGCACGTGGGCATCGGCTCCTTCGCCAGCGCCCGCATCCTCGTCACCGCCGGCTGAGCCCCCCACCGAGCGCCAGCCCCACCCGGCCAGCGCCCCAGCACGACGATCCAGGCCGTCAGCAGGACCGGGCGTGAGCGACGTCTCGTTGCGCAGGTCGGGCAGCAGCCAGCCGCCACGCCCGGTAGAGCGGGTTCCGGGTCGCCTCGAAGTCGATGATCAGGGTCAGCCGCTCCTGCAGCACCTCGACCACCAGCCACCCCCACAGCACCATCCCGAGCACCCCCAGCCCCACGATCACCCCCACCACCCGGTTCTGGAGGTCGACCTCGCCGAGTGCGTGCGCAGGCGCCGCCGGAGCAGCGAACGGTCCACGATCGGCGGCGCCGGATTGCTAGCGCAGCGAGCCACTCGAAGCCGCCAGCTCGCCGACCCACCAGGCGGTCGCGAGGACGAGGCAGGGGAGGACGACGACGATCTGGCGGCCGGGCCACCACCAGCCGTGCATGGTGAGGGCGATCCAGGTGGCGTTGGCCCAGCCGGCGGCCAGGGGCAGGACCAGGGCGGGCCACTGCGGTGGGCGGCGGCGGGCCAGGGCGCCGAGGGCCGGGATGGCGGCCAGGTACACCGGGGCCCAGGCCACCAGGCCGAAGTCCCGGTCGACCAGCAGGCCGACGAGGCGCTGGGTCCGGCTGAGGTAGTCCGGCGACTGGCCGGTGACGCTGAACTCGCCGCCCTCCTGGAAGTGGTCCCCGGCGGCGTAGACGGTCCAGCCGCCGTAGACCACCTGGTGGACGAGCAGGTACACGAGGCCGGCGCCGACGAGCACGGCCGCCCCGCCGACGACCGCCCGCCGGTCGCCGCGCCGCCAGAGCGTCCACGCCCCCACCGCGACGAGGGCCACGGCGACCGGCGCGTACTTCACGCTCAACCAGGGCAGAGCGATCACCGCGGCCAGCAGGGCCCACCGGCCCCGTGCCCCCATCGAGCCCGTGAGCGCGGCGATGGCGACGGTCACCGCCAGCGCGGCCGGCAGCTCCGGGTAGACCTGGGTCCCGTAGCTGGTCAGCGGGGCGCTCAGGGCGAAGGCCAGCACCACGACCGTCGCCGGTCGCCGGCCGACGCCGAAGCGCTCGACCGCCGTCCAGACGCAGCAGCGCGGCCAGCACCCCCGCCAGCACGGCGAGGGTGGCCTTGGCCGCCACCCAGCCGCCGAGGGCCATCGGGACCGCGAGGACCACCGGCAGCAGCGGGTCGTGGGGGCTGAACTCGCGCCCGTCGTCGATCGGCTGCGGTCTGCGGATCGAGGGTGGCCGCGTGGAAGGGGGTGTAGGCCCGCTGCCGGATCTCGTCGCTGATGTCGAGGTCGAGGTCCTCGCCCAGGCTCAGCGCCGACAGCAGGTACTGCGGCTCGTCCGCGGTGACCCGGGCGCCGTAGGTGGCCCGGGCCGGGAGCGCCACCATCGCCCACGCCGCCACGACCAGCCCGACGACCAGCAGGAGCTCGAGGCGTGGGCTGTCGGATTCCGACAGGTGGTGCCTCGAGAGTTGCGCTGACGGCCATCAGGCCAGGTGGTGGGTGCGGCGGACCACGAGCAGCCAGGTCAGCACCGCGCTGCCCAGCACCAGGACGGTCGACGCCAGGCCGACCTCGCCGAGGAAGCCGCCCTCCTGGGCGTCCCAGATGCGCACGGCCAGGGTCTCGAAGCTGGTCGGCCGGAGCAGCAGGGTGGCGGGCAGCTCCTTCATGGCCGACAGCAGCACCAGGCCGGCGCCGGCCAGCAGGCCGGGGAGCATCAGGGGCACGTCGATGGTGACGAAGCGGCGGGCCCGACCGGCGCCGAGCGTGCGGGCGGCGTCGTCCATCCGCCGGGGGATGCCCCCGACCGACACCTGGGCGGCCCGCATCGACTGGGCGCCGAAGTGCACGACGTAGGCGAAGACCAGCACCGGGATGGTCTGGTAGAGCGCGGCGGCGCCGGGGGCGTTCAGGGTCCAGAAGACCAGGGACAGGGCGACGACGAGGCCGGGGAGGGCGAACCCGCTGACCACCACCGCGTTGGTCACCCCGCCGATCCGGGTCCGGTGCCGGGTCGTCAGGTAGGCGACCGGCAGCACCAGCAGGGCGGCCACCAGCGCGGCCACGATGCTCACCGCCGCGGTGTTGACCGTGGGCACGGCGAGGTCGCCGACCCCGTCGGCCAGCTCCCGGCCCACCCGCTCGCCCTGCAGCGCCCGCACGGCCCAGTAGCCCAGGACCCCGACCGGAGCGAACAGGCCGATGGTGACCACGCCGGTGACCGCGGCCAGCGACGGCCACCGCCAGCGACCGAGGCCGACCTGGAGGGGGCGGCGTCCGCCGCCGACCTCGGTCCGGGCCCGGCGCCGGCCGACGAAGCGCTCCGCGGTGGCCACGCTCAGGGCCAGGATCCCCAGCACCAGGGCCAGGGCGAAGGCCCGCTCCTGGTCGAAGAGCCGGTTGGCGAAGATCTCCACGGTCAGGGTCCGGTAGCCCATGAGCTGGACCGCCCCGAACTCGCTCACCGTGTAGAGGAACACCAGCAGCGTCCCCGCCCAGATGGCCCCGCTGGTCTGGGGCAGGACCACCGTCCGGAAGACCGACCGGGGCCCCCGGCCCAGCAGCCGGGCGCTCTCCTCCAGCGACGGGGGCAGGGCGCCCAACCGGGCCGCCACCGGCAGGTAGACGTAGGGCTGGGTGAAGAGGACCAGCACCAGCCAGGAGCCGAACCAGCCGTGGAGCTGGATCAGCTCCGAGACGCCGAACCACTCGTCGACCAGGCCGCCCTCGGCGAAGGCGTTGATGAAGGCCAGCGCCCCGACGAACGAGGGGAAGACGAGGGGCAGGGGGACCAGCACCCGCCAGACCCGGCGACCGGGCAGGTCGGTGCGCATCGTGAGCCACGCCAGCGAGGTGCCCAGGAGGGCCGCACCGGCCGACACGGTCACGGCGAGGAACACGGTCCGCCCCAGCGAGGCGAGCGCCTGGCCCTGGCGCAGCTCGGCGACGAGGTCGGCGCCGGTGCTGAGGTTGCGCCAGACGACGTAGCCGAGCGGGCCGAAGAACAGCAGGGCCACGATCACCGCGGCGACCGTCAGCCCGAGGCCCGGCCCTCCCCTCTTCATCGCCGACGAGGCTGTCACGCTCACCCCGTGATGCCGGATTCCTCGATCAGCTCCTGGGTGCGCTCGAGGCCGCCGGACAGCTCGTTGATGTCGACGTCGCGGACCGGGGGCGGCTCGGGGAGGACGCTCGGTCGGCTCGACGCCCGTCGACCAGGGGGTACTCGAAGGTCTCGTCGGTGAAGAAGGTCTGGGCGTCCTCACCGAGCAGGAACTCGATCAGCTCGGCGGCCTCGTCGGGCAGGTCGGCGGACTCGAGGATGCTGGCGCCGGTCACCAGGCGGAGCGAGCCCAGGTCGTCGGCGGAGAAGAAGTGGTTCCGGCTCGGCGGCGTCGGGGTCCTCCTCCAGGATCCGGTAGTTGTAGTAGTGGTTCACCAGCCCGAAGGGCACGACCCCGCGGGCCACGGCGTCGACGATCGAGAGGTTGTCGGCGTACACCGGCGAGTCGTTCTCGGCCATGCCCGTGAGCCAGGCCTCGGTCTCGTCGTCGCCGATCTCGGTGCGCATCGAGGTGACGAAGTCCTGGAAGGACCCGTTCTCCGGGCGCCACCGCGACCTGGCCCTCGTACTGCGGGTCGACCAGGTCGAGCACCGACTCGGGCAGGTCGGCCTCGTCGACGGTGTCACTGTCGTAGACCAGCGTGCGGAAGCGGGCGGACAGACCGACCCAACTGCCGTCCGCGGCGCGGCTCGCCTCGGGGACCAGGTCCAGCACGGAGGCGGGCAGCTCGGCCAGCAGGCCCTGCTCGTCGAGGTAGCCCTCGGCCCCCGGGCTCTGGGAGATGAACACGTCGGCCGGGGAGCGGTCGCCCTCCTCGCCGATCAGCAGGGCCAGGTCGGCGGACTGGCCGTAGCGGACGTCGATGCCGATGCCGGTCTCCTCGGAGAACTGCTCGAGCAGCGGGCCGAGCAGCTCGCTGTTGCGACCGGAGTAGATGGTCAGGCGGTCCTCGTCGCTGCTGCAGGCGGCGAGACCGCCGGCCAGGGCGAGCAGCACGGGAAGGGCGAGGAGCAGGCGTCGGACCACGGTCGGCAGGCTACGGACTTGTAAAGCTGACCTAACAACTCGGGGGTGCCGGCGGTCGGGCCAGACTGCGGTCCGTGACCGACGGTCCGCTCTTCACCTTCGAGGCCGTGGGCCTGGTGACCGACGGCCGGCCCCGCCTGGTCGAGGTCGACCTGGCCATCCCGGACCGGGCCGTGACCGTGGTGGTGGGGGCGTCGGGCTCGGGCAAGTCGACCCTGCTGCGGATGCTCAACCGCCTCGAGGTCCCGACCACCGGCGTCGTGCGGTTCCGGGGCCAGGACCTGACGACCGTCGACGTCCGGGCGCACCGCCGTCGGGTCGGGATGCTCTTCCAGCGCCCCACCCCGTTCGCGGGCACGGTGCGCCAGAACCTGCTCGTCGCCCGCGAGGGCCTGTCCGACGCCGACGCCGGCGCGCTGCTCGAGCGCGTCGGCCTGGACGACGGGTTCCTGGACCGACCCGCCGACCGGCTGTCCGGCGGCGAGGCCCAGCGCATGTGCCTGGCCCGGACCCTGGCCACGACGCCCGAGGTGCTGCTGGCCGACGAGGCCACCTCGTCCCTCGACCCCGAGGCCACCCGCCGCCTCGAGGCGCTGGCGATGGCCCTGCGGGACGCCGGCATCCCCGTGGTCTGGGTGACCCAGGAGCCCGAGCAGATCGACCGCATCGCCGACCACGCCGTCCGGGTGACCGCCGGGCGGGTCGAGGTGCTGTCGTGAACGGCGACGTCAACGGCTTCGGCCTGCTCGCCTCCCTCATCCTGATCGCCGTCGCCGTCGGCATCTCCCGCTGGCAGCGGCTGGGCCTGGAGGGCTCGATCCTCGTCGCCGTGGCCCGGGCCACCGGCCAGCTGCTCCTCGTCGGCCTGGGCCTCGGCCTGGTCCTGGCCGACGACGCCCCCCTGCATCTGGTCCTGGCTGTGGGTCGCCGGGATCATCGTCTTCGCCGCGGTGACCGTGCAGCGGCGGGCGCCGGCCATCCCCGGCCTCTTCCGGGTGGCCGTCGGCGCCCAGGTCCTGACCGCGGTCATCAGCCTCGGCGTCATCTTCGGCCTGTCCATCTTCCCCTTGGAGGCCCGGACCCTCGTCCCCGTGTCGGGGATGATCCTGGGCAACGCCCTGAGCTCGGCCGTCCTGGCCTCCCGCCGGCTGGTCGAGGAGTTCACCGACAAGCGGGACGAGCTGGAGGCCCGCCTGGCCCTGGGCTGCGCCTCCCACGACGCCGCCCGCCCCTACCTGCGGGTGGTCCTGCGCACGGCCATGACCCCGCAGATCGAGAGCACCAAGGCCGTCGGCCTGGTGTTCCTGCCGGGGGCGATGACCGGCCTGGTCCTCGCCGGTGTCGACCCACTCGACGCCGTCCTCGTCCAGCTCGCCCTGATGCTGCTGATCCTCGGCGGCGTGGCCACCGTCAGCACCGTGATCACCCTCGGTGCCGGCCGTCGCCTCTTCACCCCCGACGAGCGCCTCGTCCCCCTGCTGCGCGAGGCCGAGGGGGGCTGAGCGCGATCAGCCCCCGAGCTGGGCGGCGGCGTCCGCGGCTTCCTGCGCACACTCGTCGAAGCGGGCCTGGTCCTCGGGTGACAGCTCACCCAGGTTGAGCGCTGCCGTCGCGTAGTCGTTCGCCGCCTCCTGCAGCTCGGCGCCGGCGGAGGTCGGGTCGTCGATGGCCTCCCCGAGGAGCTCGACGTAGCGGTTCACCGCCTCGCAGTAGCCCTCGACCCCGGTGGCCGCCTCGCCGTCGTCGGTCGCTTCGGTGGTGTCCGTCGGCGCCTCGGTCGTGTCCGTCGTGGAGCCGCTGTCGGTGCCGCTGCCCGAACCCGAGCCGCCGCTCGAGTCGTCGCCGGTCTCCCGGACGTCGGCCCCGTCGTCGTCACCGCCACAGGCCGCGAGACCCCCCAGACCGAGGACCACCACCAGCACGAGACCTGCCCACCGCGTTCGTCGCATCGGACCATCCTGGCTGCCGGAGCAGGGCGACCCGGGTGATGGCCCGCCCCGGGTGCGATGATCCGGCCGTGCGCCTCCTCGCCGTCGACCTCCACCGTGTCCGCCTCCCGCTGGTGCGCCCGTTCCGCACCAGCTTCGGCGAGCAGACCGTGCGTGACGTCCTGGTCCTCCGGGCCGAGACCGACGTCGGGGTGGGCTGGGGCGAGTGTGCGGCCGATGTCGACCCGCACTACTCCCCGGAGTTCAACGACAGCGCCCGGTTGGCGCTCGTCGACCACCTCGTACCCCTTCTCTTCGCCGCGGGCGACGTCCTGTCGGGCGCCGCGGTGGCCGGGCTCCTCGAGCCGGTCAAGGGTCACCGCATGGCCAAGGAGGCCCTGGAGGTGGCCGTGCTGGACGCCGAGCTACGGGCCGCCGGGGTGTCCCTGGCGACCCACCTCGGCGGGGTCCGGGACGCGGTCGACGTCGGCGTGTCGGTCGGGATCACCGACGACCCCGAGGTGCTCGCCGGCTGGGTGGCGGAGTACCTCGACGAGGGCTACCGCCGCATCAAGCTGAAGATCGAGCCAGGCGCCGACATCGAGCGGGTGGCCGCCATCCGCGAGCTCACCGGCGACGGCTTCCCGCTGCAGGTCGACGCCAACACGGCCTACCGGGTCGACCGACGCCGACCACCTCGCCCGCCTCGACGAGTTCGACCTGCTGCTGGTCGAGCAACCCCTGCCCGAGGACGACTTCGTCGGCCACGCCGAGTTGGCCCGTCGGATGACCACCCCGATCTGCCTCGACGAGTCGATCGAGTCGGTGGCCCACGTCGAAACGGCCCTCGTCCTGGGTGCCTGCGGGATCGTCAACATCAAGCCCGGTCGCGTGGGTGGCCTGCTCGAGGCCCGACGCATCCATGACCGCTGCATGGCGGCGGACATCCCTGTGTGGTGCGGCGGGATGCTGGAGACCGGCATCGGACGGGCGTCGCTCGTGGCCCTGTCCTCCCTCCCCGGGTTCACGCTGCCCGGCGACTCCTCGGCCTCGGACCGCTACTACGCCACCGACCTGACCGAGCCCTTCGTCCTGGAGGACGGTCGGCTCCGGGTGCCCACCGGTCCCGGCCTCGGCGTGGAGACCGACCTGGACGCGCTGGCCCGGTTCTCCGTGGCCGAGGACCACCTCACCCCGGACTGACGATGGCGACGGTGATCCGCGAAGCCGACGGCATGGGCGAGATCCGCGCCCTCACCGACCTGATGGCCGAGGTCTGGGGCGACGCCTTCCTCGACCCGGGGGTCTGCCGAGCCGCCCAGCACGCCGGCGGCTACCTCACCGGGGTCTGGGAGGGCGAGGCGCTGGTCGGCGCCTCCATGGCTTTCGTGGGCTGGCTGGACGGTGAGGTCCTGCTGCACTCCCACGCCACCTGCACGGCGCCCGGGCTCGGCAGCCGGGGCATCGGCCTGGCCCTCAAGTGGCACCAGCGCCGGTGGGCCCTCGACCGCGGCATCCGGCGGGTCGAATGGACCTATGACCCCCTCGTGGCCCGCAACGGCTGGTTCAACCTGACCAAGCTGGCTGCCCGGGCCGTGGAGTACGAGGTGGACTTCTACGGCCCCATGACCACCGCCATCGAGCGGGGCGAGGAGAGCGACCGCTGCCTGGTCCGGTGGGACCTCGAGGACCCGAAGGTCGAGGCCGCCGCGGCCGGCGACCTGGTGGCCGCCGACGTCGACGCCCTCCGCGCGGCCGGGGTGCCCGTCCTGGTGTCGGTCGGCGACGACGGCGGCCCGATCATCGGGGAGGCCGAGGTCCACGGCCCGGCCTTGGCCCAGGTCGCCCCCGACATCGAGGCCCTCCGGGTCACCCACCCCGACATCGCCTCCCTCTGGCGCCGCGCCGCCCGCGACACGATGGGTCGAGCCATGCAGGACGGCCACCACCTCACCGCCGCCGCGAGAGACGGCTGGTACCTCCTCGAGCCGGCCGGTTGAACGCTCCCGTCGTCGGGCCGGACGAAACGAGGCAGGGAATGGGGCGTGGGGTCGGGCAGGGGGACTCCCGAGGGCACGAACCGAAGCGAATCCCACTCGCAGTGACCATCCCTCGTTCT
This sequence comes from uncultured Microthrixaceae bacterium, assembly GCA_963777805.1. Lineage (GTDB taxonomy): Bacteria > Actinomycetota > Acidimicrobiia > Acidimicrobiales > DATDAH01 > DATDAH01. Next base: position 1,835 of record CAVZRY010000021.1, on the reverse strand, counting down.
GGCTCCTGATCCTCCGGTCAGGACCGGAGGATCAGGAGCCAGTTCGCCGAGATCGGGGGTGACGTCCCGAAATGGTCACGCCGGGTGAGATCCGAGCGCTCGCGTGCCCCCGACGACGATCGACCCGACCCCACGCCCTCATCCCTGCCTCCTTTCGCACGGCTCGAGCGGCCCGCGGGCGACGAGCGCTGGCGACCCCGAGGGCTCAGGCCTGGGGTGGGCGCTCGTGGCGGGGTTGGTAGAGACCGACCTCGCTGCCGCCGGGGAGGCGCAGGCGGGTGAGCAGGCCCCAGCCCTCGTCGGTGACCGGCTCGGTCACCTCGATGCCGGTGCCGTCGAGCTCGGCGATGGTGGCCTCCACGTCGTCGCACATGAAGTAGAGCTCATGGCTCGGCGGGCCGTCGGTGGGGTGCACCGCCACCTCGGCCGGGGGCAGGCCGAAGATCAGCCAGCCGCCGCCGACATCCACGTTCGGGAGGCCGAGCACGTCACGGAGAGCGGCCCGGTCCCCGTCCGCATCGGTGCTGGACAGGATCACATGGGCGCCGTCGATCATCCCGCCGAGGGTAGGTCGGACGGGGCAGCGGCACCACGGCTCGGGGCGTACGGTTGAGGAGCGTGAGCGTGGACCTGCGGACCCGGACCGATGCCGACGTCCCCGTCGTGGAGGCGGACCGGTTCTTCGGGGTGGACCTGCCCGAGTTGGCCGAGCGGCGGGCGGACCTCGTCGCCCTGGCCGTCGGGCACCTGGACCTGCGGCCGCTGGCCGTCGAGGTCGACGGCCGATCGTGGCGGCTCGAACCCGACGGCGACGGGATCCGGACCGCCCCGGCACTGCGGACGCGACCCTGAGTGTCACAGCCCAGCGAATGGCCGACCTGGTCAACGACCACGTCACCCCCGTCGGGTTGATGACGGCCGGGGAGTGGACCCTCGACCGGCACCTGCGGACGGTGATGGACTGGTGGCTGGTCCTGCGCAGCCTGATCGACGAGCGACCGGTGCACGTGCCCGGGGCGGTCACCGTCGCCGCCGACGTGACCCGCAGCTTCACCCTCGACGACGATCCGGCCGAGCTGCGGGCCTTCCTGGAGGAGGCCGGGTTCCTGCACCTCCGGGGGGTCTTCACCCCGACCGAGATGCAGCGCATCAGCGACGACATGGACATCGCCGAGCCGACCCGGTCGCCCGGCGACGGCCGGAGCTGGTGGGCCACGCACGGCCGACGGCACCGAGCGGGTCGTGCGCATGCAGCGCTTCAACGAGGACTCACCGACGGCCGCCGCCCTCCTCGACGACGATCGCTTCCTCGCCATCGGCGCCATCCCCGGCGTCGGCTACGACCACCCCCGGATCGGGCGATCGAACCCGATCGAGGCCCTGTTCAAGCCGATCGGCGTGCGCCAGGGCATCTCCGACGTGCCGTGGCACAAGGACTGCAGCCTCGGGCGCCACAGCTACGAGTGCTGCAGCCTCACCGTCGGCATCTCGGTGACCGGCGCGGGACCGGGGTCGGGCCAGCTGCGGGTGATCGCCGGTTCACACCGGGCGCTGGTCTGGCCGTCGCTGTTCGACGCCGCCGCCCTCGACCTGCCCGAGGTGCCACTGGCCACCGAGACCGGCGACGTGACGGCCCACCTCAGCTGCACGCTGCACATGGCCGAGCCCCCGACCGAGCGCGAGCGCCGGGTGCTGTACACCGGTTTCAGCCTGGCGCCCCCCGACCGGGAGTCGGCGATGCGACAGCGGGTCCGGATGCGCGCCACCCGAGAATCGGCCCCGCTCACCACCAGCCAGCCGCCCGCCGGCTGACCGCGCCGTCACCTGACCGTGGT
>CAVZRY010000020.1:0-39915 GCA_963777805.1 uncultured Microthrixaceae bacterium | reverse complement strand
CCGCGCGCCTCGAGCGGGCCAAGGCGGCCGGCGAGCTGCGGGCTGATGTCGACACCACGGTCTTGACCGCCCTGATCGACGGGCCCGTCCTGCATGCCGCCCTGAGCGGCCTTCCCGGGGTCGACGACGCCTGGATCGCCGACCTGGTCAGCGTCGTGCTCGACGGGGCCCGCTGCATGCCGCCGGCCCGACGCCGAGCATCGTCCCGAACTCGTTCCGATCGAACCCGTCCCGAGGGCAGCGAGGTCCTACCGCGATGAAGCAGATCATGCTCCACGGCCCGAACGACTGGCGCCTCGACGACATCGCGGACCCGCAGCCCGGGCCCCGGGACGCCCTGGTCCGCATCGCCGCGTGCGGGATCTGCGGGACCGACGTGTCCTACATCCACATGGGGCTGATCCCCGGGCACCCCATCCCGTTGGGCCACGAGATGGCCGGCGTGGTCGAGTGGGTCGGTGACGAGGTGGACGACGTCGTCGTCGGCGACCGTGTGGTCGTGTGCCCGTCCGACGTCGGCGACGGCACCATGGGCACCGGTGGGGCCCAGGGTGGGCTGACCCCGCTGTTGCACGTGCCGGAGGCGGCCACCGGCCGTCGCCTCTTCCCCGTGCCCGACGGCATGGCGCTCCAGACCGCGGCACTGGCCGAACCACTCGCCGTCGGCATGCAGGCGGTGAACCAGTCCGAGGCGGAGCCGGGGGACAAGGTCGTGGTGTTCGGCTGCGGGCCGATCGGGCTCATGGCGCTGGCCACCCTCGCGGACCGAGGCATCGAGGACACCGTCGCCATCGACCTCAGCCCGGCCCGCCTGGCCCTGGCCGCCGAGATGGGGGCGGCCCATGTCCTGGACCCGACCGAGGTCGACGTCTGGGACGAGCTGAAGCGCATCCACGGCACGACGCCGTTCATGTTCGGGCCGACCGCGGCCTCCGATGTGTTCATCGAGGCCTCGGGGGCCGACGCCGTGATCGGCGACGTCCTCCAGAACGGCCGGGTCGACGGCCGCCTCGTGATCGTGGCGCTGCACTACCGACCGGTGCCGACCAGCTTCGTGAACGTCCTGATGAAGCAGTTCACGATCCGGGGTTCGATGGAGTACCCCGAACGGTTCGAGGACGCCATCGAGATGCTCGAGCGCCGCGACCTGTCGGCGCTCATCACCCACACGCCTGACCCTCGAGGAGTTCGGCGACGGCCTCGCGGTGCTCGAGGGGTCGAAGGACTGCGGGAAGGTCATGATCACGATGGGCGATGCCCCGTGACCGACGAGATCCGCATCGATGACCTCGCGGCACCGGTGCTCACCGACATCCAGCAGATGGGCCTCGACTACGGCGAGTCGAAGTCCACCGAGCTGTCCGTCGACGCCGTGCTGGCCGCCGCCGTCGCCCGCACCGGGCTCGATGACTTCGGCCCGGACGACTTCGGTGACCGTCTCGGCCGGCAGCTCGCGGAGATGGACGCGGACCCCGAGCGCACCGGCCTCGGGCGCCTGCTGTTCTTCGACGACTGCGTCCGCAGTGCGGCGAACCGGCTCCTCATCCACGATCTGCTCGGGCGTCACCCCGAGATCGCGCGAGATCCCGATCGAGCGCCCGGTGATCGTGATCGGGCTCCCCCGCTCGGGCACCACGAACCTGGTCAACCTGCTGGCCGCGGACTCCCGCTTCCGGTCGATGCCGCTGTGGGAGTCCTACGAGCCGGTGCCGAACCCGAACGACCTCGTGGGTCCCGACGGCGTCGATCCCCGCTGGGCCCGGAGCCAGGCCACCTGGGAGGCGATGGAGGCGGCGGCGCCGTTGGTCGCCGCCATGCACCCGATGGAGCCGGACCACGTGCACGAGGAGAACGAGCTCATGGCTCCGGACTTCTCGAACTACAACCTCGAGTGGGTCGCCCGGGCACCACAGTGGCGCGACCACTACCTGGCCCAGGATCAGACGCCCCACTACGCCTACATGAAGAAGGTGCTGCAGATCCTGCAGTGGTACCGGCCCCGCGACCGGTGGGTCCTGAAGTCGCCCCAGCACCTCGAGCAGATCGAACCGCTCCTCACGACCTTTCCCGACGCCACGATCGTGGTCACCCACCGCGACCCCGTGGCGGTCGTGCAGTCGACCGCGACCATGCTCACCTACAGCGCCCGGACGCTCTACCGCTCGACCCGGCCCGAGTGGTACCGCGACTACTGGACCGACCGGATCGGTCGCCTCCTGGACGCCTCGCTCCGGGACCGGCACCTCCTTCCCGCGGATCGGACCGTCGACGTGTTCTTCGACGAGTACATGGCCGACGAGATCGGGACGATCGAGCGGGTCTACGCCGCGGCCGAGATCGAGCTGACGCGCCCAGGCCCGGGCCGAGATCGCCGCCCATCAGGCCGCCCATCCCCGCGGGAAGGAGGGCCGGGTCGTCTACGACCTGCGCCGCGACTTCGCCATCACCCCCGACGAGGTGCGCGCCGGCTTCGGCGCCTACCTCGACCGCTTCCCCGTCCGGATCGAGGTCACGTGAACATCCAGGAACAGGTCGACCAGCTCATCGACACCCGGCCGGGCAAGGAGCTGCTCACCGCGGTCTACGACGACCCGGCCCACCCGGTGGTCGACGGGCTCGTGTACCGCTCGGGCGGCAACACCGCCGCCTACCTGCTGCTCACCGACCGTGGGCGGGTGATCGTCAACACCGGCATGGGCTACGAGGCGCCGCACCACAAGCGGGTCTTCGACGCCGTTCGCCCCGGGCCCACCCACCACATCATCACCACGCAGGCCCATGTGGACCACGTGGGCGGCGTCGACCTCTTCAGGGAACCCGGCACCACCTACATCGCCCAGGCCGACAACCCGGCCTGCCAGGCCGACGACAAGCGCATCCAGGGGCTGCGCATGCGCACGGCGGGCATCTGGTTCGACGTGCTCGGCGCCGACGCGAAGCGCATCCACCAGGAGAACCCGGGGGTGTCGATGCACCAGTCGGAGCCGACCCCGGACCTCCTCTTCGAGGACCGGCTCGGCCTCACGGTGGACGGCCTGCGCATCGAGCTGCTGGCGGCGGTGGGCGAGACCGTCGACTGCTGTGTCGTATGGCTGCCCGAGCATCGGGTCGCCCTGGTGAGCAACCTCTTCGGGCCGCTCTTCCCGCACTTCCCGAACCTGAACACCATCCGGGGCGACAAGTACCGCTTCGTGGAACCCCAGCTGGCCACCAACCGCATGGTCCGCGAGCTGCAACCGGAGGTCCTGATCACCGGACGGCACGACCCGATCGTCGGCGCCGAGCTGATCGATGCCTCACTCGAACGACTGCACGACGCCGTGACCTACGTGCACGACCGGACCCTCGAAGGGGTCAACGCCGGCACCGACGTGTGGACCCTGATGCGCGAGATCCAGCTGCCGCCCGAGCTCCGGGTGGGCCAGGGCTACGGCAAGGTCGCCTGGGGGGTGCGCACGCTGTGGGAGTCCTACGTCGGCTGGTTCAAGCTGCAGTCGACCACCGAGCTCTACCCCGACCCGGCGCCGGCCGCACTGGCGGAGCTGGTGGACCTCGCCGGCACCGAGGCCGCCCTCGACCGGGCCGAGGCCGCGCTCGGCCGGGGTGACGCCGTGGTGGCGATCCGGCTCGGTGAGGCCGTCGAAGCCGTGGCCCCCGACGACCCCCGGCTGCGCGCGGTCATGGCCGGCGCCCACCGGTTCCTGCTCGACCACGGCGGCGACGTCAGCTTCTGGGAGCACGGCTGGCTGCGCACCCAACTCGCGCGTTGGGACCCCGGGGTCCATCCGGGCTCGGGCGACGCTCGGTGAGCGACCCGAAGCGGCTCGAGACGTGACCGCGATGCCCGGCTCGACCTCGACGATCCTGACGCTGCTGCTGCGCGACGACGTGCTCGAGGACCCGAGGCCCCTCTACGCCGAGCTCCGCCGCGAGGCGCCGGTGTGGCAGCTGCCGGGCCAGGACACCTTCGTGGTCTCGGACCCGACGCTGGTACGGGACGCCGTGCGCCGCACCGAGGACTTCTCCTCCAACCTGGTGAGCCTCCTGCACAACGACGGCACCGGCCGCCCGACGCCCTATGAGATGGCGCCGTTCCGTGACCCGATCAACGTGCTGTCCACGGCGGATCCGCCGGACCACACGGCCCACCGGAACCTGCTCCAACCGGCGCTCAGCCCCGGCGCCCTCGCCGAGCTCGAACCGAAGGTGCGCGAGATCGTCGCCGAGCAGTTCGCGCCGATCCTGGCCGCGGCACGGTGGCGACCTCGTGCCGACGTTCAGCGAGGTCGTGCCGGCCCGCACCATCTGCACCATCATCGGCATCCCCGGAGAGCGAAGCACCACGGGTGATCGACCTCGTCGCCGGAACGGGAGCCCTGCTCGACGGGATCACCGACGCCGACGGCATGCAGACGGCCATGGGCTGCGCCGCCCAGATGTACGGCTTCGTGTCCGAGCACCTGGCGACCGCGCTCGGCCCAGCCCGTGGGGCAGCGCACCGGGCTGTTCGCGGTCCTCGGCGACGGCATCGCCAACGGCACGTTCACCGAAGACGACGTCCGCTCGGTGCTGCTCACCCTCGTCAGCGCCGGCTCGGACACGACCGCGAGCCTGCTGGCCACCGCGACGGAGCGCCTGGCTCGCTATCCGCGTCCTCCAGGATCGGCTTCGTGGTGACCTCGACCTGATCCCCGAGGCCATCGAGGACATCCTCCGGGCCGACGGGCCGTTCCAGTTCCACTACCGGTACGCACCGCACGACACGGCGCTCGGCGATGTCGTCGTTCCCGCTCGCAGCCGGCGTGCTGCTGCTGTGGGCCGCCGCCAACCTGCCCGATCCGACGGAGCCGACCGGGGCCGGGGGGCGCCGACCGCCCCACTTCGCCTTCGGTCGCGGCATCCACTTCTGCATCGGTGCCCCGGTCGCCCGCATGGAGGCCCGCCTCGGCCTCGGGCACCTGCTCAGCGCCACCTCGTCGATCACCCTCGACCCGGACCACCCACCGACCCGGCGGCCGAGCATCTTCCTGCGGCGCCACCGCAGCCTGCCCATCGTGGTCGAGCCATCGTGAGCCGCGATGCGAACCGAGCCCTGCACGGACTACGTCGCGAGGTCCCGTCGCCTCCAGCCGAGGTAGCCCAACGCGGTCAGGGCCGCGGCGATCAGGGTCAGCGCCACGGTCGGTGCGAGCACGGCGGCGTCGCCGGGCAGCTTCGGGGAGTGGACGAACGGGGAGAGGTCCAGCAGCCACTGCGGCAGGTCCCACAGCGCCGCCGAGCTCGACGAGCACGACGAAGCCCGCGAACACACCCCAGACGACGCCGGTGAAGCGGGGGGCCCAGCCGAACACGGCCATGACCAGGGCGGTGAGGACCCAGGCGGCGGGGGCCTGGGCGAGGCCGGCGAGCACGAGCTCACCGACCTGGCCGGTGTCGCCGGCATCGAGGGCGTTGCCGATGCCGACCGACAGCCCGGCCAGGACCATGAGCAGGGTCACGCCGCCGATGGCGAAACCGAAGTGGCTGGAGGCCCACCGCCACCGTGAGCGTGGGCGTGGCCAGGATCAGGTCGGCGTGGCCGACCGACTCCTCGCCGTGGAGGTGGCCGGCGGCGGAGATGCCGTAGCGCGGCGATGAAGGAACCGACGATGGCCGAGCTCGGCGGCCAGGAACGCGTCGACGATGCCCTTCTCCCCACCGAGGGCTTCGAAGAAGCGCTGCATCGTCGGCGAGTCGATCATGTCGCTGACACTGCTGGTCAACGAGCCCACGAGCACCCCGAAGAAGATGATCCCGGCGGCCCACGACAGCAGGACCCCCCTGTTGAGGCGCAGCGCGAGGGCGCCGGTCGTGGCGATGGTGCCGTGGGCCGGACCGGCCCGCTCGGCCAGCACCCCGGAGCCGAGGTCCCGGTGGGCCCGGACCACGAAGGCGACGGCCACCATGGCCAGGGCGAACACGACGGGCAGCAGCAGCAGCGCGAAGCGGTCCCCGGCGAAGGGTCGCACCTGCTGGCTCCATCCGATGGGGGACAGCCACGTGGCCAGCGTCGGTCCGGAGTCCGGGATGTCACCCATCGCCCGCAGCAGGTAGGCGACGGCCACCGTGACGATGCCCAAGCCGTTGGCGGCCCGGCTCCCGGTCGTGACCTGGGCGGCCACGGCCGCGCACGGCGCTGAACGCGATGCCGGCCGCGGCCCAGCTCAGGCCGAAGGCGAGGGCGCCGGTGGCGGGCAGGCCCGCGCCGACCAGGGCGCCGGCGGTCACCAGGCCGAGCACGACACTGGCGCCGAAGGTCAGGGCGAGGGCCGCGGCGAGCGGGGCGTCGCGGCCGACGACGCCGGCGCCGAGCAGCTCCAGGCGGCCCGCGGCCTCCTCGGCCCGGGTGTGGCGGATGGTGACCACGACCATGAGCACGGCGACCATCGCCGCCCCGAAGGCGGTCAGCTTGATCAGCGAGAGGGAGCCGAGCGAGGTCGGGTCGTAGATCCGTCCGTAGAGGGCGACGAGTGACGGGGTGCCGTTGACCGCTTCGGCGGCCAGCGACCCGTTGGGAGAGGTCCGGGTACAGGTCTGCGGTCGCCGACGCCGAGAACCCGGCCATGGCGGCGAACCCGAGGATCCAGGCGGACAGCAACCACCGGTCGCGCCGGACCGCCAGCCGCAGCAGGGTGCCGGTGCCGACCAGGGAATCAGGCATCCGCGGGCGGGCTGTCGGCTCCGTAGTGGCGGAGGAACAGCTCCTCGAGGGTCGGGGGCTGGCTGGTCAGGCTCCGGATTCCGGCGCCGCTCAGGGCCTGCAGCAGGGGGTCCATCCCCACCGGTTCGACCTGTGCGGTTATCCGGTGGTCCTCCACCACGAGGTCGTGGACACCGGCGATCCCGTCGAGCCCGGGCGGGACGGCGGTGACCTCGGCGCTGACCGAGGTGCGGGTCAGGTGACGGAGCTGGTCGAGGCGACCGGTCTCCACGACCCGCCCGTCCCGGATGATGCTGACCCGGTCCGACAGGGCCTCGGCCTCGCTCAGGATGTGGCTGCTGAGCAGCACCGTCCGGCCCTCGTCCCGCAGCTCCTGGATGCAGGTCCGAAACGTCGCCTCCTTGACCGGGTCCAGTCCGGCGGTGGGCTCGTCGAGGAGGTAGAGGTCGGCGTCGGTCGCCAGGGCCGAGATCAGGGCGACCTTCTGGCGGTTGCCCCGCGAGTACGCCCGGCACTTCTTGGTCGGGTCGAGGTCGAAGAGGCTCGAGGTACCGGTCGCGCCGTACCGCGTCGTGGCCACCCTGCAGGCGGCTGAGGAGGTCGATCACCTCACCGCCGCTCAGGTTCGGCCACAGCGACACGTCGCCGGGCACGTAGGCGAGGCGGCGGTGCAGGCTCGTCACGTCCCGCCAGGGGTCGCCGCCGAGCACCCGGACCTCACCGCCGTCGATGCGCAGGAGACCCAACAGGACCCGCAGCGTCGTGGTCTTGCCGGCGCCGTTCGGGCCCAGGAACCCGTGCACCTCCCCCCGGGCCACCTGCAGGTCGAGCCCGGCCAGGGCCACGGTGCGCCCGAAGGACTTCGTCAGGCCGCGGGCGTCGACGACCAGGTCCGCGGAGCTGTCGGTGGCGCTGGAGGTGTCGGTCATCGGGCTGGGGCCATCCTGTCGCACCTCTCGTCGAGGCCGGACCCCGGCGCCTGCGGGTCGCCGTCGCGGCGCCTCGCGAGAGACGACCGGCGCTCGTCCCGTCGGTGGTGGGGATGGCCTCGACCGGGGTCGAGGGGAAGAGGGCGACCTGGACGAACGTCCGCGACGGCGTCGAGCATCTCGTCGTCGCCCACGCCGCGGTTGACGCCCTTCTGGCGGTGGTCGTTGATCCGGAACAGGAGGGGCAGCAGGACCGTCGCCGTGCCGTCGACGTCGAGATCGTCGTCGACGACCATCGCTCGCAGCCGGGGAGCCATCGTCGCCACGTAGGTGACGATGTACTCGGCCATGAGCGGTCGCAGCGTGGCCTCCGGCGAGTCCACGACCGACCACTGGAGGTAGAGGGCCTGGTACTGGTCCTGGACGGTCGCCCACGCACCGAGCCATCGACGGAGCTCGACGTAGCCGGCGGCGGTCGGCCCGAGGTGACCCAGGTGTCCGATGACCTGGAGCAGGTCGCCGGCGGCTTCGCGCACGAGCTCGACGAAGAGCTGCTCCTTGCTCTCGAAGTACTGGTAGAGAGCGGCCCGCGAGAGCCCGGCGCCCGCGGCGATCTCCTCGATGCTGGTGGCCTGGAGCCCCTTCGCCCGAAAGGACTCGAGGGCGGCCTCGAGGATCGCCTGGCGGGTGCGCTCCCCCTTCTCGCCGACGGCGGGGCTCCGGGGTCCGTAGCTGGCGCGGCGCACGTGGTTGGCGGCGATGTCACCCACGCTAGCCACGAGGGTGGTGAGCGGTCTGACGCCAGCGCTCCCGGGCGTCACCGGTGCGCGGCGACCATCTCGGCGTAGCGGTCGAGGAGCGGCAGGACCTCGTCGCGGGGCGCGGTCGGGATGTCGAACACGACCTGGTCGACGGCGAGCTCCTGGAAGCGGTCGAGCTGGAGGGCGAGCCGATCGTCGTCGGCCACCTCCTGCATGGGCCACACGATCGGCCCCGACTCGGGCCGACCGGCGTCCACCCACCGCCGCCGCAGCTCGGGCAGCTTCGTCGCGAGCCACCGACCCTGGCTTCCGCCCGGGAGCCACCCGTCGGCCCACGTCAGGATCGCCTCGAAGGCCCGCGGCCCCCCTTGGGCGCCGAGGAGCACCGGAACGGTGGGTTGCGCCGGCTTCGGCCACGCCCAGCTCCGCTGGAGGTGGGCGTGCTCACCGTGATACTCCGCTTCGGTCCGGGTCCACAGCGCCCGCATCAGCTCGACGTGCTCACGGGTGATCTCCCGGCGGTCCTCGAACCGCTTGCCGTGGTTGGCCAGCTCCTCACGGTTCCAGCCGAAGCCGACCCCCAGGGTGAACCGGCCGCCGGCCAGGTGGTCGAGGGTGGCGATGGTCTTGGCGAGGGCGATGGGGTCGTGCTGGGCCACGAGGGCCACGCCGGAGGCGATCCGCAGTGACGTTCGGGCGGCGACGAAGGCCAGGGCCACGTACGGGTCCGGGAACTCGCAGTACTCCTCAGGCAGGTCGCCGCCGGCGGGCCACGGGCTCTCGCGGGACACCGGGATGTGGGTGTGCTCGCCGACCACCAAGGAGTCGAAGCCCCGCTCCTCGGCCGCGAGCGCGAGATCCAGGAGCGGCATCGCGCAGCGGGCCTCGCGGTAGAGCAGGCCGACGAGGGGGAAGCGGGCTTGGTCGGTCATAAATCTGACACTAATGTACCGTTCGGAGCCGACCACAGGGGAGACGTCGTGGGACTGCCGGAGCCAGGAGTGGGCTCGTTGGACGACACGGTGATCGTGATCACCGGCGCGGCGTCCGGCATGGGCCGGGCCAGTGCGCTCCTCTGTGCGGAGCGGGGGGCGCAGGTGGTCGTCGCCGACCTGAACGGCGACGGCGCGGTCGCCGTGGCCGCCGAGATCGAGGCCTCGGGCGGTACCGCCCTCGCCCACGCCGTGGACCTGACCGTCGAGGACGAGGTCAACGCCCTCGTCGCGGCCGCGGTCGAGCGCTTCGGCTCGGTGCACGCCCTCTACAACAACGCCTACGCCGTCCACCCCGCCGCGGCGGGCGACCTGCTCGCGACGAGCTTGGAGGCGTGGGACTGGACCGTCCGCACCTGCCTGACGAGCCAGTTCCTGTGTTGCCGCGCCGTGCTCCCCCACATGCTCGAGAACCGCAGCGGGTCGATCATCAACGTGTCCTCGGGCAACGGGGTGGCCGGCGGGGCGGGACGCCGCGGCGTACGGGGCGGCCAAGGCGGGCACCATCGTGCTCACGAAGTACCTCGCCACCCAGTACGGCAAACAGGGGATCCGGGCCAACACGATCGTGCCGGGCTGGACCATCGGGACCGGATGGACCAAGGGTGAGGTGGACTTCACCGCGGCCGCAGCAGACGCTTCTTCGCCCGGGCCCTGGAGGACGTGTGCCTGCCCCGCCTCGCGGTGCCCGAGGACATCGCTCCGCTCGTGGCGTTCCTCGCCTCAGACGACGCCGGGTACGTGCAGGCCGCGACCATCGAGGTCAACGGCGGCCTGCTGGCCCACATGCCTGGTCTCGCCGGCCGACCCACGCGGGCACCCGTGGGCGACCCGTGAAGCCGCCGTCCACGACCAGTGAACAGGCCCGAGCGATCCATCGGGACCTGGCCGTCCAGCGCCGCGAGGCCGCGTCCGGCCCGCCGGCCGTCCTGTCCCTCGCCGAGCAGCGGGCGATGGCCGAGCGCGTCGGCGACAGCACCACCGAGCCCTCCGGGGTGACCTATGACGACGTCGACGCCGGCGGGGTGCCGGCCCAGTGGGTGACACCGGACGGTGCCGTGACCGGGCGGGTGCTCCTCTACTTCCACGGCGGCGGCTACGGCTTCTGTTCGGTGCGCTCGCACCGCAAGCTCGTGGGCCACCTCGCCCGCGCCGCGGGTGTCGCGCCCTCAGCGTCGACTACCGGCTGGCCCCGGAGCACCCGCATCCCGCGGCGCTGGCCGATGCGCTGACCGCGTACCGATGGGTCCTCGAACAGGGCACCGAACCGGGCCAGATCGTCGTCGCCGGCGACTCGGCCGGCGGGGGGATCGCCGTCGCCCTCCTCGTTGAAGGCGAGGGACGAGGGTCTCCCGCTTCCAGGCGCCGGGGTGCTCCTCTCCCCGTGGGTCGACCTGGCGATGACCGGCGACAGCCTGGTCTCGCGAGCCCCGATGTCGACGTCCGCCAGGACCCCACCGGCACCCGATGGTGCGCGGGTCAGTTCCTGGTCGGACAGGATCCGTGTGACCCCTTCGCCTCGCCCCTCTACGGCGACCTCACCGGCCTGCCGCCCCTCTACATCCAGGCCGGCGACTGGGACATCCTCGTCGACGACTCGCACCGTCTGGCGGACAAGGCCCGACGGGCCCGGGTCGAGGTCCGCCTCGAGGTGTTCCCCGAGATGCTGCACGCCTTCCAGATCTGGGCCGGCAACCTGCCCGAAGCCGACGAGGCCGTGGCCCGCATCGGTGAGTACCTGCGCGATGAGCGCGCCGTGACGGATTCGGCGACGATGCCGGGCGTCGGCGTGCTCTATCGCGCGACCGATCAGATGGCGTTCCTCGAACTGGCCCGGGCCGCCGACGAGCGAGGCTTCACCTCATTGGTCCTCGGGGAGCACACCCACATCCCCGTCACGTCGGACCCCGCCGACTTCCCCGGTGGCGGGGAGACCATTCCCGACTCGTACCCCCGCCTGCTGGACCCCTACGTCGCCCTCTCGTTCGTCGCCGCACAGACCTCCCTGAAGATCGGCACCTGCACGGCGTTGCCGGCGCAGCACGACCCGATCGCCCTGGCCAAGGCTCTGGCCACCTTGGACCACCTGTCGGGCGGACGCCTCACCCTCGGGGTGGGCTACGGATGGAACCCCGCCGAGCTGGTCGGCCACGGCCACGAGTGGAAGGACCGCCGGGCCATCGTGCAGGAGCACGTCGAGCTGATGCGGGCCCTGTGGACCCGGACCGAGGCCGAGTACCACGGTGTCCACGCCGACCTCGGGCGCAGCTGGTCGTGGCCGAAGCCGGCCCAACCCTCGATCCCGGTCCTCCTGGGGGCGGCCGGGCGCGAGCGAGCGATGGCGGCGATCGTCGAGTGGGCCGACGGCTGGATGCCGGGCGGCAGCCTCGACTGGCTGGCGGATCGGCTGGGTCACCTCCGGCGCCGGTGGAACGACGCCGGGCGCGCCGAGGCCGGCCCGGTGATCTGGGCCATCCAGGGCATCGTGGACGACGAGGCCCTCCGGATCGCCCTCGAACGGCTCGGGGCCCTCGGGGTGGCCGAGGTGGTCGTGGCGTTCGACACGACCGAACGCGACGAGGTGCTGCCCGTCCTGGATCGCTACGCAACCGTGATCGCCGCCCATGTCGGCTGATCGACCCGAAAGGACCGGCTCATGGCTGAAGACGTGATCGTGTCGGCGGATGCCCACTTCGTGGAACCCACGGATCTGTTCGTTACCCGCCTCCCCAAGCACCTGCGGGAGCTCGCGGTCTGGGAGGAGGACTTCGAAGTCGAACCCCTCGGCGACGACGGCTATCGGTACTACCGCAAGCTGCACACGCCGGGCTTCGAGGGCTGGGCGTACGCCCGGTACCGCCACCACGACGGCTCGCCGCAGGCCGGGGACCCCGCTCGGATCCTCGAGGACCTGGACCTGGACGGCATCTGGGCCACGTTGATGCATCCCAACCACGCCCTCTTCGGGCTGTACACCCACGACCACCACGAGCTCTCCATGGCCCACGCCCGGGTCTACAACGACTACGTCGCGGAGGTCTTCGCGCCGTACCGGGACCGGGTGGTCACGACGTCGCCGATCCCCCTCAGCGACCTGGACGACGCGGTGGCCGAGATCGAGCGCGTGGCTGCCCTGGGGGCCCGAGCGATCATCCTGCCGGCGGTGTCGCCGATCCCGTACACCTCACGGGATCTGGACCGGGTGTGGGCGGCGGCCCAGGCCCACGGACTGCTCGTGGCCTTCCACGTGGCGACCGGTGGTGTGAAGGTCGCTCAGCAGGCCGCGCCCACCCTCCGGGGGATGATGGACACCGCCCGCACGCAGAACCACATCGAACTGGACGACGACCTGATCGTCGATCGGCTGACGGGCGCCGCCCTGATGGCGCCGATGGCGGCGCAGCGAATCGTGGTGTCGTTGGTGGGCAGCGGCGCGCTCGAGCGGTTCCCGGATCTCCACTTCTTGCTGGTGGAGTTCAACGCCCACTGGCTGGTGTCGACCGTGGCGGCCATGGACAAGGCCTGGACCCTCGGCGTCGGCCAGTTCCGCGACTGGTGGGCCGGCACCTGGGACGACGATCGTCCCGCCGACGACCAGCCGGGCATGGCCCAGTTGTTCCGCTTGAACGAGCGTTGGCCGTACCCGCTGATGCCCAGCGAGTACGTCCGACGGCAGGTCCACGTCTCCTTCCAGGAGGACCCCGTGGCCATCGCCTGTCGGCACGTCACCGGTGTCTCGACGCTCGTGTGGGGGGCGGACTACCCGCACGCGGAAGGGACCTTCATGCACAGCCGCGAGGCGATCGACCAGCAGTTCGAGGGCGTCTCGGACGAGGACCGTCGGGCGATCGTCGGGGGCACCCTCGGCCGCTTGCTGGGCGTCACCGGGCCGGAGGGCGTCCGGTGACCGCCGCCACCGACACGGATGCGGTCTACTACGACCCCTACGACCTGGAGATCGACGCCGATCCGTACCCGGTGTACCGGCGGCTCCGGGAGGAGGCCCCGCTCTATTACAACGAGCCGCACGACTTCTTCGCCGTCAGCCGGGCCGACGACGTCGAAGCGGTCCTCGCCGATCACCAGACCTTCATCTCCGGGCGCGGGGCGATCCTGGACTTCATCCGGGCCGACCTCGAGATGCCGCCCGGGATGCTCATCTTCGAGGACCCGCCCATCCACACGAGGCACCGGAAGCTGGTGTCCCGGGTGTTCACGCCGCGGCGGATGGCGGCGTTGGAGCCCCGGATCCGGGCCTACGCCGCCGCGAGCCTGGACCCCATCGTCGGCTCGGGCCGGTTCGACTTCATCGCCGACCTCGGCGCCCAGCTCCCCATGCGGACGATCGGGATGCTCCTCGGCATCCCCGAAGCGGACCAGGCGGCCCTGCGGGAGCAGTCCGACAAGCGGGTCCGCTCGAAGCCGGGGGAGCCGATGGCGCCCGAGCAGGACTTCGCCAGTGGCACGGACTTCGCCGGCTACATCGACTGGCGGGCCGAGAACCCGGCCGACGACCTCATGACCGATCTCCTCCAGGTCGAGTTCGAGGACGAGACCGGGGCCGTCCGCCGGCTGACCCGCGAGGAGGTCCTGACCTACACCTCCCTGATCGCGACGGCCGGCAACGAGACGTCGGCCCACCTCATCGCCTGGACCGGCAAGGTCCTGGCCGACCATCCCGACCAGCGGCGGGAGCTCGTCGAGGACCCGTCGTTGATCCCCGGGGCCATCGAGGAGGTGCTGCGCTTCGAGTCACCGGCCCAGCAGTTCGCCCGCACGGTGAGCCGGGACGTGGAGCTGCAAGGTGCGGTGGTGCCGAAGGACAGCGTGATGATGGCCATCATGGCTTCGGCCAACCGCGACGACCGACGGTTCCCCGACGGCGACCACTTCGACATCCATCGCCGAGACGGCAACCACCTCAGCTTCGGCCACGGCATCCACTTCTGCCTGGGCGCCGCGCTCGGCTCGGCTGGAGGGCCGGATCGCCCTCGAGGAGATCCTGAGGCGCTTCCCGGTCTGGGAGATCGACCTCGATCACGCCCGCATGGCGTCGGCCCCGATCCTCAGGGGCTGGGACGCACTGCCCGCGGTCATCCCGTGATCCGCTCACGGACGTAGTCTGGCATCCAACAAGATCTGGACAGTATCCAGAATCGTGAGTAGGGTGCCATCGTGCCCGAGTTGCCCACGGTCGATGCCGCCACGCTGCTGCGGGAGCACGGCCTGCAGGTCACCGCGCAGCGCTTGGCGGTCCTGCGGGCGGTGGCGGACCACCCCCACGGCACGGCCGACGACATCGAAGCGATCGTGCGGGACGAGATCGGCACGATCTCCCGCCAGGCGGTCTACGACGCCCTGGGCACCCTGACCGAGAAGGGCCTCATCCGGCGCATCCAGCCCGCCCGGTCGCCGGCCCGCTACGAGGACCGGGTCGACGACAACCACCACCACCTGGTCTGTCGGACCTGTGGCCGCACGGTCGACATCGACTGCGCGGTGGGCTACCGGCCCTGCCTGGAGGCCGACGCCGACCACGGCTTCACCATCGACGAGGCCGAAGTCATCTACTGGGGATCCTGCCCCGCCTGCCAGGAGGCGGCCGTCGCCGCCGCGAGCACCGACGTCGACACCATCAGCCAGACGAGTACCCAAGGAGCACCATGAGCAACGAAGAGACCGGCGCCGTCGTCACCACCGACGAGGAGGATGCGCCCGCCGCCAAGTGTCCGGTGTTGAGCCACTCGCACTCGGCGACGGGTTCGATGGCCAACCAGCACTGGTGGCCCGAGCAGCTGAACCTGCGGGTGCTCAACAAGAACTCGCCGCAGATCGATCCGATGGGGGAGGCGTTCGACTACGCCGCCGAGTTCGAGAGCCTCGACCTGGCGGCGGTGAAGGCCGACATCGAGGCGGTGATGACCACGTCCCAGGACTGGTGGCCCGCCGACTACGGCCACTACGGCCCGTTCTTCATCCGGATGGCGTGGCACAGCGCCGGCACCTACCGCATCCATGACGGTCGGGGCGGTGGGGGCTCGGGCACCCAGCGCTTCGCCCCGCTCAACAGCTGGCCCGACAACGCCAACCTGGACAAGGCCCGTCGCCTGCTGTGGCCGGTCAAGGCCAAGTACGGCCGGAAGCTGTCGTGGGCCGACCTGATGATCCTCGCCGGGAACTGCGCGCTGGAGTCGATGGGCTTCGAGACCTTCGGCTTCGGCGGCGGCCGCGAGGACGTCTGGGAGCCCGAGGAGGACATCTACTGGGGCCCCGAGGACGTCTGGCTGGAGGACGAGCGCTACACCGGCGACCGCGAGCTCGCCGATCCGCTCGGCGCGGTGCAGATGGGCCTGATCTACGTGAACCCCGAAGGCCCCAACGGCAACCCCGATCCCGTCGCCGCGGCCCGGGACATCCGGGAGACCTTCGCCCGGATGGCCATGGACGACGACCGAGACCGTCGCCCTCATCGCCGGCGGCCACACCTTCGGCAAGACCCACGGCGCCGCCGATGCCGACGAGTACGTCGGTCGCGAGCCCGAGGGGGCCGAGATCGAAGAGCAGGGCTTCGGCTGGACGAGCTCCTTCGGCACCGGCAAGGGCGGTGACACCATCACCAGCGGCCTCGAGGGGGCCTGGACCACGGCCCCGGCCCAGTGGGACAACAACTTCTTCGAGAACCTGTTCGGCTTCGAGTGGGAGCTGACCCGGAGCCCGGCCGGTGCCCAGCAGTGGCGGCCCACGGACCGGGCGGCCGACGACCGCGTGCCCGACGCCCACGACCCGGCGAAGCGCCACGCGCCGATGATGCTGACCACGGACCTGGCGCTGCGGTTCGACCCGGCGTACGAGGCGATCTCCCGTCGCTTCCTCGAGGACCCGGCCGCGTTCGCCGACGCCTTCGCCCGGGCCTGGTTCAAGCTCACCCACCGGGACATGGGCCCGGTGGCGCGCTACCTCGGCCCCGAGGTCCCGACCGAGGAGCTGATCTGGCAGGACCCGGTCCCCGCGGTCGACCACCCGCTGGTCGACGAGCAGGATGTCGCCGCCCTGAAGGCCACGATCCTGGCGTCGGGCCCGTCGGTCGCCGAGCTGGTCGCGACCGCCTGGGCCGCCGCGTCGACCTTCCGGGACAGCGACAAGCGGGGCGGCGCCAACGGCGCCCGCATCCGCCTCGCCCCGCAGAAGGACTGGGAGGCCAACGACCCGACCCAGCTGGCCACCGTGCTGGCGGCCCTGGAGCAGGTCCAGGCCGACTTCAACGCCTCGGCGGCCGACGGGAAGTCGGTCTCCCTCGCCGACCTCATCGTCCTCGGCGGGTGCGCCGCGGTCGAGCAGGCGGCCAGAGCGGCGGGCCACGACGTCCAGGTCCCCTTCGCCCCGGGGCGCACCGACGCCACGCCGGAGCAGACCGACGTGGACGCCTTCGCCGTGATGGAGCCGAGGGCCGACGGGTTCCGCAACTACGCCCGGGCGGGCGAGAAGCGGCGCCTCGAGGAGCTGTTCATCGACCGGGCGAGCCTGCTCGGCCTGACGGCCCCGGAGACCACGGTGCTCGTCGGGGGCCTGCGGGCCCTCGGGGCGAACGCCGGCGGGGCCGCGCACGGCGTCCTCACCGACCGCCCGGGCACCTTGACCAACGACGTGTTCGTGAACCTCCTCGACATGGCCACCGAGTGGAAGGTCTCCGCGTCGGCGGAGAACGTCTACGAGGGCCGGGACCGCTCGAGCGGTGACGTCCGCTGGACCGCCACGGCGGTCGACCTGGTCTTCGGGTCCAACTCCCAGCTCCGGGCCATCGCCGAGGTCTACGCCGCCGAGGACGCCGCTTCGAAGTTCGTCGAGGACTTCGTGGCGGCCTGGGACAAGGTCATGAACCTGGACCGGTTCGACCTGCGCTGACCCGCCGGGTCGGGTCCGGCCTGCGGGCCGGGCCCGACCGTCAGCCGGCCAGGATCGTCGCCCGGGCGTAGACGAGGGTGGTGATGCGGTCGACCGAAGTGTCGATGAGCTCCACCTGGATCGGGTCGTCGGCTGCCGGTCCCAGCCATCGGCACCGGGTGCGGACCGGACCCACGGGGGCCTGGGCCAGGTAGCGCAGGTCCAGGTCGGTGATCACCACCGGGTCGTCGGTCCGGGTCGCCGCCAGCTCCTCGGCCGCGACCTCGGCCACCAGGGCGACCATCGCCCCCTGCAGGGTGCCGGCCGGGTTGCGCAGCTCCGGGGTGACGAGGACCTCGACGATCCCGGCGGCGGCATCGATCACCTGGATGCCCGCGGCCTCGCGGAGCGGCTCGGTGAGCGTCGACTGCCCGGTGAACAGCCGGGCGGCGACCTCCGGGGGGAAGTGGGGCTTGGGCGGGTCGCCGTCGCGGCGGGGGACGGCGGCGAACCCGATGGCTCCGGCCGCGACCGACACGCCGAGGTCGTCGACCACGGCGAAGGTGGCGGTGACCGACCGGCGACCCCGACGGACGAGGGTGCTGGTGGCGGTCACGCGGGCCGGGGCGGGCACCGGCCGCATCCGCAGGGACAGGTCGGTGGTGAGCGTCCAGACATCGGGGTCGTCGTCCACCGAGATCCCGGCCACGGCGTCGACCGGGTAGGCCAGCACGCTGGCCCGCACCACCCCGTGGTGCAGCACCTCGGGCTGGGTGTTGAGGACCAGCGCCAGCCGGTCGCCATCGAGGTGGCCCGCGATCCCGAAGCGCCCGGGCACCGACGAGTCGAGGCCCGGCACGTCGGTCACGGGGCCGAGGCTGGCTGGCCCGACCGCAGGCGTGCAAGTCCCGGCCCGGGCCGAGGGCCGATACACAGGGGCGATGCCCATCGACGGACCGTACGAACCCAGCCCCTGGGCGCCGATCGCCGACCAGGTCGCGCTCTATGAGTCCTCCGGCGGCACGGAGGGCACCCTCCTGGAGGGCCAGCCCTGCGTGATCCTCTGGACCAAGGGCCGACGGACCGGCGCGGTGCGCAAGACGCCGCTGATGCGGGTGACCGACGGTGACCGCTACGCCGTGGTGGCTTCGATGGGTGGAGCGCCCGACCATCCGGTGTGGTTCCACAACGTGGTGGCCGACCCGGAGGTCAGCCTCCAGGACGGCCCGGAGCTGCGCGACTACACCGCGCACGTGGCCGACGCCGAAGAGAAGGCCGAGTGGTGGCCCCGTTGCACGGCGGTCTGGCCCTCCTATGACGACTACCAGGCCTCCACGGACCGGGACATCCCGGTCATCGTCCTCGAGCCCCGCTGATCCCGCCCGACGGACGCACCGGCTCCGGCACCTGACTACCGTCGGGGCCGCTGTGGACCACGGGATCGGGCAGGACGACAGGTGAACGACCGGGACACCGACAGGTTGGACGGCGAGGACGGCGAGGGCCTGCTCGACAAGCTCCGGGGCTGGATCGACGTCCAGGCCCACATCGACGAGCAGATGTACGGGCTGGCCCAGCAGGTGGTGGCCACCGAGGCCGGGGCGCTCTTCGACGTCATCGACCGGGCGGTGATGGAGGGTGAGGTCACGCCCGACGCCATCGACCACGGCTCGGTGTTCCTGGCCCCGAACCCCTACAGCGGCGCCGAGCAGGAGGAGGTCCTCGGGCTCCTCGACCTCCTCCACGGCGAGCAGGTGCCGGCCCTCACCGCGGCCTTCGCCGACTTCGCCCAGGGCCACGACCTGTTCAAGCGGGTGCAGGCGGGCGAGACCTTCATCTTCCCGAGCAACCACCTCGAGCTCCAGGACCAGGGCTTCACCCTCGGCTACCTCCACCGGGCGGCCCAGGCCGAGGGCGTCGACCGCCTCGAGCACCACATCACCCTGATGATCGGTCGGCTGCTGGGCTATCTGCGCCTCGGGGAGCGCAGTGTCATCGACGACATCCTGCGCAAGGTCGGTGGCGTGCTGAAGACCTTCCCGGTCAGCGGCAGCGAGGTGATGGAGGAGGGCGTGGTCACCGAGGCGGACCTCGACCGTCGTCTCAAGGTCTTCCGGCGGACCGCCAACGAACGGACCCGGCGGGAGTTCGAGCGCCTCATCGGCTCCAGCCAGGGCACCATCGTCCTGCTCGCCGGTGGCGGGTCCCGGGACGCCCGCGACGAGGCCGGCGACGTGTTCATGCACCCCTTCGGCAAGGCCACCCGCTCCATGCTGGCCAACGCCTGCCGCTCGGGGGCGTGGGTGGTGCCGCTCTTCGTCGACTACGGCGACCAGATCAGCCTGGTCGAGTTCGCCGAGCCCACCCGGGTCACCGACGCCGACGGGGTCCACCACCTCGGCGAGGTCATCGCCGCCATGGGCAACGCCCAGCGGGGCATGGCCCGGGTGACCCACCCCGACATCGAACGGTTCCGGTCCCGCATCTTCTACGAGCCGACCTGAGCGCACGTCGATCGCGCGCTCACCGTCGGCCTCGGCAAGGATCCGTCTCCCACGAGCACTGACCGGACCGCACCGTGCTGACCACCGCCATCGGTGACCTGCTGCCCGCTGGCCGCCGCGGTCGCGCTCAGTCCGATCCCGATCATCGCCGTCATCCTCATGCTCGGCACCCCGAGGGCCCGGACCAACGGTCCCGCCTTCGCCGTGGGCTGGGTCGCGGGCCTGGCCGTCGTCAGCACGGTCGTGCTCCTCGTCTCCGGCGGGGCCGACGACGCCGACAGCGCCACCTCGTCGGGCGTCGACTGGCTGCAGCTCCTCCTGGGCCTGCTCTTCCTGGTCATGGCGGCCCGACAGTGGAAGAAGCGGCCCGGCCGAGGGCGAGGAGGCGGTCCTGCCGGACTGGATGACCTCGGTCGACCACTTCACGGCCGGCAAGTCCCTCGGTGCTCGGGCTGGCGCTGTCGGCGGCCAACCCGAAGAACCTGGCGCTGACCGCCGCCGCCGCGGCTTCGATCGCCCAGGCCGGCCTCACCGGCGGCGAGGACGTCGTCGCCATCGCCGCGTTCGTCGTGCTCGGCTCGCTCACCGTCGCCGGCTCGGTGCTCTACTACCGTGATCGCTCCCGACCGCGCCGCCGGCCCGCTGGCCTCCATCAAGGCGTTCATGTCCGCCCACAACGCGGTGATCATGATGGTCGTGCTCCTGCTCCTGGGCGCCAAGCTCATCGGCACCGGCCTCGCCGGCACCACGAACTGACCGCCGCGGCTCAGAAGCCGCCGGGAAAGCCCTCGCGTTCGACCTCGCGGGTCTGGCCGCCGGCGGCCATGAAGGCGGTCATGCGCTCGCTCGCCGCGGGGTCCCGGAGCGACTGGCGGAAGAGCTTCCCCTCCAGCAGCAGGCCCGGTGTCGGGTCCTCCACCGCGGCGTCGACGGCCTGCTTGGCCAGAGCGATCGACTCGGCGCTGAGGCCGGCGATCCGTCGGGCCAGGGTGTCGACGAAGGGCCGGAGCTCGCCGTCGCGAAGGGATCGGTTCACATAGCCCCAACGCTCGGCGGTGACGGCGTCGATGTCGTCACCCCCAGGATGATCTCCAGGGCCCGGCCCCGGCCCACGAGGCGGGGCAGGCGCTGGGTCCCACCCCCGCCGGGGATGATGCCGACGAGCACCTCGGGCTGGGCCAGGATGGCCCGCTCGCCCGCGAAGCGGAGGTCGAAGGAGAGGGCGACCTCGCTGCCCCCACCCCGGGCGATGCCCTCGATGACCGCGATGGTCGCCTTGGGCATGGTGCGGAAGCGCTCGACCATCACCTGGAACGCGCCGAGCGCCTCCTCCTCGGGGTCCTCAGTGGGGAGGGCCTGGATGAGGGTCACGTCCGCGTGGGCGATGAAGAACACCGGGTCGGCCGAGTCCAGGATCACCACCCGGACGTCGTCATCGGCCTCGACCTCCTGGCCGAAGCGGTCCAACTCCAGGATCAGCTCGAGGTCCAGCAGGTTCAGCGGCGGGTGGTCGATGGTCGCCCGGGCGATGCCCTCGTCCACCACGATCGTCAGCGCGTTGTAGTCCTCGTAGGCCATGCCCGACCCTACGACGGGTCCACCAGCGGGGCGACCCGCTGGTGGAAGACCCGCCAGCGACGTTCGTTGTCGTGGACCAGTCCGGCGGAGTCGCTCAGCAGGTCGGCGGCGCGGTCGAGGAGCTCGACCGCGGACCAGACGTAGCGCGGGCTGGTGCGGGGCCCCTCGAGGTCGGCCCGGAGGGCGGCCGGGCTCAGGTCCACCTCGTCGAGGAGGTCCACGGCGCGGTGCAGGAGGCGTCCGGCCAACGAGCTCATGGACGGCGGCCTGCCAGTCGTTGGCGATGATGCGGTGCCGGTCACCGAGCAGGTCGGCCAGCTCGGGGTAGCCGATCAGGGCGACGGCCGCTTCCCAGGTGCCCTCCATGGCGGCGGCCAGCCAGGCGCCGGTCTCCACGGCGTCGTCCCCCATCGTGCGCAGGTCCCGCTTCGCCCGGGTGAGCTCGACCGGCTCGTCCTGGCCCTCCATGAACAGGACGCCGTCGAGTTGCAGCGCGACGCCGTCGTTCAGGTCCTCGGCCCCCTCGTAGGGGTTCAGCGCATCGATTCGGTCGACGTCGACGCCGGCCCAGCGGTCGGCGAGGGCGCAGAGCGCCCGGCTGTGGCGCTGCACGATCACCGCTTGCTCCCGCGGGGCCTGCGCGTAGAACTTCTCGTGCTCGCGGTGGAAACGGGACAGGTTCTCGATGGCGGTGAGGAGGGGATCGCCCATCACCGGACCGTACGGAACCACCACGGCCACCGGCCAGGGTCCTAGGGCCCGGGCGACCGCCGCGGCCTGAGGGCCGCTCAGGGCGGGGGGACGAGCGCGCCGTCCCGTACGACCTCGAACTGACGCCGGGGATCGGTCTGGGGCGTCGGCGCCCCGGCCGCACCTGACTCGCCGCGGACGTAGGCGACGGCGTCGCTGTGGCAGTACTGGACGATGTAGGCCTTGCGGACCTCGCCGGTCGTGTTGACCCGGGTGGCGTGGGGGCTGAGCGACGAGAAGACCACGATGTCGCCGGCGGCGGTGGGCACGTCCACCGCGGTGTCGTGGTCACCCCAGCACTCGAAGCCGATCGGGGTCTCGGCATGGGCCAGGGTGCCGTCCCGGTGGGCCCCGGGCATCACCGACACGCAGCCGTTCTCGGGCGTGGCGTCGGTCAGGGACACCCAGAACGTCAGGTAGTCCTGGGGCTCGATGAACGTGTAGCCGTTGTCCTGGTGCCACAGCACCGGCTCGGCGCCGTGGGGCGCCTTGTAGACCGCCTGCTCCCAGTAGAGGCGGACATCGTCGCCCATCAGGTCCCGGCAGGTCCCGGCCAGCAGCGGATCCCGGCAGAACCGCTGCAGCGCCTCGGAGCCGACGACCAGGTGCGGGGCGACCACCTGGGTGTCGAGGCCGGCCACGCTGATGCGCCCGCCGATCGCCTCGAGGAAGCCGGAGGCCGCGGCCACGCCCTCGGCGCACGCCGCCTCGACCTCGGCGATCGTGGCCGGGTCGACCGCCTCCCGCAGGACGAAGAACCCGTCCCGGTCGAACTGCTCGCGCTGCTGCGGGGTGATCGTCGTCGGCTCCCGGTCGGGCAGCGCCCACCGGAAGTCGGTGTTCCAGGGGTGGCGCTCCCGGAGCCGGGTCATGGCCACACCGTAGGGCGCCGCCCCGCGGGGCCGCTCCCGTACGGTCAGCCCATGCGCAACGACGTGGCCCATGCCCACGAACCGCACGGCGGGTCGCTGGCCAGCCGGCTGAACTGGCTGCGGGCCGGGGTGCTCGGGGCCAACGACGGGATCATCTCGACGGCCGGGCTGGTGATCGGCGTGGCCGCGGCCACGACGGTCACCAGCGAGATCGCCACGGCCGGCTTTGCCGGCCTGGTCGCCGGTGCGGTGTCGATGGCGCTGGGGGAGTACGTGTCGGTGAGCACGCAGCGGGACACCGAGCGGGCACTCATCATCAAGGAGCAGGGTGAGCTCGACGACCGGCCCGAGGAGGAGCACGCCGAGCTGGTGGCGCTCCTGCGGGGGCGGGGCCTCAGCGAGGACACGGCCGTCGTCGTCGCCGACGAGCTGACCGAGCACGACGTCCTGCGGGCGCACCTGAGCGAGGAGCTCGGGATCGATCAGGAGGAGTTGACCAACCCCTGGGCGGCGGCGGGCTCGTCGGCGCTCGCCTTCGCGGTCGGCGCCGTCGTCCCCCTCGTCGCCATCCTGGTGCCGCCCGAGTCGATCCGGATCGCCGTCGCCTTCGTGGCCGTGCTGATCGGACTGGCGGCGACGGGCATCGTGAGCGCGACCCTCGGCGGCTCACCCAAGGGGGCCGCGGTGGTGCGCCTCGTCGGGGGTGGCGCCTTGGCCATGCTGGTGACCTTCGGGATCGGTCAGCTCCTGGGCACCGCGGTCGGCTGACCGGCGGCCCGCGTGGTCGCCGTGCCTCAGTCGAAGGCGATGTCGGCGGCGGTCTCGCGGTGGATGGTCAGGTCCTCGGTCACGACGATGGCGAGGAGCCCGGCGGCCACGGCGGTCAGGGGCCAGAGGGGATCGGCGTCGGCCAGCAGGCCCACGACGACGAGCGTGCCGGCGAGGATGGCCAGGCGGGCCGTCAGGACCCGACGGGTGATGCGCCAGCAGGCCAGGGCCGACGCCCCGATGAACAGGCCGATGCCCACGATCAGCGACGCGACCACCGCGGTCTCGGCCGGGCGCTCCGGATGCAGGAGGATCTCCTCGACGGCCACGGCGAAGCCGATGATCCCGCCGATGAGGGGGAAGTGGGTGAAGCTGAAGGCGTCCCGGGCCGTCGGCCCGATCTGGTCCTCGGGGACGGCGGCGAAGCCCTCCTCGAGGGCCTCCTTCAGCCAACCGAAGTAGGTCCACCAGAGCAGGCAGGCGACCACGAGGCACGCCCCGGCGGTGAGGACGAGGTCGGCCGTCCGGTCATCCGCGGCCACGGCGGTGCCGGCGACGATCAACGACTCACCCAAGGCGATGATCACGAACAGCCCGTGGCGCTCACTGAAGTGGCTGGTGTCCAGGTCCCAGACGGCGTTGCGGCCCGACAGCGCCGCGGCGAGGAAGTCGACCGCGATCGCGCCGACCCACACCCAGGTCCGGCCCGGCATGTCGACGGTGGCGCCGGCCAGGACCACGGCCAAGCCGATGAGGGAGACATAGACCCAGGTCATGGAGATGCCTACGCCCTCGCCGGCCCGCTCGTGATCGACCCGCACCTGGAGGCCGAGGCCCAGCAGGCGGATCAGCACGTAGGGGACGGCGAACCACAGGGGGTCGTCGGCGAAGGCCCTCGGCACCGAGGCGGCCATGACGAACGCGGCGCCGGTGGCCGCGAGGGTGCAGACCCGCACCACGGTGTGTTGGGTGTCGGCCGGGTTCAGGGTCCAGGTGAACTGGGTCCACGCCCACCAGATCAGCCAGAACAGGACCGTCGAGCGGGCCACGCCGCCGGCGTCGAGGTGGTGGGCGGTGAGCACGGTCACCTGCGTCACCGCGAAGACGAAGACCAGGTCGAAGAACAGCTCGACGAAGGTGACGGGCTGGGCCTCGGGGGCGTGCAGAGCCAGGCGCGGCATCGGCGCAGTATGGCTGGGCGCCGCCGGTCCTTCAGCGCGTCCGTCAGGATCGGGCGGGCCCCCGAGCCAGGCGCTGCACCAGCTTCTTGGCCTCGTTGACCCACAGCACGAGGCTGGCCAGTCCGATGCAGGTGAGCCACCCGGTCATCGACAGCGGCGTGGTGTCGAACGCGTCGTTGAGGACCGGCAGGTGCACCACCGCCACCTGGAGCGACGCGGAGAGGGCGATGGCCCCCCAGAGCACCGGGTTGGTGAACAGGCGGGGGAGGGCGCTGGCCCGGTCGGAGCGGGCGTTGAAGCAGTTGAACAGCTGCGCCAGCACCAGGGTGGTGAAGGCCATGGTGCGGGCCTCGACGACGTCACCGGAGCCCCCCAGCACCCCGCCGTCGAGGTGCAGGTCGAGCGCCGCCAGCGTCACCAGGGCCATCACGGCCCCGACCCACATGATCCCGAACCACATCTCGACGTCGATGACCCGGTCGGTCATCCGTCGCGGTGGACGGGCCATGACGTCCGCCGGCAACGGGTCGAGGCCCAGCGCCAGCGCCGGGGCGCTGTCGGTCAGCAGGTTGATCCACAGGATCTGGGTGGCGAGCAGGGGGACGGCGACGGCCTCACCGGTGTCGCCGAGGCCGAGCATCCCCGCCAGCACCACGCCGAAGAACATGACGAACACCTCGCCGACGTTGGAGGAGAGCAGAAAGCGGAGGAAGGTGCGGATGTTGGCGAAGATGCCTCGTCCTTCACGCACCGCGGCCACGATCGTGGCGAGGTTGTCGTCGGCCAGGATCATGTCGGCCGCCTCCTTCGCCACGTCGGTGCCGGCCCGACCCATCGCCACGCCGATGTCGGCCGCCTTCAGCGCCGGCGCGTCGTTCACGCCGTCGCCGGTCATGGCCACGATGTGCCCGTCGGCCTCGGAGGGCGTCGATGATCCGCAGCTTGTGCTCGGGGGCCACCCGGGCGAACACCGACGCCCCCCGGGCGGCGGCCTGCAACCCGTCGTCGTCGAGGCGCTCCAGGTCCTCGCCGGTCAGGACGGTGGCCGTCGCGTCAGCGCCGACGATGCCCAGGTCGGCCGCGATCCGGGCGCCGGTGCGGGGGTGGTCGCCGGTGATCATCACGATCCGCACCCCGGCCGCCGAGGCCTCGGTGATCGCCGCGGTCGCTTCGGCCCGGGGCGGGTCGATGATCCCGACCATGCCCAGGTGGATGAGCTCGTGCTCGATCGTGTCGTCACCGTCGTGGGATCGCCCGTCGGTCAGTGGCCGGTAGGCGACGGCCAGGGTGCGCAGGGCCCGGTCGGCGAGCCGTTCGACGGTGGCCAGCAGCTCGTCGCGTCGGTCCCCGCTGAGGGGGCGGACGTCCCCGCCGACCCGCTCGTGGGTGCAACGGGCCAGCAGCACGTCCGGGGCGCCCTTGGTGACGACGGAGACGGCCTCGTCGAGGGCCGTGTCGGCTTGGACGGTGCTCATCAGCTTGCGTTCGGAGGTGAACGGGATCTCACCGACCCGGTGGAAGCGGGCCCGGCGGTCCTCGAGTCCCAGCTTGGCCGCGGCGACCAGGAAGGCGGCTTCGGTGGGGTCGCCCTGGATGATCCAGTCGTCGGCCTCCTCGCGGAGCACGGCGTCGTTGGCCAGGCTGCCGCCCATCAGCAACGCCCGGACCTCGTCGAGCTGGACGGGGTCCTCGAGGCGGTGCCCGGCGACCTGGACCTCGCCCTCGGGGCGGTAGCCGGCGCCGGTGACGTCCACCTCGCCCGCGGCGGTGACGACCACCTCGATGGTCATCTCGTTCTCGGTCAGGGTGCCGGTCTTGTCCGTGCAGATCACCGAGGCCGAGCCGAGGGTCTCGACCGACGACAGCCGCTTGACGATGGCGTGCTGTCGAGCCATGCGCTGGACGCCGAGCGCCAGGACCACCGAGAGGATGGCCGGGAGGCCCTCCGGCACGGCCGCGACGGCGAGGGACACCCCGACGAGCAGGACCGACACGACGTCGGAGCCGTCCTGGATGTCAGCGGTCAGCAGGATGGCGGTGACCACGACGGTCGCGATCGCGATCACCGCCAGGCCGAGCATGCGCCCGACGCGGTCGACCTCGCGCTGCAGCGGGGTCCGTTCCTCCTCGGTGCGCTCGAGCAGGGCGGCGACCTTGCCCATCTCGGTGCCCATGCCGGTGGCGGTGACCACCGCCCGCCCGCGGCCGCGTGTGACGGCGGTGCCGGCGAACACCATGTTCGCCCGGTCGCCCAGGGCGACCGTCCCGGACAGGGGCGCGAGGTCCTTGAGGACGGCTTCGCTCTCGCCGGTGAGCGACGCCTCCGCCACCATGAGCGAGGCGGCGGCGATCAGGCGGGCGTCGGCCCCGATCGCGTCACCCTCGGCGAGCACCAGGACGTCACCCGGGACGAGGTCATGGGCGGGCACCCGTTCTTCTCGCCCGTCTCGCAGCACCCCGGCCGTGGGGGCGGCCATCGCCTGGAGCGCGGCGACGGCGTTCTCGGCCCGAGCCTCCTGCACGTAGCCCAGCACCGCGTTCAGCACCACGATGGCGACGATGACCAAAGGCTCGAAGGGCACGCCGTCGCGTCCTTCGATCAGCCAGGCCGCGAGGGAGATCACCACCGCGCCGAGCAGCAGGTAGATCAGCGGATCGGCGACATGGGCGACGAGCTTGCGCCACCCGGGAACCGGCGCCGCCGCGTCAAGGCGGTTGGGCCCGAACCGGGCCTGGCGTTCGGCCACCGCCGCGGCATCGAGCCCGACCGTGGGGTTGCAGTCGAGCGCGGCCGCGACCTCGGCGATCTCCCGGCCCCATGGCTCGCGGACGAGGCCCGGCGGCGGTTCCAAGCCGGGTGGTCCGCTCAGAAGGGCAGTTCGGCGGCTTGGAGGACCATCAGCTCGTCGAACGGCGCCCGGCAGGCCGCCTCGTCGGGCGGGGATGATCGGGATGACCTCCTCGAGCCTGTGGCCGACGACATCCCGCCCGCGCCGATCAGGGTGATCCTGGGTGCGGTCATGGTCTCCTCATCGTCGCGCACGACGACGAGGAGACGGACGGGGCCGCGCCGGTCAGGCCGGGGTGAGCACCACCTTGAGCGCGCCGGTGTCGCGCGGCGCGGGCGAACACGTCGTAGGCCTCCTCGAACTGGTCGAGGGTGAAGTGGTGGGTGACGAAGCGGCCGGCGTCGACCTGGTCGCCCTGGGTCAGGCGCAGCAGGGTCGGCGTCGAGTAGGTGTCGACCAGCCCGGTCGTGATCGTGACGTTCGCGGATCCACAGCTCCTCGAGGTGCAGCGTGGCCGGCTCGCCGTGCACGCCGATGTTGGCGATGTGGCCACCGGGGCGGGCCAGCTGGGTGGCCAGCTCGAAGGTCGGCGGGCACGCCGACCGCCTCGATCGCGACGTCGGCGCCGAGCCCGTCGGTCAGCTCGCGGACGATCGGCGAGCGGATCCTCGCGGCTGTTGTTGACCGTGACGTCGGCGCCGAACTGCTTGGCCGCCTCGAGCCGGCTGTCGGCCAGGTCGATGGCGACGACGTGGGTCGGGCTGAACAGCCGGGCGCCCATGATGGCCGAGAGGCCGATCGGGCCGGCCCCGACGACGGCGACGACGTCGCCGGGCCGGACCTGGCCGTTGAGCACCCCGACCTCGTAGCCGGTGGGCAGGATGTCGGCGAGCATCAGGATCTCCTCGTCGGACACGCCGTCGGGCACCGGGTAGGTCGAGGTGTCGGCGAACGGGACCCGGACGTACTCGGCCTGGGTGCCGTCGATCATGTGGCCGAGGATCCAGCCGCCGCCGCCGAGGCACTGGCCGTAGCTGCCCTCACGGCAGTACCGGCAGGCGCCGCAGGCGGTGATGCAGGACACGAGCACCCGGTCGCCGACGGCTGACGTTCTTCACGCCGGCGCCGACCGCCTCGACGGTGCCGACCGCCTCGTGGCCGAGGATGCGGCCGTCGGTGACCGCGGGGACGTCGCCCTTGAGGATGTGCAGGTCGGTGCCGCAGATCGTCACGGCGTCGACGCGGACGATCGCGTCGGTGTCGTCGACGATCGACCGGCATCGGGCACCTCCTCCCACGCCTTCTGACCGGGACCGTGGTACACGAGTGCGCGCATGGCTGCTCTCCTCTGTTGCTGTCTGCCTCGATCCTGACGGTGTCGGGCTTCGCCGCCCAGAGCCATAGGTCCCTGCCCCATCGGTGCCGGTTGGTCGGCCAGACTCCTGGCATGGCCCATCCCCGTCGCCTTCGCTTCGCCGTCCAGCTCAACGAGCCGTTCCCCGGCTCGACCTGGACCGACACCGCCCGGGAGGTCGAGCAACTCGGCTACTCGACGATCTTCCTGCCCGACCACCTGGACGAGGGCCACGGCCCCATCGCCGTGCAGGCGGCCATCGCCGCGGTGACCACGACCCTCAACGTCGGGGTCCTCGTCTTCGACTGCGACTTCCGCCACCCGGCCTTCCTGGCCAAGGAGCTGGCGACCATCGACCTCATCTCCGAGGGTCGTCTCGAGGTCGGCCTCGGGGCCGGCTGGAAGCGGACCGACTACGACCGGTCGGGCATCCCGATGGACCGGCCCGGGGTCCGGGTGAGTCGGATGATCGAGCACTGTGCCGTGCTCAAGGGCCTGTGGGCGGAGGGGCCGTTCAGCTTCGAGGGGGAGCACTACACGATCACCGAGCTGGAGGGCCTGCCCCTGCCGTACCGGCCGGGCGGCCCACCGATCCTGGTGGGGGGCGGGGCGCCCCGCCTGCTGGGTTGGGCGGGGGCCGAAGCCGACATCGTGGGGGTCAACGCCTCGATCCACTCCGGCGAGATCGACCAGGACGCCGCCGAGGACGCGCTGGCGGACCGCATCGACCAGAAGTTCGCCTGGTTGCGGGAGGGGGCGGGGGACCGCTTCGACGACCTGGAGCTGAACGCCTGGCTGGCCGCCGCCGAGCTCACCGAGGACCCGTCGGTCACCGAGGCCGTGGCCGCCTTCTTCGGCACCGACGCCGCATCGCTGCGCCAGTCACCGCTGGCGCTGGTGGGCAGTCCCGGTGAGGTGCGGGAGATGCTCCAGGAGCGCCGGGAACGGTGGGGCTACTCGTACCACTGCCTGCCCGGTGACAAGGCGCACGACTTCGCCCCCCTCGTTGCCGAGCTCACCGGGACCTGAGGGCCGTCGTATGCGTCGATCGCTCGACGAGGTTCGCCGGGACACGCCCGGTGTCGCCAACGTCATCCACCTCAACAACGCCGGCAGCGCCCTGCCGCCCCAGGTGGTTCTGGACACGGTCATCGACCACCTGCGCCGGGAGGCCGAGATCGGTGGCTACGAGGCCGCGGCGGAGGCCGTCGATCGCGAGGAGGCCGTCTACTCCTCGATCGCCACGCTGATCGGTGCCGACGCCCGCCAGATCGCCACGATCGAGAACGCCACCCGGGCCTGGGACATGGCGGTCTACGGCTACCCGTTCCAGCCCGGAGATCGGGTGCTCACCGCACGCGCCGAATACGCCAGCAACGTCATCGCCCTCCTGCAGCTGCGGGACCGCTTCGGCATCGAGATCGTGCTCGTGGAGGACGACGAGCACGGCCAGATCTCCCTCGAGCACCTGGAGGCCGAGATGGGCCGGGGCGCGGCCATGGTCGCCCTGACCCACATCCCGACCAACGGCGGTCTGGTCAACCCGGCCGAAGCCGTCGGCGCCCTCTGCGCCGAGCACGACGTGTTCTACGTCCTCGACGCCTGCCAGTCGATCGGCCAGGTCCCCGTCGACGTGGACGGCCGTCGGGTGCGACGTCCTCTCGGCCACCGGTCGCAAGTACCTCCGGGGGCCGCGGGGGACCGGCTTCCTCTACGTCAGCGACCGGGCGCTGGACCGCCTCGTGCCGCCGTTCCTGGACCTGCACGCCGCCACCTGGACCGGACTCGACACCTACGAGATCCGGGACGACGCCCGGCGGTTCGAGAACTGGGAGTGCAGCCACGCCGGCAAGCTCGGCCTCGGCGCCGCGGTCGACTACGGCCTGGCCTTGGGGCCCGACGCGACCTGGGCCCGGATCGAGGCCCTCGGCGCCTCCTTGCGGACCGCGCTTTCCGGGGTGGACGGGGTCACCGTGCAGGACAAGGGCGAGCGCCGGGGCGGGATCGTCACCTTCACCGTCGAGGGGTCGGACCGCCGAGGCCGTCAAGGAGGACCTGACTGCGGCCGGGATCAACACCTCGGTGTCCCCGGCGGGGTGGGCCCACTACGACCTGCCGCAGCGGGGGCTGCCGGCCCTCGTCCGGGCGTCGGTCCACTACTACAACACCGACGACGAGATCGATGCCGTGGTCGGCGCCTTGACCGGCTGACCCCGGTCAGGCCCGGGGGAAGCGGTAGCGCATCGCCGTGGGTCCCCGGTTGGCCCACTGGTGATAGGGGACGGTCGGGAGACCGGGGAGCGGGTCGACCGGCGCCGGTTCGACCGAAGCCCGATGGTGCAGGCCCTCGGCGGTGGCGGTCCTCCGGCCGAACGCCTCTCCGGGGGGCCGCGTGGGATCGACGACGATCCGGCGCAGGTCCACGCCGGGGGCGTCATGGCCCTCGACGCAGTGCACGACCGGTCCACGACGGAGGAACACGGTGCCGGCGGCGCCTTCGACCCGGTGGTCGGTCTCCCACCATTCGTCAGCGACGGGTAGGTCGACGCGGCCGCCGGTGTCGATGGCACGATGGCCGTCGCCGCCCGCCCAGCCCGGGGTGCGGACCCGGACGGTGCCTTCCGCCGGAGCGGCATGGACCGTCACCCCCACGGCGCCGTCGTCGGGATAGCCGCCGCTGATCTCGACGTCCCAGCCCCCACCGGCGAGCCGGGCGGCGAGGGGGAGGTGGACCAGCAGGTCGCCGGCGTCGTCCACCTCGGCGACGTGCTGGTGGACCGTGGCGGACATCCGGGCCAGGTTCGTGGGACAGCAGGCCACCTCGAACCAGCGGTGGCGCCGTGGCGGGGACCACGACAGGAGCATCGACGGGCCGTACTCGTAGGGCGTCACCCACGGGTTCGACTCGTGGGCCTCCTCAGGGACGGCGTGGGGCTGGCAGTAGAACCACGACGCACCGTCGGCACCCACCCCGCAGGGCACGGCGTTGTACAGGAGCAGCTCGACGTGGTCGAGGGCCCTCGGGTCGCCGGTGAGCGCCCAGACCCGGCGGGCGAAGTGCACCGAGGCCACGGCCGCGCAGCTCTCGGCGTAGGCCATGGCGTCGGGCAACTCGTAGGGCCGGCCCACGGACTCGTCCAGCCAGCGTCCACCCACCCCGCCGGTCGGATAGGCGTGCTCGTCCACCAGCGTCGTGAAGAGGCGGGCGGCGGAGGCCCGCCAGCGCTCGTCGTCGGTGGCTCCCGCCACCTCGGCGATGCCCGAGGCCAGGTAGAGGGCCTTGACGGCGTGGCCGGCGAAGTCGACGTCGTCGACGGACTGGCCGACGGCGGCCAGTTGCGCCTCGATCGTCCACCGCGTGTGGTCGAGGTAGCGCGCCTCGCCGGTGGCCGACGCCAGTCGGGCCAGGGCGAGCTCGACTTCGGGGTGGCCGTCGGTCCGCTCGTCCCGGCCGGGCCCGAAGGTGGCGCAGACGTGGTCGGCCCACTTACGGGCGATGTCGAGGAGGACCTCGTCGCCGGTGGTGGCGTGGTGGGCCAGGGCGGCCTCGATGAGGTGACCGCCGCAGTAGAGCTCGTGGCTGACGGCCAGGTCGCCGTAGCGCGGCTGGGAGCCCGGTCCGGCGTCGTAGAAGGTGTGGAGGTAGCCGTTGGGGTGCTGGGCCCGTGGGATCAGGTCGATGACGGGGTCGAGCAGGTCCAGGCGACGGGCCCACGCCGCGGCCTCCATCCACTTGTAGAGGTCGGAGTCCGAGAACCACAGGCCGCGCCGCTCGGGGGCGGTCCCGCCGGCGCCCAGCCGGCGGAAGGCGTCCACGGCCCCGGCCCGCTCGAGGCGCTCGAGCACCACCGGCAGCGTGTGGTCGCGGAGTTTCCGCTGGCGCGGCGCCCAGAAGTCGTCCGCCAACTCGACCGTGAGGGCGACGCTCACCCGAGGGGAAGGCTGACCGTGGCCGTCCCGGTGACGTGGTCGCCGATGTCGGTTGCCGCCCGGAACTCGATGTCGACGCGTCCGTCGTCGCCGTCGGCCTCGAGGCCGGTGATGGCGCCGGTGAAGGTGAGCGTGGCGCCGGGCATCAGCGGGACCCCCAGCCGGATGGCCAGCGAGCGGACCATGGCGTCCGGGCCGGCCCAGTCGGTCAGCCACCGGCTGCAGTGGGCGTTGGTGGACAGGATGTTCATGAAGATGTCGGGTGCGCCCTGGGCCTGGGCGTAGTCCCGGTCGTGGTGCACCGGCATGAAGTCGCGGGTGGCGATGGCCCCGGCGGCGATGTGGGTGGCGGTGATGTCGAGGACGAACGTCGGGAGCTCGGCGCCGACGGCGAGGTCGGTCCAGCGGGCGCTCATGCCGCGCCTCCCGG
Source organism: uncultured Microthrixaceae bacterium (assembly GCA_963777805.1). Lineage (GTDB taxonomy): Bacteria > Actinomycetota > Acidimicrobiia > Acidimicrobiales > DATDAH01 > DATDAH01. The sequence goes on along the minus strand of CAVZRY010000020.1, from coordinate 6,496 downwards.
CTTGAACTTGAGGATCCGGAAGTGCTGGCGCCCCACCCGCTCGCCCGCCTCGTCGTGGTAGTCGGTGACCCAGGTCAGGAAGAACCCGGGGCCGAGGCGGGTCTGCTTCTCGTCGGAGATGGTGTCGACCACCGTGGTGGAGGTGACCACCTCGCCCAGGTGCAGGTAGCGGTCGATCTCGAACTCGGAGTTCGAGGCCAGGGTGGCCGTGTAGCCGGCGGCGTCGAGCACGGCGAGGACCCCGCCGTCGCCGGTGGACTCGACGGGTGAACCTCCGCGCTCGCCGATGCCCCGGATGAGGGGGGTGGCCATGGTCCAGGTCTGGAGCATGAGCGGCGGGGCCACGATCTGGCCGTGCCGGGACACCGCGGCCGCCTCGGGGTCGACGTAGATCGGGTTGTCGTCCTCGAAGGCCGCGGCCCAGTGCCGGATCATGGGCTGGTTGACCGGGTCGGGGGCGACGGCCACCCCGGTGCCGGAGCCCACAGGCCGGCCGATGTAGGCCTCGAGCTCCTCCCGCAACGTCGTCACGGGCGGGCAACGTAGCGGCCGGTGAGGGCGGACCCGTCGTGTCGAGGCGCCCGGGAGGCGACAGGCGGCTTGCCCCGCTCCGTGGTGTCGACTAGAACGATCGTTCTAATCCATTCGGAGGGGACCACCATGAGCACATCCATCGCCGAGCGCACGCGCCCGGCCGTCACCGCCCTGAGCGCGAACTTCATGCTCGACGGGGCCACGTACGCCGTCGGCGGGGACGCCGGGTTCAACGGCATGGACTTCTACGGGGCCGGCCGCGGTGGGGTCCTGGGCGAGGTGCCGGCGGACGTGGTGTCCGCGGCCCTCGTCTTCTTCAACCCGTCGGTGGTCGAGGGAGCGTGGGAGGGCTCCCGCGACGTGATGCCCCGGGCGGCCGCGGCGGAGCTGTTCGCCGGCTGCCTGGTGACCTGGGCCGACGAGCACCTCGACGACGACGTGGACTGGGCCCGCCTCTCCGAGCTCGCGGGGAAGATCGTCGACGCCGCCTCCATCGGTGGTGCTCCCGTCTTCGCCGGATGGAAGGCGCTGCCGGTGCCGAGCGCCCCGAAGGCCGCCGCCCTGCACCAGCTCAACGCCCTGCGGGAGCTGCGCATGGCCCGGCACGGGGCCGCGGTCACCGCCCTGGGTCTCGACATCGGCGCCGTGGTCTGCCACGCGTCGCCGGGCATGGCCCCGATCTTCGGTTGGGACGGCACGGCGATACCGGAGGACCTGCCGGCCAAGTGGGACGAGGCCGAGGTCCTGACCAACCAGGCCACCGAGCACGACTACGCCGTCCTCACCGCCGCCGAGGCCGAGGAGTTCGCCGCCCTCTGCGAGGCCGCCGCCACGGCGGTGCACTGAGGTCCCGCGGATGCAACGGCTCCTGCTCGACGGCCCCGGTGCGCTGCACTGGGAGGACGCGGCCGAGCCGGAGCTGACGCCCGGGGCGGCCATCGTCCGGCCGATCGCGGTGGCCACCTGCGACCTCGATGTCGGGGTGCTCCAAGGCGTCTATCCGCTCGAGGGTCCGTATCCGTTCGGCCACGAAGGCGTGGCCGATGTGGTCGCGGTGGCCGACGGCGTCACCTCGGTGGTCACCGGCGATCGGGTGGTCGTCCCGTTCCAGATCTCCTGTGGGGCCTGCGCGCCGTGTCGCCGGGGGCGCACGGGGAACTGCTCGGCTCATCCGCCGATGTCCACCTACGGGTTGGGGGCGATGGGTGGTCTGGCCTGGGGTGGGCTGCTGGCCGACCTCGCCCTGGTGCCTCACGCCGACGCCATGCTGGTGCCGCTGCCGGCCGGCGTCGACCCGGTGGCCGTGGCCAGCGCCAGCGACAACATCCCCGACGGCTTCCGGGCCGTCGGCCCGCAGCTGGCCGAGGACCCCGGGGCCGAGGTGTTGGTCGTCGGGGGCGTGGGTGGACCGGCGTCGATCGGCCTCTACGCCGTCGGGCTGGCCGTCGCCCTGGGGGCGGGGCGGGTGCTCTACGTCGACGACGACCCGGACCGCCTGGCCGTCGCCGCCGCGCTCGGAGCAGAGGTGGAGGAAGACCCGACCCGGCGCAAGGTCGGCGCGTTCCCGATCACGGTCAACGCGGGTGGCGCCGAGGCGCACCTTCGCTGTGCGCTCAACAGCACGGCGTTCGATGGGGTGTGCACCAACGTCGCCGTCCTCATCGAGGACCCGGCCCTGCCGCTCTTCCAGATGTACTCCCGCTGCTGCACCCTGCACACCGGACGGGCCCACGCCCGGCCCCCCATCCCCGCGATCCTCGACCTGGTGGCCTCCGGCCGCTTCGATCCGACGCTCGTGACCAGCGCCGTCGTCGCCTGGGACGACGCCGTCGAGGCGCTGTCGGACCCGCCGATGAAGCTCGTTGTGCGCCGGTCATGACCGGCGCGGACTCCAGGGCCCGCATTCAACACGAGGCGGCCGAGCTGTTGTCGCGGGACGGCTACAACGGGATGGGTCTCAAGGCGCTGAGCGAGGCGACCGGCCTGCCGTTCGGGTCGATCTACCACCACTTCCCGGGGGGCAAGGACGAGATCGCGGCCACGGCCATCGTCGAGACGGCGGAGGCCATCGCCCAGCTCCTCGACGTGCTGCTGGCCGACGGCGTCACCGAGGACGCCATCGGGCGCATGTTCGGCTTCATGGCGGATCGGCTGGACGCCACCGACTTCGTCGCCGGGTGTGTGGTCGGGACGCCGGCGTTGGACGACTCGACGCCCGCGCCACTGGTGCGGGGAGCCTGCGCGTCGAGCTTCGAGCGTCTGAGCGAGCCGATCGTGGCGGCCTTCGTCCGGGAGGGTCGGTCACCGGAGGACGCCCGGGTGATGGCGTCCACCCTGCTCGCGGCGTACGAGGGCGCCACGGTCCTGGCCCGGGCCCAGCGCTCCCGGGAGCCCCTCGACGACGCCGCCGCGTCCATGAGCCGGTTGGTCGCCCTCACCCGCGCCTCCCCGTTCTGGCGCCTGATTCCGGCCATGACCGGAAAGAGGCGCCAGAAGCACGGGGTGACCGACAGCCCGCTTTCACGTGGTGGTAACACCGGCGCCGCCTGTTGGTCACGGGACCTCCCCACACTCGGGGCATGGACATCCACCATCCGTGGCGTCGCCGACGCCCGCTCGACGCGGGGCTGGGGACCTCGCTGCCCATCCGACCGGGGACCCGACTGACGGCCGAGGGGTCGACCGGCAGCGAGTTCTTCATCATCGACGCCGGCCACGTCGCCGTGCAGCGCCAGGGGATCGAGGTGGCCGTGCTCGGCCCCGGCGACCACTTCGGCGAGATCGTGCTGCTCGACCCCCGGACCCGGCGCACGGCCACGGTCGTCGCGGCGGACGACCTCTACGTGAAGGTCTTCAACCGACGCGAGTTCGGCACCCTCCTGGGCCGGGACCCGGCCTTCGCCGAGCAGATCCGGCGGAACGCCGCCGAGCGCCTCCGGGCGGCCTGATCCACGAGTCCGAAGACCTAACCGAGTCGGTGGGTGTGGAGCCGCGAAGGATCAGAACTCAGGATCCGGATACTCGGGTTCTTCGCCTTTGGTGAAGGCAAGGATTCCCTGGACGCGGTCGGTCTGGACGACTGAACGCCAGTGCTCGTCCATCATGATCGCGATCGCCTGCTCGACAGGTTCGCCCTGTCCGTTTTGAACTGCGCGCTTGACCGCCTGGACCGCTGTGGGTGAGTTGTCGGCGACCTTCTCTGCGATGTCGAGCGCCGCGCTCATGAGCTGGTCGCGAGGATGAATCGAGTTGACCATTCCGAGCCGGTGCGCCTCCTGGGCGGTGATCGGTTCGCCCGTCATCAGCATCTGCATGGCCATCCCGGGCGGCAGCATCCGTGGCAGGAAGACGGGCGAGCCGCCTCCGGCACTCAGGCCGACCATTGCTTCGGGTTGGCCGAAGAGCGCGTCTTCGGAGGCGATGATGAAGTCGGTGCTGATGGCCATCTCGCAACCGCCGCCGTAGGCCATCCCATGGACCAGCGGTGAAGATCGGCCTGCGCAGCTGCCGCAGGTTGTAGAGCACACGATCGAAGACTTGGCGCTGGCGCAGCCATTCCTCTTTCGTCATGTCCTTGCGCTCGGTAGAGGTCACCGCCAACCGAGAAGGCGCGGACGCCGGCCCCGGTCAGGATGGCCACGCGTACGGAGGGCCGGGCGGCAATGGTCACGAGGACGTCGATCAGCTGTGCCGCCAACTCTGTCGTCACCGCGTTGTCGGCATGTGGGCGGTTGAGGGTGATGACCGCGACGCGGCCGCCGGAGACGTACTCGGCGAGCACGAGCTGGTCGGGCTCGGGTTCGTCCGCCGGTGCCCGGTAACCAAGTCGCTGCATTCGTGTCTGCGGGCTGTCTGCCACGTTCGTCTCCATTGGTCTCGTCTGCGCCGGGCGTCAGCCGAGTCGGTGGGTGTGGACTTCCATCTCGGTGGGTTGGGGCAGCTTGGCGGTGGTGACCTTGGTCCACTGCTCCTGGAGGAGTTCCTGGGCGGCTTGTTCGAGGAAATCGGGGGCGGCCCACTCGTGTACGTCGAAGTCGTTCTCGACGTAGCCGTGGCTGACCATGAAGTCCTTGCCGATCTCGATCGAGGCCAAGTTCTGGGTGAGAGGTCGGGGACCATGTCGATGTGCTCGATCCCGCGTAGGTGTCGTCCACGTCCCGGTAGAAGGTCTGCTTGTCGAGGATGGCCACGGCGGCGTGCTTGTGCTCGTTGGCCCAGCGTCCGACCTTGATCATGCCCTTCATGAAGGTGACGACCAGTTCGGGGTGCTGGTCGGCCATCTCCTGGGTGCAGGTGATGACGGCGGGGATGTTGGCGACCTGGAGGGTCCAGTCGGGGTAGCGGGAGAGGTCCTCGATGGCCTTGAACCGCCCGGTGGCCTCCTGCAGGTGTTGGAAGGGCTTGCTCTGGGTGTAGATCGCATCGACGGTGCCGTTGCCCAGCGCGGTCTCGAGGGGTCGGAAGGCGAGGTCGTGCTTGTGGTCCCGCTTGAGCCACAACTCGAGGGGTTCTCCATCGGGTCGAGCATCTCGGGCTTGTCGTACCAGTCGTCGGGATAGGGGAACTCGACGATCTCGACGTCGTCGCGGGTCATGCCGTTGACCCGGAGCATCAGTTCGATGCCCTGTTCCTCCTGGATGCGCCACCAGTCGTTCTTGATGGTGTTGAGGCTCTTGGTCAGCCCGATCTTCTTCCCCTTCAGCTCCTCCATCCGGTAGATGTCGTCCCTTGCGTCGTACCAGCAGGCAGCCGCCCTCGTGGGGGGCGTGGTCTTGCCCAGGAGCTTCGTGCGGCGGAGATCGGCGTGGACGTGGATCGGCGGGAACAGGCCGCCGAAGCGGATCAGGTTGTCCATGTTGTGGACGTAGTGCGGGTACCAGTTGTTCTCACGACGGGAGCGCGTAGGAAGGCGTACTTCACGCCGATCTTCTTGAACTCCTCGCGGGTCCAGCCCAGCTCCTGGTCGACATTGCTGGCTGACACCAGCGGACAGTTCGTGTAGTACACCTCGTCCCAGGTCAGCGCGACGGTGTCGGAACTCTTCATCTCGGTCATGGCTGCGTTTCCTTTGTCGTTCGATCAGATGTCGGTGTAGGCGTGCTCGACGACCGGTAGCCCGGCGTCCTGCCAGGCGACGAGTCCGCCGTCGAGGACGGCGACATCGACGTAGCCCATCGTCTGGAGCGTCACGGCGGCGAGCGCGGCCCGAGCACCCGAGCGGCACACCACGATCACCCGGTGGCTCGGATCGAGTGCCTCGGGGTGGTGGGACCCGCGGGGTCGGCGAAGGATTCGAGCACGCCGTCGGGGGATCTGGAGCGACCCGTCGATGTGGCCGTGTTGGCACTCCTCGGTCTCTCCGCACATCAAGGAGCACCGCGCCTGCGGAGACCTCAGCCGGAGTCTGCTCCGGCGACACGACCTCCACCTGGCTTCGGGCCTCGGCCACCAGTTCTGCTGCTGACTTCGCCACCACATCGCTCCTTTGTGTGTGTGTGTGCACATTAGGCGATGTGGGGGCGCTGCCGTTAGAGCCGAAGGTCCCGACCCCGAGGCTCAGCGGCGTTGGGGCGACGGATCCGGCGGAGACGGCCACGGCGTCGCACCGAGGCGACGCGCCGATGGAGCCAACTCATCCCGGAGCAACACCGAGGGGCACGGCGTCGAGTTCCCCGGCCTCGATCAGGTAGCCCTCGAAGATCCGCCACCCCAGCGCGGCGGCGACGATCTGTGCGGCCCGCAGCCGAGCCGCCTCCGGGTCGAGGCCGACCCCTCCGTCAACGTCTCGGCCATCGCCATGACCGGGTTGAACCGCTCGTGACCCCGCGATCGCGTGGGGCTGGAGATCACCACAACGCCCCAGCGACGCGCTGTCCACTTGCCCATGACCGTGTCCGGGCCGAAACCCTGACCCGACAGCGGGTTCTCCAGCACCGCTTCGGCGAGTTGGGCGGACAAGTCG
>CAVZRY010000019.1:0-7420 GCA_963777805.1 uncultured Microthrixaceae bacterium | reverse complement strand
ACCCTGCCCCGGCCGGGCCCCGTGGGGCGCGGAGAAATCTCCGGGATCCGCGTAAGAGCGGGACGGGTGGCCGGTCAGGAGGGGTGACGGGCCGGACACGCCGGCCCCACCCAGAGGAGAACACCATGACCGACCTTCGCACCCGCACCCTCCGCATCCTGTTCGCCGGCGCCCTCGGGCTCGGCCTCGTCGGGGGCGTCGCCACCAGCGCCCACGCCCTCACCCCGCCCGCCCCCCAGCAGCAGCTCCGAGATCGCCGACCCCGGGCCCGACGACCCCCCGCCCGCCGGTCGGGCCCGACGACCTGACCGCCGCCGACCCCGACTGCCACCCGCTGCTCGCCAGCTGTGACCTCGCCCCGAACCCCGGCGACGGCGGTGACGGGACCCGACGGTGGTAGGCGCCGAGGTCGACGACTCGGTGGTGGCCACCCCCACCTTCACCGGCGACTCCCCGACGCTCCCCGGCGGCATCCCACGGCGAGGCCCTGCGGCGATGCCGCAGGGCCTCGTCGCGCCCGGCGATGCGTGGGGGGTTCCTGGGTCGTGGGGAGCTGCCCCGGCCGCCGGTCGGCGCGTCGGTGAGAAGATCGTGGCGGCGCGGTGTAAAGGGGATGTGCGGGTGGGCGGTCAGGAGGTGACGGCTGCAGACGCCGGCCCTCCCCGACGGAGGCCAGACCATGACCACGACGCCCGCTCCCCGCCGTGCCCCTCGCCGCACCCGAGTGCTGCGGCCGAGGCCCCCCCGCCGCCCTGGCCTGCGGCGCCGGCCCGGCGAGCCGCCCCGCCGATCGCCACGCTCCTCGAGCACCCGTCCCGGCGGCCGAGCACGCTCGTGGCCCGGCCCACCGCCGACACCGAGGTGTTCGCCGCCCCCGGCGACACCGAGCCGACCCAGGTGCTTCCGTCGCACAGCGAGTTCGGGTCCGCCCTGGCGCTGGTCGTCGTCGACGACGGCACCGATGGCTGGCTGCACGTGCAGCTCCCGACCCGACCCAACGAGTCGACCGGTTGGATCCGTGCCGATGGCATCGAGATCCGTGAGGTCACGGTCGCCGTCCGGGTCGACCTCGCCGAGCGGCGCCTGATCGTGACCGACGGCGACGAGGTGCTGGTCGACACGGCCGTGGCCATCGGTGCGCCGGACACCCCGACGCCGACCGGCCGGTTCTTCGTCGTCGACAAGCTCATCACCGAGAACGCCGACGGGCCCTACGGCCCGTTCGCACTGGGGTTGTCGGCTCACTCCGAGGTGCTCACCGAGTTCGCCGGCGGCGATGGCCAGGTGGGCATCCACGGCACCAACGATCCGTCCTCGATCGGCAACAACGTGTCCAACGGGTGCGTGCGGGTTCCGAACGACGTGACCCGGCAACTGCAGGACCTGCTTCCGCTCGGCACCCCCGTCACGATCTCGTGACGGGCCTGCCCCGACCCCGGACCATGTGATGCTTGATGACGATGTCTCGACGCTACGACGACGACCCGGACCTGGTGCTGGCCGCACAGGCGCGGCGACCAGGCGACGCCTTCACCACCCTGTTCCAGCGATGGTTCGATCCGTGCTTCGACGTCGCCCGGCGGATCGTCCACAACGACGACACCGCGGCCGAGGTTGCCCAGGAAACCTTCCTCGTGGCGTGGCGGCAGCTCGACACCCTTCGCGACGCCTCGGCGTTCGGCGGCTGGGTGCTGCGCACCAGTCGCAACAAGGCGCTCAACCGGCTCGAGCGCGAGCGGCGCAGCATGGCCGTGGACCAGGACGAGCATCCGGCGCTGACCGACCTCGAGGCGGTGGGCGACGTGGCCGGTGATGTGACCGCCAACGAGCAGCAACAGCTGGTGTGGGCAGCTGCCGCGGCGCTCGGCGAGCGCGACGCCAGCGTGCTCGACCTGCACCTGCGCCACGGTCTCGACGCCGCCGAGATCGCCGCTGGCCCTTGACGTCACGCCCAACAACGCCCACCAGATGTTGTTCCGCATGAAGGGCAAGCTGGCCGGGGGCATCCGGGCATGGGTGTTGTTCAAGGGCGGCGACCCGCAGTGCGCCGAGCTCGGTCGGGTCCTGCGCCAGGCCGGGGCTGCGGTTCTCCGCGGCCACGGTGAAGGTGATCGACAAGCACGTCCGCTCCTGTGAGGAGTGCGCCGATCGCCAGGGAGCCATCCTCGCTCCGGAGGCCATGTTCGCGGCGGTGCCGCTTCTGGCCGTGCCCGGGCTGCGTGACCGGGTGGCCGACTCCCTGCGTTCCAGCGGTGTGCCGCTCGTCCCCGACGCCGGCGCTGCCCGCGCCGGGAGGCGACGCCGGTCCCGGGTCCTCCCGCCCCGAGGGCGGCGATCCGGCGGATGCCACCCCCGACCAGGACGTCGCGACCGATGCCGATGTCACGACGGACCCCGATGGCGCGACCGACCCCGTGGCGTCATCGTCCCGAGGCTCGTCACGGGCACTGCTCGTCGCCCTCGTGGTCGGGGCGGTGCCTGCTGCTCGTCGGCGGCATCGTGCTGGCCACGAGTGGCGCCGAGGACGACGTCGACCTCGTCCTCGACGTGGCCCGGACACCACCACGGTCACCGAGCCACGGTCGGGCCCGTCGGCGCCGGCCCCGGACCTGCCGCTCGTGGAGTCGACGACCACCACGGCGGCACCGACCACGACCACCACCCGCCGAGCGCCGACCACGGTCGCCCCGGTGGCCCCCACCACGACCTCGTCGACCCAAGCCGCCCGGCCCCCGGGTGCAGTCGTTCGTCGGCCGTCCCGGCCTCGGCGCCGGGGTCACCGTGCCCGCCGGGCGAGTGGTCGTTCACCCTTCACCTGGTCGACGAGCGGCGTGACCTCGGTGTCGATCTTCTCCATGGGCACCCCTCGTCCGCGTCGGGAGGGCCGACGGGCACCGCCCAGGCCTGTGCCCTCACCCCGGCCGGCGCGACCTGGATCCTCGTCGCCACCGGTCCCGGCGGCACGGCCACCGCCACCTCCTGACCGGACCTGCGTCTGGCAGGGTGACGGCATGCGTTTCGGCATCCACCTCCCGCAGTACGGCCGGGTCAGCGGGCCCGAGGCGATCGCCCAGCAGGCGCGCGTCATGCCGAGGAGCTCGGCTACTCGGGGGTGTGGGTGAGCGACCACATCGTGCAACCCGCGGCCCAGGACTACCCGTCGCCGTACCTGTTCGACCCGCTCGTCACGCTCACCTGGGCGGCCGCGGTCACCGAGCACATCGGGCTCGGCACCAGCGTGCTGGTGGTGCCCCAGCACCCGCCGCTCGAGCTGGCCAACTCGCTGGCGAGCCTCGACGCGCTCTCGGGTGGCCGGCTCACCCTGGGCGTGGGCGTCGGGTGGTCCGCCGGCGAGTTCGAGGTGCTGGGCCAGGACTTCCACGACCGGGGTGACCGGCTCGACGAGACGCTCGACCTGTGGCGCACCGTCTGGCGCGACGACCCCGCCAGCTTCCACGGCCCGACGATCTCGTGCTCGACGACCTCCGGGTGCTCCCCAAGCCCGATCACCCCATCGAGGTGTGGATCGGCGGGGGGAGCGAGGCCGCCTACCGCCGGGCCGCGCGCGGTTCGGCACCGGGTTCCAGCTCATCGGGCTGAAGCCCGACACGGTCGTCGAGCCCATCGCCCGGCTGCGCGCCGATCACCCCGACCCCGACACCTTCACCATCTCGCTGCGCACCGGTTGGGACCCGCAGGGCATGGACGTCGACGAGATCCGCCGTGAGCGCGAGGGCTTCGAGGCCGCCGGCGTCCAGCACGTCGTGGCCGCGCCGTGGCGCTCGGACCTCGACGCCTGGCTCCGGTCGATGGAGCTCCTCGCCGCTGCCCTCGGCCTGGGCTGAGTCGGCTCAGGCGCCGCTGAGGTCGGCCTGCTCCAGACGTCGGGTCACGTCGGCGGCGTCCTCGCCGCGGGTCAGGGCCAGCCCGAGCACCACCGATCGCAGCAGGTCCATGGCCCGGTCGGCGGCGTCGGGCCAGCCGCTCTGGCCAGCCTGCTCGATCAACGGGAGCTCGGTGGGATCGGCTTCGGCGAACCGCCGCAGCTCGTCGGGGAGGAGACGGCCCACCCCAGTCGGCCGATCGGCGGGACCGGATCGTCGTGATGGCGAGACCGATGGCGCACGACGAGATCATCCCGAAGCTCTCCGCTGCGTCGTCGGGCGAAGCTCGATGGACGAGGACGGAGAGGAACGCCTCGGTGTTCCGGGCGATCACCGCCGGGCTTATGGCGCTGTTGATGAACTGGTCGAGCAGCGCCGGGTCGGCGTAGCGAAGGCGGCCCGGTTGTACGCCGCCCACTCGCTCGAGCAGCCAGACCGTCCAGTGCCGGCCGTGGTCCTCGGGGACGGTGAGGCGCCCGGCGGACCGGTCGGCGGCGAGTCGCAGCAGGTCGTCCTTGCCGTCGACGTGGTGGTACAGGGCGGCCACGGCGACCCCGAGGTGGTCGGCGACGGCCCGCAGGGTGAGATCCGAGAGCCCGACCTCGATCGCCGCGTCGGCGATCTGCTCGCGGCTGATGCGGGGCGGCCGACCCAGGCGCCGCCCCTGACCGACGGGCTCGTCGGTGTCCGGGCCGGGGGCGGGGACGGCGGCAGTCATCGCAGACCACCCTACGCAGGAGCGTCGGGGGCGCGGACGGAGGCGTCCCTTGACGACCCGCCCGAGTCGTGCGAGTTTCTCCAATCCGTCGGAGGAAAGTCGGCGGCGGTGCCGGGGGGGTGCCACCGGGAGACCGGGCCCACAGGCCGCGGGGAAGGGGTCCGGTGGAGCTCAGGGGCGTGTCGTGGTGGTGACCGGCGGAGCGGGCGGGATCGGGGTGGCGTTGTGCCGCGTGCTGCTTGCGACGGGAATGAAGGTCGTGGTGGCCGACCTCGTGCCGGCACGGGTGGCGGCGGCGACCGACGAGCTGTCGGCGCAGGGGAGGCGTCGTCACCTGACGTGTCCCGGGCGGACTCGGTGGAGGAGCTCGCCGACCGCACCTGGGAGCGGTTCGGGAACTGCCACCTCCTCGTCAACAACGCCGGCGTGGGTGCCCCCTCGGCCAACGTCTGGGAAGACCACCCCCAACGACTGGCGTCGGGGTCCACACGGGTGAACGTGATGGGCGTGGTCCACGGCATCCTCGCCTTCGGTGCCGCGGATGATCGCCTCCGGCGAACCTGGACACGTGATCAACACCTCATCCGGGCCACGGTGGCATCGAGCCGCTGCCGGGGGCGTCGGTCTACGCGGTCGAGCAAGGCCGCGGGCGTCCACCTCGACCCAGTGCCTCGCCCAGCAGCTGCGCTCCGAGGGCACCGCGTTGCGGGCGTCGATCTTCTACCCGTCGGGAGGCCTGCTGCGGACGGGGCTCTGGGAGTCCGATCGCACCCGCCCGGCCGAGCTGGCCCGTGAGAAGCCCCGGCCCACCGAGCTGATGACCGTCGCCAAGCTCGAGGCCATGGCCGAGACCCAGGGCTTCGACCTCCCGTGGCAGGACCTCGACGAGCTCGCCCAGATCGTGGTCGAAGGCCTCCGGGACGACGAGGAGTTCATCCACATGATCGACCGTGGATCCGATGGGCCCGACCCTGCGGCGCCGAGCCGAGGCGCTGGAGAGAGGCCGCCTGCCCGTGGATGCAGAAGGGTCCCCTCGGCTGAGGCCGACGGAACTGAAGCTGGAGCATCTACCGTACTCGATGAGCTACCTGCCGCTGTCGGCTCGACGCCCAGGGCGACCCCGCGGCGTCGCTGTACCGCGACCTCGAGCCCTGTGCAACCGCGACCCGCTTCGATGCCCACCAGGCGGAGATCGAGGCCCTGGCCGCCCTCACCGACACGACCGACAGCGCCTTCTCCGCCAAGTTCCAGGAGGAGACCGGCGACGACGACCTGCTCGCGGCCTACGACTCCGACGCCCGCCTGGCGGTGCTCGACCAGGAGGGCGTCGCCGCCGAGGTCCTGTTCCCCGACGCCGACGTCATGGGCACCGGCCGGTTGGCGGCGTCGCCGTTCGGGTCGGCGTGGCATCCCGGGCCCCGACGCCGAGGCCGACAACGTGATCGCGGGCGCCCGCGCCCACAACCGCTGGCTCGCCGACTTCTGCGCGGCGGCCCCCGAGCGCCGCATCGGCGTCGCCGTCATCCCCGTCACCGCCGGCATCGAGGAAGCGGTGCTCGAGATCAAGGCCGCGCCGCCGAGCTCGGGCTGAAGGGGGTCATGATCCCGACCCGGTGGTTCGACCACCCGGCGTACATGGAGCCGCACTACGAGCCGGTCTGGGCGGCCTGCGCCGAGCACGACCTCGTTCTCCACACCCACTCGGGTGCGGGGCCTGCCGACTACGGCCTCGGCCCCGGCATCGTGAGCATCTACGCCGCCGAGGCGTGGTGGTGGGCGGCGCGCCCGTTCTGGGTCCTGCTGCTGTCGGGCGTGTTCGAGCGCCACCCCACCCTCAAGTACGTCATCGCCGAGAACGGCGCGGTGGGTGCCCGACCTCGTCGCCCGATGGACGAGAAGTGGGTCGGCGGGCACAACACCCACAAGTTCGGCAACGCGTTCAAGAACGGCTCTCGCCCGCAAGCCGAGCGAGTACGTCGACGAGCACTGCTTCTTCGCCGCCTCGACGCCGGGTCGACGACATCGACCGTCGTCACGCCATCGGCGTCGGCAACCTGCTGTGGGGCAACGACCTCCCGCACCCCGAGGGCACGTACCCCACACCCGCTACTGGATCAACGAGCGGTTCCGCGACGTCCCCGACGACGAGGCCCGGCGCATCCTCGGGCTGAGCGCCGCCGACCTGTACCGACTCGACGCGCGCGGGCGCTGGCCCCGATCGTCGACCGCATCGGGCCGACCGCCGCCGAGGTCCACGGACCGCAGCCGTGCCCCATGCCGACCGGTGCAGGGGGTGCGCCGTGACCGTCCCCGGGATGGCGATGTCCTCGCCCGAGATCGACCCAGCGTCGGTCGACCTCCTCGGCGCCGCCCGAGGTGCCCGTGGGCTTCCCGATGCCCCGCAACCTGGCGCTCCTCGACGACCGCACCCCGAGGGTGCGGGTGCGCACCGTCCGGACCGCTTCCCCTTCCCGATCCCCAACGGCTGGTTCATCGTGGCCGACGGGTGAACGAGGCCCAGCCCGGCCAGATCGAGGCGCTCCACTACTTCGACCGCTGATCTGGTGGCTGTACCGGACCGAGGACGGCACGCCCCACGTGGTCGACGTGTACTGCCCGCACCTCGGCGCCCACCTCGCCGTGGGCGGCAAGGTCCATCGACGGGTCACCTCGCGTGCCCGTTCCACGGCTGGCGCTTCGACGGCGGCTGTCCGGCGCGTGCGTCGAGATCCCGTACGCCGTCGGCGACCGTATCCCGCCTCGGGCCCGCGCCGGTCGTACCCGGTGGTGGAGCGCAACGGCTTCGTCTGGGCCTGGC
>CAVZRY010000018.1:0-10305 GCA_963777805.1 uncultured Microthrixaceae bacterium | reverse complement strand
GAATCGCCCGATTCCCACTTCCCGTGGCCATTTGTCGTTCTGGCGCCTGATTCGGGTGCTATAGACCCCGAATCGGGCGCCAGAACGCGAGGGGCGGGATCAACAGGCCGAATCGGGGGCGCTTGACCACCGAGGGTGGCGGTCCGTGCCCTCGGAGGCCTGGCGGCAGCACCCACGCCCCATTCCTGCCATCGGTTTCGGTCAGCCCGACGGGCTACAGCGGCAGCAGGGGCGGGAGCTGGCGGGTCGCCAACAGCTGTTCGCCGAGCTCGAGGGTGAGGCGGCGGGCGCTGCCGAGCAGGGCGTCGAGCACGAAGGTGCGGCGGAGGTGGTGGTGGAAGGGGTGCTCGGTGGTGAAGCCGACGCCGGCCAGGACCTGCTGGGCGTGGCGGGCGACGGTGCGGGCGCTGTGGCCGGCGACGGCCTTGGCCATCATGGCGGTCAACGGGCTGCCGTCGTCCCAGGCCGCCCCCGCCGCAGCGTCGGCGGCCTCGACGGCGACCAGGCTCTCGGCCAGTCGGTGGCGCACGGCCTGGAACGAGGCGATGGGCACTCCGAACTGGACCCGGTCCACCGCGTGGTCCCGGGCCAGGGCGAGCATCGCCCGTGAGGCCCCGACCAGCTCGTGGGCCAGCGCCCGCTGGCCAGCCGCGATGGCCGCGTCCCAGGCGTCGGGGTCGAGGTCGGAGCGGTCTCCTGCCGAGGCGTCGCCGCGCCACCTCGACCAGCCCGAGAGTCGGGTCGATGCCACTGACGGGACGCAGGTCGAGTGCCGTGGTGTCGATCAGCCGGAGTTGGAGGCCGCCTTCGCCGACCGTCACGAGGGTGGCCGCCTGCGCCCGCCCCAGAGCGGTGGTGCCCAGGCCGCGGACGGTGCGGCCGTCGTCTGGCGCATCGGTGTGGCCGAGCGCGGGGAGGACCACGGGGCCCTCGATCCCCAGGGCGTCGGCCAGCACCCGGTCCAGCGCCGACGACACCGCGTTGGCCCGGCCCTGGTGCTCGAACAGCAGGCCGACGGCTGCCCGGGTCCTCCGCCAGGGCGTCGGCCCAGCCGATCTCCTCGAGCGCGGTGTCGAGCGCGGCGCCGGTGTGGGTCGCCGTGGCGTGGGCCAGGCTGCGGTCGAACAGCTCGCGGTCCTCGGCGTCCATCACGAATCCCGTTCTGGCGGCTGTAGTGCGCGTTGGGGCGCGCGCCGGAGCCCCCAGAACCGGTTGGGGTGATGCGGCGGCGTCCATCAGCGGTCGGCGCCGAGGTCGAGGAGGCGCTTGGCGATGATGTTGCGTTGGATCTCGGCGCTGCCGCCGTAGATCGTCGCCGCCCGGGAGTAGAGGACCTCGGTCCGCCACTTCTCGCCCTCGTCGTCGTCGCCGAGCAGCACGTCGTCGGCCAGGCCGTCGCCGGCGAGCCCGAAGAGCGCCTGCTCAGCCGTGGCCAGCAGGACCTTGTCGACCGAGGTCTCGGCCCCGAGCTTGTCGCCCCGGTCCAGCCGGTGCTGGGTGGCACAGGACCGGGCCCGGAAGGCGTGGAGCTGGAGGAAGACGTCGCCCACCTCGGCGGCGGTCAGCGCCCCGTCGGGGACCTCGGCCAGGAGTTGGCCCATGCGGTGGTGCAGGTGGGCGCCGCGGAGGCCGCAGCGCGGTGCTGCGCTCGTAGGGGAGCAGGTCCATGGCCACCGACCAGCCGCCCCCGACCTCGCCGAGGAGGCGGTCGGGCGGGCACGACCACGTCGTCGAAGAAGACCTCGCAGAACTCCGCCACCCCGTGCAGGGTCTCGATGGGCCGGACGGTGATCCCGGGGGTGTCCATGTCGACGAAGAAGGCGGTGATGCCGCGGTGGGCCGACTCGGGGGACCCGGTCCGGGTGAGCAGGACACAGCGCTGGGAGTACTGGGCCAGGCTGGTCCACACCTTCTGGCCGGTGACCGACCACCCGTCGTCGGTCGGCGTCGCCCGGCACGACAGGGACCCGAGGTTGCTACCCGTACCCGGCTCCGAGAACCCCTGGCACCAGGTCTCCTCACCGGAGAGCTGGCGGGGCACCATCTCGGCGGCCAGGGCGGGGGTCGCGTAGTCGATCATCGTCGGCACCAGGACCTCGGTCATCGAGTACAGACCGGGCGGGATGAGGTCGCGGGCGGTGAGGGCTTCGCCCAGGTAGCCCCGCAGCAGGGGCGAGCCGGGATGCCCGCCCACCGCCTCGGGCCAGCCCCAGCGCATCCAGCCGGCGGCGAAGGCCAGCCCCTTCACCTTCGACAGCTGGGCCATCTGGTCATCGAGGGTCCCCGCCCCGGCGTAGGTCGGCGCCAGCGTGTCGGCCTGCTCGTCGAGCCAGGCGTCGACGCCGGCTCGGAACTCGTCGAGCTCCACCGGCTACTCGGCCGCCGCGGTCGGCTCGGGCCGCCGCGGGTCGTGGGCCTTGCCCGAGTCCTTGGCGCCGCTGCGGCGCAGGAAGGTCATCGACCGGGTCGCCAGCCGCCAGCCCGACGCCGTCCGTCGGTAGGTGTCGGTGTACCAGCCGATCCGCTGGTCGTGGTTCGTCTGGTCGATGAAGCACAGCGGCTGCTGGCCGGTGCCGGTGCCGGCCTCTCCGTCGAGGTCGAGCACGGGCGGGCCGACCATGAACAGCCCCTTGGGGGCGGCGGCCACCAGCGTGGGGAAGTCGGCCAGGGTGTAGGTGTCGCCGAAGGCGCTGTAGGTGCCGTCGGGGGTGAAGACCTCGACGACGGCCTCGATGTCGTCCTGGGTCATGCTCACCGCGTACCGGGCCAGCAACTGCTGGACCTCGATGATGTCCGCCATCTCGTTCTGGTCCACGGGTCAGTCTCCTTCGTAGACGACGTGCACGGTCGGGGTGACGGGCACGGACTGGCAGGTGAGCACCCAGCCCTCGGCGACCTCGTCATCGGTCAGGGCGTTGTTGACCCGCATCGTGACGGACCCTTCCACGACCTGGGCCATGCAGGTGGCACAGCTGCCGGACTCACAGGAGAACGGCGCCGGCAGCCCGAGCTGGCGGGCCGTCTGCAGGAGGGTGGTGCCGGGGTGGTGGTCGGTGGTCTCGGTGCGCCCGCCGATCTCGATGGTGATCCGGGGCACCGCACCGTCGTCGGGGGCGTCGTCCACCTCGATCGGCTCCGGGGCGGTGAACCGTTCGACGTGGATGCGATCCGGGGCGATCCCCTCGGCGAGCAGGGTGGCCTCGACGATGTCCATGAACGGCGTCGGGCCGCACAGGTAGAAGTCCGGGTCGTCGCCGACCCAGGCGAAGGGGGAGACGGTGGGGCCGTCGACGAAGCCCCGCTCGGCGTCCAGGTGGTGGACGACGTCGAGCCGATCCGGGTGGGCCTCGGCCAGCGCGTCGAGGGCGGCGGCGAAGATCGTGCTCTCGCGGTCACGGTTGGCGTAGAAGAGGTGGACCCGGCGGCGGGTCGTGGCCAGGGCCGTCTTGACCAGCGAGAACACCGGGGTCACGCCGGAGCCGGCCGCGAAGAGGACCAGGTCGCCCTCGCCCGGCGCCAGGCAGAACACCCCGGCCGGGAGCGTGACCTCGATCTCGTCACCCTCGGCCAGCGTGTCGTGCATCCAGTTCGACACCCGGCCGTCGGGCACCCGCTTCACGGTGACCTGGAGATCGGGGTCCACGCCGGGGGCCGAGGACATCGAGTAGCAGCGCAGCTGGGGCGCACCGTCGACCAGCACCCGGAAGGTGCAGAACTGGCCGGCGTCGTAGGCGAAGGCGTCGCGGAGCTCGTCGGGTACGTCCAGGACATAGGAGCGGGCGTCGTCGGTCTCGGCCACGATCCGCTGGATCCGCAGCGGGTGGAAGTGGTGGTCGCGCGGTGCCCTCCAGCGGGGAGGGGAGCGAGACCGGGGCCGCCATGGACGAGGATGATAATCGGATTCTCGATTGTGACAATGGTGATCGCGTCGGCGGGTAGGCTCGGGTGAGATCGTCGTACGGAGCAGGGGGGCCGGCAGGGGCATGGAGGGCACACAGCGGTGGGCGCGTCGGGCACTGCCCGAGGACCTCGCCCGGGAGTACGTCGCCCAGGGGTGGTGGACCGACGCCACCCTCGGCTCGATGGTCGCCGACGGCCTGGCCGGCCTCGGCCCGACCGAGTTCCACGTCTGGTCGAAGGTGCACCCCTGGGACGGCACCTTCGCCGACGTCGACGCCGCGGCCCGCTCGCTGGCGACGTCGCTGGCGGCGCAGGCCGTCGGGCTGGGATCGGTCGTCATGCTCCAGCTGCCGAACTGGGTCGAGGCCGGCATGGCGTTCTGGGCCGCGGCCTACCTCGGGGCGGTGGTCGTCCCGGTCGTCCACTTCTACGGCCCGAAGGAGGTCGTGTACATCCTCGACGCGACCACGCCCGACGTCGTGGTCACCGCCGACCGGTTCGGTCACAGCGATCACCTGGCGAACTACGAGGCCCTGCTGGCTGACCGCCCCGGGCCTCGCTGGATCGTGGTGGGGGACACCCCCGCCGACGCGTTGCCCGAGCGGGCCGAGCCGTTCGCCCCGCTGCTGGAGGCCGAGCCCCTCGCCGCGCCCGGCGCCGGTCGACCCGGATTCGCCGGCGATCATCGCCTTCACCTCGGGACCACCCGTGACCCCAAAGGTGTCATCCACTCCCACCGCACGATCGGCTTCGAGACCCGCCAGCTCGACGGCATGTTCCCCGGTGGTGGGCCACCACAGATCACCGGGGCCCCGGTCGGGCACTTCATCGGGATGGTCAACGCCTTCCTGGTCCCGTTGCTGCGGGAGCGGCCGGTGCACCTGGTCGACGTCTGGGACCCGGGCGAGATCCTCCGCCTCATGCGCGAGGAGGGCCTCGGGGTCACCGGCGGCGCCACCTACTTCCTCACCAGCCTGCTCGACCACCCCGACTTCACCGACGAGCACCTGGCGCTCATGCCCTTCGCCGGGATCGGCGGGTCCACCGTGCCCGTCGCCGTGATGGAGCGGCTCGAGGCCATGGGCATCGACGCCTTCCGCTCCTACGGGAGCACCGAGCACCCGTCGATCACCGGCTGCCAGCTGTCGGATCCCCTGGTGAAGCGTCAGACCACCGACGGCCACCTGCTCCCCGGGGTCGAACTGCGGCTCGACGAGGACGGCCAGATCATCTCCCGCGGCCCCGACTGCTGCATCGGCTACACCGACCCCGAGCTCACGGCCCAGGCCTTCGACGAGGACGGGTGGTACCGCACCGGCGACGTGGGCGTGCTCGACGACGACGGCTACCTCACCATCACCGACCGGATCTCCGACGTGATCATCCGGGGCGGTGAGAACATCAGTGCCCAGGAGATCGAGGAGCTGCTGATGGGGATGGACGCCGTGGCCGAGGTCAGCGTCGTGGCCGCGCCCGACGAGCGCCTGGGCGAGCACGCCGCCGCCCTGTTCCGCCTGCACGGGGGCGCGGCCGCGCCGACCCTCGAGGAGGTGCGGACCCACCTCGGTGCCGCCGGCCTGGCCCGGCAGAAGTGGCCCGAGGAGCTCATCGTCGTGGACGACTTCCCTCGCACCCCGTCGGGGAAGGTCCAGAAGTTCGTGCTGCGCCGCCAGCTCAGGGAGAAGCCGTGACCGAACCCCGCATCCCGGCCCTGGCGCCCTCGGACTGGCCCGCGGCGATGCGCGAGGCGCTCGCGGTGCTGCTGCCGGAGAACCCGCGCCACCCCCGCCTGAGGACCGAGGGCCGGCCCAAGGCCCTGAACGCCCTCGGGACCCTCGCCCAGCATCCCGAACTGGCCCGGGCGTACCACACGTTCAACGGCCACATCATCTACAACACGAGCCTGTCGCCCCGGCAGCGGGAGCTGCTGGTCCTCCGGGTCGCCGCCGTCCGTGGCAGTGAGTACGAGTGGGTCCAGCACGTGGTCCTGGCCGCCGACGTCGGGATCACGGGCGACGAGGTGGCCCGCGTCGTCGACGGGCCCGACGCCGACGGTTGGACACCGTTGGACGCCGCACTCCTGCGGGCGGTCGACGAGCTCCTGGCCGACGCCCTGGTGAGCGACGGGACCTGGGCCACCCTGGCCGGCGAGCTGGACCGGCAGCAGCTGATGGACCTCGTCTTCACGGTCGGCTCCTATGACCTGCTGGCCATGGCCTTCCGGACCTTCGGCGTGGAGCTGGACGACGACCTACGCGCCTGGGCCAGCGAGCCCGGTACCACTCCCTGAGAGGAAACCATGGAGACCATCCCCCTTCCACCCGACGTGTTCACCTGGCCATCCGACGAGCCTCAGCTCATCGGCGCGCGCTGTGTGGCCTGCACCGCGATCACCTTCCCGATGACGACCTCGTGCCCCCGCTGCGGCGCGACCGGACCTGGCCGAGCACCTGCTCCCGCGTCGGGCACCCTCTGGACCTGGACCACCCAGGACTTCCTGCCCAAGGAGCCCTACGCCAGCGGGGAGACCAACGAGACGTTCCAGCCCTACGGCGTCGGCCTGGTCCAGCTCGGCGACGAGGTCCGGGTGGAGGCCCGCCTGACCGAGGCCGACCCGGCCAAGCTCGACTTCGGCATGGAGGTCGAGCTGGTGGTCGTCCCGTTCCGCGAGGACGGCGACACCACCACGGTGACCTTCGCCTTCGCGCCCGTCCAGGAGGGTTGACATGGAAGACGTCGCCATCATCGGGGTGGGCCTCCACCCCTTCGGTCGCTTCGGCGACAAGTCGGCCCTCGACATGGGCGCCGAGGCCGTGCGATCGGCCTGCGCCGACGCGAGCATCGAGTGGAAGGACGTGCAGTTCGCCTTCGGCGGCAGCGCCGAGCTGGACACCCCCGACGTCGTGGTCAACCGCCTCGGCCTCACCGGCATCCCGTTCATGGGCGTCTACAACGGCTGTGCCACCGCGGCCACCGCCCTCAACCTGACCGCCGACATCATCCGGTCCGGCCAGCACGACATCGGGGTCGCGGTGGGCATGGACAAGCACCTCCCGGGCGCGCTCACCGCCGACCCCGTCGACTACGGCGCCCCCTCCTGGTACGGCGATCTCGGGTACTTCCTGACCACCAAGTTCTTCGGCATGAAGATCAACCGCTACATGCACGACCACGGCATCTCCCACGAGACGCTGGGTCGGGTGGCGGCCAAGAACTTCCGCAACGGGGCCCTCAACCCCAACGCCTTCCGCCGCAAGCCGATGGCGGTCGAGGACATCGTCGGCTCCCGGATGCTCAACTACCCGCTCACCCAGTACATGTTCTGCGCGCCCGACGAAGGGGCGGCCGCCGTCGTGCTGTGCCGGGCCGATCTGGCCCACAAGTACACCTCGACGCCCGATCTACCTGCGGGCCACCGCGCTGCGGTCCCGGCGTTACGGCGCCCACGAGGTGCACGCCACCTGGGCGGCGATCGAACAGGACGACTCGCCGACGGTCTACGCCTCCCGGGCGGCCTACGAGATGGCGGGGATCGGGCCCGAGGACGTCGACGTGATCCAGCTGCAGGACACCGACGCCGGCGCCGAGGTCATCCACATGGCCGAGAACGGGTTCTGCGCCGACGGCGACCAGGAGCAGTTGATCGCCGACGGGGCCACCGAGATCGACGGGCCGATGCCGGTCAACACCGATGGCGGGCTCATCGCCAACGGCGAGCCCGTCGGCGCCTCCGGCCTCCGGCAGGTCCACGAGCTGGTCCGCCAGCTCCGGGGCCAGGCCGGGGACCGTCAGGTCCCGGGCGACCCGAAGGTGGGCTACGCCCAGCTGTACGGCGCCCCGGGCACCGCCGGCGTGTCGATCCTCAGCACGTGAACCCGGGCACGACGTGAACCACGTTCTCGTGCCGGAAGATCTAGGCTCTCGCCCATGACCGTGAACGATTCCGCGGACGAGCCCCCGGACGACGGCGCTGCCCCCAGTCGGCGGGAACTGGCGGTGGCTCGGTCGCTGGATCCGGCCCGGGCCCGGGCCGAGAAGCGGGTCCAGCGCTTCCTCGATGCCGCCCTCGAGCTCATGCAGCGTGCGCCCGACAAGGAGTTCACGGTCCAGGAGGTGGTCGAGGCCTCCGGGCAGTCCCTGCGCAGCTTCTACCAGTACTTCGCCGGCAAGCACGAGCTGTTGCTGGCCCTGTTCGAGGAAGCCGTGCGCTCGACGGCCGAGAAGCTCGAGGCGTCGATCGCCGACGAGGACGACCCCCTCGAGCGGCTGCACCGGTTCTGCGTCGAGTACTACGCGTTGTGTCGTCCCGCGCCCCCGGGCCGGTCGACCAAGCCCAACTCCGCGGGGGCCATGGCCGACTTCGCCCAGCAGCTCCTGACGGCCCACCCGAAGGAGGCCTCGCGGGCCTTCATCCCGGTGGTGACCCTCCTGGAGGAGGTCCTCGACAACGCAGCCGCCGCGGGGGTCATCCGGCCCGAGGTGCACAACCGGCGCACGGCCGGGGTGATCCTCCAGGCCGTCATGTTCAACTCGTTCGCCGCGACCATCAGCGGCACGCCCCTCGACACGGCCGACGCGGCCGCCGACGAGCTGTGGCAGATCGTGCTCCACGGGATCACGTCGCCATGAGCGACGAGCCGAACTTCTTCCGGGACCCCGACCTGGTCGCGGACCCCTACCCCTACTTCGAGGCCCTGCGGGGCGAGTGCCCGGTGCGGCGCGAGCCCTACGAGGACGTCGTCCTGGTGACCGGCTACGAGGAGGCGCTCGCCGTCTACCACGACACCGCCACGTTCTCGTCGTGCACCGCGGTGACCGGCCCGTTCCCCGGCATGCCGGTTCCCCTGGAGGGCGACGACGTCACCGACCTCATCGAGGAGCACCGGGACAGCCTCCCGTTCAGCGACCAGATCACCACGATGGACCCGCCGAAGCACACCGCTCACCGCGGCCTGCTGATGCGCCTGCTCACCCCGAAGCGACTGGCCGAGAACGAGGACTTCATCTGGGCCCTGGCCGACCGCCAGATCGACGAGTTCCTGCCCGCCGGTCGTTGCGAGGTGGTCCGGGAGCTCGGCGGGCCGTTCACCATGCTGGTCATCGCCGACCTGCTGGGCGTCCCCGAGTCCGACCACGAATGGTTCATCCAGGCGATGAACCAGCGGGGCGGCGGTCACGTCGGGGCATCCGGCGGGTCGACCATGGCCAAGACGCCGCTCGAAGTGCTCTACGACCGGTTCGTCGAGTACCTCGAGGACCGGCGCCGGGAGCCCAAGGGCGATGTCCTCACCGGACTGGCCACCGCCACCTTCGCCGACGGGTCGATCCCGGAGGCCAGCGACGTGGCCAAGATCGCCAGCAACCTCTTCGCCGCCGGCCAGGAGACGACGATCCGCCTGCTGGGCACCGCCTTCCTCCGCATCGCCGAGGACGCCGAGCTGCAGCAACGCCTGCGGGACGACCCCGCCCTGATCCCGAACTTCATCGAGGAGTGCCTGCGCCACGAGTCGCCGGTGAAGGGCGATTTCCGCCTCAACCGGGTCACGACCACGGTCGGGGGCGTCGAGCTCCCGGCGGGCACGACGGTGATGGTGCTCAACGGCGCCGCCAACCGGGACCCCCGCAAGTTCGAGGACCCGAACACGTTCTCCATCGAGCGGGACAACGCCCGGGAGCACCTGGCCTTCGGCCATGGCATCCACTTCTGCCCGGGCGCCGCCCTGGCCCGCACCGAGGGCCGCGTGGCGGTGGAACGGATGCTGGCCCGCACCCGCGCCATCCGCATCGACGAGTCCGAGCACGGCCCGGCCGGCGACCGGCACTACGACTACGCCCCGACCTTCATCCTCCGGGGCCTCGAACAGCTGCACCTGGAGCTGACCCCCGCGGGCTGATCGTGGGCTCGGGAACGCACAGCGCCGCACAGAAGCGGGTCATCGACGCCGCGCTGGGGCTGTTCGCCGAGCACGGGGTGAACGGGACGTCGCTGCAGATGATCGCCGACGCCATGGGGGTGACGAAGGCCGCCGTCTACCACCAGTTCCGGTCCAAGGAGGAGATCGTCGTCGCCGTCGCCGAGCTGGAACTGGCGCGGCTCGAGGTGGCCGTGACCGGCGCCGAGGCGGAGCCGGACCGGGGCCGCGCCCTCGAGGTCTTGCTGGTCGCGATCGTGGACCTGGCCGTCGACCGGCGCCACGTGGTCGGCGCCGCGCTCATGACCGATCCCGTCGTCGCCCGCTTGCTGGCGACCCATGATCCGTTCCCGCAGCTGATGGCCCGGGTCTCGCGCGTGCTGATGGGCGATGCGCCGACGGCCGAGGACCGGGCGCGGGCGGCGATGGTCCAAGCCGGCATCGGCGGCGCCGTCTCCCAGCCGATCGTCGGCAGCCTCGACGACGAGACCCT
>CAVZRY010000017.1:0-44938 GCA_963777805.1 uncultured Microthrixaceae bacterium | reverse complement strand
GGTAGTGATGGCCCACCGACCAAGGGAAGCGCCTTCCGCTACTGGCTCAGCCTCTCAGTCGGCGCGCACTCGCACGCAAGCATTCATCTCGTGCCGTGAGAGCCGGGCTGGCGCCCGAGCTGTGTCCAGCGGTTGCTTGACTCCGACCGCGGCGATACTACAGCTTGACGTGCTTGGCCCCGCTGATGCTCGGCGTTGATCGCCGCCTTTGCTCAGGCGGTTGCTCCGAGCATCTTCTTGAAGTGGTCGAGACCCTGTCGACTCGGCGACGCATCCAATGGCGCACGGTGTCGGCTTTGCCTTCCCAGCCGACGGGTCGTACTCGAGTTGGTAGGTCACCTTCGTCGTGCCGGCGGTGAGCTTCTCAAAGCGGACCTCGCCGGTCTCGCGACCGTCGATGGCCCGCCACGCTGACCCTCTCGTCGGGTACGGGCTCGACGACGTCGGCATCCCACCATAGATGTCGTCCTCGACCACGGCGACCCAGTGAAACCCGCCGTCCTCGGCCACCGTCACCGTCTCGATAGTCTCCATGAACGTCGGATAGTCAGCGAACGCCGTCCAAGCCTGATAGACGTCCGGACGTCCGCCGCCACCTCAGTGGTCCTGTCGATGAACGCCATGGGTCCCCTTTCCCCATCTGGTTGCTCGCCGAAGGTACCCATACGAATCCCCCCAAAACAAGGGTTACCCGGCAGCGAACCCGCACTAGATCCCGCCCTGCTCCTCGAGCAGTTCCTCGGTCGCATGGCAGAGCAGCGTCTCCTCCACCAGAAGGCGCTTGTGGCGGACAAGAGCGTTGCGCTTTGGCCGATCCATAGCCGTGGCGACAACGGCGCCGGTGGCCTGCGAGGAGTCCCCCGGGTTGCCGAGGTGTTCGAAGACTACCGGCTGTGTTCAATCGCGGAGAGGCTTCTCGCTGAGATCGCGCCCGATGATCCATTTGCCGGCCAGGGCCATACCGGCGCGGTGAGCCGCCCCTTCGTATTTCGGCCCTTATGCACGACGACTAGGTCGATGTCCGTGCCGCCATCAAGGCGCGAGGCGAGGGTGTAAACCCAGCCGCTCCCCGTGCTCCAAGCGCTGCTATCCACAGTGGTCCCGCCCCGGTCAGGATCACGACCCGGATGGCGGGGTCGGATCCGATGCGGTCCACCGCCTCGTGCAGCTCGGCCAGCACCTTGTTGCTGAGGGCGTTGCGGCGGTCCGGCCGGTCGATGGTCAGGACGACGATGCCGTCCTGCAGTTCCTCGATGCTCACGTGCTCCATGGCGGAATCCTCTCATCCCGCGTCGTGCTGGTCCGTACGCTGCGGCCCATGACGATCGAACGAGCGGAACCCGCCTTCACCGTGGGCGACCGGGAGATGCTGGACGGCTGGCTCGACTACCACCGGGCCACCCTGCTGACGAAGTGCGAGGGCTTGAGCGACGAGCAGCTCAAGACCCGGGCGGTGCCGCCGTCGTCGATGAGCCTGCTCGGCCTCGTCCGCCACATGAGCGAGGTCGAGCTCGGCTGGTTCGCCCGAGAGATCGACGGCGACGAGACGGCCACGCCGATCTACTACAGCGAGGCCTCCCCCGACGGCGACTTCGACGACCTCGACTCGGCCCCCGTCGCCGAGGTGTTCGCCCGCTTCGACGAGGAGATCGCCCGGGCCCGCCGCATCGCCGCCGCCCGTGACCTCGACGAGACCACCCCCCGCCTACGCGACGGCCAGCCGCTCACCCTGCGCTGGGTGCTCACCCACATGATCGAGGAGTACGCCCGCCACAACGGCCACGCCGACTTCCTCCGAGAGCAGATCGACGGCGCCACCGGCGACTGACCTTCGGGCCAACCCCGAACGGAAGACCCACTCGACTCGACATCGTGGTCGTGGTGCAGACTCGGTGGATGGACATCCGCTTCATCGCCAGCTTCGCGGTCATCTCCAGCGACCCGGCCGTCGACCGCTCGCTCTTCGTCGACACCCTCGGGTTGGACCTCCACGGCCCGGAGGGCGTCGAGGGCTCGAGCTACCTGTACTCCGAGGCGATCGAGGGGGCCAAGCACTTCGGCGTCTGGCCGCTGGCCGAGGCGGCGGAGGCCTGCTTCGGCACGACGGACTGGCCGGACAGCCACCCGGTGCCCCAGGCCAGCGTCGAGTTCGAGGTCGATGACGTCGACGCCGCGGTCAACGAGCTGCTCGACGGGGGCCACGTGCTCCTCCACCCGACCCGGACCGAGCCGTGGGGCCAGGTGGTCGCCCGGGTGCAGGCCAACGACGGCGCGGTGGTGGGCGTGTGCTTCACCCCCCACCTGCGCGAGCCCTCGTAGGACCACCACTCAGCGGAAGCCGACCTCGAGGTGGGTGATGAGGCCGGCGTCGTCGACGGTGAGGTGGTCGACGGTCTGGCTGGTGGCGCCGTCGACGCTGGCCTCGAGGTGGAAGGTCACGGTCCGACCTTGCTCCAGCCAGTCGCTGGAGGTGACCTGCGGGGTGAAGGCCAGGACGTTGTCGGCGTAGAAGGTGCGGATGGCCTCGGTGCCCTCGAAGGTGCCGAAGGCGTGCTCGAGCACCGCGCCGTCGGCGAAGAGGGCGATCAGGCCGTCGAGGTCCACGGCATTCACGGTGGCGACGTAGGCCTCCGCCGTCGTCCGCGCCAGCGACCCGCTCACCACCCCATCATCCCCGTTGGGTCACCAGGCGCGGAGGACCTGGGCCTTGTCGAAGGCGTTGCAGGTGGACTCGGGCGGGTAGTCGTCGGGGACGAGGACCTTGGCCACCTCGTCGACCTCCGGACCGATCCGGTCGGCGATGGGCCGAAGCAGGTCCAGGTCGAAGCCGAAGAAGTCAGCGGCGTTGGTCTCGATCATCCGCCGGGCCTCGTCTTCGGCCACACCGCCGAACGCCGCCCGCAGAGCCTCGGTGGTGAAGCCATAGCTGCCCTCGGAGTGGGGGTAGTCGGCCCCCCACATGATCCGGTCGATGCCGATGTCATGGCGCAGTGGCGCCTCGCTGGGCCGCAGGAAGCTGGCGCCCAGCCAGAAGTTCCGGTGGAAGTACTCGGTGGGCGTCATCGACAGCCCGGCCGCCACCGCGCCGAAGAACTTCGCTTCCGCCGCCTCCGGCAGGGTCATGCGTCGGTAGAACCAGTCGAGGGTCTCGAGGCCGCGGGGCAGCCACGCGACACCCTGCTCGGTGAGGACGACCCGAAGCGCTGGGAACCGCTCGAGCACGCCCGAGAAGATGAGGTGCCACACCGGTCGGTGGGCGAACCAGGGCAGCTCGATGAGCATCATGGCTCGGGCCGCCTCGTGGTCCCCGTAATCGGGCAGGCCACCACCGCCGTGGACCTGGATGGGGACGTCGAGCTCCTCACAGACGCGCCAGAGCGGGTCGTAGTGCGGCTCCCAGAGGCCGGGCAGGCCCGAGTTGGGGGGAACAGACGGTAGGAGCACGCCGGCCAGGAGCGGGAAGGCCTCGCGGGCCCAGCGCACCTCGGCCACCGCGTCCTCGATGCGGTTGACGAAGACCTGGACGACGGCGGATCGACGGCCCGGGGCCGCGTCACAGAAGTCCGCACTCCACCGGTTGTGCGCCTGCAGGCCCGCCCAGCGCCGGTCGTAGTCCTCCGCCGTGGGCGGCAGGGCGACCAGGTTCCCTTCGGAGAAGAAGGGCGGCACGGTGTTCGGGAACAGGACCTCGGCCACGATGCCGTCGGCCTCGGTCTCCTCCAGCCGGCGGGTGGAGTCCCAGCTCCGGTAGGCCGTCTCGGCGAGGAGGTCGGCGAAGGGGTTCACGTAGGTGGGGGCCCAGGCGTCGAAGTCGTCGTGCCACTGCGAGGCCAGGTAGTCCCGGTACTCGTAGAGCTCGGCCCCGGCGTGGCCGTCCGAGGAGATGACGGCATACCGGTCGGTCACAGGAACTCCATCACACTCGCCGTGCTCCGACCGGCTGGCTTCGCCATCTCCGGAGTCGGTCCAGCTGCTCCGCTCCGCTGCGCAGCGTCACCCATGGTCACAGGAACTCCATCATGTTCGGGGGCAGTTGGCCTTCCGCGATGGCGTCGGCTCTCGCGTGGAGGAGCTTTCCGGCGCGGTCGAGGTCGTAGCCGATGATGAACTTCTCGGCCTTCACGCCGGCGACGACGAAGCGGCCGAGCTCGAGCAGGTCGACCACGTCGACGGGGCGGCCGGCGGCGGCCAGCTGCTCCTTGAACTCGGCGAAGGTCGTGCCCGGGGCGGGCGCCCGGTCCTTCTGGCGGGCCAGCTCGTCGGGCCGGTTGCGCTGCGCGGTCCAGAGGCCCGTGTCCAGCAAGCCGCCGCCCGGGTAGAAGACCGCCGCCTTCAGGTTGGTCTCGCCGGAGGCGAACTGGTGGGCCAGGGCCTCGGTGAAGCAGGTCACCGCCGCCTTCGACGAGGCGTAGACCGAGGCGTAGGGCACGGGGGCGATGCCGCCGTCGCCCGACGACGTGTTCACCACGACCCCCGGCTCGCCGGACTCGATCATGCGGGGCACGAAGGACAGCACGCCGTTGGCCGTGCCGAAGACGTTGACGCTGAAGCACCAACGCCAGTCGTTGGCCTCCTGCTCCCAGGGCTTGCCGCCCCCGCCCGAGGTGACCCCGGCGTTGTTGAACAGCAGGTGACAGACGCCCTCGGTGGCGAAGACGTCCTCGGCCAGCGCCTCGAAGGAGGCCGGGTCCGACACGTCGGTGCGCACGCCCCGGACCTCACCCCGTTCGGCCAGCTCGGCCACCGCGACGTCGAGCACCGGCGCCTCGACATCGGCCACCACGACCCGGACGCCTTCCTCCAGCAGCGCCTCGACGATCCCCCGCCCGATCCCTCCGGCCCCGCCGGTGACGACCGCGACCTTCCCGCTCAGGTCCTTCATCCGGTGGCCTGCACGCCGTACTCGGCCTTCCACCAGCGGGCGTCGGCCACCTCGTCGGGGTCGGTGCGCAGCGTCGGATCCTGGCCCAGCGACTCCGGCGTCGGCCCGACCCGCTCGGCGATGGGGGCCAACTCGGCGAGGTCGAAGCCGTAACAGACCGCCGCGGTCTCCCCCAGCAGCTGGCGGGTGTCCTCGACGGGCACATCGGCGAAGTGGGCCTGCAGGCGCTCCATGGTGTGCGGCCAGGTCCCCTCGGGGTGCGGGTAGTCGGTGCCCCACATCACCACGTCACAGCCGAGGACGTGGCGGCGGCGGATCTCCTCGGGCGACATGGTCGAGGCCCCGATGAAGATGTTCGAGCCGAAGTAGTCCGACGGCAGCCGGGAGATCTTGCCCTTCATCATCGCCGCCATCTTCTTGGTGGTGTGGCCGCCGCCCAAGTACTGGTCCCACTTCCACATCATGTCGGTGGCCCAGTAGGCGGCGGCCTCGGTGACCACGAACTTCAGGCCGGGGAAGCGCTCGAACGCGCCGGAGAAGAGGAGGTGCCACATCGGCCGGGTGGCCCACCACACGACCTCGGCGAGGTAGATGCCGATGTGCTCGCCCATCTCCTCGCGGGGCGCCTCGCCCGAGTGGGTGTGGACGGGGAAGCCGGCGGCCTCACAGGCCGCCCAGACCGGGTCGTAGGCGGCGTCGTTGTACGGCAGGCGGTCCCGCCACATGGTCGGGATCATCACGCCCCGGATGCCGGGCTGGCCGGTCAGCCACTCGACCTCCTCCACCCCCCGCTCGATGTCGTGGGCGATCGGCACGAGGGCGATGCCGCCCCGGCGCTCCGGGCTGTGGCTGCACATCTCGACCAGGAAGCGGTTGTGGGCCCGGGCCCCGGCGTAGGCCAGCTCGGGGTCGTCGATCATCCCCGCCCCCAGCCCGGCGCCGAACGGGGGCGAGGCGTTGCCGGTGATGGCGTCGGCGTCGGCGAACATCACCTCGGCCGACACGCCGTCCGCGTCCATCTCCTTGTCCCGCTGCTCAGGGTCGAAGGCACCCCGGAGACCCTCTTCGTTGTCGGTCTCCCAGCCCATGATGTAGTCGTAGTTGAGCTTCAGGGCCTCGTCCCGGTTGGCGTGGATCTCGGCCAGGTAGTCGTCGAAGCGCCGGTGATAGCGCTCGTCGAGGTACTCCCGGTAGCCCTCGGCGGGCAGCCCGCAGTGGGAGTCCGCCGAGATGATCGTGTAGCGGTCGGTCGCGGCAACCATGGTTCAGCTCTTCTTCCCGAGGACGGACAGGTCGTCATATCGCTGGTGGATGAAGGGCACCAGGTCCTCCCGGGGCACGGGACCGATGACCCGGCCGACCTGGGTCGAGGCCCGCTCGGTCCAGTTGATGTCCACCACCCGTCGGATCACGAGGTCGGCGATGGGGTCGAGGGGCGAGTCCTTCAGGACCACCTCGCCGTCGATGCCCTCGTGGACCCGGGCCTTCTCGGTCTTCTCTCCGTAGACCAGCAGCGGGTCCTGGTCCAGCTCGCCGGCGGTCTCTGCTGACGGCGAGAGCTTGAACCAGAAGTCCCGCTTGGTCTTCTCGTACGGCTCCCGGGTCTCGGTCACCGTGCCGTGGATCTCACACACGGTGAAGCCCATGCGGGCGATGCCGGCGTCGATGGTGTCGCCGTCGCGTCGGGCCCAGACATCGGCGATCTTCTTGGGCTCGCCGTAGGTGTCGCGGCCGCCCAGGACCGACTGCTCGGTGGTCATGGGCATGAAGATGGGGTACTCGCCGACCTGGTCGCCGTGGCGGGCGGCCACGCCGAACCACCCGGCCCCGAACACCGGCAGACCGGGCATCGAGACCGAGGTGATCGTCAACCGGACCAGCGGCTCATCGGCCGGCTCGAGGGGCTTGGGCAGCACCGCGGCGATGAGCTCGGGGTCGGTCTCGTAGATGGCCGTGACCGCCGTGGACCAGATCTCGGCGGCGGTCGCCTCGATCTCCCGACTGCGCTGCTCGACCTTGGCGCCATAACGGATCTGGCTCATCACATGTCCCCCTGGAATCGTTCCCCTGGCTCTGGAACACTGTTACAGATGACCGACCAGTCGGCAAGCCGCCGCCGCATCCTCGACGCGACCCGGCGCCTGATCGAGGCCGACGGGGTCGAGGCGGTGAGCATGCGCAAGGTGGCCGCCGAGGTCGGCCTGGCCCCGACCGCCATCTACTGGCACGTGGGCAGCCGGGAGGACCTCCTGTCGGCCGTGCTCGACGAGATGGTGGCCGACCTCCCCCCCATCGAGGCCCGGGGCACCGGGGCCCGGGACCGCATCGCCTCGGTGGCCCGGGCCGCCCGCCAGGAGTTCCTCGACCAGGTCACCACCCTGCAGCTGGCCACCGAGCTGGGCCGGGGCAACGAGCTGTCGTTCCGCACCCAGGTGGCCCTGGCCCGGGAGATGACCGCGGCCGGCCTCGAGGGCGCCGACGCCGTGGCCGCCCTGCGCTCGATCCTCTTCCTCGTCGGCGGGTTCGTGGTCATCGAGGAGCAGTACCGCCAGCGCCCACCCGGCGAGCTGGCCACCCGGGACCTGTGGGCCGAGGTCGACGACGAGGACATCGCTCCCGCCATTCGTGAGGCGATGACCGGCCCCACCGACACCGACGCGCTCTTCACCTACAGCCTCGACCGCCTCCTCGACGCCGTCCTGGATTGAGGTGCGGTAGACAATCAGGCCGTGTGGCTCCTCAGCCTGCGGGACCTGCAGTGGCGGCGGCGGCGCTTCCTCATCGCCGTGGTGGCCACGTCGTTGATCTTCGCCCTGACCCTGCTCGTGACCGGGACGGCCAAGGGCATCGACAACGAGGTCGGGCGCATCGTCGCCTCCTTCGCCGCCGACCGGTGGGTGGTCGACGAGGGCGCCACCGGGCCCTTCACCTCGACGCGTCCCCTCGACGATTCGGTGGTCGACGAGATCGCCGCCTCAGCCGGCGTCGAGGGCGCCGCCGGCCTGATCCTCTTCCGGGGGACCCTCGGCGGTGAAGCGCCCGTGGACGTGAACCTGATCGGCTACGAACCGGGTGGGCTGGGGGCACCGACCATCGACGAGGGGCGGGCGGCGACCGCGCCCGGCGAGGCCGTGGTCGACGTGGCGCTCGGCATCGACCCCGGCGAGACCATCGACCTCATCGGCGAGGACCGGGAGGTGGTCGGCACCGCCGACGGTGTCACCTTCTTCTACGGCATCCCCACGGTCTTCATCCCCCTGGCCGATCTCCAGGAGATGGCCTTCGGCGGCCTGCCCCTGGTGACCAGCGTGATCACCGAGGGCGCCCCGGCCGACCTGCCCGCCGGGGTGGTGGCCCTGAGCAACACCCAGGTCGAGGACGACCTCCGTCGACCCACCCAGAACGGCGCCTCCACCGTGGAGTTCATCCGGGTGCTGCTGTGGCTGACTGCGGCCGGGATCATCGCGTCGATCGTCTACCTCACGTCCCTCGAGCGCCTGCGCGACGTCGCGGTCCTCAAGGCCACCGGGGCGCCGAACCGGGTGCTGGTGGGCAGCCTCGTGGCCCAGGCCTTGGTGCTGTCGCTGGCGTCGGTCGTGCTGGCGATCCCGTTGGCCCTGCTCATGAAGCCGGGCATGGACTTCGAGGTGCTGCTCGGGCCGGGTGACTACCTCACCCTCGCCGTCGTCGGCGTGGTCATCGGGGGGTTGGCCAGCCTCGCCGGCCTCCGGCGGGCGCTGACCGTCGATCCCGCCTTGGCCTTCGGAGGCTGACGTGGCCCGGGTCACGGTCTCCGAGCTGGTCATCGAGTACCGCAGCGGCGACTACCTCGTCCGGCCCATCGACGGGCTGGACCTCGAGATCGCCTCCGGGGAACTGGTGCTCCTCCTCGGCGCCAGCGGCTCGGGGAAGACGACCCTGCTGTCCGCGCTCGGCTCCATCCTCACCCCCGCCTCGGGGACCATCCGGGTGGGCGACACCGACGTGGTCGGCCTGAGCGGCAAGGCGCTCACCCAGTACCGCCGCCGCCAGATCGGCATCGTCTTCCAGAGCTTCAACCTGATCCCGAGCCTGACCGCCCGGGAGAACGTGGAGATGCCCCTGCGCTCGGCGGGCACCCGGGGGCGCGACGCCCGGCGGCGGGCGTCCGAGCTGCTGGCCGGGGTCGACCTGTCCGACCGTGAAGGGCACCGTCCGAGCGACCTGTCCGGCGGGCAGGCCCAGCGGGTGGCCATCGCGCGGGCGCTGGCCTTCGACCCTCCATTGCTCCTGGCCGACGAGCCCACCGCCCACCTCGACTACATCCAGGTCGAGGGCGTGCTCGGCCTGCTGCGCGAGCTGGCCGCCCCTGGCCGCACGGTTGTCATCGCGACGCACGACGAGCGCCTCCTCCCCCTGGCCGACCGGGTCGTGGAGCTCACCCCGAAGGCCGCCCACGACGCGGGGCCGCCCACCTCGGTCACCCTCGCCCCCGGCCAGGCGCTCTTCGCCCAGGGCGACCCCGGCGACTTCATCTACGTGGTCGAGACCGGCGTGGTGGAGGTGACCCGGGACCGGGTCGACGGCACCGAGGAGATCGTCGGTCGGTTCGAGCCGGGCGAGTACTTCGGTGAGCTGGCACCGACCTTCGGCCTCCAGCGCTCCGCCGGCGCCCGGGCCGGCGGTGATGGCGCCTCGGTGACCGGCTACTCGGTCAAGGACTTCCGCCAGCGCGCCCGGAGCTGAGTCGCTCAGTCCTCCGGTAGGCCGATCGGGTTGGGGAACGGCAGGATCCCCGAGCCGCTGACCGCCCGGGCGAGCGGAGTGAGGTCAGCGGCGAGGTCCTCGACGGCCTCGACGCTGCCGAGCCCGGCGACCAGAGCGCGCAGCGCCAGCTCGTCGGTCGTCGACTCGATGTGCTCGTGCAGGGCCCGGCCTTCGTCGGTGACCGTCGTGGCGTCGGCCAGCACGCCCCGGACCACGAGGCGGTCGACCCCGTCGGCCCATTCCTCGTCGGTCCAGTCCCGGCTCTGCTGGAGGACCTCAGCCGGGAAGCCCGAGCCCAGGGCGTAGACGAGGTGCATCTCCACCGGGTCGAGTCCGGCGGCCGCCTGGACGGCCACGTGGCCGTCGCCCCGCTGCTCGCGCAGGTCGGTGGCCAGCTGCCAGAGCCGGCCGGGGGCGTCGCCGGGCAGGAGCAGGTCCCGGTTGGCCGAGAACAGTGGCCGACCCAGGTGGTCGGCGACGTCGACCACCGCCTCCAGCCGGTCGACGACCGCGGGGGCGACGTCGGCCAACTCGTCGGCGGCGACCCGCTCCAACGCCGCCACCGCTGAGGTCCGGCGGGCCTCGATGCACGCCTCGGGCAAGGCGTGGGCCCACGCGTCCGGGACGGCCTTGCGCACCCGGCGGGGGGCGAAGTTGGCGAAGACAGCCTCGACCACCCCGGCCCCGACCGGCCCCAGCGGAGCGGCTCGGAACCCGAAGTAGCCCATCCAGAAGCCCTTCAGCCCGATGTCGGTAGCGGCCTGCCTGGACTCCTCGGCGAAGTAGGTGACGGCGTGGATCGTCTCCAGCCGGTGGTGCAGCCGTCGAGCGGGATGGGTCGCCATTGCGCGGACCCTAACCAGGACGGGCGCGGATGCTGATCACGGCGTGGCAGGGTGAAGGCATGACGACGCCCATCGCCGAGCGCCTCGGCATCGAGTTCCCCCTCTTCGCCTTCTCCCACTGCCGCGACGTGGTCGCCGCGGTGAGCAAGGCAGGGGGCTACGGCGTGCTCGGCGCCTTGGCCTACAGCCCCGACCAACTCGAGATCGAGCTGTCCTGGATCGACGACAACGTCGGCGGCAAGCCCTACGGGGTCGACTTCGCCATGCCCGAGAAGTTCGTGGGCAAGGGCGACGACTTCGACCTGAACAGCCTCCAGGACATGATCCCCGAGCAGCACCGCGAGTACGTGGAGCACGTCCTCGACGAGCACGGCGTTCCCCCGCTGCCTGACGGCGACGAGGGCGTGCTGAAGGCCGCCGGCCTCGCGGTGGAGGTCGAGGGTCCGGGCCAGATCGACGTCGTGCTCGAGCACCCCGTGTCCATGATCGTCAACGCCCTCGGCCCACCGCCCCCGTACGTGGTCGAGGCGGCCCACTCCAACGGCGTGCTCGTCGGCGCCCTGTGCGGCAGCGCCCGCCACGCGGAGCGCAATGTCGAACGGGGCGTCGACGTGCTGGTGGCCCAGGGCACCGAGGCCGGCGGCCACTGCGGAGAGATCTCGACCATGGTCCTCATCCCCGACGTGGTCGACGCCGTCGGTCCCGACGTCCCGGTGCTGGCCGCCGGCGGCATCGGCCGGGGCCGGCAGATGGCCGCCGCGATGGCCCTCGGGGCGCAGGGCGCCTGGACCGGGTCCATCTGGCTCACCTGCGCCGAGTCCGACACCCAGCCCTGGGTCATCGAGAAGCTGCTGAAGGCGGGCTACAGCGACACCGTGCGCTCCCGGGCCATGACCGGCAAGCCCGCCCGCCAGCTGCGCACCGCGTGGACCGAGGCCTGGGAGACCGAGGACGGGCCCGCCCCCCTCCCGATGCCCCTCCAAGGCCTCCTCTACGCCCCGGCGGCCCACCGCTTCAGCCGGGTCCAGAACGACGCCCTGTCCGGCTCGCCGGTCGGCCAGATCGTCGGCCTCATGGACAAGGTCCGCCCCGCCAAGGACATCGTCTTCGACATCGTCGAGGAGTGGATCGAGACCACCCAGAAGATGTGCGAAGGACTTGACACTTGACTGGCTTCGCTGCGCTCAGCAAGTCCGGCGTCGCCGTCGTGGATCGTCCTCGGCTGCTGCTCCGCTCCGACTGCGCAGCGTCACTGCTCGCCGTGTCCTGCCGGCCGGTCAAGTCGTCACGAAAGCGGCGGCGGTGGACACGATGTGGTCGACGTCATCGTCGTCCAGGCCGTGGTTGCTGGGCAGGACCACCCCCCACTCCATGACCCGGTCGGCGTTGGGGAGGCCGGCGTCGGGCTGACGGTGGGCGATGTCCCGGAAGCCGGGCTGGCGCAGGACGTTGCCCGTCCAGACCATGCGGGTGTCCACGCCGTGGCCCTCCATGTGGGCCTGGAAGTCGCTGCGCCGGATGCCGGACTCGGGTCGGATGAGCAGGGGGAACATGTGCCAGGCCGTGTCGAGGCCGTCGAGCTGGCGGGGCAGCTCGAACGCGTCGGGCCACTGGGCGAAGCCCTCGGACAGGCGGGCGAAGTTCCGCTTGCGGGCCGCCAGGTTGATCGGCAGCTTGGCGAGCTGGACCTCGCCGAAGGCGGCACTCAGCTCGGAGGGCTCGAAGTTCCAGCCCACCTCGTCGAAGATGAACAGGTTGTCGTACTCGAGGTCGCCGTCGATCTCGCTGAAGAACCGCTTGTCCACGCCCTTGGCCGACCCGTAGAGCTGGACCTCCGAGCGCCGGCCCCAGCGCCGCAGCAGCAGCGCCCGGTCGGCCAGGTCCGGGTCGTCGACGCACACCATCCCGCCGGTGCCGGCCGCGGTGATGATGTGGGACAGGGCGAAGCTGGTGACCGAGATGTCGGCCCGGGTCCCGGTCGGCGTGCCCCGCAGGGTCGCGCCGAGGGAGTCACAGGAGTCCTCGATCACCTGCAGGCCGTGGCGGTCGGCGATCTCCCGCACGCGGTCCCAGTCCGGGGCGTTGCCGATGAGGTTCGGCGCCAGGATCGCCTTCGTCCGCGGGACCGATCATGGCCTCGACGCCGGTCGACGTCGAGGTTGTAGGTGTCCCGCTCGACGTCGACGAACACCGGCACGAGCCCGCTGCGCACCAGCGGGGCGATGTCGGTGGAGAACGTGAGCGGCGAGGTCAGGACCTCGTCGCCCGGCTCGAGGCCCAGCAGTTCGACGGCCAGGTAGAGGGCCGACGAGCCGGAGTTGACCATGATCCCCCGGGCTTTGCCGAACAGGTCGGCCACGCCCTGCTCGAAGCCCCGCACGTGCTGGCCGATGCGCAGCGCCGTCGGCCCACCCCGCAGCACCGACACGACGGCCTCGATCTCCGCCTCGTCGTGCACCGACCCCGAGTACTCGATGCGTCGCACCTCGCCGGGCGTCATCGCCTCACCATCTCCGTTCTGGTTGCGATATCGCCGCGCTGGGGCGCACGATCGCGCAACCAGAACGGGGAGATCGAGGGTCATCGGCCGAGGAGGTCGAGGCTGACGTGGATGCCGCCGGTGACCTCCGGCGGGCAGTCGCACAGGACGAGGGCGCCGGCCACCATGTCGGCCATCGACTCGTACATGTCCGGGTCCAGCGCATCGCCTAGATGGGCATCAGCCCCCTCCGAGTGCACGGCGGCCCGAGGCTCGACGGTGTTCACCCGGACCCCACTCCCCCACACCTCCTCGGCCAGGGCGCTGGTCATCCGGTTGAGGGCGGCCTTGGTCGCCCCGTAGACGCCAAGGGTCGAGCCCATCGCCGTCTCCTCGAACGGCGGACCGGGGCGGGGGCGGGCGCTGCCCGAGGACAGGTTCAGGATCCACCCTTCGCCGCGCTCCAACATCGCCGGGAGGACGGCCTGAGCCAGGTCCAACGGGGCGTGCACGTTCACCTCGAAGAGCAGCCGTCGCCGCTTCAGCGGGTACTCGGCCAGCGGCTGGTAGATCGCCGCGGCCGCGTTGTTGACCAGGACATCGATCGGCCCGCCGAGACCCGCCTCGGCCTCGGGGACGATGCGGAGCCGGTCCGCTTCATCGGTCAGGTCGGCCACCACGGCGACCGCCGTCCGGCCGTGGGCCTCGATCGCCTCCGCCGTCTCCCGGAGCGAGCCGGGCAGGGTCGGGTGGGCCTCGGCCGTGCGCGCCGTGATGGCGACGTCGG
Source organism: uncultured Microthrixaceae bacterium (assembly GCA_963777805.1). Taxonomy (GTDB): domain Bacteria; phylum Actinomycetota; class Acidimicrobiia; order Acidimicrobiales; family DATDAH01; genus DATDAH01. The sequence goes on along the minus strand of CAVZRY010000017.1, from coordinate 31,199 downwards.
CCCCCTGCCGGGCGATCTCCACAGCCAGCGCGGCCCCGATCCCCCGCGACGCCCCCGTCACCAGCACCCGTCGCCCCGCGAACCTCCCGTTCTGGTCATGCTCCCCCGCGGTGGACGCGGGTGGGCGTCACCAGAACGATCTTCGGTGGGGGTCATGGGCGGTGGAAGCCGGGGCTGGTGGCGTCGGCGGGCACGGCCTCCAGCGGTTCGGCGATCTCGGCGTGGGTGGGACCGACGCGGGCGGCGATGGGGGCCAGGGCGTCGAGGTCGAACGCGTAGACCTCGGCGGCGTTGCCGGCCAGGACCTGCTGCAGCTCGACGGGATCGGTACCGGCGAAGGACCGGCGCAGCAGCTCCCGGGTGTAGGGCCAGGACGCCTCGTAGTGCGGGTAGTCGCTGCCCCACAGGTAGTGGCTCACGCCGATGTCGTGGCGGGCGGCGGCGTCGACCGGGCTCGGGAAGCTGGAGCCGACGTACACGTTGCGGTGGAAGTACTCGCTGGGCGCCAGCGGCAGGACGTCCTCAGCCCGGTACTTGAGCTCGCCGATCCGACCGGTGGTGGCCGCCTGCTCGTGAAAGCCGTCGAGCTGGGCAAGGGTCGGCGCGATCCAGCTGGCCCCTTGTTCGGTCAGGACCACCTTCAGCTTCGGGAAGCGCTCGAACACGCCGCCGACCAGGAGGTGGGTCAGCGTGCGCCGCGACCAGAACGCGGCTTCGGAGATCCAGACCATTCCCGTCGCGGCATGACGGCCGTAGTCGGGCGCGCCCCCGCCCGAGTGGTGGTTGAGCACGACACCGAGGTCCTCGCAGGCCGCCCACAACGGGTCGTAGGCCGTCGAGTACAAGGGCTCGATGTGCGGCGTGTCGGGCGGCACCGCCGGGAGCAGCACGCCACCGCGCAGGCCGTTGGCGGCGGCGAACTCGACGTCGGCGATCGCCTCGTCGATGTCGTTGACGAAGATCTGGGCGATGCCGGCTCGGCGCTCCGGACGCAGGCCACAGAACTCGACCAGCCAGCGGTTGTGGGCCCGCACGCCGGCCAGGCGCCGGGGCAGCTCCTCAGGGGTGGGCGGCCGAGCCACGACCGCGCCCGTCGGGAAGAACGGCGGGACGGTGTTCGGGAAGAGCACCTCGGCCACGACGCCGTCGGCCTCCTGCTCGCGGATGCGGCGCTCGTCGTCCCAGTTGCGGGTGCGACCGTCGCCCTGCAGGTCCCGGAAGGGGTTGCTGTACTCGCCCCGCCAGGCGTCGAACTCGTCACGCCACGCCGGGTCGAGGTGCTCGCGGTAGGTCTCGTGGTTGGCCCCGCCGTGGGAGTCCGCGGAGATGATCGTGTAGGTCACGTTCGCCGTGCTCCGCCCGGCCGGCTCCGCCGATCGCGTCCCGTCGTCGGCTGCTGCTCCGCTCCGCTGCGCAGCGTCGCTCATGATTGATCCAGTTTGAACACCCGGAGGGCGTTCTCCCGCAGGAAGGGGGCCCACACGTGGTCCCGGAAGGGCACGTCGGGCAGCTCGGCGAAGATGCGCTCGAGGCTCAGGCCCATCGGGTAGTAGCCGGCGTACATGATCTTGTCGGCACCCCGGGTGTTGGCGTAGTCGATGATCGCCCGGGGGTAGTACTTCGGAGCGAAGGCGCTGGTCATGTAGTGCAGCCCGGGCCACTTGAGCATCAGCTTGACCGCCAGCTCCTCCCAGGGCTCGGCCCCGTGGCGCATGACGATGACCAGCTCCGGGAAGTCGTAACAGACCTGGTCGAAGTGCATGACGTCCTGCACGTGGCTGGGCAGGCGGGGCCCGGCGATGCCGGCGTTGGCCACGATCGGCAGGCCGAGGTCGATGCAGGTCTGGTAGATCGGGTAGTACAGCCGGTCGCTGACGGGCACCGGCGGGTTGCAGCCCGACGGGAACGTGGTCACGGCCTTGATGTCGTGCTCCGCGTGGGCCGTGCGGATGCGAGCGACGGCCTTGGCGATGTCGTTGGGGTCGACCTCGATGCTGCCCACGAAGCGGTCGGGGTGCTCGACCACCGCCCGCTTGCTCACCTCCGAGCCCAGCCCCACCATGCCCATGGCCACGCCGCAGGCGTCCATCGCCCCGAGGGTGATCCCGATGGCGTCGTCCTCGGGCTCCTTGTGGTTGGGGACCTCCTTGAACATGTACTCGGCCGGGAACTCCATCTCCGCCGAGGCCTCGTCCTTGAGGTTGGCCTTCATGAAGTCGTAGTGGCGTCGGGCGTCCTCGGCCGGGAAGCCGATCATGAGGTCGATGGCCCCGATGTCGCTGGGCATGGGCATCAGGCGGATCTCCTGTGGTTCTCGGTCGGTCGGTACTGGACCGACCGGAGGTCCTCGACGAAGCGGTCGAGGAGGCGGGCGAAGGTGGCGCGGTCGTTGTCGGACCAGCCGGCGAGCACGTCGGCCATGTGACGGTCCTGCACGTCCGCGATGCGGTTGCGGACCCGGCGACCGGCCGGGGTGGCCCGCAGGACCCGGATGCGGGCATCGCCCTCCCGGCCCTGGCGCTCGACGAGTCCATCGGCCTCCAGCGCCTTCACCTGCCGGCTCACCGCACCCGGGTCCATGTCGGCGGCGGCCGAGAGGTCACCGAGGACGACGGGGCCGTCCTCGACGATGCGGGCCAGCAGGGCGGCGCCGGGCTGGGTGATCTCGACACCAGCGGCGGCGACCTGTCGGGCGTGGACCTTGCGGCTCGCCCCCAGACGGAACAGCTGACCGAGCGGAGCGCGGATCGCGTCGAACGCCGGGTCCCCCATCGGCGGGCACCCTAGAACAGTTGTATGACTCAGTCAACTATTGAGGCACCCGACCCGGCGAGGCCATCGAGGGTGAGCGCACCGAGCAAGCGGGTGGACAACAGGCGCACCCCGCCACTGGCCGCGGGGCCGACGTCGTCGACCTCCGACCAGGAGAGGGCATAGGCCAGACGGGGTCGATCCCAGGTGGCTCGCAGCACCCCGACGATCCGGCGGTCGGTCACCGCCAGGGGGCCGGCGCCCGCCGCCACCGCCAGGAGTCGGGCCTGCGCGGTGCCACCCTGCCGCAGTGGCCGGCCACCGACCGCTTCCACCGCGGCGTGGACCCGGACCAGCGCGCTGCCCTGGAGCAGCGGGCGCTCCCCCACACCGAGGACCGGACGGTCGATGCCGTCGACCGCGAACCCGAGGTCGGGCACCGCGCCCGAGGGCCCGACCACCGCCAGGCGGGGGCAGAGGTCGGCCAGGTCCGGTGGGGGCAGCGTGTCCAGCGTGGCCCAGACGCTACGTATGGGTCTGTCTACGGACAAGTGGCACACCTTCGGCCTGCCTCGTCAACGCTACGTATGAGTCTGTCGACGCACAAGTAGCAGGCGAGGATGGTCGTCCCCGTGGCCGACGGCGATCTGCAGCGCACGGTGGGCGAGAACGTGCGCCGGCTCCGCACCGAACGGGGACAGTCCCAGGAGACCTTCGCCCACGAGGTCGGCTTCCACCGCACCTACATCGGCGGCGTGGAGCGGGGCGAGCGCAACCTGACGCTGCGATCCGTGGAGCGCCTGGCCGACATCCTCGGCGTCGAGCCGCTCGACCTCCTGACCGTCACACCCCCGCCGTAACGTCGGCCGCCCCGCTCCCCCGGCGTGATGACGGTGGAGGTGGACCGTGCCCGATCCCATCGAGGACCTGGCGGACCTGGTGACGACGTTGCAGGCTCGCGTCGACGCCCTCGACGACGAGGTGCGCACCCGACGCGTCGTCGTGGTCGACGGCGCCGGCCGGCCAAGGGTCGTGCTGTCGGCGGACCCGGGTGTCGCGTCGGTGCGGGTCGACGCCGAGGGGGCCGACCCCAGCATCGAGCTCTACGCGGTGGACGCCATCGACGCCGACGGCCCCGAGGTCGGCGTCGCCCTCGTCGTCGAGGGCGATGTGGTCGCCTCCTTCCACCGGCTCGTGAACCCGGGTTCAGCAGGCTGAGTACGCTCGCCCGCCATGGCTGACCTCTGGCACGAAGAACGGCTCTACATCGACGGTGACCTCGTGGAGGCTGAGGGCGGTGCGACCTACGAGAACATCAACCCCGCGACCGAGGAGGTCCTGGGCGTCGCCGCCGACGCGTCCGTGGCCGACATCGACCGGGCCATCGCCGCCGCCCGCCGGGCCTTCGACGAGACCGACTGGTCCACCAACCTCGAGCTGCGGGTCCGGGTCCTGCGTCAGCTCCACCAGGCGCTCCTCGACGACCTGGAGGACATCCGGGCCATGACGGTGGCCGAGGTGGGGACCCCGGTCGGCCTGACCCACGGTCCCCAGCTCGACGCCCCGGTGGACTTCCTCCCGTACTACGCCGACCTGGCCGAGTCCTACGAGTGGACCCAGGACCTCGGCAACGCCGAGCCGATGGGCATCCCGTCCCATCGTTGGATCGAGAAGGAGCCGGTCGGCGTCGTCGGCGCGATCACGGCGTGGAACTTCCCCCACCAGCTCAACATCGCCAAGCTCGCCCCCGCCCTGGCCGCCGGCAACACCGTCGTGCTCAAGGGCGCTCCGGCCACCCCGTGGTCGGCCCTCGCCCTCGGCAAGCTGCTGGCCGAGAAGACCGACCTCCCGCCCGGCGTGGTCAACATCATCACCTCCAGCCAGAACGACATCGGCGAGGCCATCACCACCGACCCCCGGGTCGACCTGATCACGTTCACGGGCTCGACCGCAGTCGGCAAGCGGATCATGGCCGCGGCGTCCGACACCGTGAAGAAGGTCTTCCTCGAGCTCGGCGGCAAGTCGGCCATCGTGGCCCTCGACGACTGCGACATCCCGACCGCGGCGGCCACGGGCACGCGCCTTCGCGGTCTGCACCCACGCGGGCCAGGGCTGCGCCATCCCGACCCGGCTCCTGCTTCCCCGCTCCCGGTACGACGAGGGGGTCGAGATCGCGCGGGAGATGCTCGGCGTCCATGCCGTACGGCGATCCGACCGACCCCGCGAACCTCATGGGGCCACTGGTCAGCGAGGTCCAGCGCGACCGGGTCCTGCGGCATGATCCAGGACGCCGAGGAGGACGGTGGCAAGGTGGTGCTCGGCGGCAAGCGGCCCGACCACCTCGACAAGGGCTGGTTCGTGGAGCCGACGCTGATCGTCGACGTCGACCCGGACAGCCGCATCGCCCAGCAGGAGGTCTTCGGGCCGGTGCTGGTGGTCATCCCCTACGACGACGACGATGACGCGGTCCGCATCGCCAACAACTCCGTCTACGGCCTGTCCGGCGGCGTCCTGTCGGCCGACGTCGAGCGGGCCAAGGCCGTCGGGCGCCGGATCCGCACCGGCACCCTCTGATCAACGGCGGCATCTACTACGGCGCCGACGTGCCCTTCGGTGGCTACCGCCAGTCCGGCCTGGGCCGGGAGATGGGGGTCGCTCGGCTTCGAGGAGTACCTCGAGACGAAGGCGTTCGCCGAACCCGCGTGACGCCCGTTCGCCCCGTCGGGCTCGGCTCGCATCGCCTACGACGACGCGGGCTCGGGCCCTCCCGTGCTGCTCCTGCATGCCGGGGTCACCGACCGCCGGTCGTGGCGGGTCGTGGTCGACGCCCTGGCCCCCACCCACCGGGTCCTGGCCTTCGACCAGCGGGGCTTCGGCGAGACGATCTACGAGCCGGAGGTCCAGTCAGGCGGGCACGACGCCCTCGCGGTCCTCGATCACGCGGGCGTGGAGGGCCCCGTCGCCCTGGTCGGCTGCTCGATGGGTGGCCGGCTCGCCCTCGACCTGACCCTGGCCCACCCGGAGCGGGTCGCCCGGCTGGTGCTCATCGGTTCGGCCTGCCGGGGCGCCCCCGGCCCGGACGAGTGGCCCGAGTCCTACCGGGAGATCGGCCTGGCCATCGACGCCGCCGAGGAGGCCGGCGACCTCGACGAGGTGAACCGGCTGGAGGCCTGGCTGTGGCTCGACGGCCCGTCGGCCCCCGAGGGCCGCGTCACCGGGCCGGCCCGCAACCTGTTCCTCGCGATGAACGCCCGCGCCCTGGCCGCCGTCGACCCCGGCGAGGAGGTCGGGCGCCCGTCGGCCTGGGTCGCGCTCGGATCTGTCGGGGTGCCGACCCTGGTCCTCGTCGGCGACCTCGACCTGGAGGACATCCGGCAGACGTCCGAAGGCCTGGCCGCTCGCATCCCCGGCGCCACGCTCGAGGTCCTGGAGGGCACGGCGCACCTGCCGCAGTTGGAGGGCCACCCCCGCTGCCTCGGGGCGATCCGCGACTTCCTGTCGTAGGGCCAGAGGACCGAAACCGACGCAACCACGGGGGCGTGGGGTCGGGTCGGGTCCGGGGTCGTCGGGGGCGGAAACGCCCGGACCTCACGTCGAGTGACCAGATCCCCGTTCTGGCACCGGATTCCCGCCCTCTGGCACGTGAATCCGGTGCCAGAACAGCGGGAGGGGACGCGACGGTCGCTGCCGGTCACGGAGGGTGGCGGTTCGTGCCCTCGGATGCCCTCAGCCCGACCCCACGCCCCATCCCTGCCTTCGTTTTCGTTCCCCCAGCCCGACGGCCGGACCAGCGCGGTCAGCCTTCGCCGGTGGCGACGGACTTGGCCCAGCGGTAGTCGGCCTTGCCGCTCGGGCTGCGGGTGACGGCGTCGACGAGGTGCAGCTCGCGGGGGACCTTGTAGCCGGCGATCTTGGTGCGGGCGTGCTCGGCCAGCTCCTCGAGGGTCGGGGTCTCACCGGGGCGCGGGGCCACGACGGCGGCGACCCGCTGACCGAAGCGCTCGTCGGGGACGCCGACGACGATGGCGTCGAACACCGCCGGGTGGCTCTTGAGGGCGGCCTCGACCTCCTCGGGGAAGATCTTCTCGCCGCCGGAGTTGATGCTGACCGATCCCCGTCCGTAGAGCGTGATCATGCCGTCGGCCTCGACGGTGGCGAAGTCGCCGGGGATGACCCAGCGCTTGCCATCGGCGTCGTGGACGAAGGTGCGGGCCGTCTTCTCCTCGTCCTTGTAGTAGCCGAGGGGGATGCGGCCGGAGCGGGCGAGCATGCCCTTGACGCCGGAGCCGGGCTCGACCGGCCGGTGCTCCTCGTCGAGCACCGCGGTCGAGTCATTGACCGCGAACCGGGGGTGACCCTCGTCGGACATGCCGGTGCCGCCACCGTTGGCGCCGGTCTCGGAGGCCCCGAAGGCGTCGGTGATGATGAGATCGGGCCGGACCCGGGTGAACTGGTCCTTGACCCCGGCGGAGAGGATGGCCCCACCCGAGCCCAGGGCGAAGAAGCTGGAGAGGTCGTACTTGTCGGGGTTGGCCTCGAGCTCGTCGGCCAGGGGTCGAGCCATGGCGTCGCCCACGACGGTCATGGTCGTGACCTTCTCCCGCTCGACCATCTCCCAGATCGCCTGCCGGGTCGAACTTGCGGGACGACGCCAGCACGAGGGTGTTGCCCTGGTGGAAGCAGATGAAGGCGGCCCACTGGGCCGCGCCGTGCATCAGCGGGGCGGCGGTGGCCATGGTCAGGGTGCCCGCCGTCTCCTTGACCCGCTCGGCCAGGGCCTCGGGAGACGCCGGCGGGTCGGCCAGGCCCATGGCCGAGAGGTCCATGGCCGCGAAGAAGATGTCCTCCTGGCGCCACATGACACCCTTGGGCATGCCCGTGGTCCCGCCGGTGTAGAGGACGTAGAGATCGTCGCCCGAACGCTCGGCGAAGTCCCGTTCGGGGGAGGCGGCGGCCAGCGCGGTCTCGTAGTCCTCGGTGTCGAGACCGGCCATGTCGACGCCCGACTCGTCGGCCACGCAGAGGAAGGTGTGCACGCCCGGCACCTGGTGGACCACGGCCGCCAGCGTCGGCGTGAACTCCTGGTGGTGGACGACCGCAACCAGGTCGGCATCGTCGAAGAGGTAGACCAGCTCCTCCTCGACGTACCGGTAGTTGACGTTGACCGGCACGGCCCGGATCTTCCAGGCGGCGAGCATGGCCTCGACGTACTCGGTGCCGTTGTAGAGGTAGAGGCCGATGTGGTCCCCGGCGCCGACCCCCCGCTCGGCCAGGACGTGGGCCAGGCGCGTGGCTCGCTCGTCGACCTCGGCGTAGGTCAGTCGACGTTCCTCGGTGACGATGGCGGTCTGGTCCGGCACCGTGTCGGCCACCACCTCGAACGTGTCGGCGAACGTGAACGGTCGGGTCCCCATGGCGGGCGACAGTACGCGGGCTTTCTCGGGCGCTCCGAATCTGACAGGGTGTCAGATGTCCGCAGGTGGCCGCGCGGCCGCTGACACAAAGGGGTATCGGTGAGCATCAACGGCGTACAGGACCGCGACACGCTTTGGATCGGCGGGGACTGGGTCCCCTCCGACGGCGGCGGCACGATCGAGGTCATCTCCCCCCACACCGAGCAGGTCATCGCGACCGTGCCCGAGGCGTCCAACGCCGACATCGACCAGGCCGTGGTGGCGGCCCGCAACGCCCTCGAGACCGGGCCCTGGGCGACGATGGACCCCGCCGGACGGGGCGAGATCCTGGCCGACCTGACCGCGGGCCTCGGGGCCCGGGCCGAAGACCTCGCCCAGACCATCACCGCCGAGATGGGCTCGCCCATCATGTTCAGCCACCTCGGCCAGGTCGGCGCCACGCTCATGGTCGCCGACTACTACGCCAACCTCGTCAAGGACTTCGCCTTCGAGGAGGAGCGCCAGGGGATGATGTCCAGCGTCCTCGTGCGCCGCGAGCCCGTCGGCGTGGTCGGGGCGATCGTGCCCTGGAACGTCCCGCTGTACGTCACCATGCTCAAGCTGGCCCCGGCCCTGGCCGCCGGTGCCACCATGGTGCTCAAGCCCGCCCCGGAGTCCCCGCTCAGCGCCTACCTGCTGGCCGAGGCCCTCGAGGAGGCGGGCGTGCCCAAGGGCGTGGTCAGCATCCTGCCCGCCGGTCGTGAGGTCGGCGAGCACCTGGTCCGCCACCCGGGCGTGGACAAGATCGCCTTCACCGGCTCGACCGCGGCGGGCATGAAGATCGCCTCGCTCTGCGGTGAGCAGCTGAAGCGCTACACCCTCGAGCTCGGCGGCAAGTCGGCGGCGATCATCCTCGACGACGCCGACGTCGACGCCACCCTCGACAGCCTCCTGCAGGTCGCCGGCCTCATGAACAGCGGCCAGGCCTGCGTGGCCCAGACCCGGGTCCTGGCCAGCAAGGCCAAGTACGACGAGGTCGTCAACGGCCTCGCCACCCGCATGGAGGCCGTGAAGGTCGGCGACCCCGCCGAGATGGACACCGAGGTCGGCCCGCTGGTGGCCGAGCGCCAGCGGGACCGGGTCGAGAAGTACATCGTGCAGGGCCAGGAGGAGGGCGCCGAGGTCGTCGTCGGTGGCGGTCGCCCCGCGGGCCAGGACACGGGCTGGTACGTGGAGCCCACCCTGTTCGCCAAGGTCACCAACGACATGCGCATCGCCCAGGAGGAGATCTTCGGGCCGGTCATCTCCGCCATCGCCTTCGAGGACGTGGACGACGCCGTGCGCATCGCCAACGACTCCAGCTACGGCCTGTCCGGCTCGGTCTGGACCGCCGACGGCGCCGGCGTCGGCCTCGACGTGGCCAAGCGCATCCGCACCGGCACCTTCAACGTGAACGGCTTCATGCTCGAGCCCTGCGCCCCGTTCGGCGGGTTCAAGCAGTCCGGCGTGGGTCGGGAGGGCGGGCCCGAGGGCCTGGCCGCCTACCTCGAGGACAAGGCCATCAACCGGTTCTGATCAGCCAGTGACCGACTGCAGGGGGAACTGACCACCATGGACTTCGGCATCTTCGCCGCGCTCGCCGCGCCTTACGTGACCACCGACGGGCTCGTCGCCCTCGGCCAGGAGGCCGAAGCCCGCGGGGTGGAGTCGCTGTGGCTGGCCGAGCACGTCGTGCTCTTCGACGAGTACGCCCCGGACTACCCGTATGACGAGAACGGCCGCTTCCCGGCCACAGCGGACTCGGGGATCCTCGAGCCCCTGTCGACCCTGGCCTTCATCGCCGGCCAGACCTCGACCATCCGCTTGGGCACGGGCATCCTGCTGCTGCCGCAGCGCAACCCCGTGTACACGGCCAAGGAGGTGGCCAACATCGACTGGCTGTCCGGCGGTCGCTTCGACCTCGGGATCGGCGTGGGCTGGTGCCAGGAGGAGTTCGCCGCGGTCGACGTGTCGTGGCCGAAGCGGGGCAAGCGCACCGACGAGTACATCGCGGTGATGCGCTCGCTCTGGACCGAGGACGTGTCGTCCTTCTCCGGCGAGTTCTACGAGCTGGACAAGGCCCGCATGTACCCGAAGCCCGCTCAGGAGAAGCTGCCGATCCACATCGGCGGCGAGTCCGACGCGGCCATGGCCCGGGCCGCCCGCCTGGGTGACGGCTGGTACACGTTCAACCGCCTGCCCGAGGACGTCGGCCCCGCCCTGGGCCGCCTCGACGAGCTGCTCGACCAGAACGGCCGCAGCCGGGCCGACGTGCAGATCAGCGTCTGCCCGTACATGCACCCGCTCACGCCCGACATGGTCGACCAGTACCGGGAGGCCGGCGTCGACCGGGTCATCGGCATGGTGTTCGGCGCCGGCGCCGACGACTTCAAGGCCGGCATCGAAGCCCTCGAGCCCTGCCTGGACCGCGCCCGCTGACCCCCACGCTTGTTCTGGTGGTCGATTTCGGCGCCAGAGCCGGAGATCACCCACCAGAACGAGGAAGGGCGGAACTGGAGCAGCTCCGGACGGGTCGCCGTGTCACTGGGGCCGGGGTCGGGGATCGGGCGGGCGCTGGTCCGGCGGTTCGTGGACGAGGGGATGTCCGTGGTCGCCGCGGACGTCGAGCCGTCGGCGCTGGACGAGACCGTCGCCGGCACGGCAGGCCGTGCCGGTCGTCTGCGACGTCAGTGACGCCGAGGCCGTCGAGGCGCTGGCCGCCACGACCTACGACCGCTTCGGTGCCGCCCACCTGGTGTGTGCCAACGCCGGCGTGTTCCAGGGCGGGATCAGCTGGGAGCGCAGCGTCGAGGACTGGCAGTGGGTGCTGGGCGTGAACCTCTGGGGTGTCATCCACACGGTGAAGGCCTTCGTCCCCCGCATGATCGAGGGCGGCGACGAGGGTCATGTCGTGGTCACCTCGTCGATGGCGGGCCTGGCCTGCGCCGCCTTCTCCGGCCCGTACCAGACCTCCAAGTTCGGCGCCTACGCCGTGGCCGAGTCCCTGGCCCACGACCTCCAGGCCTCCGGCATCCCCATCGGGGTGTCCGCCCTCTGCCCCGGAGCGGTCAACACCCGCATCGCGTCATCGGGCCGCAACCGCCCGGCCGACCTCCCGGCCAAGGGCGGCGAGGACGTCGACTTCGTCGAGGGGGCCCTGGCCGACATGGCCGGCCAGCAGGGCTGCGACCCCTCCGAGGTGGCGGCCCGCGTCGTCGCCGGCGTCCGGGCCGGCGACTTCCTCATCCCCACCAACGACGCCTACGTCGACCAGCTCCGCACCCACACCGACGCCCAGATCGCCGGCCGACTCCCGCCGATGGCCCAGTTCTCCTAGCCCACCTGGATCGCCGGGCTGCGGCAAACCGACGGCAACAACGGGGGCCCAGCGATCTGGCGCCGGATTCCGGGTTAGGACCGGCAGATCCGGTGCCAGAACGGAGATCCGGCTACGGCGAGTGGGATTTCAGACCCGAGAAGAGCGGGCGTGCCCCCGACGACCTGCGGCCCGTCCCCACGCCCCCGTTCTTGCCTCGGTTGCGGTTGGCCCTGGCCTAGGTGGGCATGACCGTTCCGCCGTCGACGCAGAGGATCTGGCCGTTGACCAGGGCGGCGTCGTCGCTCGCGAAGAAGAGCGCGGCGCCCGTGAGCTGGTCGGGCTCGACGTTGCGCTTCATGGGGCTGAGCTGCTCGAAGAAGGGCATGGCGAAGTCGGGAACGGTGGTCTTGGTGGCCTCGGTCATGGTCAGGCCGGGGGCGATGCAGTTCACCCGCACCCCGAACTGGCCGAGCTGGCCGGCCAGGTGGTGGGTCAGGCCGATGACACCCCACTTGCTCTGGGCGTAGGCGTAGTTGCCCACCCCGTTGAAGGTCGGGTCGAAGGCGTTGATCTGGTGGAGGTAGGCCGCGATCGAGGCGATGTTGACGATGCTGCCGCTCCCCTGGTCGACCATGGCCGGCGCCACGGCCCGGGCCATCAGCCACTGGCCGTGGAGGTTCACGTCGAACACGGTCTTCAGGTAGTCGAGGCTCTGGTCGCCGATGTCGAGGTTGCCGTAGATGGCGGCGTTGTTCACGAGCACGTCGATCCGGCCGAAGCGCTCCTGCACGGCGTCGACGGCCGCCTGGACCGACGCCTCGTCGGCGATGTCGGTGGGCACGGGCTCCACATCGCCCAGGGCCGACAGCTCCTCGGCCGTCGAGCCGCACCGGCCCTCGTCCACCTCGGCGATGGCCACCCGGGCCCCCTCGGCGAGGAAGCGCTTGGCGTACTCGAGGCCGATGCCCCCACCCGCGCCGGTGATGATGGCCACCCGTCCGTCCAGTCGTCCCATGTCGGCAACGTAGTCTCGCCGCCATGTTGACCTCAGCCGACGACTACCCGATCCACCAGGTGGCCGAGCCCATCCGCCACGTCGGGACCAGCGATCGCAACTTCTATGACCGGTACTACTTCAACGCCCACAACTGCTCGGGCGACCTGTTCCTGGTCCTCGGCCTCGGCCTCTACCCCAACCTCGGCACCCAGGACGCCTTCGCCGTGGTGCGCCGGGGCGACAAGCACCGGGTCGTGCGCTCGAGTCGGGTCCTCGACGATCGCATGGACCTGGCCACCGGCCCCCTTCGGGTCGAGGTGGTCGAGCCGTTGCGCAAGATCCGCTTCGTGCTCGAGCCCACCGAGCACCCCCTGGCCCTCGACATGACCTTCGAAGGCGCCCACGCCGCGTTCGAGGAGCCCAAGCAGCTGATCCGCAAGTTCGGCCGCCTCCTGTTCGACACCGCTCGCTTCTGCCAGAACGGGCGTTGGTCCGGCTCCCTCGAGGTCGACGGTGAGTCCTTCACCGTCGAGCCCGAGACCTGGTGGGGCATGCGGGACCGCTCCTGGGGCGTGCGGCCGGTGGGTGAGGCCGAACCTCCCGGCATCCGGGGGGAGACCGGTCAGATGGTCGGCCTGTGGAACTACGCGCCGATGCAGTTCGAGGACCACCAGATCTTCTACATCTGCCAGGAGGAGCCCGACGGGAACCGCCCCCTGGAGGAGGCGGTCCGGGTGTGGAACGACCCGGCCCGCGGGGCCGAGCCCCTCGGCCGCCCCGAGTGGGAGCACACGCTGGTGACGGGCACCCGGCGCATCGACACCCCCTCGACCCTGGCCTTCCCCGAGGCTCCGGGCGGCGGATTCACGGTGACGGTCAACCCGCTGGTCAACGCCTACGTCGCCATCGGCACGGGCTACGGCATCGAGGACGACTGGCGCCACGGCATGTACCAGGGGGACCTGGTCACCCAGTACGTCGAGCACGACATGGCCCAGCTCGACACCTGGGCCTGGTACTCCCTCAACGAGCAGGTGGCCCGCTTCGAGCGCTCCGACGGCCCCGTCGGCTACGGGATGCACGAGTACGGCGTCTTCGGCGCCTTCCCGAAGTTCGGCCTGAGCGACGGCGCCGCTGTCGCGGGGTGAGCAGCATTGCTCACGGAGGGTGCTGTGGCCACCCCGGGAGGTGGTCGTAGGCTGGGGGCATGCGGCGCACAGGGGCGATGGCCACCGGGGCCCTCCTCCTCGCGTTCGGCCTCACCGCCTGTGGGGGTGACGACGGGACGGCGGTGACCGCGGCGGCACCGACCTGTTCGGTCGACGCGGCGGCCTCCGGGCCCCTGACCACCGAGGACGGCGCGCTCTTCACCCCGCCCGTGGCCGCACCCGACGATTGGGTCGACCCACCCCAGGAGGACTTCGACTGGGACGGCGACGGCGCGGCCGACAGCCTCGGCTTCGACCAGGCCGCCGGCACGATCGTGGTGACCTGGGCGGACGGCTCGCTCACGGTCACGGGGGTACGCTCCGACTTCACCGGCGAGCCCGGCCAGCCGGTCGAGCCCGGCGGCGACCCCTTCCTGGAGCAGCCGACCGAGAGCGGACCCCCCTCCGAGGACGCCACCGAGGAGGGCCTGGCCGCCCCGGTCCCGGCCGCGGTGGCCGACGTCACCGGCGACGGCCTCCTCGACCTGCTCGTGGTCGACGACGGCATCGCGTCGGTGGTCGTCGGAGCGGGAGCCGACTCGGCGTCGGTCAGCGTCGCCCAGTCCGCCATCGGTACCGAGGTCGAGGGTTGGCGGAACCCGCCCGTGGTGCCCGCGGACCCGTCAGGGACCACCTTCGACCAGCCTCCGGTCCCCTACGACCAGGCCACGATCGTGCCCCGATGGGACGTCACCGGTGACGACGTCGCCGACTGGGTCATCGAGAGCAACCTACCCCGCGCCCTGGGCCCGGTCACCGCCTACGCCGGGAAGCCGTGCGCCTGAGACGGGCCGGGCTGGCCCTGGTCCTCATCGCCGCGGGTCTCGGTGTCGTGGTGTCGCCGACCGGCCCGACCGCGGACGCCACGCCCGGGCGCACCACCACCTACGCCGCCGACACCCCGGACCCCCACGTCATCCGGGTCGGCCACCGGTACTACGCCTACAGCACGAACCGCACCGGGCCGTGGGGCGGCCTCCTGCACGTGCCCGTTCTCCAGTCCACCAACCTGCGGGAATGGAGCGGTCTGGTCGACGCCTTCCCGAACCTGCCGTCCTGGGTGACGCCGGGTCGGACCTGGGCCCCGTCGGTCTACCGGGACGGTGAGGGCTACACCCTCTTCTACACGGCCACCGAACGGGAGACCGGGCGGCAGTGCATCGGGCGGGCCCGGGCCGACTCGCCCCTCGGCCCCTTCCGGGACCGACGACGGGGACCCATCGTGTGCCAGCGGGCCCTCGGGGGCTCCATCGACGCCTACGTCTTCCAGGACCCCAACGGGCGCCGCTACCTCTACTGGAAGAACGACGGCAACTGCTGCGGGTTGGGGGTCTCGCTGTGGGGCCAGCGCCTGAACCTCGACGAGGAACTGGTCGGGGACCCGACCCGCCTGCTCACCTACGACCAGGCGTGGGAGCGGCCCCTCATCGAGAACCCGGCGATGACCTACGCCCCCGACCGGGGCTCGGACTACCGCCTCTTCTACTCCGGCAACTGGTTCGAGTCCGTGGACTACGCCACCGGCTTCGCCCGCTGCCGCACCGCGCTCGGGCCCTGCGTCAAGCAGACGACCCAGGGACCGTGGCACGGCACGACCGAGTTCGCCTACGGCCCCGGTGGGGCGGCGTTCTTCACCGACGAGGGCGGACGCAACTGGATGGCCCTCCACGGCTGGGCCCGCCCGCCCGGCACCGTCGGGTACGTCAACGGGGCGCGGCGCTCCCTCTTCATCGAGAAGGTCAACTTCTCTTCGACCGGGCCGCCGCAGGTCAACCCGGACTACCCCTACAGCTACCACCGCTCCCCGCCGCACCCGTTCACCGACGTCCCCGCGTGGGCCGACGCCGCGGTGGGTTGGGCATGGCGCCAGGACGTCGTCGAGGGCTACAACGACCGGCCCGACCGCCGCTTCTACCCCGACCGCAGCATCACCCGCGGCGACGCCGTGCTCCAGACCCGTCGGAGCCACCCGCCCCACCGCGTCGCCCCCCTGACCCAGGAGAGCCGACGCCTCACCCGGGGACAGGCTGCCCGCCTGCTCTACGCCGCCGCCGGCTCACCCCGCGTCGGCCGCCCGGGCTTCGACCACGACCTGACCGACGTGGACGCCCCCGCCGAGCTCGAGCGGGCCGTGCGCTGGATCGTCCACGACCCCGACGGTGGCGGTCCCCAGGAGCCGATCCTGTCCGGCTACGCCAACCACACCTTCCGCCCCGAGGCCCGCGTCAGCCGCGCCACCTTCATCAGCATGCTCCACCGCTGGAAGACTTGACTTCTGGCGCCTGCCGGCGCCGCCCCTGACGGGACGAGGGACCGCGATATCGGCTGGCGCCCAGCTTGAGAAATGGCGGACCATCCGCGGTCAGGCTCAGGCGGCTGGTTGCGTCGACCAGCCCATCATCGCCGCGTAGTTGCCGCTGTAGAACGCTTCTCGGGCCCCATCCGAGGTGTCGAGCATGGTCTCCTCGAAGCGGGCGATGGGATCCTTGGTGCCTTCGGGGTGCGGATAGTCCGACGAGAAGAGCAGGAGGTCCTCGCCGCACTGCTCGATGATCCAGCCGACCGGCTCCCGCGGGAACGGCGTGAACCACAGCTGGCGATGCACGTAGTCCGACGCCCGGTCGGGCAGGTCCCGCAGGGTCGGCTCGGTACGGGAGAAGGCATCCTGGGCCTGGTCGAGCCGCCGCAACCACGGCACGATCCACGCCGCTCCCTGCTCGATGCACCCCCCTCGCAGACGGGGGTGGGCGGCCAACACGCCGTCGAGGACCAGGGCCGAGAGGAACTGCTCGGGCTGCTGGTGGATGACCATGAAGTCCTTGCCCCGGATGTTCTCTCCGCCACCGAGGAAGTCCGAGACCGGTCGACCGTTCTCGTGGAACGCCGGCTTGAGGGTCCGACCCCCACCCCCGATGTGGATCATGAAGGGGACCCCGCGGTCCTCGAGCAGCGACCACATGCGGTCGTGGTCGGGGTGGGTGGGCGACAGGCCCCGGCCCGGATGGCTCGGAAAGAGAACGGCGCCCGCACCGAGGTCCAGTGCCTCCTCGACGGTCCGATGGGTCAACGCCGCATCCAGCCAGAACGCCTGGGCCACCGGCACGAGGCGATCGTCATCGGCGCAGAACGCGGCCATGGCCCGGTTGTGGGCCTGGAGCCCTCCGGTGACCAGTTCGATGTCGCCCCCGGCGAACTGCCCGGCCGCGAAGGTGGAGAACACCAGCTGGCTCTCGAAGCCGAGCAGGTCGAGGGCCCGGCTGCGCTCCCCGGCGTCGAAGGCACCGAGGCCCGACCATCCCTTCGCGTCCATGAGGCGGGCTTCGGCCTCCAGGGCGCGACTCGGGTCGTCGCGCCGGGACGCGGCCGCCTGGACCGCCTCGACAGCCAGGGCCCCGGCGCCCCCCAAGGCGAGCGGTCGGATCCGCTTGCGGACACTCGGGGCCGCGAACTGCTCGATCCAGTCCGGCAGCTCCATGATGTGGCTGTCGGCGTCGTAGTAGGTACGGCCTTCGGCGTACGGCACGGTGTCCCCCACTCTCGGCCCGACAGCCCCCCGGCTGCCAGCGGGGCAAGAGTACCCGGACCCTCGCCCGCCGCCGGGTAGGTCAGCGGCCCTTCCAGTGCGGGTCGCGACCTTCGGCCGCGGCGCGGCGGCCCTCCTGGGCGTCCTCGGTGGCGCCGGCGACGCGCCGCATGGTCTCGCCGAAGCGGACGGCGTCGAGCCAAGGCAGTTCCGCGCCGCGCGTGGCCACCTCCTTCACCGCGCGCTGGGCCAGCGGGGCGCCCTGGCAGAGTCGGGCGGCCAGGTCCCGGGCCTCGTCGAGGAGCTGATCGTCGGGCACGACCTTCCAGGCCAAGCCGATCTCGAGGGCGCGGGCGGCGTCGATCGGCTCGCCCAGCAGGAGGAGCTCCATGGCGTGCTGCCAGCCCAGCTTCGGGGGCAGGCGCAGGGCACCGACGATGGTGGGCACCCCGATGCGCACCTCGGGGAAGGCGAAGGTGGCCGACTCCGCGGCGACGAGGAAGTCGCAGGCCGCCGCCGCGGTCAGCCCGTAGCCGATGCAGGGGCCGTTCACGGCGGCGATCGTGGGTTTGAAGATCTCCCAACCGCTCTCGAAGGAGTTCAGCGTGGGGATCTCCCAGAACGTCCCTGACCAGGTCCCCACCGACCCGGCCCCGTCCTTGAGGTCCGCCCCCGCGCAGAACGCCCGACCCGCCCCGGTCACGATGGCGACCCAGGCCTCCTGGTCGTCCCGGAAGCGTTCCCACGCCGCGTTGAGCCCGGCGCGCATCGGCCCGTTGATGGCGTTCAGCACCTCCGGCCGGTCATAGGTGATCGTCACCACATGCCCGTCCTGGCTGTACCCGACCGGCTCCCCCGACACGTCGCCCATGCCGGCCGAACCTAGACCGGACGCGGGAGGCGGGGACGCCCGGCCGGGCTGCAGTGACCACGGACCGTCCGCCATTTTCCAAGCCGAGGGCCAGCCTCGTCACCACCGTCCCTCGTCCCCGTCAGGGGCGGCGCCGAGAGGCGCCAGGAGTGGCCCGTGGGTGGAAGCTGGCCGCCCGCGGTCAGCTCCCGCACACGGGCCACGGAGAAGCGCCGCTCTGGTCATAGAGCATCTGGGCCCGCATGTCCTGCTCGGCCGGGGAAGCGGCGGCGGGATCACCGGTGCCGCCGACGGCCTGCCAGGTGGCGTAGTCGAACTGGTAGGCACCGCGGTAGGTGCCGCTGGCACTGACGGCGCCGTAATCACCGCCGGACTCACAGGCCCGGATGGCAGCGAGGTGGCCACCGACGCCTGATGCGGAGGCCTCGGCGGCCTGGGCCTCGGCGTAGTCCGCCGCGGCCTGCCAGTCGAGGGCCCGGGCGTAGACCGCGATGCTGTAGTCGCGGGCAGCGAGGAGCTCGCCGTACTGGTGGACGGCATCGACCCGGTCGACCTCGCGGTCCAGATCGGTCAACGCACCTCTGACCTCGGCCACCTGGTCGGCGGTGGGGTCGGGGGCGTCCTCGGCGAAGGCCACGGTGATGCCCGTGGCCGCCAAGCCGGCGGCGACGGTGAGGCCGACGGCGGCCTGGACCCGCTGGCGCGGGGTGGAGGGCTGCTGCATGGGGGGTACTGCTCCTTTGGGCGGGCGCGCGACGAAGGAGCAGCAACGAGAGGGCGACCGCTCCGCAGCCAGGCGCGCCGGCACCTGGGGTATGGGGTCACGAACAGGGTGCAGCCGGTCGTAACACAAATGCAACATTTGGTGCCGTGACCTGGGTCACGGCCCGCCCACTACAGCACCCGGTTGAAGCTGCGGATGTCCTCCACGAGGAGGTCGGGCTCCTCGAGGGCGGCGAAGTGGCCGCCGCGGTCGAAGGTGGACCAGTGCTGGACGTTGTACGCCCGCTCCGCGAACCGACGGGACGCCCGCAGGATCTCGTGAGGGAACACCGCCCCGGCGGTGGGGACCTCCACCCTCGCTCCCTGCGGGCCGAACAGACCGGACTTCTTGGCCTCGTAGTAGAGGCGGGTCGACGAGTTGATCGTGCCGGTCACCCAGTAGGCCGTGATGTTGGTGAGCAGGTCGTCACGGTCCACCGCGGACTCGATGGTCCCGTCGTTGTCGGTCCAGGCGTGGAACTTCTCCGCGATCCAGCCGGCCAGCCCGGCCGGTGAGTCGTTGAGGCCGTAGCCGAGGGTCTGGGGCTTGGTGCCCTGGATGGCCTGGTAGCCCGCACCGTCGCTCATCAGCGTGATGGCGTCGGTCAAGGCCTGGGTCTCCTCCTCGGTCATCTCGTCGTCGGGGCCGGGCACGGCGATGATCATGTTGAGGTGGATGCCGGCGCAGTGGTCCGGGTCCTGCAGGCCGATCTGGGTGGAGATCATCGAGCCCCAGTCCCCACCCTGGGCCAGGTACCCGTCGTAGCCCAGCCGGTCCATCAACGCGGCGAAGGCCAGCGCGATGCGCTTGGGGTCCCAGCCCCGGTCGACGGTGGGGCCGGACCAGCCGTAACCGGGCAACGACGGGGCCACCACGTGGAAGGCGTCCTCGGCCGACCCGCCGTGGGCCTCGGGGTCCCGCAGCGGCTCGATGACGTGGAGGAACTCCACGACCGAGCCGGGCCAACCGTGGCTCAGGATCAGCGGCCGGGCGCCCTCCACGGGCGACGGGGCGTGGATGAAGTGGAGCTGCTGCCCGTCGATCTCGGTGCTGCAGTGGTCCCAGGCCTGGAGGCGGGCCTCATGGGTGCGCCAGTCGTACTCGTCCCGCCAGTAGGCGCACAGCTCCTGGAGGTAGGCCAGATCCGTGCCGTAGTCCCAGCCGGTGTCGGGGATCTGGTCGGGCCAGCGGGTCCGGCCCAGTCGGTCCTTCAGGTCGTCGAGGACGTGCTCGGGGACGGTGATGTCGAAGGGCTGGATGTCGCTCATGCTGCTCCTGCGGTCAGGACGAAGGCCGCGCTGGTGGTGGCGCTGCCCCCGAGGTTGAGGGTGGCGACGGTGCGGGCGCCGTCGACCTGGTAGTCGCCGGCGGTGCCGGTCACCTGCTTGGTGGCGTCGAGCACCATGCGCACGCCGGTGGCGCCGACCGGATGGCCCCCGCCGATGAGGCCGCCGCTGGGGTTGATCGGCACCGCACCCTCGGGGCCGATGCTGCCGTCCTCGATCGCCCGCCAGCTCTCGCCCGGGGCGGTGAGGCCCAGGTGGTCGATGGCCAGGTACTCGGTGGTGGTGAAGCAGTCGTGGACCTCGACGGCGTCCAAATCCCGGGCGTCGGCCACCCCGGCCCGGGCGTAGGCGTCCACCACGGTCTGGCGCACGAACGGGGCCACATAGGGGTCGTCCTGACTGTCGGCCAACTTGTCGGCCAGGGCCATGCGGGAGGTGCGGTGGCCCCAGCCGGCCAGCCGGCCCGTGTCGTCCAGACTCCGGCCGTGACGGTCGGCCCAGGCTGTGGCGAATCGCTCCCCCGCCAGGACCACCACGGCGGCACCGTCGGTGACCTGCGAGCAGTCCTGACGCTGGATCCGCCCGGCGATGACGGGGTTCTTGGCCGAGTCCCGGGCGAAGTCGGCGTCCTCGAAGTGCCAGTCCCGGGCCTGGGCGTTGGGGTTCCGCTTGGCGTTGGCGAAGTTGATCCGGGCGATCTCGGCCAGGTGCTCGGGGTCCAGGCCGTAGCGGCGCTCGTACTCGTCACCCAGCTCGCCGAACAGCGCCGGCCAGGGGTACTCGACCCCCTCGGTCTCCCGGGGCACCCAGGCCGCGGCGCCGAGGTGCTGCTGGACGGTCAGGGCATCGGTGGTGCGCATCATCTCCACACCGAGCACCAGCGCACAGTCGTAGCGACCGGCTTCGATGTCGGCCATGGCCGCCAGGACCGCCATGCTCCCTGACGCGCAGGCCGACTCGTGGCGCATGGTGGGCAGGCCGGCGAAGGCGGGGTCGGCCTCGACCAGCAGGCCCCCGAGATGACCCTGGCCACAGAACAGCTCGCCGGCGAAGTTGCCCACATGACCCACCTCGACCTCGGCCGCCTCGACCCCGGCGGCGGTCAGCCCCGCCTGGGTGGCCTCGGCGCAGAGGTCGGCCAGCGCCACGCCCTCACGGGTGAGGTTGCGAGCGAAGTCCGTCTGGGCCCCGCCCAGGACGAAGACCGGCTCAGATCGGTGGTGTTCCCTGAGCCGTCGCGTGGCCGCCAGGGACGGCTCAGAGGCCACGCTGACCCGCCAACGCCGCGTCGTCCACCCACCACGTGTGGTACCCGGTGGGCACCCGCTGGGGCACGGCGAGGCGGCACACCGGCTCGTCGCCCGGCCGCTGGGCATCGAGGACGTAGAGCTCTGAGGCCCCAGTGGCCTCCTCGGCCACGAAGGTGATCAGGTAACCGTCGTCTTCTCCTTCGGCCCCGTCCCGGGGGGCGAACACCGTCTCGCCGCCGAACCAGCCGTCGGGGTAGCGATGGGTCTCGGCGGCGCAGCCGTTGCCGTAGTCGTACTTGGTGACCCCCTCGAACTGGAGCGTCGAGCGGGGGGCACAGACCTGGTGGTACGAGTAGCGGGACGGCCGCCCCAGTCGTCGGTTGTCCATGCGGGGGAACTCCGCCATCGTGTCGTCGAGGGGGCGCTCCCGGGTCGTGCCCGTGCGCAGGTCGAAGCGCCACTCCCAGAAGTTGGGGGCGAGGCGCAGCGAGGCGATGGTGGGCACGGGCTCGTCGACCCTGCCGTCGGCGAAGGGCTGGTCGATGCGACAGCCCACCAGCACGACCTCGTCCCCCTCCTCCCAGGCGTTGACCGTGTGGTACATGAACATGGCTTCGGCGTCGAACCACCGCACGTCGGCATCGGTGCCGAAGCGGGGGATGATCCCGAACCGGGTCGGCTTGTCCGGGAAGAAGCCGAGGCGGACCCGCCCGGCGGCGAGGGCCTCGGGATCCCACATCATCGACATGTCCATGAGCACCGTGTACTGCTCGGTGATGGCGATGTCGTGCTGGAGCCGAGGCCCGTCGAGGGTGATCTCGGCCTGGTGGACCAGCTCGCCGTCGGCCGAGATGACGCCGTAGGTCAGGTACGGCGGCACCGGCTGGTAGTCGAACCAGATCATCTCACCGGTCACCGGGTCGACCTTGGGGTGGGCCGACAGCCCGGACCGGCGCTTGCCCCCGTAGGTCTGGATGCCCTGGGTCTCGAGGTCGGGCAGGCGGAGCACGTGCGGCTCACCGCCGAGCCACCACACGGCCAGGAGCTGACCCGCGTGGTACACGAGGTCGGTGTTGGCCGTGTCCTTCCAGGGACCGCCGGGCCGGGCCAGATCGGGTTGCTCGAGGATGCCGGTGGTGAGGCACTCCCCTGCGGCCTCGTCGTCGGCCAGCCCCGCGGTGCGGACGTACCGGTTGCGATAGGTGGCGGTGCCGTTGCCGAGTTGCACGCCGTGGACCATGCCGTCGCCGTCGAACCAGTGGTAGCGACCCTTGGGCTCGAAGCGGGGGTTGCTGCTGTTGCGCACGAAGCAACCGGCCAGGTCGCCCGGCAGGGCCCCCGCCACCACGTCGAGATCGGCGGTTGTCTCGTCCTGCACCGGTTCGTAGCTGCCCGACAGGTACGGGCTTCGGACATCATGGCTGGTCAGGGTGCTCACCCGCTCCAACCTAGTTCTGGGCCGAACTACGGTCGGGAGCCGACCACACAGGGGGAACGAGATGCCGGGGCCGTTGGACGGGGTGAAGGTCGTCGAGGTGGCGATCTGGTGGTTCGTGCCGGCCGCCGGGGCGATCCTGGCCGACTGGGGCGCCGAGGTCATCAAGGTCGAGCACCCCGAGACCGGCGACCCCCAGCGCGCGCTGTTCACCTCCGGCCTGGTGCCCAACACGGGCGGGGTGAACTTCATGATGGAGCAGTCCAACCGGGGCAAGAAGAGCATCGGCATCGACCTGGCCACCGACGGCGGCCGCGACGTGCTCTACGACCTGGTCAAGGACGCGGACGTGTTCCTGACCAACTTCCTGGGCCCGGCCCGGCGGCGGCTGAAGATCGATGTCGAGGACATCAAGGCGGTCAACCCCGCCATCGTCTACGCCCGGGGCACCGGCCAGGGCCCCGAAGGCCCCGACGCCGACAAAGGCGGCTACGACGCCGCCTCCTTCTGGTCCCGGGGCGGCATCGGCCACGCCATCACCCCACCCCACGCGGAGTCACCGGTCATGCAGAAGGCCGCCTTCGGCGACTCCATCGGGGCCATGACCATCGCCGGGGGCATCGCCGCCGGGCTCCTCCAGAAGGAGCGCACCGGCGAGGGTCCGGTCGTGGACATCTCCCTGCTCGGCACCGCCATGTGGGTGCTGGGCCCCGACATCGTGTCCAGCAAGCTCATGGAGGGGGCCGGGAGCGGGTCGGGCATCCCGTCCTTCACCCGCAAGTCCATGTTCAACCCGTTGGTGAACCCGTACCAGACCAAGGACGGCCGCTGGCTGCTGCTGAACATGCTGCAGGCCGACCTCTTCTGGGCCGACGTGTGCCGCCACATCGACCGGGAGGACCTCATCGAGGATCCCCGGTTCGCCGACGGGGCCTCGCGCTTCGAGCACCGCGAGGCCTGCATCGCCATCCTCGACGAGGAGTTCGCCAAGTTCACCCTGGAAGAGTGGAAGGTCAAGCTGGACACCATGGAGGGCGTGTGGGCCCCGATGCAGTCGGCCCTCGAGCTGCACGACGACCCCCAGGCCATCGCCAACGGCTACCTGCCCCGGCTCACCACCCCCGAGGGCGTCGAGTTCGCCCTCGTCGCTTCACCGGTCCAGTTCGACCAGGTCTCGCCCACCCTGACCACCCACCCCGAACACGGCCAGCACACCGAGGAGATCCTCCTCGGCATGGGCATGGACTGGGAGCGCCTCGCCGCCCTCAAGGAGGACGGCTGCATCTTGTAGCGCGGTGGGTGGGGCAGGGCCCGCAGGCCCTGCCCCACCTCGTGCCGGAGTGATCGCTCGCTAGAGGTTCACAGGCAGGAGCACCCGGTTGATGACGTGGACCACGCCGTTGGAGGCCCGCACGTTGAGGGGGCCGACCAGCCGCGGGTTGCGGAAGTCGGGGTCCTCGTCCCGCAGGATGACGGAACCGACGGAGTGCCGGATGTCGATGTCGGCCAGCGTCGGGAAGCCGACCGGCGTGGCGAGCACCCGGTTCGCCAGGCGGGCGTCCGGGGTGACGTGGTACTGCAGGATGGTGGTCAGGGTCGGGATGGGGTCACCCCCGCCGATGTCGGTCAGCGCATCGACGAGGAAGGCCCAGGCCCCGGCCTCGTCGCTGTTCGCCCCGGTGAAGCCCAGGTCCTGCGCCGTGCGGACGAACGCCCGGTCCTTCGGGGCCCACACGGTCACGTCGAGCCCGGCGGTGCCGAGCGTCTCGACGAGGTCGGCGGCGGAGACCGCGGCCAACAGCACGTCGAAGTCCGAGCCGGTGGTGTCGAAGCCCACTGCCACTCGACGCCACGATCCCGGCGATGGTCGGACGGGTGCCCTCGCCCTGGCGGGTGGCGCCGGCCGGGGCCGAGAACACCCCCGCGATGACAGCCACGGCGGCCACGGCGGCCACCAGCCCTGCGGTGAATCGGTGCTTGATCACAGAAGTCCTCCTGGACTCGGTTGTAATTAGCACTAATCCGTAGCCAGCGCGGTGTCCGGATGCCGGATCGGAGAATTTCTTCGAGAGACCCGTCGGAGGGCCGCGAGGGCCGCGCCGCTACCTCTGGGTGTCCTGCTGCTCGTAGATGAGGCGCAGGAGCCAGAAGCGCAGGAAGCGGGCCAGCGAGTAGCGCAGGAACAGGGCGGCGCCGACGATCGACACGCTCACCCCGACCAGGGCCAGGATCACGCTGGAGATCACGTCGCGGGTGTCGCTCTGGCCGCCCGAGGCGATGTAGGCCAGCGAGGCAGATGACCACACCGCCCACGAGGGCGACGAGGCCCAGGATCGTGAAGCGCTGCTCCGCCTCCGCCTTGCCCGTGCGGATGCGGACCGCGGCGATCTCCTCCTCGAACTGCTCCCGGCGCCCGGCCGGTGCCGACTGCTCACTCATGTGCTCTGCTCCCGTTGGTCTCGAATGATCGGATCAGCCGGCGGAGCCGGCGAGGTAGGCCTCGGTCAACTCCTCGGCGATCTGCTCGGGCGGGCCGATCGCGGCGCACCCGTCCGTGCAGCATGATGGCCGCGGTGTCGGCCACGCCGAGGACCTCGTGGGCGAACTGCTCGACCACGACGATGGTCAGGCCCTCCCGGGCGATCTCGGCCACCTGCTCGTAGAGGCCCTGGACGATGATCGGCGCCAGGCCCATCGACAACTCGTCGAGGAGGAGCAGGCTGGGCTCGGTGGCCAGGGCCCGCGCCATCGACAGCATCTGCTGCTCGCCGCCCGACAGCGTGCCCGCCACCTGGCTGCGGCGCTCGGCCAACCGCGGGAACCGGCCGTAGGACCGTTCCTCGATGTCGGCCTTGGTGACGCCGGTGAACGTGGCCATCTCGAGGTTCTCGGCCACCGTCAGGTTGGGGAAGATGCCCTTGCCCTCCGGCACCATGCACAGGCCGGCCCGGGCCAGCGCGTCCGGGTCGGCCCCGGTGACGGAGCGGCCGCAGACGGCGACGGTCCCCGAGGTCGGGGGCAGGAGGCCGCTGATGACCTTGAGGGTGGTGGACTTGCCGGCGCCGTTCGGGCCGAGCAGGGCGAAGACCTCGCCGGTGCGGACCGAGAAGTTGACCCGGTCCAGGACGTCGAAGTCGCCGTAGCCGGCGCTGATGTCGCGCACGTCGAGCAGCGGGACCTCTTCGGCGGTGAGGTCCCGACGGGCCGCCTTGGCGTGGGTGGCGCTGCCGCTGCCCAGGTAGGCCTCCTGCACCCGCTCGTTGGTCTGGATCGACTCGGGGTCACCGACGGCGATGATCTGCCCGAAGTCGAGGACGTGGATGTCGTCGCACGTGCTCATGACCAGGCTCATGTCGTGCTCGACGAGCAGGATGCCGATGCCGTTCTCGGCCAGGCCGCGGAGGACGTCGGCCATGGCCTCGGTCTCGGACTCGTTGAGGCCCGAGGACACCTCGTCGAGCAGGATCAGGCGCGGGAGGTTGGCCAGCGCCCGGCCCAGCTCGACCAGGCGGGCCCGGCCGGTGGGCAGGCTGTCGACCCGGTCATCGGCCACGTCGCTCAGCCCGAGGCGCTCGATGAGCTCGTCGGCCATCTGCTCGGGGGTGCGGTCATCGGTGCGGGCGCCCGGGCCGGCCCGACGGGCCCAGGTCCGGCGGATCTCGGCGCCGGCCAGGATGTTCTCCCGCACCGAGAGCAGGGTGAAGACCTCGAGGCGCTGGAAGGTGCGGGCCAGGCCCCGCCGAGCCCGTTTGTGGGCGGGCAGCTTGGAGATGTCCTCGCCGTCGAGCACGACCGAGCCCCCGGCCATCGGCTGGAGCCCGCAGAGGGCGTTGAAGGTCGTGGTCTTGCCCGCCCCGTTGGGGCCGATCAGGCCGGTGATGCGGCCCGCCTCGACGTCCAGATCGACGTTGTCGGTGGCCACGTTCCCGCCGAAGCGGACGGTGACGCCCCTAGCTTCGAGCAGCGCCATAGAGCACCTCCTCGTCCAGGGCCAGCTCCCGGTCGATGCGATCGCGGTCGGCGACGGTCAGCGGCTCGTCCAGCCCGAGACGGTCCCAGTCGGGCTCGGCGTCGGCCAGGTCGCCTTCGGCTCGGGCCTTGCGCTGAGCCAGCTTCTCCTTGACGCTGCGCACGGTCTCGTTGACGGCCCCGTTCGGGTTCCGCCCGAGGCTCACCCCGGCCAGCGCCGGGCTGAGGGCGAAGATGTTGGTCAGCGACGGGGCGATGTCGGGGATGATGTAGAAGGCGACGGCGAAGGTCAGGCCCCCGAAGAGGGCGCCGCCCACGGCCCCGATGCCGCCGATGACCGCCAACAGCACGATCGGCAGGCCCTGCAGGAAGCGGAAGCTGTCGGGGGACACCGAGTTGGACTGCGCCCCCGAGCAGCGCCCCGCCGAAGCCGGCGATGGCAGCCGAGAGGGCGAACACCTGGAGCTTGGTCCGGGTCAGGTTGAGCCCGAGGGTCACACACGCCGCCGGGCTGGCCTTCATGGCCAGCAGACGCCGGGCGAACTCGCCCCGTCGGAGGAAGACCAGGAACAGGGCCACCAGGCCGAACGACACCGACAGCAGGACGAGGTGGGCCTTGTTGCCGTCGAAGGAGACCGGCCCGAGGTCCAGCCGGGGCACGTTGAGGCTGGCGTTGGGCAGGATCAGGCTCTGGTTGAAGAACATCTTCTCCATGAACACCGCGAACGACGCGGTCGCCAGGGCCAGGTAGAGGCCCTGGAGGCGGAGGGCGGGCAGGGCGATGAGGGCGCCCACCAGCACCGCTCACGGCCGCGGCCAGGAACAGCCCCCAGATGCGATGCCGCCGCCGCCGAAGTGGCCCATGACCACCGCCCCGATGCCGGCGAAGGTCAGCGGGGCCAGGTTGATCTGGCCGCCCCAGCCGATGAGTGGCACCAGGGACAGCATGATGATCCCGACGCCCATGCCGAGGCCGAGTTGGTAGAGGCGCAGGTCCGACGAGCATGGTGCCCGCGACCCGCGGCCAACAGGCCGAGGACGACGGTGGCGATGATCCAACGGCGCAGCGGCGGCATCGGGATGTACTCCCGCGACTTCTGCTGGCCGGCGGCCCGGACCCGCAGCGGCGGGATGCTCAGCAGGATGATGAAGAGCAGGATCACCGGGAAGGCCGGCCGCAGCCCACTGAGGGAGATCGGGGTGAAGTCGTTCCAGCCGAAGACCGAGGTGATCTGCTGGTTCGTGGGCAGGTAGCCGACGGCGTAGGACTCACCGAGGCCGAGGATCAGCGCGCCCACGAAGGTGAGCGGCAGGCTGCGCAGCCGGCCGATCATGGCCGCGGCGTAGGCGTTGATCACCAGCAGCGTGAGGTCCAGGTGCTTGAGGACGCCCTGGCTGCCCGCCAGCAGGATCCCCGAGAGCGCGGCCAGCGACGTGCCGAGGGCCCAGGCCAGCATCGCCGACCGGTCGGGGCGGCTGCCGGTGAGCTGGGACAGCGGCCGGTCGTCGACCACGGCCCGCATGGCGATGCCGGTGCGGGTGCCGAAGAGCAGGGAGCGCAGGAACGAGGGCCACGAAGATGGCGGCCACGATGGTGAAGGCGTCGTGCCACTGGAGGTTGACCACGCCGAGGTCGAAGGCGTTGCCGTCATAGAAGCCCGGGAAGCGGCGGCCCTGGTCCGGCGGGAACAGGATGATGGCGCCCTGGTACACGCCGAAGCCGCGGCCCTGGGCTCGGAGTGGGTGGCTCTGGAGCGCAGCACCGTCCTCTTCCGCGATCCCAGCAATGCCGGCCGTCGCTTCGTGCCACTGCTGCTGGCCGACTGCACGCTCCCAGACACCCTGCGCCGCTACAAGTACGTGGACTTCCGCCAGGAGACGCGGGCAGCGTTCGAGGAGCTGCTGGCTGCTTGCCGAGATGAAACAAAAGACTCAGCGCCCGTAGCCCAAGAAGAGCTGAAAAGGAAACCGGAGTATAGATCGGACGACAATACTGTCGAGATGAGGGACATAGAGAACGGAGAATGCCGGGCACCAACTTCGCATGAAAAAGATGGAATTGGGAATGCTGCAAGCGAACTTGTTGATATCATTGAATCTAGTAGGCCAGAAGTTTATATTCAAGACAGAGAATATTCGACTATCCAAGAAGCAGTTGACGCTGGAAATCCCGGTGAAACTATAATTCTAGCTGCTGGCACCTACCAGGAGAACTTGCGTATTGATAAGCCGTTTACGATAAAAGGTGCAGGAGAGAGCAAAACAATTATCGATGGATCTCGTAGCGGCTCAGTGATCGTTGTAGGCTGGAATAGAGATGACATCGACGTGACTTTAGCGGGAATAACCGTTACGGGGGGAACCGGCACTAAAGATCGAATAGATCCTAGTCCAACACCCTACGTTTGTGGTGGAGGAATTTTCAACCAAGGGAGACTCACTATAACGGACTGCGTCATTTCTGGCAATACTGCAGACGTGGGCGGCGGCATTTTTAACAAAGGGACATTAAACTTAGAAAAAGGAGCATCCGTAAATCATAACGCTGCACACAATGGCGGCGGCATTTACGGAAATATAGACAAGATAATCCTGAATGGTGGGACCGTGGCGAGCAACAAGGCAGAGCAACTTGGTGGCGGCATCTATATAGGCTATCGTGGAACAATAAGTATCCATAGTGGCACCATTTCGAATAACGTTGCGAAAAACAGTGGCGGTGGCATTCATAGTCGAGGGGCCTAGTGACCCTGCGTGAAGGTACAATTTTTTCTAATGATGCATTTTCATCAGGTGGCGGTATCTATTGCTGTGGACCTGCTAATTATCTGAATGGCGGTTCTATTCATGGCAATACCGCAAGGATCGGTGCTGGTGCTGTAAATGGCGGGGGGCACAAGATGACCTTAGATGGTACAAAAATATATAGCAATACTGCCGACAAAAATGGAGAAGACGGCCTCGGCGGAGGCATTATGAATAGTGGAACCTTGATTCTAAACAACGGCTCCATAGATCATAACCATGCCTCAAAAAATGGTGGAGGTGTTTTTAACACTGGCAATGGCAAATGGACAGGCAATTCAGCACTTGTGCATGATAACACATTAGGTAGCGATTGCATTCCAGATGAGATAGCCTCTCTTAAGATGGCAATCGGTGTTGATTTCGTATTCTGTAGTGAAAGTGGTGAGAAGAATATGCTGCCGAAAGCTGACCAGATGATTCAACTTGCCATGCAACAAGCAAAAGAAATTGAAGCAAATCGTCGGGCTTCCGATCTCCGCTCTCGGTTTCAAGAATCTCTAATCCGCTTAAAGAATTATGTACTAGAGCAGAAGATTGCTGCCCCCGAATGCTTCATCAGTTATGCTTGGGGCGATCCCTGATCACCAGATTCTGGGTGGAGAAGAGCCTAGCGACGGACTTAGAGAAGGCTGGAATCAAGGTATTATTGGATAGATGGCACAATCCACCAGGAAGCAGCATTGGTCGCTTTATTGACCGACTCAGAAAGTGGATCGCATTGTTGTTGTGGGAACGGTCGCCTATCGCAAGAAGTATGATAACGAAGAACCTGATAGCGGAACCGTTGTTGCAGCCGAATGCGCACAAATCAACACGAGGATGAGAGGTCCTGAAGAATTGAAGAAAACGATAATCCCAATATTGTTAGAGGGAGCTTTTGCCCAGTCATTCCCACCCTGCCTGAGCGACAGAGCGTACTCTGACTTTAGGAAGCCAGAGTCCTATTTCGAGAAGGTGCTGGAGCCTATCTTGAGCCTATATCAGATTCCACCTCAAGATCCTGTTGCCAATGAGTTACGCGATTCACTAATGAGTCGCGAAAACGTGGATTATTCCGGCAGAGTTTCAAATCGTAATCGGCAGGACAGCCTGGCAGGCACCATCTGGGCACGAACATACATTCAATTATATATCCATTGTCTTTTCAAAGTCAGACTCATCCTCATCATCTCATGTCACAGTAAGGGCCGTGAGAGCGGCACTGCTAAGCACATTATGGCTTAGAGGCATCACTTTGCAGGTCGGACTCGATCCTCCTGTTTCAGTATCCACAAATGGACTGAAACCTCCGTCCATCGCCCTCCTCCTGCTTCAGTTGTCTGAAAGTGCTGCTAAGAGTGCTGGTATAAATGCATTTTGATGCGATTCAGCCATCCCGCTGCTGCAATAAGGACCGTAGCGGAGAATCTTGCTTCCGAAGGGCGTTGAATACCATCAGGATCGCTTGTAGCGCGCTAGAAGCCCGTTTGCTGCCTCTGAAGTTTGGCGACCTGGTGCTTCTCCAGCCGGAGCTTCTGAACGGCTACGCCGGTGCCATCATCCGGGCCGCCCGCGCCCACAAGGATGAGATCGGATGCGTGCTGGAGG